>JALNZV010000009.1 GCA_023229175.1 Tissierellaceae bacterium | reverse complement strand
CAAATAGCAAAGATGATGCCTATGCCTATGACTGCTGGTATCAAATCAGTTTCAAAATATAGACCCCTAAAGAATAATGGCACAGTAACTGCCAATGCAAATAATACGATTCCAATTATAGTATGTACCTTTCTATCCATATCTTCACCACCAAATATATTTACAACATATATATAATATAACAATATACACTTTTATTCAATATATGTAATCAATATGTAATATATGGATTTGAAGATAAAATAAAAAGAGCTAAGTCTTTCGACTTAACTCTTTTTGTTTAAGGTAATTATTTTACGTCTAGATACTCTGTAGATTTTAATGGTTTAGTACTACCTGTAGCACTAATTCCACCTGTTCCGACAGGGAATCCGACTTTGTATTTAGTTACATCTTCTAAATCTAGATACACTACAAATACCTTACCTGTAACAGAGCCAGTAAGTGCATCCCCAGCTTGTTTACCTTTGCTATCTGTTGCATATACAGTTTCTACAACATTCTCGCTTAATGTTCCTGATTTTAGAACCTTAAGGTCGTCATCAAAGTCTGTTACGTCAAAAGTTACTTCTTTGGAGAATGTGAATTTTATTGCATTAGCTGAATATTTTGCTACCTTTAGTGTTGGTACTACTTTGTCAGTTACACTTAGGACATCACCCTTTGATACTCCGCTTAGCTTAACCCCAAATTTGTTTTTAACTAGGCTTAAATCTACAACCTTTAGATTATACGCTTCATCACTATCTAAATCTTTTGTTGTTGTAAATATAACTTCATCACCATCTATAACCGCTGATTTGAAGCTGATGTTTTTAATTTCTGCTTCTTCATCATCTAGCAACTTAAATAATGATGTATATACAGTTTCTACTGGGTTGTTAAATTTAACTTTTATTTCGTTCAATGATATTAACTCTTGGGATTCAATTGTTAAATCTAAAGCAGGATCATTTTCATCAAATACTGTAACAGGAGATTCTGTGATTTTATTTCCTGCTTCATCTTTTATTGTTTCTAACAACGTAATTACTTCGTTTTCAGGAGCGTCTTGGTCATCACTTTCATATGTCAATACAACAGATTTCCCATTAGCGGCAGCTGTTGCTTTAGTATATTCTGATACAGTATGAAGTGGTTTGTCATTACTATCCATATAATTAGCTAGGTTCTGTATAGTCGCTTTGTCCATAGCTTCTGAGAAATAGATAGTTATTTTGTTTACATAGTCTCCATCTTTGTTTTCCTTCTCAGCTTTTACTAATTTTGCATTTGCCTCTACTTCAGGAGCCTTTGTATCTTTTGAAGTGAAAGATAAAGTTACTGTAGCAAGTGGGTTTGTTCTAATGCTAGCATCTTTCATATCAACAAGCTTAATAGAGTATTTGTCTGGATCTTCATCATCTAAAATATCTTTTATAACCAATACTGTATTATTTGTGTCAGTTTTGAATTTAGCTTTATCCTCGCCTATGTCTTCAGTCAGTAAGACTTTTCCATCCTTGTCTAATAGCTCAAATTCTCCTTCTTCTGACATTGATTTACTAAATGTTAATGTTACAACATTAGCTCCGCCTTTAACTTCTACCTTTGTAATCTCTACTGTTGGTAAAGTTATGTCATCTTCTACCTTTGTTGTTATATAGGTAGTTTCTTTTACTTCATTTCCCATAACGTCTGTTTGGCCTTTATAGCCCACTTTTACCTCTACAACAGCACCTACTGAAAGAGGATTCTCTAAAGTTATTAGAACTTTAGTATCGCTTCCTTTGTAGCTGTCCCATCCTTCTGGTTCAACACCATCAACTGTAAATGTTCCAAGATCAAAAAGTGGCTCATCAAATGTAACTACTATTTCTTTGTTATTAATAACTTCTGCAGAAAGAGCTACTGGAGCTGCTTCATCTTTAACAACTGTAATATCAAATTCAGCTGCTACCGCTACCAAATTTGCATAGTCTTTAATTTTTGAGACCTTTAAAGTTTTTGTCCCTTCTGACATTGCTTCATATAAGGTCAATGACATTTTGTTTGTAAGAGGATACATTTTAGCACTTGCTATTATAGCCTCACCATCAACTAAAATATTTTCTAGAAGTTGTAAATCTTTATCAAACTGAACTGGTTCACTGAATAAGATTTCTATTTGTTTCGGATTCAATGCTTTAGCATTTAGAGCTACAGGCACTGTAACGTCATTAACTACTTTCTCAACTTCTAAATCTTCTACTTTTAGACCATCTTCTGTCTCTGCATTGATAACAAAAGTTACAGCAGTACTTTGATCTAATTCTTCTTCATAATATCCTACTAGTGACATCTTGTCTTCGGATAATTCAGTCTCTACATCTACATCTTCGATTTCAACGTCTGCTGATTTAACAGCTTGATTGAATACTACTGTAAATGATTTTAGGTTGTCAGCGACAACTTCTTCTACTTCTAATTCAACTGGTGCTACTTCTTCATCTTCTGGTAATTCAATACCTAATTTTGCTGCCAATGTACCTTCACCATCAGCTGTTTCAGCTTTAAGAGCGTTTAATGTCAATACTGCCATTACGCCTCTAGTGATTAATGATCCATTAACTACGTTTACGTCATCTAAAATTCCTTTTTCTAGAGCTGTTACTAGGACATTTTCATAGTCTTCTCCAGCTTCTACTGTATATCCTAATGCTCTCATTAGGTAAGTAGCATAATCTTGAGCTGTAATCTCTTCGTCATACCCAAATACGCCATTTCCTTTACCTACTGTTATGCCATTTGTGTAAGCCCATTGTGTAACTGATTGATAATTTTCATCGGTTACATCTGTGAATGGGTAGTCTTCGCCAACTGGGAAGCCCCATGCTTCTTCTCCTGCGCCTACTAATCTAGATAGCATTACCAATGCATCTTGCCTGTTAAGCTTGCCATCTAAATTCAAATCTCCTGCTTCGTTGACGCCCTTTAGAACGTCTAGGTCAAATAGTAATGCACCTGCTTTTTCCTCAATTGATTCGCCTTCTGCGAATACTGCTGTGAAAGAGCCAAGAACCATTACTAATGCCAATAAAAGTGACAGGGTTCTCTTCATTCTTGAAAAACCTCCTTTAAAATTATAATTTTCTTGCACGTTATAATGGTAAACTATAACTGCATTCTAAAGATTATTATAACACCAAGCCCCTTAAGGGTCAACATCATTATCCAATTGTAATGATATTGTAATAAAACTTATTGGACTAGGTGCTATGATAGATACATTATACCCTATATCTTTGTGAAATAACATTACAGTTTTGTTACATTTGTGTTTATTTAGAATTATTAATTATTTAGTATCCCCTCCATATAGTCGTATCTTAGGTTTTCCTGCATGTAATTTATGAGGTTAACCATGAGGCTGGCTGCCTCTCCCTTTGTTAAATATCTATTGGGGTAGAGGTAATCCGTATTGTCTATAAGCCCTAGCATCTTCACTACGTAGATATGGTCCTTTGCCCAGTCCGGGATATTTCCTTCGTCATTGTATCCAAGGGAGTATTTCCCTATGGGTGCTTGATGCCTTAGGCCCAGTATGCGGGACACTATGGTGTATGCCTCTGATCTGGTTAATGGGTCATCTGGTCTGAAGTTTGGCTCTTCTATTCCTATCATGACTCCTGTTTGCCCCACAGCTTCTATATAGTCAAAGTTTTTGTGGGTTTCCGGCACGTCATCGAACAATGGCTTTGGCGGCTCCACCTTATTTCTTCCTGTACCAGTTCGTTTGCTTGGTTCTTCTTTCTCTATGGATATATCCATGGCTTTGGCTATGATTCTAGCAAAGTCTCCTCTTGTAATTGCGGAGTTTGGCCCTATGGATATGCTGTTGAGGGGGAGGCCTTCCATACTGGCTACTAATAATAATTCCCCTTCGTATTGATGCCCTAGTACATCCCTTACACTAGGTATATTTAATCTCTCTATTTTTGGATTGGTATCTAGGGATATGGTATCCATGCCCAATTGTCTGCCGCTTATTATTTTGTTGTCAATCTTCCTTGGCAGGTCATATTGATATTTCATTACGTTTTCTTCTTTTTCTGTAATTCTATATCCTCCATTGAAGCTTATTTGACTAGGTATATTCTCTGCATAGGAATAATCCTTTGTTCTATTGTAGGCTGCCTCTACCGTTGCCGTACCTTCCCAGCTATTTTCAGATGTTTCTTTGTCCTCATAGTTGATTTTGTAATCTACTATTTGGGTTTCTGTGGCTGACCAAGGGCTGTCATATCCCACTAGGTTTCCTATTGTCTCCACTTCTACTGTTGCTAGAACTTTCCTTCCTCTGCCCAAGGTGTATACCTTCCTAGCGGCGTAGTCTCCCGCATAGTAGCTTATTAAGGGTGTGTTGTGGGTGACTGATCCTTGGTTCCACACATAGTTGCCTTTATTTACTGTGTACTTATTTTTATCTATGGTTATGGTTTCTGTGTACTTATCTATTTCTTTTGTCGTGGTTTTTTGACCTTCTTTTTCTATGGATATATCCTTTAAATTTACGGTTCTATCTAATGCAGCGTTGTAAGCTATGTTTTCTAGTTTGTATTTATATGTTTCTGTGCCTACATTTCCCTTTTCACTTTTAGTGATAGTCAATGTTCCTTCCATCAATATAGGCTCCCCTGTGATGAATACTACCTCTTTATAGGTAAACTCATTTTGAATGCCGCCCTCGTAGCCCGGGATATTGATGGCAGCAGCTCCCTGGGATATTAGCAATATTATCATCAATACTATGGCTATGGTCTTTTTCATGTCATCCCTCCTAGTTCTCTACCAATAGTACATAACTTTCATCCGTAGACGATACTTTTTCTTTCACTACGTATACCTTAGAGCCTATGGGCAGCGCATAGAGCCTGTCCAATGGTACTGGTATGTCGTTTAGGAGTATGACCGATTTGTCTAGGTGGACTGTCTCCTCTGATGTGGATTCCCACGTATTGTTTAAGGTGTTGTAGTTTTTTACCTTATTTAAGCTTATGGTATTGTCATCTAAGTTTACTTCCTTTATTTCGCCTATGACGGAATGATTTAGGTTTATGTTTTGGTAGTAAACTTGTCTGTGGGGCACTAAGTTTAGTGCCAATAATTCTTTGCCGTATTCTCCTTCTCTCACTACAAAGTAGGCTTGTTTATTTTTGTAGTAGTCATTTGCTATTCTATTTCTTAGGGTTAAATTTTTTATTTGGTATATATTTATATATCTAGAGGATATAAAGTGAAGGGGGTCTATATTTTCCTTTAGTTCGCTGTCGTATATAATCGTATCCTCCGATATGGAAAATCTCTGCTTGTCCTCTACGGATTTCCACTTTCCGTCTTCCAATACTTGATAGTCCAGTCTATAATTCAATCTTCCTATTTCTATTTGGTATTCAAATATGTCTTCTAGTCTTCCTCTATATATAGATATCTTTGTATCGTCTTTTCTCTCTTCCATCATATTGGTGTCTAAGGACACGATGGACGTATTTTTCTTTCCCAGACTATTGTCTACCAATGCCAGCACATCGTCGTATTTATTTAGATTTAGATAGTCTACTAGTCTATTGTCTTTTACTACTATGGTTCCTTCGTGGAGGTCTAGGGAAGTCGTGCTTACTACCATGTTTCCTACAGTATATAAGATATTGGATATTTTTCCTTGGTATGTTTGGGCTAGTCCGTTTTTTACAACTAGTTTGGCTATGTTTTGCCTTCCTAGGTTTTCATCATAGGCTATATAGGCTTCTTTGCCTTTTTGAATTTTTAGCCCTTGCAATGTGGTTTTTTGGCTACCATTATATAAGTCTTTTCCCGCTGCTTTTAGTTTTATGGTGTATTTTGATGTGGGCTGCCATTTTCCTTCCTTATATATATAGGGATTTTTGATGGTGATTTCTTTGTTTCTATCGTCCACCAACTCTATTTTTCCCCTTAGGATTCCCTTGATGTTTTGTCCCTCATCTTCCACCTTTATATTTGCTATGTCTGATGCGTATATGGTGTCAAAGGTGAGGAGCACTTTATCTCCTTCTTTTATTTGATTTATTCCTATTAGTTCTCCTCTTTTTTGAAAGGAGGTGTTTTCTGTTATTCTGTATTTTTCCCTCCCCAGGTTTGTATTCAGTTCTACTTCGTTTTTCTCTATGAACAGGACTTCTCCTTGTCTATATCTAGTCCCTGGGATTATATAGCCGTCTCTTTCCGGGTCGTCTAATTCCACTGGTTCGTATCTTCCGTATGAGGCTACTGGAAGCAGTAGAGCCAGCAGCAAAACAAATATTACATATTTTTTCATTTCCAGCCTCCTTACCTATATGTACTTTAGGTCCAATGATACCCCTTTCGTATCATTTAAGACCTAAATTTATCTTACAATAACGTATTTATACATCTATTACCTATCTGACAGTAGTATAAATTTTGCCTTTCCTCTTATATCCATGGTCGTATTGTTGGTGCTTGTGTACTCTCCTGTTTCTATGTCGAAGTTGTAGAGTTTTGTGTTCTTTGTATTTGGATATGTGAGGCTGTCTTGGTCCATGAATATGAGTCCATTTCGCACTAGTTGGTCTATTTTCATTGTACTTCTTCCATATATATAGTCAAAGTCCATGTCATATGCCCTTGAGGATGCCATTTTGCCCATGGGCAGGTGGGTACCTGTTGTCTTGTCTATGTGAATTCGCACATAGGCGTCCTTATCCCCACTATCCTGTCTGCTGACCTGTAGTGTATATAGGTCGTGGGCGTTGATGACTGCTGTCATGGTGCCATCTTTTACTGTTAGTCTATTGTCGTTTCTCGCCAGTTCTAGTGGTATGGCTATGGTAAATTTGTTTTGATTCCCATACTTGGATAATGTCAAGTCTAAGGTAGCAGTATTGGCTCTAAAAGCCTTAGTTCCCATGGTTATGGTATACCTGCCGTCTACTATTCCCTCTCTGCCGTTTTCCCTCAAGTCCCTTTCTTCTTCTTTTAATTTTTCTTCTTTTTCCTCTTGTTTAGGGTCTTGCCTTGAGCTAAGGGTCTTGACTGTGACTGTGGCAAAGTCAAGGCTAACTCCATATTCATTTAATGCTCTTACCATAAAGGTGTATTCTGTCTCCTGCTCTAAGCCCCTTACTAGAAATTCTGAGGTTTTTGTGCTTCCTATGAAGTGGTTTTCCTTATCTATGGTTTTTTTGCCAAATATCTCATAGTCCGTGGCTCTATTTAATAGTTCTGGGTCCGATTCGTTCCATATTAATTTTACTGTGGATTCGTATCCCGGTATTCCCTCTAGTATCATGGGCCTTAAAGGTATTGGGGTTTGATATTTAAAGTTGTTGTAGGGCTCTGAGACTCCTCCATCTGGATTTATGATTATTATACTAGTGTTGTCCAATTCCTTTGTCTCTGGAAATGTGACCTTGATTTCATTATCCTCCAGTACTTGGACACTAGTTACCTCTACCCCACCTACTACTGATACTTCAATATTTGCACCCTTATCTACTCCCCTTATTCCTTCCCCATTTACTGTCATATTGTCTTTTATATCTTTTGTCAGGATTATACTTCCGCCTATAATCACCTTGGCTCCTTGCTGAAACTGTTCTCCATTTATGGTGACTTCTGTATTTGTATCGTTGGTAAATAGCCTCTTTGGATTCACGTCTTTTATGGACGGTTTAGATATATAGTTGAAGATGAGATTGCCCATGGTTTGAGTGCCGTCTGGGTTCTCTACTTTTACCCTTACTGGTCCCAATACATCTGATGCAGGTGCTGTAACCCTTATGCTGCCGTAATTGTCAAATTCCACATCTTTTATCTCTTTTTCTCCAAAGAATACTTTTATCTTTCCCGTAAATCCCTCCATGACCTGTCTAAAGTCCTTGCCGTTTATGGTGACCTTGGTGCCTCCTGTGGCAGGTCCCCTATCTGGCACTAGGTTTCCTATTTCTGGATTAGATTCGCCCTTTGTGAACTCTATATATATGGGTGTGGGAGTTGCTTGGTCAGATCTAGCTGAGCCCAAGTCTTCATTTTTCACTATTAGATGGTGCCAGCCACCTAATTTTGATTCATCTGTCACGGCGGGCATAGTGAAACTAAGTTCTTCTTCGCTGATAAATTCAACTGCCGATGAAGGTATGGTTATAAAGTCGTTTCCTATGGTTATAGCGGCATTTGGCCTGAAATCGCTGCCATATACTTTAATCAAATTTCCTCCCCTGTTGTTTACTTGGACTATTCTCGTCCTGCCATCATCTGCCCTTGTGGGATCGGCACCGTCTTTGGTTATGTTGTTAATCTTTGGATTGCTGCCAGGGCTGACATAGCTAAATATTACTTTATTAGATATGCCATCGGAATTTACCAAAGTGACGTCTACATTGCCTATTTGGTGATAGGATGGAACTATAACCTCTAAAGTGCCCTTTACCCTTTCTTCTGCCGATGTGGAAAATCCCCTGTCTACAAATAGTCTGCCATCGTTGATTTCCACCCTTACAAGTTCAAATCCCTGGTAGTTTTTACCCTCTTGGTCTTTTAGGGTCTTTAGGTTTATGAATTTTACTTCGTTGCCCAATTTATAGTTGCCTTTATATTCCATATCCCCTTGCTTTAAGGTTAAGGTCAAGTCATCGCCTTTTATTTCTGCTGTAAATCCGCTGTCTTTTAATTCTACTTTTGCCCCTACGGTACCTTTAATGAGGCCTGAGTTTTCATCTTCTCGAGGGATGTCCCTATTAGTTATATCTCCAAATCTAACTAAATACATAGTCGTATCCATTTCCGTACCTAAAGGCCCTACCAGTCTGATTTTAGAACCTTGGTATCCCGTAGCCACTATGTCCACCACATCTCCCCCTGCTCTTTTGGCAGTCTTTGGGTTTATGGTCTTTATTTGTGGGTTTGAGACTTCGTAGGTGTATTTCACCAAATTACTTTGACCTGAGTCATTATTTCTCAGATAAACATCTACTGCTCCTCCTATGTTTCGCTCTGGGGCTATGACCATGATGCGGTAATTGTCTCCGCTTAGCTTTGTAAATTCCACTATTTTCGCCTTTTCGTTGCCAAAATAAATGTTTGGCAATACTGGGGAGTCTACGTACTCTGTATAATCCTTGATGGTCAGGTCGTTGAGAGGTAGTCTAGGTAGATCAGGATCTCTTTCTGATAAATAGTTTGTCCATTTCCCATCTCCATCTATGTCTTCAAAATTTGTATCTCCTGGCTTTGGCGGATTGCCTCTATAAGGTTCAAAGAATCTAAAGTCCTCGCCATATATCTCTACTATATTGCCCCCTGATGCGGAGCCTTTGTTTGGAAGTATCCTAGTTATCCTAGGTTTGCTGCTGGCAAGTTTATATGCAAATAGGTCCTTTCTACTGGTAGATGCACCTCCGCTGGTTATGTGTACCCTTACAAATTTCTTGTCTATGACAAAATCTTCGTCGATATCTCCCGTGTATTTTGGCACCAGTACTTTTATGGATTTATAGTCTTGTTTGTTTACTACTGTATCCCCTGGGCTCACCAATATACCATCTATGCGGACCTCTGGATTATCTCCAAAATCCTCTCCATATATGGTGATGTAATATCCCCCATCTACGGAACCCTCTGCTGGGTCGATGTAGTGAATTATGGGGTTCTCTTGGGGTATTGTGTATTCAAAGCCCTTTTTTACTGTAAATGCCTTAGTATCAGGATTTTCTACCTTTACATCGTATAGCTTGGGTATTTGCTTTTGAGGTATTGTAATTTCTATTTCATTTCTATTTAATACCCTTACTCTATGCCCTGTGATTACCTTAGTAGTAGGGTCAAAGTAATATGGAGTCATAAATTCAAATGTCTTAGAGTCGAAGACTAGGGAATTCCCTTGTACATCCACATCGTAGCTGCTTCCTCCCTTAGTAGCCACTATTTTTCCACTGCTAATTCTCAGGTCGTAATCGTCATTTTTCTCGTCTGTTATGGTTATTAAATTTAATTCGTCTTTGACTATTTTGTAGTATTTTCCTTCTTGCTCCAATACTATGCTGTCGTAATAGGAGGCAAGTTTTATCTCCTCTTTGCCGCTTTGATTTGCCACTACGGAAAGTAGATTGTAGTCGTAATTTACTGTAAATTGGATTTCTTCCGTAGCAGATATGAGAAACAATTTATCTTCTTCCTGTTCCACATCGTATACTGCATTTCCAGTCCTTCCCTTTATTTGTCCATCCTCTAGGTAGAATGTGTAGTCCTTCTCCATTCCTACTAGATTTATTCTGCCTTCCCTGTCTATTACTATTTTATATGGATTGTCGTTTATATCTTTTACTGTTGCCTCTTTGTAGTGGGGAGATAGGTATAGTTTCTCTACTTTGTTCAATGGATCCAATTCATTTATTAAAAGGGGTTCATTTAATATTGTAGGGGGTTCGTATGACTCTAGTCTGCCTCCATCCACATAGGTATTTACTTCTACATTGTCTAGATATACTTTTGTACCTAGGAGTTTGTTCATGTTTATGCCGTCCAGATTTGGCACTGTAGGGTCTTGCTTTAAAAAGTTATCCCCTTTGATAATGATTACATCTCCTTCTGTGCCCCTAGGTGGTGTAATAGATGTAATTTTAGGGTCTATTCTCAATGTCTCTACATATATGAATTCATGGGTATCTGAGCCTCCATCGGTATTCATCACTTGAAGTATGGTTATGCCTTCCTTTCCCCTAGGTGCTTTAAAGGTCAGTACCCCTTTTGTCGTCTGCCTGTCTAGGTCCCTATTTACTCCAGGCACTAAAACACCGCCTATATAGACTTCGATGCCTTCCCTAAAGTCTCTTCCTTCTATGGTGATATCTTCCCCACCATCTACGGTGACTATATAGGGGTTTACACTTTCTATTGTAGGCATAGTCGTGTTTGCCACAAACGTAATTAGGTCTGGTCTGGAGGTAAATAAGTCTCCTTTTTCATAGGAATCCCTCTTTGGGTTTACCATGGCAATGGGAAGAGGTTTCCCTATTATATTTTGGGTGACTTTTAGGCCC
The DNA here is from genome assembly GCA_023229175.1 of Tissierellaceae bacterium. Lineage (GTDB taxonomy): Bacteria > Bacillota > Clostridia > Tissierellales > Tissierellaceae > JAAYFT01. The sequence goes on along the minus strand of JALNZV010000009.1, from coordinate 67,154 downwards.
TTTGGAATGGTTACTGCTATGGAATTTCCAACTTCGTTGCCTCCTACGCCTGTAACTACGTTGCCGTTTGTATTTAGGACCTCCAGTATAGCACCCTTTATTTCTTCTTTCTCTGTCATGTCCTTAGTCTTGTAATATACCCTTCCTTCCCAATCCTTTTCTATAATTATTTCTCCGTCTAGGTCGTTTGCCCCTCCTATGACTACTGTAGGGTAATTTGTCCTCATTTCCCCATCAACGCTATATCTAAGGACGTTGAAGTTTTGTCCCCTGATAGACAGTATTGTCTCGTGCATGGTTTCTGGATTGTCTACGGAGTTTACCTGTATGAATATTGGGGTGGCAGACTCTATTATAGGCTCTAAGTAACTGGGCAAAAACGTATATCCGAAGTAGGTAGGCACTTCAGTAAAATTATGTTCTGTCCCATCAGCTACAGTTATGGTAGTGGTAATGGCTACGACTACGTCTTTTTTAGGCTCTATAAGGTCTTCTTGCTCTATGGTTTTTGTCTTTACGTATAGTTTATCTAGCCTGTCCTCTCCTGAGACGAATTCGTTTTCTGCAATATGCACTGTTTCAAACAAGGTGTCTCTGCCTATGGTGACCAAAAAGTCTCTGGTAATATTGGTGACTTCCTGACCCCTATAGGTCTCTCCATCTAATTCGTATTCTATTCTCAACTCCGTTGGGTCGTTGATTATAAATTTTCTATCTATGTCTAGATTGTTTACTTTTTTATTGTCCCTATCTTTTAAATCGTCAATATCCAGCTCTTCAAATCTCCTTCCGTATATGGTGACGTAGGAGCCTGAGCTGGTGCCTTCTTTTGGATCTATATTGTATATCATGGGTCCTACGCTGGCGTCAACCACGTAGTATTCCCCGATGTATTTTTGTTTATGGACATTGTTGGTAAGGTCGTCTCCTGCCTTTCCATTCCCATATTGTTCATCTAAGTTATTTGTAATAAATACTTTGTAGGTCCTACCTGTCTTTAGACCTTTAGGTACTCTTACCTTGACTATGCTCTTATTTTCAATAGTCTGCTGGTATTCTGGGATCTCCCCCATGTATTCGTATTTAAATAGGCTAGTCTCTTCTTCTAAAAAGAAAATGGAATAGTCTTCTTTTTTTCCGTTGATTGTTATGGTAGTTATGGAACCTATTTGTCCCCTATTGGGATATATGATGGCGTCATTCTCGCCTATGTCTATGGATGTATATATTCTAAATGCCTTATTGTGATTGTATGTTGTCTTTATATTTACTAGGCTTTGATTTGTTTCCCTTTCTATGATTATATTTTTATTGCCGAAGCCTAGCTTTTCCAACGTTTCCATATATAGGGTAGCTTCATTCCACGAATATTGGAATTGCTCTGTCAGCTCTTGGTTGGCTATTTTAATTGTGGTTCTCTCTCCCTGCCCGTCGCCGAAGCTGTCAAAGTTTACCCCCTTGATGGTTATTTCAGGTTCTTCCAGTAAGTCTATTTGCTTTGGCTCTACAGATGTAATCCTTGGCATCCCCGTCTCTGGCACTGCATAGCTATTATCCCCCACCCTTATATGGGAGATGGTAATATCGCTGGGAATTTTAAATTGTCTAAATCCCCCTGTACTTCCGGGAAGTGCTGGAGATAGGGGTTTATATTCATTTCCCCCTTCTTCTAAATAGCTAATGACTGTGTTGCCTAAGTTTTCTCCCTCTATATGGACTGCGTTTTCAGTAAAATTCCCTAAATCCGTAGATGTCCTAATTATATTGATGGACGTGACGGACATCCCGTCCTGTGCCAATGCCCTAATCTCTCCAAGGGGCATTAAAGGAAAAACTATGGTCATCACAAGTAATGTGGATATTAGTTTTTTTATATATAAACTCCTTTTCATTTTCTGTCTCCTTCCCTTTATTACTTCTCTAATGTTGTCGGCAAAATTTGAGTTTTCTTTATGTTTATTATACACTTAAAGCAAATTGTTGCCGATATATATTATGCAATTAACTATGAAATTTGTAGGTCTAGGAGGAGTGTTTTATGAGGAAGTTTTTTATATTGTTTTTGTCCGTAGTCATAGTGCTGTCATCTTTTCCCTTTGTGGGGGATGGTGCCAACTTTGTAAAGGACATGGATGTGATTTTTGGAAATATGGAGTTAAGGGTCAATGGAAAAAAAATAACAGGTCATAGGGACCCTTTTCTCTTGGATGATAGTCTCTACGTCCCCGTTGAGGATTTAGCCAGGGGTCTGGATATTAAGGTCGGTGTAAATGGAAATAATATTTCCTTTGACTCCAGTGGAAGGCTGGGCAAAGACGACTATTCCTCTAGGGACTCCCTTTTATTTCAAAGCGGATATGAAATTTTAGCCAAGGAAAAACTAATCCAGGCTTTTGAAGATGAACTAAAGGCATTGGAGGGAAAGGAAAGTAAAAATGTGGTGTCTAAAATAAATCCCGTTTGGAAACGCATTAGGGTTGGCTTTGGCGGTGTGAATGTTTACTTAGATGGAAACAAAGTCAACTTGACCTCTCAGCCCCTTCTCTACAACGGCAAATACTATGTGGATTTAGACAGTATTGCACCATATCTTTATATGACCCCCGTCTTTAAAGAAGACAGCACCAGTATAGATCTAGATAGCAATGGAGTCTTGGTGTCTGAAAATTATCCCAATGTAGAGTATCTACTGGGTTTGAGGCAGGGTAAAAATTATCTATTGGATTTACAAAGGGCAGAGTTGGAAAACAGGAGAAGAATTATTGAGGAATTGAAAATCCCCTTTGCTAAGCTTCGAAATCTTGCGGCTTTGGAGAAGTACTTAAGGGATAATTTTGGCAAAATCGGCGATTTGGAATTATCTCTTCAATTATTTGAACAAAATGATCGGATTTTCCTAGATATTTGGTTCCCTATTTCAAAAAACAATCAATGGCTTAAGCTAAACAGAGCAGATGTGGAAAGTAATCTGTGGAATATGTATACCGCCATTATAAATTTATACAATGAAGATGCTTCCATTAACGGAAGTATTAGAAACCCTTATTACACTTCTAATTCTAATTCCAAATATAGGAATTACGTCCTATTCCAAAGTAAGGATAAAGATGTTTACTTTGACTTTGACAACAGCAGATTGACAAAGGTTGACTATGTAAACTTAGTAGATTTAGTTGCCACCCTAAAGCTTGAGTTTAACAAATACTCTGGGTTTAATATAGATTATGAAGCGGAAATGTCTGGGGACAATGTGGCACTATATGTCTATCTGGGCAGCGATGGCCTAAGTAAGACTAGCATATTTTCCAAGATGGGATTTCTAAAGGTCCTAAACCAAAGAATACGCAATGAATATCCTGATTTAGAAATATATGGAAAGGTAATTTATCCCGGAAATATAGAGCCCATGGACTTTTATATCAAGGACGGTACCATAAGATCCGACAGCATTATGTATGAGACCATGGAATATATAAGGAATGGGTTCAATAGCTTCCAGACTGAAAACAATAAATATGGCCTTGAATACTCTATTTACGAGCTAAGTTTTAAGGACTATCGCCTTATGGTGGAGGGAGATTTTTCCATAAACGAAAGCCCTTGGACTGAGGACAGGGATTCACCTTTGGATAAACTACATTCTACTGTTCACGGTGCCCTAAGTACCATAGCTTCTCTATGGGATTTAAACCTATCTGTGGATATAGTAGACAAGTATGGTTTGATTATATCGGATTTTGATTTACATCAGAACGAGGTCTCCATGATTACCGCCAGCCCCAGCGGTGGAAATATAGACTATGGAGAGAAAGTATTCTTGTATACTGCCACATCTGGAGCAGATATATACTATACTTTGGACGGCAGCACTCCTACGAACTCCAGCAATTTGTATGTAGGTGGATTGATTATGACAAAGGACACTACTATCAATGCCGTTGGCTATAAGGAAGGCTTGAACCCTAGCCCCGTATCTACATTTACCTATACTGTTGAGGAAATAGAAGATATGTCCAGGGGTTTGACTAATTTAGTAGTACACCCTGGAAGCCTAAGTCCTAGTTTCTCCACCAATATCTCCGAGTACGTGGTAAATGTGGAGAAGGACACGGAGGATGTGGACATAATCCCCTACGGCATATATGGGGTCATAAAGGTCGACGGTCGAGAAGTAAATGCTGGAGAATCTGTAAATATTGTATTGAAAAGCAATACCACTTCTGTAACCATTGGCGTAAAGGAAAGCAATAAGGCTGAAATGCTCTATAGGCTAACAATAGTCAAAGCAACTGATGATAATAGATACACTATGGAAGATTTAACATTTAGTACCTTGTTAAATAGACTAGTATTCAAGGGAAGAATTGCAAATAGTCAAATACAAGACTTTTCTTCCTATGAAATTAGGCTATTGACCAAGACAAATAGGTTGCTTCATAGGATGAATTTAGATACAACTGGGAGCTTTAAGTTCGATAATCACGGACTGGACCCCTTCGATACCCTCTTTGGATTTAAATACGAAGTAATCGACGTAAATGGGGACACTGTTTTAAGTGGAGATTTGAATTAGGATGGCGATGGAGGTGGTGTTTATGAAAAGGATTTCTATTCTAGTTTTAGCCATAGTTTTGCTTATTTCTCCTATGGTCCATGGTGAATCCAGTGCTACAAAGGAATGGATTCTGGAAAGGGGATATTTGGGACAAGGCGGATTGAAGCCTGAAAGCAAAATAAATAGGGCTGAATTGGCTACAGTTGTCATTAGGTTAATGGGGTTGGAAAATAGTGCCCTCTCTTTCAGGGGGAAGCCTGAATTTAAAGATATTGAGGATTTTCAAGGAGGATGGGCTGTTGGATATATATCCATTGCAAAGAGAGAAGGAATAATGGCTGGTAAGACATCAGATTATTTCGATCCTAAGGGCAATGTAACTTATGTGGAACTGTTGACCATGTTTATGAGGCTCTTAGGATATACTGATAATGTCGATTTTGTAAATTATCCCCACGATTATTATCAAAAAGCCTTGGAATTGGACTTGGCAGATATGTATATACCTTTGGATACGGAGATTTACAGAAAAACTGTATTAGATACATTGGTCAAGGTATTGAACTCCGACATGAAAGGAGAATCCCATAGGCTCTACGACATTTTAAGCTCTCTACCACAGGAAAAACCCAAGCCTCAGGTGCAACTAAAAGATTTAAGATTTAATACGACCATATCGGGGTTGTTTAAGGGAACTTTAGTTGGTGAAGATGACTTTACGGGATATAGGGTGAGCCTCCTGGACGGAAGGGGCAATTTAATCCATGGGACTGCTTTGGGAAAAGGTGGAGACTTTTCCATCACTGGCTTTGATGTAAGTGTATTAGCCAGAATGGCAGGATACAAGTATGAAGTTTACGATAGCTATGATGTTTCAATTCTCAGTGATTTTCTAGAATAGAGGTGTTTATATGAAACGGTTTTTGTTGTTTATGTTAACTTTTACCTTAATATTTAGTTCTGTGGTTTCTGCTGCTCCTGGCGATATTATCCATACGGGGACAAAAAAGCTTTATTCTCCTGAGGATATTGAAATTCTAATTGAAGATATATCTGCAGGTGCTGACACCTCCTTGTTTTATGAGGAATTGGAAGGCGGAAGATATGTAAATATTGAAAGCAGAGAATTAGCCCACCTTGAGTATCTAAGAACTTTGGCTATATCCAATAATATAGATAGTCAGGTAGATTTAGATATATTTTTGCAGAATAACAGGTCAGAGATACAAACCATGTTAGATAATATTAGCGAGAGTTTAGTTGTTTCAGATTTCGACAGCATTCCAGATGGGGGGAAGGGCAGCAAGGAAGACTATTATGGCATAGACTATGCCCCTAAATTGCAGTCTCCTGCCCACTATTCAATGCCTATACTTGGTTCTGCTGACGGCACTAGCAGATTTGAAAGCTTAGTATTTCCCACTGGAAGCAGCAGGTATTTTTATAAAATCTTAGATACTCCTGATAATGACTTGGTATTTAACCAAGTAATAGAGGATGGAATTGAATACTCCCCAGGTGAAGATATTAGGGTTGATGCCGAGAAATACATTGCCCTTTATGCCACCGATAGGAGCAATAGGCTTAAGGCATATGCCAATATTTTGGTGGAAGAAGATATGATTAGGAGAGCCGCTGAAAAGCTTGAGGGCGGTACTATCACCATGGCTACGGAGATTGCCTATGGCGTGAAATTAACAGGACTTAGCCTAGACGGAGATTGGAGATACTTTGTCCGAGGTAATAAACTTGAAAATGTATTTACAGATAATATATTTGACACCATTAGTTATGGTGAGGGAATGGAAATAACCGTTGCAGATGGCAGCTTAACCATTGGCGACGGATTTAAGAGATATGTATATTTAGTTAAATACCATGAAGGAAAAATAGAGAAATACTATGAATTTGAAGTGAGCAAGGGACAAATTTCCATGCCACCTGAACTATTGGCAAGTGACGACTACTCTGGCCCTCTTATGGGTATTGAGTCAGGCACCACTAGGTTTAGCCAATTAAATATGGATGGAGCCACTTGGAGGGTCGCTGTAGGTAGTGGCTTAAACATACCTGTGGCTGGTGGCAGTTTTGGCGGAAACGGATATAGTGCTGGAGATAATATAGAGGCAGAAGTCGGGGACCAATTGCTATTGATTGCCATGATAGATAATAAGGTCAGCCATTACGCTTTCTTTGAATTGGAGGAAGGGCATGTAAGGGGTCTGCCCCCCCCTGCCATAGACGGTTTAACGGCAAAGAAAGGTAATCAACCAGGGACTACTATGGTAGAAGACTTGGAATTACCTACAGGAGCTACCAAGTGGATGTACGCCTTGGGTGATGATTTAAGCGAAGCCTTCTTAGATAGGGCATTTGTAGGGGCTGAGCACTATGGCTTAGGCCAAGATATAGAAGCAAAAAATGGAGATAAACTGCATATATTGGCAGTAGATGACCAAGGCAAGGTCAAGGCCTATGGCAGTGTAACCCTTGGACCTAGTGAGGTAAAGGATCCCTTGGCTAAGGAAATGGAGGAGACTTTCCACTATTCCATGCCTGAAAAGGGAGATTCTGTAGGGGCAATTAAATTTAGGCATTTAAGCTATGGTGGAGCCGAACTTCATTATAGATTGAGTGAAAAATCCAAGGATGTCCCCGAAATGGACAGTGACTTGCCTAGTGAATCTGTGAAAATCGATAATATAGATGATATTCAGATATTTGGGGAGAACGAACCCCTACTAAAGGACGAAAGAGGCTTTACTAGGTATTTAATGGTATATGCCCTAGATAACAATGGAGTAATTGCCTATAAGGAATTTATAATCAACCAAAATGATGTAAGGCTACCTGATGCCGATAAGCTCCCTTGGAAAAATTATAAGGACACAGAAGATGGGGAGGCATTAGAAGGCGGTACTGTGCAAAACAGCACTATTTTGAAAGTACTGAATAAAGACGGTATTCCAAATGCCAATGGCCTTAAATATGTATATAGGTTCATAGGGGAAAATAATGCCCCAAATATAAATGAAATTCCTAAGGATACTAAAAACTTAAATCCTGGTGCTAATTTGACTCCAGCTATGGTAGGTCAATACTTGCAAATACTATTGGTAGATGGAGGAAATAGAACTAAATACTATGCCAATATCAAACTTTCAGAGGACAATATTAGGATTGGGGATGCCTCCCTCTTAAGGCATATATACAATTATACCAATCCTGAGCCTGGGACGGAGTTTGAAAGCATTAGGTTCTCATCCTTGTCCTTTGACGGAGTAGAAGGGGCAACTAAGTTTATGGTGGCTTTGCCCGACGAAGTATACAGGGCTGTGGAATTCAATGGTACAGTCCCAGGTGCATTTGATTATGCCACCATTGACGAAAATGACACAATCGCTTATGAGGATATTGATGGAAAGTCGGATTCCAACGGAAATATATTAGGTGTAGATGTAAGTATAAATAGGCAAGTCCTTCTATTGGCAACTGACGATGAAGATAAAGTTAAGGCTTACCAAGCCTTTGCCCTAAATGCCAATATGGTGAGGGGTAAGGCAGCTGTGGAGCTAAAAGCCAATAATTACACTATTGGCAAGGGGGATAAACCAGGTACCGTAAAGTTTACCAGCCTAAGCCCCTTTGGCGTAAATAATAATACTTGGATGTATATGTGGTCGGTGGAAGATGTTTTTTCAGATAATCTGCCCTTTGAGGGTCAAATAGCCTCTGAGGCCATAAGGCTTAATACTAGGAACCTTGACCCCTATACATTGGAAGGACTGGACAATATAGTAGCGGGTGACGACCCCGCCTTTGGATATATACTGCTTTTGGCTACAAATGGAAACAGAATATTGGGATATAAGATTATTAAGCTGACGAAGGACGAGGTGCAAAGCGCAGCAGATACTTTAGAAGTTGAATTGACTAAGGGTTGTACTACTGATGGGACAGAAATAACAGGAGATGAAGCTGACCTGGTCCATAAATACCTTATCTCTCCTAGTCCCTTTGGGGAGAAGCCAGCACCCAATTCTGCTGTACCAAGCAATGCACTAAATATGCCTGAGTCAAAGGAGATACAAGTTAGGGTTGGAGAATGGTTGAGGCTATTTAGCATAGATGGAAATAAGGTCGTAAAATATGCAGATATAGAGATTAAAGACCAAGATGTAAAACGAGGCAGTGCAAGTCTTGAGATACTAAATCCTGATGATGATAAACCCCTTGAAATACTGGAGGGAAGAATTAGGGCAAGTGCTGTAAGGATGAAAGTTTCATTGACAGATGCGAAGTGGGCTGATGTGGTGAACGACCCTAGCATCAAGGGTGCCCTCTTAGATGGATTGAAGGCAGTGGGAAATGAAACAGGTCAGTGGAATAACGTAATCGAGCAAATGAAAAACAGCAGGTATTCCATCATAAAATCCGATGAAACTACCATAACCATAACCACTTCTGCAACTATGGGATACGATATAACAGAGGATCAAATAATTACATTGACTATTCCCCCTAGTGCCCTAATAGGTGCCATAAATCCCATTGTGGCTGATGAAAAAATAGTAGTCAAGCCTACTATAGATGCTAGAATATATGGGAATATAGTAAACGACATTAGGCAGTCTGAAATAAACTCAGGCAATGCCACCATTATAGTCGAAATAGTTGACAGCAGATGGGCAGATGATATAGAGGGAAAGAAAGGTGATATTTTAAATGGCTTTGTAAGCGATGGGCTTAAGTGGGAGGAGTTAAAAGGTAAAATTTATGATGATAGAGACATTAACTTAATCGATCCCCAAAGGGTATCCATTGCCATCCCTGCAAATACTGTGGAAATAGATGAGCCTGAAACTATTACCCTTACCATAGATAAAGACTTGGTGGTTGATGCTAGAAATAATATTGTAGCAACGCCTTTATTTACCATATATCCAGATATCTTGCCTATTCCAGTGGAAGTTGTGGAAGATACAGTGCTACTAGAGGCTCCTGGATATGTAAATGCCCTAGAAGGACAGGATACTTGGACCATAAAGCTAGATGGACTGACATTTAAATCGGACTTCTCTGTAGCAAAGGATATTGTAACATCAAATATAGCCGCTGGGTTAAAGCTTGAGGTTGACAAAGCAGGTAACGACGGGCTGACTATTAGATTAATAGGAAAGTCGACTAGGGAGCTAAATGACGGAGCTATAAACCTTGTAATCAGAGCTTCAGCCATCGACCAAAAGAACTACAGCGATTCTGAGGTCATTAGGCTTGAATATATTAAAAATGAAAAGGTCAATTTGGATAATATATCCTATGAGATTAAAGACGACCCTGACAAAGGCATATATTTAAAAATTGGCGATACTAGTATTGATTTCTCTATGCTCGAGTACAGTACAGATTCCACTGATGGCATAAAGGGAAGTTGGCAGACTATATTAGATGAAAAAATCAGCAATGTGCTGGAACCCATTACCATCTATGTAAGGGAAAAGTCCCAAAGGGGTAACTTTAAGTTGCTTGTGAAATTAGTTAATCCACCAGCACCTGAAGGCATATATATAGAAGAATACCAATACGGCGATGAATTAAAGGTTAAGTTAAATCAAGATAAAGACTTGGAGTACAATTTGGAGTACAATTTAGGCGACTTTGACGTTTGGACAGATGTGAATGACGAAATAGAGCTAAACGGGGATTCTGTACTGAAAGTGAGAAAAAAGGCTGTTGTTGGTCATAATGGAGATCTAGCTTCCCTAGCCACTGGAAAACTAAATGGAGTCTATTTAGGTGGTGTAGCTATGGATGTGGGCCAAGGAAAGATAAGTGGTGTCAATGCCAATATGGAATATAGCACTAATGGCGGAGATACATTTATAGCAGTAGCTGCCAGAGCAACTGAGGTATCTGGTGTGAACTTCGTCGAAGATATGAATGTGGTCCTTAGGGAGAAGGGCAATATTATCAACAGCAGAGATTTAGGGACTATTGGAAGAGAAACTTTCGTGGAAGATGATTTGAGCCATGTCGATTTTAGTATTGTGGACAGGGAGATAGGTAGTACTGTAGTTGATTTAGAAAAGTTACAATATAGAATAGACAATGAGCCTTGGAAAGATGTTGGAAATGGAAAGAATATAGAGTTTAAACCAGGGAGCCTGGAATTTAGGGTAAAGGGAAGTCCTGCTAATCTAGCTTCTTATCCTAGAGAAAAAACTGTAATATCTTCCTATGCTTCCCCTCCAGAAGTAAGAGTAGACGACTTAAATAAGAAGATTGAATATAGAGAGGATAGTGAGTGGAAAGATATTACAGATACCCCAATGGTCTTGGAATACAATATAGATAGCCAAAGTGCTTGGAAGGATGGCAATACTTGGGATCCTCAAGATGTAAAAGGTGAGAATGCCAAGGTACAGATTAGAATAAAGGCAACTAAGGATAAACTCCATAGCCAAAGTATTACCATTAACTTTACGAGAAACTTGACCTTTGGAGATGTAAAACTCAATGTAGCCCAGGGCTATATTGAGGGTACTACTGTGGAAATGCAGTATAGTACAAATTCCACAGATGGAAAGAATGGCACTTGGATTGATGCCGCTAGAGATAGGACCCCAGTCAATTTTATAGAGGGTATGACAGTCTATATAAGAGAAAAAGCTAAGTTTGGTAACTTTAGTAAACTGGCTACTGTAGAGAGAATGGAAAAACCGAGTTTAGATGATGTGACCTATGATATTGCGGCTAGGACCATTTCCAACAATCAGGGTCAAGACCTGCAATATAGGATTAAGGTGACGGGAAATGAGGCTTGGCAGGATATGGGGACAGAGACTACTGTTTATGAAGTAGACTTTAAACCAGGTATATTGCAATTTAGAAGCATGGGAAGTTCAGAGAAATTGCCTTCCTTTGGAGAGGATAAAGTAACTATTCCTGCTAGGGCATCGGCACCTGAATTAAAATATGATGATGTAAAATATAAGATTAGTAATTTAAGTATCTTAAATGAAAATAATGAGCCTATTTACGAATACAGTATCAATGGTGGGCCTTGGGTTGATGGCAATGTAGATATGGAATTTGAAGGCGGAGATATTGTGAGACTTAGGTTAAAGGCTGAACAGGACAAGTTAGCCAGCGACGAGCAGGAAATTAAATTTACGCCAAATCTAAACTTATACGATGTGAGATTAAATGTAAGCGGCGGTAGAATTGAAAACACCACAGCCGATATGGAATATAGCATTGATTCCACCAATGGTGAAGATGGACTCTGGTTATCATGTACAGCTTCTAATACCACCATACCTCTGAAGGCAGGGATGACCGTTTATGTAAGGGAAAAGGCGAAACCAAGGAATTCTAGGTTAGTCAATGAAGACGCTATCGGACAAAATCAATTTTCAGATTATAACGATGGGGATAATTTTATCGAAAATAAAATAGATTATAATGTATTAAAGAAAACTATTTCTATTAAATTAGCAGAATTAGATTGTCAGGATTTAGTTAATAATCTACAATATAGAATTGGCAGTGGCAATTGGATTAACATTGACTATGTAGAGCTGAAAACAGGCGAGGATAATACATTGGCATTTAACGTGAACTTTGTAACTGGAAATCTGGAATTTAGGCTAAGGGGCGACGAGAATACCCTGCCATCTGATGTGGCTGTGGGAGGTGTTATTAAGACTCCCGCATCAGCACCTAAGGTCAGCAAAGGATTTGATAAAGATGAATATAGGAATAAGGTAGAATATATTGGCGATTTGGAGGGGCTGGAATACCGCTTTGGCGAAAATGGCCCTTGGATAGATGGAAAATACCTGGAAAATGAAGAATTAGATAGAGACGTGTATATCAGGGTCAAAGCCGAGGAAAAGGAATTGGCAAGTGCAGTAAAAGTATTGGACTTTAAGTCAGTGCTGAACTTGAAGGTGGTAAACCTAAGCACTCATGTTCATCCTTTTGTCCTAAACGGCACCACAGATCAAATGGAATATAGGATAATACGAAAAGATGAAAATGACGGCGAGTTACAACATAGCTGGAAAGTTGCCGACAATGGCAATACGGTGCTGGCAGATTGGCTAAAGGAGGATAATCTCCTTAAAATAGAAATCCGAGACATAAATCAGCACGAAAACTCAATTGAAATAAAATAAAATGTGCCACCGGGGACGGTTCTCGGTGGCACATTTTTGTCCCTAGAATTACTAGGGATGGCTGTCGGTTGCAGTAGCGTCATCTAATACTCTTCCAATGGTTGCTCTGCTTACACCTATTATAGTAGATAATTCTCTAGCAGACAGATTTGTTTCCTTCATTATTTTCTCTATTAGCATATTTCTCATTTCCCTGTGTTTCGTAGTTCCCAATTCTCTAGGTTTTAGATTATATTTACTGAGAATACTTTCGATGATTACCTGTGCAGGTGGTTCATCTTCATCTTTTTTATCGTTTAGAAACACATAATCATCACGTAGTTTTGTATATTCAATTAGCTGTTTTATGGCCTTTGGCCTATCTTCCGATATTATATCTAAGATGAAGTCTCTGGAAATTATATCTTCTTCCTTTAGGTATCTACTTATGTAACTGTTGTAGCTGCTCCAACGGTAGGCAGCTGGGGTCGCGGTGATGTTAGCTTTTACAGGGTTATTGTGGATATATCTTAAACAGGCCAAGAGGTAGTCCTCCGACTCTACCCTTTCACTTCTATACCTGCCCTGGAAAAGCGAGCCGATTCTTTCGTATTTCTCGTTATAATAGTAGACGTAGCTAACGCCAATTCTTTTCATTATTCTATCGATGGTATCTTCTTCCTCCTGAATAAGTAGATGGGCGTGGTTGTCCATTATGCAATACCCGTATAAAGTGTATTCGCCATCTTCCTTCATTCGGCCCAAGGTGTCTAAATATTTCTCCTTCTCTCCAGAGGTTTTAAATATATCCATCCTATTGATTCCCCTTACCATAACGTGGTAAATTCCCGTATCTGATACCACCCTAGGTCTCCTCGGCATAAAATCCCCCCTTAGGTTTATATTAGTCAAAATGAGCCACCGAGAACCGTCCCCGCTGGCTCATTTTAGAATCTCAATGGCTTTCATTAGCTGCAGGTCCCTGAGGCCGTCATTCTCCACTATATAATCCGGCTCTATTCCCACTCCGTTTATCAATGTTTTATTTGGCGTTAGATATACTGCCGTCGTCATTTTAATCATGCTGCCGTCGTTTATCGGTATCAAATTCTGTACTAGGGCCTTGCCAAATGTCTGGGTCCCTACCAAAATTCCTGCTTTTCTATCCTTCACTGCCCCTGCCACTATTTCCGATGCTGAGGCAGACCCACCATTTACCAATACTACAAGCTGATACTTTTTTCTTAATAGATAAGACCTATGGGTTGTCAAGTTGTCGTTCTTATCTCTTACATAGACTATGGGTCCAGACGGAACAAATAGCCTTCCTATGGATACAGCTTCATCCAAAAACCCACCAGGGTTATCTCTTAAATCTAAAATTACCTTCTTAATTCCTTTTTTGTCAAATTCCGAAAGAGCCTTTTTTATCTCTTTGGTGGCTATGTCGCTAAATTCATCTAGGCTTATATATCCTATGTTTTTCTCCATTATTTCATAATACACTGGGCTTACGGTGATATTAGCTCTCTTTACCATAAATTCGAGGGTCTTATCTCCCCTCTTTACTTTCAGTTTTACTGTCGTATTTACAGGCCCTTTTATTAATGCCGATGCCTTATCGACTCCCATGTCCTTAATATCCACATCGTCTACGGCGACGATTAAGTCACCTGTTATTATGCCTACCTTGTCAGCGGGTTGCCCCTTAATGGGACTGACTACTGTAATATATCCATCTTTTTCTTCTATATATATTCCTATTCCTGAAAAGCTTCCCGTTAGGCTGCCCATTAGGCTTTCTGTTTCCTCTTTTGTATAGTAATCGCTATATGGATCCAGAGATTTTAGCATGGATTTTACTGCTGTCACTATCAGATCATTTTCTTCTACTTCAAAGGGGTATTCTGCCTTTATTAGTTCTAGCACCTCTTCAAAAAATATCAAATCTGCTGTATGCTCTTCTGCTTTCGCATTTACTTCTACCTGTGCACTAGCTATATTTGACGTTATTAGGGTCAGTACAAGTATTAATATTACCAATTTCAACGACTTTTTCATATATACCACCTTCCTTTTCCATATTTTGATTATAGCATTTTAGAGAGAAATATTAAAGATAAAAAAATGTGCCAGCGAGAACCGTCCCCGCTGGCACATTTTATTTATTTTTTAATTCTAGGAAATATTCGTAGGCGTGTTCTGCCGTAAAGTTTTCGTGTACTACTTTTGCTACTGCCTTTACCATTGCCTTTGGATCTTCTGATTGGAATATATTTCTTCCCATATCTATGCCTGCTGCTCCATTTTGCAATGCGTTGTAGGCCAACTCCAATGCTTCTTTTTCTGGAAGTTTCTTTCCTCCTGCTACTACTAGAGGCACTGGACAAGCTGCTGCTACCTTGTCGAAGTCGTCACAGTAGTATGTCTTTACCATTTGTGCTCCCAGTTCTGCCAGTACTCTGGTCGCCAATAGGAAAAATCTAGTTGTCCTTTCCATGGATTTACCTACTGCCACTACTCCCATGGTAGGTATGGAGTATCTATTTCCCGCGTCTATGACTTTAACCAAATTGTCTAGGGATGTTCTCTCTTCTTCTGTGCCTATGAATGTCTGTACTGCCATGCAGGATGCGTTCATTCTTATGGCGTCTTCTATATCCACGGCTATGGTTTCCCTTATGATGTCTTCTGATGCCATGGTGCTGCCTGCTGATACCCTTAGGGCTACTGCTTTGTTGAATGTTGGGGATATGCTTGTCCTTATGGCACCCCTTGTCCCCATTAATGCATCTACGTCTTCTGCTAAGGATTGTATTCCAATGTCTATTCTCTCTAATCCCCTTGTGGATCCCATAAAATATCCGTGGTCGAAGGCTAGCATTAAGCTTCTGCCTGTCTTTGGATTGAATATCCTAGATAATCTATCTTTCATTCCCCAATCCACATTGTCCATTCCCTTTACATTAAATTGGGATCTCGCCTGCGGTATATCTACATAATATTCCTTCGCCTCTTTATTACCTATTAAATCAGCCATTTTAACCCTCCTATATTTTTATTTTTCTATTGCTTCTGGCAGCGGTAAATCATTTTTATCCTGCTCCTGATATGGTGCTAAGCAAAATATTGCCTTTGCTGGTATATCTCCCATATTTCTAAGGTAGTGAGCCTCCTCTGGCTCTACGTGGATGAAATCTCCTTCTTTGCAAATGACTACCTCATCATCTACTACAAATTCTATTTCTCCTTCTAATATGAAAAAATTTTCTTCCATAATGCTATGGGAATGGTTTGCGAAATCTTGTCCAGGTTGTAATACTACTACTCCAAAATTCGCCCTAGGTCCTCTCATTAAATATTTTGGTCCACTATCTCCAAAACGATATTCCTTTTCTGATTCATTTAATTTGTACATATCTTTTCCCCTTTCTGGTTTGATAATTTCTATATTCCTGGTGCCTTCCACATATGTTCCGTTACTCCTCCATCAGCTATAGCTAATTGGACCTCATACATGGCCTTCCATTTATTATATAGTTCTCTATAAGTTTTCACGTTTTCCTCATTTGGTATATATTCCTTGTCCCAAACTACTAGTGAGTTAGCTGCTTCTTCTATGCTTTCGTATACACCTGCACCTACTCCAGCACATATAGCTGCACCTAAGGCTGTTGCCTCTTTCACCACGGGTACCTTTATCTTTACCTCCAATACATCGGCCATTATTTGGCTCCACAGTTCAGATTTTGATGCTCCATTGGCAAATATTACTTCCTCTGGTGAATTTCCTGTTAATTCCTTTACCATTTCAAGATGTCCTTTGGTGACTAATGCCGCATTTTCCAGTAATGACCTATAAAATGTATATTTATTGTACTTCTCTGGATCCAATTGAAAATTTGTAAATGTAGGTGCTGCATGCCTCCAAGATATATAGTCCATTACATTTGAAAATGCACCCATCATTCCATAACTTCCCGCGGGTATCTTCTTTGCTCTCTCATTCATTAGGTCATAAGGATCTGTTCCTGTAAGTTTGCTCACTTCCTTTTCTCTATCACAGAAAGCATCCCTATACCATCTGAGGATTAATCCCGGAAAAAATGCAATCGCCTCGTAATTCCACATATCTTCCACGGCGTGACAATTGACCCTAATTCTAGCATCTTCGTCTATGACAGGCTTTTTAGTATTGTACTCTAGTTGCCAGAAACTTCCCCCAAAGACTGCTACTTGATCTTCTCCTACTAATCCTACTCCTATGGCACCAAGCTGGGCATCTCCTCCACCAGATACTACTAGGGTGTTTTGGCTTAGGCCCGTTTCTCTACTAGACTGTTCATTGACTTTACCTACTACAGTGCCAGGCTCATATACCTCTGGAAACATGTGGGACTTCAGTCCACACCTTTCTGCTATTTTGGGCTCCCAGTCTCTTTTCTTTATGTCAAATATCCCTGTCGTACATCCGTTGGATGGCTCTGTTGACAATACTCCAGACAATTTATATATTAGCCAGTCGTTAAACATGGTTATGGTCTCAGTCTTCTTATAAATTTCAGGCATGTTTTTCTTTACCCATAGGACCCTAGGAAGTGCTCCCAAGGCAAATGTTTGCCCCGATATCTTGTATATATCTTTTTCCAATCCACTATCTATATCCATTAAATCCTTGACTTCGTTATTGGATCTGGAATCCACATTGGCACATGCCCAGATTTCTTTGCCATCGACGTCGTATAGGACAATGCCTTCCCTCATACTAGTCGTAGATACTGCCAAGATGTCTTCCTCGTTTATTTTTGCTTTTCTCATGGATTCTTTTACGCATTTGGCTGCTAGACGCCAGTTGTTATCCCAATCAAAGTCCATAGACCCAGGGTATCTAGGATCCTCTTTATGTTCCCATTCCTTGCTATGGGCTGCAATTTGATTGCCCGCTAAGTCAAATATAA
This sequence comes from Tissierellaceae bacterium, assembly GCA_023229175.1. GTDB lineage: Bacteria > Bacillota > Clostridia > Tissierellales > Tissierellaceae > JAAYFT01. The sequence goes on along the minus strand of JALNZV010000009.1, from coordinate 49,482 downwards.
CTGCCCTTACGCTGCCTGTACCTGCATCTATGGCCATTAAGTATTTTGACATTTCCCTAACCTCCTCTATAAGGTTAATAAACTTTCCGCTGTACATTCATCTGTAATCATTATATCTATATATCCAGCTTTTAGAGCTGCATTGATTGACTCTATTTTACTTGGTCCTCCTGCCACTGCTATGACATTTTTCTTTTCCTTAAGCTTTTCTAATTGTACTGTAATAAGCCTCTGGTGCAAGTCACTGTTAATTTTGTTTCCGTCTTTATCATAGAATTGGCTCAAAATGTCCCCTATGGCTCCATTCATCTTCAGTAAAATTAAATCGTTTTCCGATATTTGATTTGTCTTCATTATTGTTGCCGTCCTGTCAGGTGCCCCCACTCCTATAACCGTGTAATCCGATAATTCAGTCATATCCAGTATCTCTTTTACGGATCTCTCCTGCAGTAGTTGCTCTGCAAGTCCTTGGCTAGATACTATTAATGGTGAAGGCACTATGAAGAACTTTGGAAGGTCCATTGAATTGTCAAAGTTTCTCATGCCTGCCATACTGGATGCGTAAAATGTCACTCCTCCCGACAGAGATACGAAGGATACTGGTACCTCGAGAAAAGACGTCAAATACCTTATTGCATGGGATACAGTCTCCCCATAACCTACGTTTATGTAGGAATTTGGGGTTAATTTACCTTCTATGTATTGAGCTGCTGCTTTTGCAATGGTCTTGTTTAAATTGTATTCTGTAGTAGGAACAACATAAGTATCATTCAAGCCGTACTTGTCCATTAATTGTCTTTCTAGGTTCATTTTCTTTTCCCCATTGGCCCTAACACTGAACTTAACTATCCCATGACTTCGTGCAGTTTCCAAGTATTTTACTATTTTCATCCTGGAAATATTCAGCTTGTCAGATATCTGTTTTTGTGTCATGCCTTCCATATAATAATACCAAGCAATTTTAATTATGAGATTTTGTTCCAAATCCATATCATCCACCACCCTATTAATATAGTACCCACTTGATTATTGATTAAACAATTGTTGTCCTTATAATCATTTGTTTGTATTAATTATATTAATTATATTTGTAAATGTCAATATAATAATTGTAGTTTTTAAGAAATCCTTGCATTTCTATAGTTTATAATACTTATATTGTCAATGATATATAGCCCTATGAGCATTTTTCCTCTAGACTAATTTGATTATTCTTGAAAATTTAAAATTATTTTATAAATTAAACAAAATATCATTGACAATTATTTTGTTTTGGATTAGTATAATAATTAATAAAAGCAATTGACGCTTTTTTGCTATTAAATTTCATAACAATTATATGGATTCCATTTAGGGAGGTGCCAAAGGTGGCAGAAAATGAGTTAAATGAAATTTCCCTTGTCTACTTAGATAATATAAAGAAATCTTTTGCAACAAATCTCGTTTTAAAAGGCGTTACCCTGAAATTAAGTCCAGGGGAAATTGTGGCAATCATAGGAGGTAATGGTGCTGGTAAATCCACTCTCATGAAAATCCTCATGGGGATATATACTCCTGATTCAGGAAATATATATATCGATGGTGAAAAATCTAGCTTACTATCTCCTTCTGCTTCTTTACAAAAAGGGATTTACTATGTTCCTCAAGAGCCTATGTTGTTTCCCAATATGACTGTCGAAGAAAATGTACTTATAGGAATGAAAGGCAATAGAAAGGCATTAAAGCATAGGTTAGTGGAGCTAATGAAAAGGCTCGGTTGGAATATTTCTTTATCTCGTACTGCTGACACCCTTTCTATTGCGGAGCAACAATTAATTGAAATAGTCAGAGGGCTTTTACGGGATTCTAAAATATTGATTTTAGATGAACCTACTTCCTCACTTACCTTTAAGGAAATCGAATCCTTATTTAAAATCATGAAGGATTTAAGAGAGCAAGGTATTGGTATGTTTTACATTACCCATAGATTGACGGAGGTATTTGAAATATCCACCCATGTAGTTCTTTTAAGGGATGGAAAGATAACTAGTTCGGGGCCTGTGGTAGATTTCAACAAAGATATGCTAATTAAGGGGCTTCTCCCTGAAGATATTAAATCCTCCATTGAAAAAGGAGGTATAGACTTGGGCCCTTCCTGCGACTATACTAGGGAATCTGTTTTGGAACTTGAAAAATTATCTGGTTATGGATTTAAAGATGTTTCTTTTAAACTTTACCCTGGGGAAATCCTTGGAATTGCTGGCGTAGTAGGTGCTGGCAGGACTGAATTGGCTGAGGCCATATTTGGCATTGGAGAGATAACCTCAGGTAAGGTCTTGCTAAATAAGGAGGATATCACAGGTTGTAAAACCGTGGATATTGTAAACAAAGGTCTGAATTACGTACCAGAGGACAGACATTATAATGGAATATTTTCCATTACTGATGTGGTTGGCAATATGACTTCTTGTTCCTTAAGAAACCTAAGCAAATTTTACACGGACTTTCGAAAAGAAAGAGAAATCGCAAATAAATACATCCAAGATTTTAGAATAAAGGTAACGGGCCACGATCAGTTGATGAAGTCCCTTTCGGGAGGAAATCAGCAAAAAGTAGTAATCGCTAGGATGTTGGCCACTATGCCAAAGGTTCTAGTCTTAGACGAGCCAACTAGGGGTATTGACGCTGCTGCTAGGGCCGATGTATATAAGATTATTCACGAACTGAAAAATGAGGGCCTTGCAGTATTGCTTATATCTTCAGATTTAGAGGAAATAGTGGAGTTAGCTGATAGATCTCTCACTATGTATAACGGAATTATCAACGGTGAATTTAGAAAAGAACATATTGACATCGATAAACTCATGGCTGCATCCTTTGGCGTCTTAGACAAGGGGGTTGTGTAATGAAGTTTTTCGTAAATAGATTTGTTAAAAATAGAGAAGTTACTGTAGTTATTTTTCTCCTAATCTTATTTTCCCTAGTCGGTCTAAAAAATCCTGCTTTTGTCTCCCCCGGCAATTTGATGCTTACCTTAAAGGGAAGCGTTATGTATATAGCCTTGGCCATAGGGATGGCATTTGTCATATTGACTAAGGAAATAGACGTTTCTGTCGGTTCTATACTGGGCATGAGTGCAGCTGTTGCGGCGACCATGCTAAGAAACGGAAGTGGGCTATTCTCCATCATAGTAGTTACTTTGATGGTGGGCATAGTATCGGGCCTAGTAAATGGAATCGGCGTCACAAAGTTCAAAATTCCATCAATAGTGATGACTTTGGGTACAAATGGGATTTTAAGGGGTCTAATGTTTATCTATACTGGCGGAAAATGGGTTGAAAATTTGCCGGATTATTTTAAACAAGCCTCTCAAAAAAGCATATTTGGAAATATGAACTCCTTTGTATTTTTTACCTTTATTATCATGATAATCATTCACTTGTATTTGACTAAGGCTAGAAATGGCAAATATTTTGCAGCAGTTGGGGACAATCTAGAAGGGGCAAATCTAGTGGGTATAAAGGTAAACTTTATGAAGATACTGGCATTTGTATTGTCTGGAGTTTTTGCTTCTATTGCTGGCATGGTATATGTGAGCCAAGTTGGCTTTGTAGGTAATGTGGCAGGCAACGGGGCTGAAATGACTGCCATAGCATCTTGTGTACTAGGTGGAGTTAGTCTAAATGGCGGCGTAGGATCAGTACTAGGTGCTACGTTTGGAGCCATCATTATGAACTCCATCAATACCGCCTTAGTATTTCTAAAGGTTCCTGCCTATTGGAACAATACCATATCAGGACTTTTACTTATTGTAATCGTCTCCTCTGACGCTTTAATAAGCAGGTATTTAGTAAATAGTGCCATAAAGCAAAGATTGTCGGTTAAGACAGAATCCAATGGAGACGGGAAGAAAGAGGAGATTGGAGGGGAAATAAATGAGCAGATTTAAGAAGTTACTTAAATGGGAAACTGCATTGGTATTCCTCTTAGCTTTACAAATAGTTGTATTTGGTCTAATTAACCCTCGATTTCTAAGGTTAAATGTTCTATTATACAGTGTAAACGATTTCGTAAGCATAAGCATTATTTCATTATTTGTGACATTTGTCATAATTACTGGAGGTATAGATATTTCAGTAGGGTCCATCATTGGATTATCATCTGTAGTGGTTGGCATCCTATGGAAAATGGCTGGTTTTAATATATTCGCCACTATACCAGTAGCCTTATTGGTAGGTGCCATAAGCGGTGCCATCAATGGATTTTTAGTGGCCTATGTTGGAGTTCAGGCCATGGTAGCCACCTTGGGTACTATGCTCCTTTACTCTGGATTTTCCTTAGTTATTATGGGAATCTCTGGCTCCAGTGCCTTTGAAGGAATCAGTGGAATGCCCCTTGCATTTTTGAATATTGCCAATGGTAATATATTTGGCATTCCAAATCCTTTTATAATATTTGCGGCTTTAATAATAATTTCTTATATATTGCTCCACAAAACTAAATATGGAAGATACGTATTTTTGGTGGGAATCAATAAAAATGCTGCTAGGTACTCCGGTATCGACCATAAATTAGTGACATTGAGCACCTATATACTCTCTGGTACTTCGGCGGCTTTGGCAGGGATAATACTTACATCTTACTTGGGTAGTTCCAGGCCCGATTTGGGTGCAGAGTTGACCCTTTCCATTGTCACCGCAGTGGTTCTGGGTGGAACCTTGATTACTGGAGGTAGTGGCGGAGTCATAGGCACTGCCTTAGCATCTGTCATTGTTGGAATTTTAAGATTTGGTTTGCAAATGGCAGGCATATCTAGCCAATATATAAGCGTCGGTGTAGGGCTGCTGCTTATTGTAGCTGTTGCCATTAAGGGCCTGTCCCTATCCAATTTCCCAATGGTGAAGAAATTATTTGAAAAGGCCATCAGGAACTAGTTTTAAAGTTTTAGGCAGTAGCCCATTAGGGTTTATCAATTATAAAAAAATATGGAGGTATTAAGATGAAAAAGACTAAAGTATTATCATTGATTTTAGTTGTTGCTATGCTTTTATCTGTATTAGCGGGATGTACCAAACCTGCTGACGATGGCGGTAAAACAGATACACCGGATAAGGTTGAGACTCCTTCAGGCGGTTCAAATGACGAAAAAGACGTCAAGGTAGTATTTATACCAAAACTTACTGGAAATATGTTCTTTGAATCGGCAAATGACGGTGCACAAGAAATTGCCAAAAAAGTTGGATTTGAAGTTAAGTACGATGGCTCACCAGAGGCTTCTGTTGCAAACCAAGTACAAATCATTAACTCTGCGGTAAACCAAGGAGCAGATGCTATCTCGATTTCTTCTTTGTCGCCTGATGGATTAAATCAAGCCCTAAAGAATGCCATGGACAAAGGCGTTAAGGTTGTGACTTGGGACTCAGACGTGGATCCAGAGTATCGTTCAGTTTACATCAACCAGGGTACTCCAGAATTACTAGGCGCAATGCTAGTAGATATGGCTGCTAGCCAAATGACGGATGAGCAACTGGAAAATGCTAAATTTGCATTCTTCTACTCCAGCCCTACTGTTACTGACCAAAATGCTTGGGTTGAGTACGCAAAGGAATATATTGCTGAAAAACATCCAGGTTGGGAACTTGTAACTACACAATACGGTGAGCAAGATGCTCAGAAATCGCTACAAGTTGGACAATCCATATTGCAAACATATCCTGATATAGATGCAGTACTTTGCCCTGACTCCACAGCTCTACCAGGAATGGCACAAGCAGCCAAGAACTTAGATAAGGCACAGGACGTTATAATCACTGGATTTGCTACTCCATCATCCATGAGAGACTTCGTAAAAGACGGCACAATCAATCAATTTGGCCTATGGGATGTAAATGTACAAGGTGCATTGGGCGCATATGTTGCCTACTGGTTGGCATTAGGAAATGAATTAAAAGTCGGAGATACCATAGACGTGCCAGACATTGGACAAGTCAAAGTTGAGCCAAACAGCATCCAAGGATATGACTATGATGCAGAAGACTCAGGTATTATTCTGCTACCTGAAAGAGTTGTATTCACCATAGACAATATAGACGATTTCAGCTTCTAATTAGCCCCTATTATTATTTTTATATAATCCTATTTATTAAAAGGATAAAAGGCACTCCTTATAAAGCAGTGCCTTTTATCCTTTTGGTGCAATAGTGTGTGGGACAACTTTGTCCCGATGAGCCAGCGAGAACCGTCCCCGCTGGCTCATTTTGTCATTTCTGTTACTATGAAGCTTGCCACGTCTTCTGCGTAGCTTCCAGGCCCAAAACCTGCATCGTATCCCAGTTCCTTTGCCAATTCGTGGCTGACTCTAGGCCCTCCGCAGCATAGGATTATCTTGTCCCTAATGCCTTCGGCTTCCAATAATTCTACTAATTCTGTTAGGTTTGGTATGTGGACGTCTTTTTGTGTGACTACTTGAGATACTAAAATGGCATCTGCATTTAGCTCTATGGCCTTTGCCACTAATTCTTCATTTGGCACTTGCGAGCCTAAGTTATATGCCTCTACGCCTTCGTATCTCTCCAAGCCAAAGTGCCCTGCGTAGCCTTTCATATTCATTATGGCGTCTATGCCCACTGTATGTGCATCCGTTCCTGTGCAGGCTCCAATAATGACTACATCTCTTTTTATATTGTCCTTGATATACTGCTCTATTTCTCCCCTATCCATGACGTCTATTTCCACTTTTGGCACTTCTATTTTGGTGTAATCAACGGTATAAGGGGTCTTTCCATATACTACAAAATACGTATAGCCTTCTCCAAGGTCCTTTGTATACACTACAGATGGCTCCTCAAATCCCATTTTCCTTGCCAATTGTCTTGCTGCCTCTGATGCCTCATCCCCCGCTGGTACTGGAAGTGAAAAACCCAACTGTACCATGCCGTCATTCATGGTGTCCCCATAGGGCTTTACTTTTGTTAAATCTACTTTTTGTACTTCAGTCATTATTTGTCACCTCCAAGCATTAGTTCTATAAATGGATTAAAGTATCCTCTGTCCTTCTTAGCCACTCCATTCAGGCCCTTGCCCCCTGTACGCAACCTCTTTACTCCTCCAAATTTTCCTTCTTCTATGGTCTTAAACAGGCCCTCTTTTTCTATTTGAGTCAATAGCTCTTCTGCCTTATTCAATACCTCTTGGGCTCTAGATTGTATGATGCCCCCTTCTTTAAACTCTATTTCGTCCCCCAAGCTTCTGGCGTTATTAAACACGTATTTTGCATTTTCTATTGCCAAATATCTATCGTGTAAATGGGGGGTGTGTATGGCTTCTGTAAGCATTCCCAGAAGTTGAATTCCCTGATTTGTCATAATGGACACCATATTGAACATGGCATTTTGTATATGCCCCTTAAATATATTTCCTGTCATAAACTTCGTTGGAGGCATGTATTTCAAGGGAGCCTTGGGAAATATTTCCCTTGCCATTTGTGCCTGAGCCAATTCCATTAAAAATCCATTTTCTACTTCTGGATCCATTTCAAATGCATGGCCCAATCCCATTTGTTCTTCTGGTATTCCCGCCTTTAGAGCAAATTGTTCATTGATAAATTGAGATGCCAATACTGTATGGGCTGCTTCTACTGCGTCGTCAGTTGTTAGGTAATTGTCTTCTCCTGTATTGATTATAATGCCTGCAAATCCATTTATTACCCTAGAAAAGTATTGGTCTACTAAGGTTCTTTGCATGTTTATGTCCCTGAACAATATGCCGTACAATGCGTCGTTTAGCATCATATCTAATCTCTCTAAGGCTCCCATGGCTGCGATTTCAGGCATACAAAGTCCTGAACAATAATTTGTCAGCCTTATATATCTCCCTACTTCTTCTCCAACTTCGTCGAGTGCCCTTCTCATTAATTTAAAGTTTTCTTGGGTTGCATAGGTTCCTCCAAAGCCTTCAGTTGTAGGCCCATAGGGCACATAATCTAGAAGGGACTGGCCCGTTGTACGGATGACTGCCACTACGTCCGCTCCTTGCCTTGCAGCTGCTTGAGCTTGGATGATGTCCTCGTATATGTTTCCTGTGGCAACTATGACGTATAGATATGGCTTTTTCCCTTCTCCTATGGTGTTTAAGTAGTCTTCTCTTTTTTCCCTGTTTTCTACGATTTTATCCACAGTCTTCTTTGCTATTTCCCCTACTGTTTCTTTTATTTTTTCTTCATCTTCAGCAGGGATTTTTGTTATATCTATTTCACCTATGGCTACTTTTTCTGCTATTTTCTGTGGCGTAAGCCCTGTGCTAAGGACTGCATTTCCTATCCAATAGGCTGCACCTCTTTCCAGTCCTCCCCCTTCTATGATATTATCTACTACCACATTGGGAAGGGGTTTGTCTATTTCATCGACCCCATCTACTCCTAGAAGTCTAACTATGGTCCTTTCTGTAGATGCTGTGGTGTGATCGTCGATGAATCTTTGCACTTCTTCTGCTATGTTTTTGGCGGCGTTTCTCGAGCTGTCTATTAAGTCCTGATTGAGATTTAGTTTGGACATTTTCATTACCTCCTTTGTTTTAGTATTTAATTTGAAGCTCTTTCTCTGCTTCTGCAATAATCCCAGGCTCTAATCCCATAATCCTGGCTATGTTTATGGCATCCTTGGGTATTGGGGTATCTTTTTGTACTATCCTTAGTCTATAGTCCATATATTTGTTTATTATCTCCATTTTATCCCCCTTAGATATTTCCTGTGCCAAGCTATTAAAATCCAGCTTTGACAACCCTACGACTTGTAAATGGAGCACTTCTTCTGAGTTTGCTACGTTGTCGTAGTGGGTTGTCAGCAGGGATATGGAACTTTTCTCCTTCAAATGAGATACTATGGCCTTTGATATGGCATATCCTTCTTCTGGATTTGTACCCCTTGCCAATTCATCTATGAGTATTAAGCCCTTGTCCTCCGACATCTTTATGGCATTTTGAACTGTTTTGATTTCTCCTCCAAATGTGGAAAGCCCTGAATCCGTAGATTGCATATCTCCTATGGAGGTGACTATAAATTTATTTAATCCATATACCATGGACTTTGCAGGTACAAATAAACCGTGCTGTGCCATGGCTGACAATAGACCAATTAGCTTTAGGCTTATGGTCTTTCCCCCCATATTTGCCCCTGTAATGCAGGTGACTCCTTCTCTCAGTTCTAAACTTATGGGGGTAAATTTAAGATTTTTGCCTTCCAGCACTTCTTTTACCTTTGGATGAATTCCATCTTCTATTTTTATAACCCTTTTGCATATAATTTCTGGCTTTACTCCGCGAATTTCTATGGCAAATCTAACCTTGCTAAGCAGCAAATCCAGCCTTCCTATGCTCCCCATATTTTTATAAATCTGCCTATTTCTTTTGCCTATTTCCTTGGACAGCCTTTCCCTTATTCTAAGTTCTTCTCTTTCTTCTTTGTCTTTTAATATATTCACCTGGTTTTCCAGGGCTTTTAGCCCCTCTGTAGGCTTAATGGCAAATTTCACGGTCATATATGTTTCTGATACATAGGATAGATAGGGATAATCTTGCAATTTATCTATTAATTCTTTGTCGTCCTTTGATACTACTGCAGAGGAGTCTGGCCTTAAGCTAATATTCAGTTCCTCTTTGATTTTCTCTTTTATGTGTTTTTTCCCCAGTTTTATTTCCTTCTCTAAATTCTGCTTTTTCTTTCGTATACCTTTCAGTTCCTCCGAATAGGCATCGTATATATAAAATGTGGATATTCCTGTATCCTCTGGGTCTAAAAGCCTTTCTAATTGTTCTACTGGCTTTATTTCAGTGTCTTCGAATATTGTTATTCCGTATTTTTCCACTATATTTGATAGGTCCCTGATTAAATAAAGGAAGTTTTTTATCTCAAACAATTCTACCTCCGTTAGGATAAAACCTTCCATTCCTCGTCTTATGGAGGTCCTTAAATCCTTTATGTGGCTAAGTATGCCCTTTAGTTCCTCCATGATTTCTTTATTTTTTCCTATGTTCAATAGGTCTTCTATTTTATTTAATTCACCAATTAACTTATCTTCTTCTCCTAGTTTAAATGCCCTTAAACGCCTCTTAAACATATTTCCATAGGGCGTCAAGGTATTTATTTTATTTAATACGTACTGAAAGTCTAAGGCTTCTCTAGTTTCCTGGTCCATAAATTCCATATTATTCACCGCCCAATACTAGGTCCATTACGGGTATATGGTCTATGTATGATTTCATTTTTAGTAAAAAATCTTTTGGTTCAAAGTAGTATCCTGCTGGTGCATAGGGATTTACCGTAATGCCTATTAGATTAATTTTATCTAATACTTTTATTTTTATTCCTTGGCGAACAAATTTAATCCAGTCTTTAGATTCTATAAATATCTTAGTTCCATCTTGGATTATTATTTCTATGTCTTTGTATTTTCTTGTGGATTTTATCAAATCTTCCAAGGTATTTTTCACTAGGGAACCTGGTATAGCCAAGTATTTAGTATTGTTTTTTAGATAATCTGCTATTATATGACCTGAATTTAATGCGGTTTTTATTGGAATAATCTCTACTTTGTTTTCAACATCCACTGTGGCTATTTGCCCCTTATCCATGACTTCCCTGAGTATCCTTCTTATTTCTTTTCCTTCAACTTCGGGAAGACCAAGGGTATTTACTTTATGGATGGTCTTTTCTATTACTATGTTCATGTCCCTTGATATTACTGCCCCTGTGGATAGTATGGTAGCTTCTGACACAGCTGGAGCCGCCTGGGAAAATCTATCTAAGGCTCCATCTATGATTACAAATTCTGCTCCTAAGTCTAGCATTTCATCTGCTGACTTTTTTATTTCCGATAGGCGCTGGGGGCCTGCTATTTGCACATAGCCCCCATGCCTTACTTTGCCTATGATTATTTCGCCTAGAGGTGTTTTATACTCTGTTACTTTTAATATTTCTATGTTGGCATCGCCTAGGTCTAGAACCCCTGATGCTGTGGCAATAACTGTGCCTTCTTCTACGAATATTGGAGGTTTTTCCGTTTCCGTGACTATATCTAGGACTTCTCCGTCTCGTCCTATGGAGGTGATGCCAATGGAAATACTGTTTTCTATGGCTTCCTCTATTAAATAGTTAAGGGCTACGGTCTTGCCGCTGTTTTTCGCCATGCCGACTATGGATATTGTGTTGTATTTACCTCTTATTAGCTCAATCATATATTACTCCTTTACTTGTCTCCCCTATGCCTTCTCTCTAGGTAGCTTGGCTCTAGGTATTTAACTTCTGGGCCTTCGAATAGGCTGGCTACTCCTGTGGATGTGGATTCTTTTTTGTCTTTGCAGCCTTCGTCTATATAGTCTGGCTCTGTATATGTGGTGATTATTCCCTCGTAATTTCTCAATACTACTTTATTTGGAGACTGAGAGATTACGTATTGCGGCATTACTGGGATTTTACCTCCACCGCCAGGGGCGTCTACTACAAATGTTGGCACTGCAAATCCCGATGTATGTCCTCGTAGGGATTCGATGATTTCTATACCCTTTGAAACTTTTGTCCTAAAGTGCTCTATACCTAAGGACAGGTCGCATTGGTAGATGTAATAAGGCCTTACTCTCATCTTGACTAATCCGTGGACTAATTCCTTCATGGTCTCTGGACAGTCGTTGACTCCCCTCAATAGTACTGACTGGTTTCCTAGGGGGATACCTGCATTTGCCATCTTTTCATTGGCGGCTATGGATGTAGGCGTTATTTCCTTTGGATGGTTAAAGTGAGTATTTAGCCATACTGGATGGTATTTCTTCAGCATATTTACTAAATCGTCTGTAATCCTTTGCGGCATAACTACTGGTGTACGGGATCCGATTCTTATGATTTCCACATGGGGGATTTCCCTTAGGCTTTTTACGATATACTCTAGTAAATCGTCTGATACCAATAGGGCATCTCCACCTGATAGGAGTACGTCCCTTACTTGTGGCGTATTTCTGATGTATTCTATACCTGCGTTGATTTTATCCCTTGGAACTCCCATGTCGTGCTGCCCTGCAAATCTTCTTCTGGTACAGTGTCTACAGTACATGGAGCATTGGTCTGTTATTAGAAATAGTACTCTGTCTGGATACCTATGGGTTATTCCATCTACTGGTGAGTCCTCGTCTTCGTCCAATGGATCCACTAAGTCTGCGGAGCTAATATGGGTTTCAGATATGGTCGGTACTGCCTGCATTCTCACTGGGCAATGTGGGTCGTCTGGGTCCATTAATGAAGCGTAATACGGCGTGATGGCAGCCCTAAATTTCGTCATTACTTCGCCTATATCTTCTTTTTCCTTTTCTGTAAGGTTGATTACCTTGCCCAAAGTCTCTACGTCTGTAATTCTATTTCTTACTTGCCATTTCCAGTCATCCCATTGCTCTTGGGTAACGTCCTTCCAAATTTCAATATCTTTAAAATTACGCACTTTTAACAACTCCTTTTTAGGTTTCTAAGCATAAAGCTCTGTAAAAATCTTTCTTAAGGTTTCCGACTCTCTCATAAGTTCTAATGATATGGCGGCGTGATCCTTTGTGTAGCCATTACCTACAATCATAGTTACGTCTTTGCCTACTCCTTCCGCTCCTAGGGCAGCTTTTGTAAAGCTGGTAGCCATGCTAAAGAAATACACTGTTCCTCTGTCCTTACAGCTCAGTATACTGGACATCTCGGTATTTGGTATATTTACTGTATTAATTACTATATCTGCCATTTCGCCATTTGTTGCTTCTTTTATCTTTTCAAGTATTTCAACTGCATTGGTGGCATTTGCCTTAATATATACATCTGCTAGGTTGGCATCTTTTACTCTTTGAAGTGTCTTATCTCTGGAACCGATACATATTACATTTCCTGTGACTCCTGCCCTTTTCTTTGCCTCATATAGACAAAGCATACCCGATTTGCCCGTACCTCCTATGACTACTACTGTATCTCCTGGTTTTACAAGTTTTGCCGTCTGTGCTGGTGCTCCTGCCACATCTAATACTGATAATGCCAAATTCTCTGGCAAATCCTTTGGTATTATTGCATATATGCCTGATTCGAATAGTATTGCTTTTCCTACTATATCTACTTGATCTACTTCTGATCTTATTTCTTTAAATTCGTCTATGCGAAGGGGTGTTAGGGACAAGGATACTAATGTTGCGATTTTGTCTCCTACTTTTAAATCAGTCTTTCCCTCTAGAGCTGGTCCAATCTTTTCAACTGTACCTATTAACATTCCACCTGAACCTGTAACTGGGTTTTGGTGTTTTCCTTTATCTGCTACAATGCCTTTCATAATCTTTTTTATCTCTTCTAAATCTCCATTTGCCTGCTCTTTTATTTGGGTAAAACTTGCTGAGTCGACGTTCAGTGTCTGTACATCGATAAGTATCTCATTGTCATAAATTTCCATGTCGTTGTCGATTTTTAATGCTGGTTGTGGCAGCACTCCTTCTGGTTCTATGACCCTATGTGTGCCGTATGGACATCCTTTTTTCAATTGGCATCCCTCCTCAGTATTTTTTGCTTCATTTGGCTAAGAATCGTCGGTGTCTGTGCTAAAATATACATAGCATTCCTTAACCTGTATTAGTGCTCCTGCACATGTTCACTTTTGCTTTCCTAGCCATTGTTCTCTGTATTAAATAATGCAAGTTTTATGCCAAATAAAAAATCACCTTAGTTTTAAGTAAAATAAGGTGATTGTGAATGAAAAAACGATGATTTGAATGGGTTTCCGTCAGATTTATGACTTCCTCATACAATTTGAAGGAGTTCTTGCACAATTTTGCGATATCGCTGCCCAAATTTAGGCAATAGTATATTCTTATCCGCTTATAGCTCCAATTTCTGGAGTCTGTATTGCAATGTCTGCCTAGGCATCTTTAGTAATTCTGCTGTATGGGTGATGTTGCCATTTGTCTGCTTTAGGGCATCTCTGATTATGGCTCTTTCCGTCTCTTCTAGGATTTCCGATAAAGCCATGTCGTAAATACTAGGACTTTTTCTTTGCCTAAATTTATAGGTTAAATCTTCCACATCTATATATTCTGTATCTGATATACTCATAATTCCCTCAATTAAATGTTCTAATTCTCTTACATTCCCCTCCCATTGGTAATTTTTAAATATCCTTAGGACATCTTCTGATACTCCTTTGACGTTTTTGTTAAGTTTTTTATTGAATTTGTCTATGAAATAGTTGGTTAGTATTGGTATGTCGTCTTTTCTTTCTTTTAATGGTGGAATATGAAAGGATATTACATTTAATCTATAATAAAGGTCTCTCCTTATCTGTCTTCTTTCTAGGGCTTCTTCTGGTGGAATATTTGTAGCTGCTATTATCCTTACGTTTACTTCCATGGTATTGGTAGCTCCTACCCTTCTGATACAGCCGTCTTGTATTACCCTAAGGAGTTTTGATTGTAATTCTAAGGGCATGGAATTGATTTCATCTAAGAAAAGTGTCCCTCCATGTGCCAATTCAAATAGGCCGGGCCTATCTTCTGCTCCCGTAAAACCACCTTTTATGGTTCCAAACAGTATTCCCTCAAGTAAATTCGCTGGAAGTGCAGCACAGTTCTGGGCTATGAAGGGCTTATTTTTTCTAGGGCTGGCATTGTGGATTGAATGGACAAATAGTTCCTTACCTGTTCCCGTATCTCCCGATATAAGTATGGATACATCTGTTTCCGCGGCTTTAAGTGCCAGGGACTTTAGCCTAAGCATTTCTTTGTTCTCTCCTACTATATCCAATAGGGTAAAGTATGCAGATGCTTTTGATTTATTTTCCTTGCTGCTTTTCTTTTTATTGTTATATAACCTATCCTGCAATTCTACTATTTTCTCAGACATTTCTCTTACGGTGGTTATGTCCTTTGATATTTCCAATGCACCTAGTATTTTGCCCTTGCTAGTTATGGGAATTGACGTATTTATGGTGGTTATTTTCTCCCCTTTATAGTTTAAAAATGTCTGCTCCTTTTTATATATTGGCTCTCCTGTGCGAATTACTGTTAGCAATGTGCTGGTTTCCTCTGTAAGCGAAGGGTAGACTTCTAGGAGATGTCTTCCCACTACTTTTTCGGATTCTACTCCGTCTATTCCTTGAGCAAACTTATTGTAATATACTATTATGCCGTTTTTGTCTATGATGTGGAGGCCTTCTTCTAAATAGTCCAATATTTCCATTATGTTTTCTCTAAAAAATAAGTCCTTCATTTTACCACCTCTCTATTGCTCAATACTGGGCATTAAGTGCCTAATACTCGGCAGATATTCCGATTGTTTACATTCTTATTTATGTCTAATGGAATATTCATAAATTGATTAAAACGTCCCGCCTAGTTCAAAGTTTGAAGAAGTAAAGCCCCACGTAAAAAACTAGGGACGCAAACTCGCTTCGCTCAAACAGTGCGCTCCCTTTCAAGTTTTTTACTTAGGGGATACTTCTAGTCAACCTTCTCAATGTCGGCTCTTATTTAATTCAATTTATCTATCTGCATAAAAAAATTATTGGATGATAGGCTTAAATCCAAGGGAATATTCATAAATTGATTAAAACTATCCGCCTAGTTCAAAGTTTGAAGAAGTAAAGCCCCACGTAAAAAACTAGGGCCGCAAACTCGCTTCGCTCAAACAGTGCGCTCCCTTTCAAGTTTTTTACTTAGGGGATACTTCTAGTCAACCTTCTCAATGTCGGCTCTTATTTAATTCAATTTATCTATCTATATAAATACATTATTGGATGATAGGCTTAAATCCAAGGGAATATTCATAAATTGATTAAAACTATCCGCCTAGTTCAAAGTTTGAAGAAGTAAAGTCTGCAATTATATCTAAATATCTAGTTCTACCTTCTCCACTGTCCCTATTTGCTTCCTGATTAAATTTCCTCCAATACGCTTAAACTTCTCTGGGTCGTCGCTTACGAAGTATTTGTATATGCCTTCGTCCAGCTTTTCATTTAGAAGATTTAGCTCCTTTAAGGTATTTTTAGTTAGCTTTGCAGTTTCATAGGCAGGGTTGACTAAGGTCACTTTGTCCCCTAGGACCTTGCCGATAGTATACCTAAGGACTGGATAGTGGGTGCAGCCCAGCACTAAGGTGTCTATATTGTGCTCTTTCAGTTCCAAAAGATATTTTTGGGCTGTGATATACGCTACATCTGTGTTTTCCCAACCTTCCTCTACTATGGGTACAAATAATGGACATGGTATGCCGATTATCTCTGCCGTAGGCAGTAGCTCTCTGATGGTTTTGTCATAGGAGCCCGAGTTTATGGTGCCTTCTGTACCTATTACTCCGATGGTATTGTTTTTTGTGCTGCCGACTGCTGCCTTGGCTCCCGGTTCTACTACTCCCAATATGGGTATGTCAAACCTTTCCCTCGCTTCTTTTAGTGCCAATGAGGATGCTGTATTGCAGGCTATGACTATTGCCTTGATGTTTTTCGACATTAGAAATTCAAAGGATTCCAGTACGTATTTTATTACTGTTTCTTTTGATCTGGTACCGTAGGGAATGCGGGCTGTATCGCCAAGATATACTATGTCTTCCCCTGGAAGCTGCTCGATTATTTCCTTTAGCACAGTTAGTCCCCCTATTCCCGAGTCAAACACCCCTATGGGTCTATTATCCATTTAATCACCCCTAAAAAATAATCTTGTTTATTTATTATATCACAACCTGCAATTGTTTTGACGAAAAAAAAGAACACTCCCGCAGGAATGTTCTCCCCTTAAAACGTCAATGTGCCGTTTTCATCTTGAATTATTTGAAGTATTTGTTCCTCTGATCCGTCTAGTGCATTTATATAGACTATAAAGTCTCCCTGATTGTGTTTGCCCTTGAATTCATAGCATAATACCTCGTCTTTTCCCTTAGGTATAATGGCCAGACGAGTAGAGTCTATAACAAAGTTTTCCTTTACCTTTGCCCTGGCTCCTCCTTGGTCCAAATGAGGATCTGTTATGGTTCTATCCTTGTGGTTCATATAATATGCAGAGGCATCAAACCCAACTATTTCTCCAGTATCTAGGGCTACCTTTACTTTGATTAAGTCAGGATAAATTATCACGTCATCTTGGGTATTGGTAAAGGTAAATAATACGCCCCCATCGTATTTCAGGGAGTAGTTTGGTTCCATATTAAATAATCCCTTGTCTTGTAAATACCTCTTTGCCCTTTCCTCTGCGTCTTTTACGGACATCTTACCACCTGTTACTGGCCTAGGATTTGCCATCCATATTACTTTACCTCCCTTTTTAGACACTCCTAGGTAAATTGCCATATCCTCGTTTTGACTTTGAGAAAATACGTTAAACGTATAGGCGGGTATCCTCGATTCGTCTACGTGTTCCCCTGCTTCAAATGCCTCAATCCCGCCTATGGACACTTCGCCTAAAAATTCTTGGGCTATTTTAGCAGCATCTTCTAAGGATACGTCGTTTCCTGTAAGCCCCACAGGTTTTCTATTTACCATTTGATCTGCAAAGGGTCCATCGTATATTAACTCTGGCGTCTTTGAAAATTCTTTGTCTAACTGTACCAATGATGTTTGAAATATATTTGCATTTGCCTCTTCTATTTCACCCCCCTGATTGTTGCTCATGGAGCCCAATAAGAAGTTTTGATCGGATAGGCTTCCCTGAATGTTTTCTAATTCCCCATTAAATCTAGCTGAATTACCCTGAAGCCCATTTAGAGCTTCTCTTTGTTCTTCAGTTATTTCTTCACCTTGGAGATGCCTTTGTATTAGAAATGTAGAATAATCTGCTGCCTGATTGAGAAACTTTTCCGTATTAGCTACTTCTGCATGGGTTAGCGGCATCTGTCCCAGCTTTGAATGGGCGGATGTGGCTTCGCTGACGATTTGAGAAAACAGCAGCACATTTCGTTCCTTTGAATTTGCTACAAGTGCCTTAGATAGATTTACTTGGACATTTTCAATGTGTTTTTTTACGTCAAAAAATAGCCTTTGGTAGTAGTTTTCCAATGTTATTTCATGTTGCTTTCTTATTTGATTTTGATTATATCCCCAGACCAATGCAGCTACAAGTAATAGGGCTAGTATGGCTGGAGGTATGAGGTGTTTTCTATTTTTCATATCTGCCTTCCTTTCTTTAAATTCCAAACCAGTGTTTGCCTATTTTTAGTGTCACTTTCCTAGACCATATCCATTTTGACGTGGCTGTAGCTGGATTCCAGTAGTAGAGGCATCCATATGTAGGATCCCATCCGTTTAAGGCATCTCTAGCTGCCTTAATGGAGTCCATATTTGGTGTCAGGTTTATTTGCCCGTCTGCCACGGCTGTAAATGCCAAAGGCTGATATATGACTCCTGCTATTGTATTGGGAAATGAGGAAGATCTCGTTCTATTTAATACTACTGCTGCAACTGCAACCTTCCCTACATAAGGCTCTCCCCTTGCCTCCCCATGTATAGCTCTTGCCAAAAGGTATTCATCTGCACTTCTATTTACCCCCCCGGAGGCTGTTGCACCGACGGCATGGGGCAATCCTAAGGCTCTGGCTGTTGCCAGCCCCACAACTCCATCTACCTTCAGCCCGTGCTTTGCTTGGAACTTTCTCACGGCCCTATAGGTCCTGGCACCGTAGATGCCATCTGCTTTTCCATCGTAAAACCCCCACCTCGACAATTTATCTTGTACTGTCTTTACGTCTTGGCCCTGTGTTCCCCAATACAATACTCTCTCTGCAAAAACAGTATAATTTGAGGATATGAGTTTAGGATTCTCAGGCCCGAAAAACAGAAAAATCGAAAGAAAAATCATGGTTAAGGCTGTGGTTATTATAATAAATTTTTTCAAGTGAATTTCTCCTTTCTTCATTTTCCTTATTTTTCGTAAAATTCTATTTTTTATACATGGAAAAGTGCCTTAGCCCCTTTACCTAATTCTTAAGTTTATCTAGGAGTTCCAGTATCTTCCACTTTAGCTTTAGGGTAGGTTCTTCCTCTGAAATAGAATCCAGTTCTTTCTCTGCATCCTTTGCCACGGAATGGGTGATGTCTATGAAGCAAAGGGGCGGAAACATCACGCACCACCAATTTTCTCCCTTCCCCTCTCCCAATGTGATTAAAAGGGTTTCGTAATCTCCTGTGGGAAGCACTAGATTTCCATATTTTCTAGTGGGAAATCTATCTATCCCTAGGTTTATATCTACTTCGTAGTCTTTATTTTCCCCTTTAACAATATTTTCTGCAATCCTCTTCATTTCCTCCATATTTTCATTTATTACTTCTCTACCTTCCCTAAGGGATTTTATGCCGAAAAACTTATCTGCCATTTTTTCCAATATTTCATCTCTTATCTTTAGCTTTAAGTCCTGATCTTCTTTACTGTCGCTGTTTGCCCTGACGTGAAATCTTATTAGCTTGTCTCCATATTCCCTTGCCAATTTTTCCTCTATATAGGGATTTATTATGTAGATAAATGCCAGGACTGCCATTAGCAAAAATAATATTAACTTTTTATACATCAATTTGCTCCCTCCAACTTGTCCTTTTTTATTATGATTGCCAATGGGGGCTTTTTTATACATCTTACCCTGTCAGTCCCATTCTCCTTATTTTTGCATCTATGACTGGTTCTATGGTTATACCGGGGAAAATTCCCTCCCAATCGTCTGATACTTCTTCCCATATCTTTGGATGGAATTTCTGTAAATATTCTGCTATTCCTAGGCCATCGGCCTTAAAATCCTTTTGCAAGATTCTTATAACTTCTTTTGTCTCTTCTTCTAAGGTTTTCGATATGGCCTTTTCCATTTCGTTCAATATATCCGGCGTTATTTCCACTACTTCATCTGTGTAAATATATTCCCTAAGGACCCCTTCTGTTTCCACATGTATGGTAATCTTTATATCCCCCTCATTTATTTCCAGCTGTTTTTTTGCCTTGGAACTGGAAACGGAATAGGAAATACAGATATCCTCAAAAGGTGCCACTACCAAAGTCTCCTTTATATTTCCCCTCATCAAAGCCACTGCCCTGTTTTGCAATTCACCTAAATGACCGACAAATTGAAAGTTTTTAAATACACATCCCCCAAATATCTTCAAATCCTCCCCGTGAAATGCAGCTCTTGGCATGATGGACACTCCCCCCATATCCATTTCCTGCAGAAATCTCGTTAAGTTTTGCGGTATATACCTAGAGGTCTTTTTATTTCCCTTAAGCATATTGAATAACGTCCCCTCTATGGCCTCCTGCTTTACAGCAATGGGAACCGATTTAAGCAAGTCATGTGCCATGTGTTCAGCTGTTATCACCCTAACCCTTTTACTTATGGTAAAGTCCCTATTGGTACTGTCTACTAATTTTCTCATGGACTCTTGATCCTCCGCAAATGTCTTTCCTATTACTATGGTCCCCAAGTGCTTAAAGTATAAAGGGTATGGTATCCGAGTGTTTACCTGCCTTATTCCCTCGTATATGGTTGAAGAAATTGAAGATACATTATAAATTCTTTCCTCTTGGGTTGCATTTTTGCCTATGGCAAATATGTTTGGGTAAGATATGGTGACTATATACCTCTCCCCTTCATCTGGATTTAGGTCGATGCCTACGGAATAGGGAAATATCCTTTCATTTATCTCTGCCATATCCCAGCATCCTGACATAAACACTAGGGAAACAGACATAAGTACAATTGCTGTCTTTTTCATTTTTTGTTCCTCCTAAGCTTATATATACCGACGAAATATATTAAAACGGGCAATATCACTATTACTATAAGGCCAGAATAATCTAAGAATTTCCCCAAGGTCTCTGTAAGGGTCACAGTGTTCTGGGGGAGCAGCGATATTATATATGCTATTGGCAGTATGGGTAAAATGAACATACTGTGGTCCTTTACATTTAACAAATTTGAAAATACCTTGGCCGCTGAATAATAGGAGGGGGCCATGGTTGAAAACACTATTAAAACCCAGATTGCCATGGCTACGCCATCTAAATTCTCTACAAAAAATCCCGGTAAATCTATTTCCTTAACGAGTGACAATGTGGGATAAGCTTGCCTCTGTAGTCCGTGTAACCCATATTGGGCAAGTGTTGTAAAGAAAATCGTAACGTAAATTAGCATGACTATGAGCACACCCTGTATAGCCGATTTAAGCCTGCCGTCTTTTTTTTCCGAGTAGAAGAAGGAAAACAATAGGATTTCATAGCCTACAAAGCTGAAAAAAGAGGTCCTTATTCCCCCAGGTACCTCTTTTACATTGGATTGAAATAGAGGCAATATATTTGTCGGATCCAGCCCTGGAATGGACACTATAATTAGTGCCGCAGTGGATATTAATATCAATGGATATATATGGTAGGCAAGCCTTCCAATGATGTTAATCTCCTCTCTGGCAATATAGGATGTGCATAAAATAAACGTGATGATTATTACTTCTGTTGGCGTAGTCGCCAGTAAAAATGCCCTTATTAATTCAGCCAAACTTCTGGAGAGGAAAGCCACCAAAGCGATAAAGTATGCAAAGAGGATAATCAGAAAAATGCTAAATATCCCATTGCCTAATACTTCCCTCCCTATTTGAAAAAAATCCTTGTCTGGATAAATGTCAAATATCTTTCCGATGAATACTACTACTCCGATGGTCAGCAATCCTGCCACGAGAATGGACACCCAGCCGTCATTTCCGCTGGCCATGGCCAGTTGATTTGGTAAAGAAAGTATGCCTACTCCTACGATGGTAGAAACTACCATGGCCCTTATTTGCTTATTGGATACCCTTTTATTTCCTTCCATTCTTCCAATAACCTCCCATTCTGACCTTGTTCCTCGGCCGAGTAAATTCCGGTCTTTCTCTTAAATGTTGAATTGGAGCCTTTAACAGCGTATCCTTTAATTCACCGGTATCTATACCTAAACCAGAATATGGCGAAGTATAGGGAACTCCAAAGCTGTCCATTTTTATCAGGTGGCTGCCCAGTAAAATAATCCCAAGCATAACTCCATATAGGCCCAGTAAGGCGGAAAAACCCATAAGTATAAATCTCCAAACCCTTAAACCTGAGGCAAATTCTGTACTGGGGATTACAAAGGACGCTATGGTTGTAACTGCTACAATAATAATCATTAAGGGGCTTACTATTCCCGCATCTACTGCTGCCTGCCCTATAATCAGGCCTCCAACTATACCTACGGTACTGCCAACGGGACCTGCCATTCTGGTGCCTGATTCCCTCAGCAACTCCAAGGTCAATTCCATTAAAGTTGCCTCTACAACGGCGGGAAAAGGCACGTCAATCCTAGAAGCTGCTAAAAAATATGTAAGCTTTGCAGGCAATAATCCTGGATGATATGCTGTAATGGCAATATAAAGGGAGGGAGACAGTACAGTCAGACCCACTGCAATTAATCTAATCAGCCTTACAAATGTCGAATCACTCCATCGGGAATAATAGTCTTCTGAGGACTGCAATAGGGTTCCCACTGTAGCAGGTAATATTAAGGCAAAAGGTGAGTTGTCAACTATGAGTGCTATTCTTCCTTCGTATAGAGAGGCTGCCACCGAATCTGGCCTTTCCGTGTTTTCTATTTGAGGAAATGCAGATAGATAGTTGTCTTCAATTAAAAATTCCAAGGAAGAGCTGTCGGATATGGAATCGATGTCTATGGACATCAGCCTTTTATTTACTTCCTGTAAAAAGGTTTTATCTACGATGTCCTCCATATACAATAGTGCCACTCCTGTTTTCGACCTCTTTCCAATGGCTTTTACTACAATCTTCAAATTCGTGTCCTTTATCCTTCTCCTTATCATCGTCGTATTGAATTTTAATACTTCTGTAAAGCCTTCCCTCGGCCCCCTGATTACTGCCTCCGTTTCAGGCTCTTCTATGCTTCTGAATACCCATCCCCTTGAGCCTATGATTAGGGCCTTATCTGTATTGTCTGCCATTAGAACTGTGTCCCCTGACAATATTGCATCGACGATATTCTGCATATTTTTCTCTTCCTGTACTTCTGCATTGGCAAGGACCTCCTTGGATATGTAATCCAGAATATCCTTTCCATATCCTATGGGAGAAAATGAACCTGAACCCTCAGAATTTAAAAATCCAATTGTATATTCCGACACGTGGTTTTTATCTATGAGGCCATCTATATAAATGACTGCTATTTTAACCTTGTATCCTTCTCCCATTTCTATCCTGCGAATTACAATGTCGTAGCAGTTCATAAACAGCCCTTCTATGGTCTTAATATTCTGTTCTATGTCCTTTGCCAGTTTTCCATTCATATGCTATCTCCTTTATTTCATTAGTAATAAGGCAAACATAATAATCCCTAGGGCCAAATAGGAATAGGATATTACCTTAATTATTTTAACTTCTCTGTCCTCTCCCCTTTTTTTATGCTTGGAGCCCTCGTATAACAAGGTAAACAGTCCTGTAAAAACTACAAGAAGTATTGTGGTATAAGTATCTATGCCCTTAATTGCATTGACGATTTTTTCAATCAAAAAACCCACCTCCTGTAAATCATAGGATTTACAAAAGGTGGGTTTTATATACATTTTTCGCTTCAAATTGTCTTAGCTAAAAGCACAGTAGGATATTTGCTTCTTAACCTTTTCATGGAGAATTCCAATTTCTCTTTGTCGTCAAATAATCCAAATACAGTGGGCCCGCTGCCGCTCATTAAGGTACCTAAGGCACCGTATTTAACCATGTCCGCCTTGATATGGGATATAATCGGGACCTTTTTCAGGACCACATCCTCCATTATATTCTCTATGTTATTTGCTACTCCCCTGATGTCGTCTTCTTCAATGGACGAAACAATCTTTCTTATGTCTACTCTCTTTTTATCATTGGGGTTTAGACTACTGTATATTTCCGCCGTAGATACTTTTGCACCGGGGTTTATGAGTAGCAGTTCTTTGTCTTTAAAGGGTTTAAGAGGCGTCAATTTATCTCCTATGCCCTCTGCCAGAGCAGTCCCTCCTGAAATACAAAAGGGCACGTCGGCACCTATTCCCCTTCCGATGTCTTTTAGTTCTTCTTCCTTGAGATCTAAGTCCCAAAGCTGGTTGAGTCCCCTTAAAACTGCTGCTGCATTGGAGCTGCCTCCTGCAAGTCCAGCGGAGACGGGTATGTTCTTTTGTATTATTATCTGTACTCCTTTGTCTATACCAGTCCTGTCCTGAATTGCCCTCCAGGCTCTATATACTAAATTAGTAGAGTCTAAGGGGAGGCCGCCGCAGTCTGATTCCAATACTATATCCCCCTCGTTTTCCCTTATGGTTACTGTGTCAGATAAATCTATTTGCTGCATTACGGTGCTGATTTCATGGTAGCCGTCTTCTCTTTTATATAGTACATCCAATCCTAAATTTACCTTCCCATAGGATTTAATGACGATTTCTTTCATTTAAATTTCTCCCTTGTATATAAAATTTCCCATTTATTATATCACAGTTTTTGCCTTTAGAAATTTATATCTACCTTTTTTTCTATAATTATTTTTTCTCCCGGAATTATATTGTTGGGATTGATGCTTTCATTGTCCTCCAAGATTTCCTCCATGGTGGTGTTGTATCTCTTTGCTATATCCCATAGTATATCGCCATTTTGGACTATATATATGGTGATGCTGGGCCTATCTCTTTTATCTATTAATTCCTCTGTTTCCTCCATGGTCTTTATTAGCTTTATCAATCTATTTCTATTTACGTTTATTTTATGCCTTATATTTCCCTCTATTTTTATGGTGTCTTTGTATATACATGTTTTAATGGATTCTAAATTTATATCTATTTCTACTACAGAATTTAAGTTTATCCCCTCTACAGGTAAATAAAACTTATATGGTATCTCTTCCTTTAATGTATTTATATCTTCTGTGTCTTCCTCCAAGTAAATGGCCTCCACCGACAGGATGCCGTCTACGGTTATGCCCTCGTCTATTACCCTAGTATCGATTATTGTAGTGTAACCTGATAGGTCGTATACTTCCTTTATTCGATATTCTGCCAAATCTAAGGCAAGACTTTCCCTATGGGTCATGGTCCTGATGTTTTCGACTAAATTTACTTCCTCCATTTCCACCTTCATCTTTTCCTTTGTAGAATAGGCATCTACTATGAGGGACTTTTCATTTTCCGAAAATGCAGTCCCCTGTACTCGTAATTTTATCTCTAAATCTAAAACTTTAAATTCTCCCTCTTCATTTTCCAGTACCTCAAATCCTCCCTCTACTACTTCAAGCTCTATCTCCGGCTGAGCTCCTTCTACTGCCCCCGGCAATTCCAAGAAGTGACTGAAAGCTATCTCCCTCTCAACTGTAGCTATTTGATTTTCTCCATAGTATACTATTCTGCCGTTGACTGTGCCAGAGATGATTATCCTATCGTCTACTACTGTGGATTCGTTTTCATAGGCTTGGAATGATATCTTCAGTATCTCCTCGATATTTGGTTTATCCTCGGACAATTCAAAGGCTTCTTTTACTATGGCATAGGAAATCTCCCTGCCTAGTATTTCTTTGTAGTTTATGGTTTCTTTCAGAATCTGGAGGTTCTCTATATGCTCCACTCCCTTGATTACTTCCAAGGTATTTACTTCCTCCACTTTGCCTTCTAAGTCTACCAACGCCTTAAGGGATAGTTTCCTATCATCCAGTACCTCTTCTTCAATGTATTCGATATGAGCCTTCACAATAGCTGACATATCCTCTGTAATTCCAGGTATTTCTATCTCTTCCCTAAAGTCTCCGTTGGCATCGACGGAGTAAATATTGTCCTCTACTTCTTCCGATTTGTACACTACTTTAAACTTTACTACTCCGGACACTACTAATCTATCTCTGATGGCCTTTGTAGATAAAATCTCCACTTGTCCATCTGTCCAAAGTAACTTCTCTATGCTGGGCTTTGATGGATTTAGATATACTTCTGTCTCCACCAAGGACTGGGTATCTCCCCTTCCCCTTAGTTCTTCGATTTTTAATACGTCCTTTATCAACTCTATGGTCATAATATCCCCCCTAATTTTCTCCTTGTATATCCTATGAAGATATATATGCCATATAGTCGTAAATAATGAATAAAAATGGATAAACCCTAAATTAAAATAACTGTACAATTATTGTACAGTTATTTTTTAAGAGATTTTTACTTCTGGTTGGGCTTGTGAAGAAACAGTCACTTCTACTGTTCCGGTCAATACATCTGTATAGGTATAAGATACCTTCCTAGAGCTATCATATTCGTTAATTATGCTGACGATAAAAACATTTGGGTATGCTGCTTCTAATATTCCTTCTCGAACTATGGTCTTTTTTCTTCCCTTGTTGGCCCTTAATATGACGTTCTTGCCGATGTATTTCTCGATGTCCTTCCGAATTCTAGTTAATATATCTTTTTCTATAAAGCAACCCACCTTCCATTGATTGCTCCCCGAAGTTTCGAGGGCAGAAGGAGTGTTCGGACACTCATATGTGAATTATACCACATACAACCTATTCTGTCAAATAAATAAATAATTATACTATTTATAAATGGATTTGTCAATTAAAAAAATAAATTTTCTTGATTATTAATATGAAATAATTGTTATTTTGAATTGTTTTTGGATATATATGGATTGGATAAAGTTTTTTGTCACAAATTATGATATAATAAATTAAATTGTTGAGGGAGGGGAAAATCTTGAAGGGTACAATCGTTTCAGCATGGGTTGAAACCTGTAGGGCTCTGTATGGAGACAATGTCACCAATGATGCCCTTGAACATTTTCAAATTGCACCAAATAGAATATTCACACCTACGGAGGATATTGAGGATAGGATTGCTAAGGGTATCATAGATGTTATAGCGAAGAAGGTCGGCATCACTTCTGACCAATTGTGGAGAAATATGGGTACCCAAAATATTATGACCTATTCTAAAATATATCCTGCCTTTTTTAGATATAAGAATCTGTATTCATTTTTACAGGCTATGTACGATATTCACGTAGTAGTGACAAAGAGAATACCCGGGGCAAATCCACCCATTTTAGGCATTTATCCCGTGAGTAAACACGTAGCCCATATGACTTATGCATCTCAAAGGGGGATGTTCCCTTATTTTCATGGGATGTTAGAAGGAGCTGCCAAGTATTTTAAAGAGGACATCGAAGTTGAAGTATTGGAGAAGACTGCTGATTTCACAAAGATAGGTATTACTTTTCCAGAAGAAATCTATTATGAAAAGAGGTTCTTCTTAAATAATTTACTGTCCTTTGGATTTATTAAAAACATGGAGGGGAAAATCGCCATTAGTTCCCTATTGTTGGTGGGAATTCCTGCAGTTTTAATAAACAAGTATATGCCTGGAAATTTGGCTATGCCCATAATTTTAGGTCTATCTTTGGCAATTCCCTTTATCATCGGCAAAGGCCTATTTAGACCTATTAAATCCATTGAAGAGTCTTTGGATAGGGTTATAGACAAGGACTTATCCTTGGCTGAGGGCATCGTTACCAATGACTTTTTCGAAAATATTACGAGAAAAATTGGTCTGATGAAGGACAGTATAAAAACTGACTTCGTAGGATATAA
Organism: Tissierellaceae bacterium; assembly: GCA_023229175.1. Classification (GTDB taxonomy): domain Bacteria; phylum Bacillota; class Clostridia; order Tissierellales; family Tissierellaceae; genus JAAYFT01. The sequence continues at coordinate 21,877 of JALNZV010000009.1, read as the reverse complement.
GGCGACTACCGATGAATTAAATGTATTTACTGAGGATTTTTTGGAAATCTCTGAAAGTATGAGCTTTACATCCAATGAAATCTCCAATGTAGTTGAGCAAATGGCCGAGGGCATTGTAAGTCAAGCTGAAGAAACAAGTGGTGCTGCCGAAAAGCTTAACAGTTCCATAAACTCCTTGGAAAAAGTAGTATCTGACGGCAACCAAGGAAAGGAACATCTAGAGGCAGCAGCCATTCAAGTAAGCGATGGTTTTGACGAATTAAATGCTACTTCTGATAGTTTAAGTAATATACTTAGGGAATTTTCCCAAGTAAGAATCAAAGGACAGCAGCTGCAAAACAGAGCCAATGAAGTGCGGGATATAGTCGATGCCGTGGAGAAAATAGCGGAGCAGACAAATTTACTTGCCTTAAATGCCAGCATTGAGGCTTCTAGGGCAGGGGAATACGGCAGGGGCTTTGCAGTCGTAGCCATGGAGATTAGAAACTTGGCTGAAGGATCCAAGGAGGCAGTCCAGACCATCAACGACAATCTGGAATCATTTGTAGAAAATATTGACGAATTTGTTCACGATATTTCAGACCAATACAATATATTGGAAAAGGAAAATAATAAATTAAGTTCTATTGCAGAGGAAAACCACAATTCTGTGGAGTCTATTAACGAAGTGTCTAGGTTAATTATTCAATTGACTTCGGAGTTAAACAACAATGCCAAGGAAATTGGTTCCATATCCCAAGGCATTGCAACTTTAGCTTCCATTGCTGAAACAAACTCCGCTTCCTCAGAAGAAGTATCTGCAAATGTTCACTCCTATACTAATGAAATCCAGAAGATGACCGATGGAATATTGGAATTCCAAAGGGTTAGCAGCGAATTTAGTAAAGACTTGGAGAAATTTGTAGTATAGATTAAGAATTAAAAAATATTCTGCTTACGTAGACTGCTGATAGAAAACCTACTAAATCGGCAATTAAACCAGAGGCTAATGCATGCCTCTGTTTTTTTATGGATATGGATCCAAAGTAAATCGCCAATACATATAAGGTGGTCTCACTGGAGCCCATCATTACTGCTGCTGTACGGCAGGCCAGGGATTCCGGCCCATAAGTTCTTGCCAGTTGACTTATTATACTTTGGGCACCGCTGCCGGAAAGGGGTCTCATTATCATCATGGGCACTACTTCTTCTGGTATGTTAATTGTCCTTACTATGGGCTTAAGGGCATTTGTCAGTAAATCCAAGGCACCTGACTCTCTAAATACTCCTATGGCTACTAACATGGCTATAAAGGACGGTATTATCCTTATAAATGTGGCAAACCCTCCCTTTGCCCCCTCTGTAAAGGCTTCATAGACTTTTACATTTTTTTGCAATCCGTACCCTATTATTCCTACTATCATAAAGGGTATTGCCAACTGAGATACGTACTCCACCGATTTAAGCAGCATTTTTCCTACCCCTTTCCCATGGCTTGATTTTGTATCTGGGAAGTCTTTGCAATGTCTTTGCAGCTATTATGGCTCCTAAGGTCGACATTGTGGTGGCGATTATACTGGGTCCTATGATTTCTGCAGGATTTCTTGCTCCTGCTGCTGTCAGCAAAGCTATGGTTGATGCGGGTATCAAGGTCACTGAAGATGTATTGATGGCGAGAAATGTAACCATAGAGTTTGTTGCTGTGTCTTTATACCTATTCAGCGTTTGCAGCTCCTCCATGGCTTTTAGTCCAAATGGCGTGGCTGCATTTCCCAATCCCAATATATTTGTTGAGATATTCATTATCATTGCCCCCATGGCTGGATGGTCTTCTGGCACTTCTGGAAACAAAAGTATCATTATCGGTTTTAAGGCTCTGGATATAATGTTGATTAATCCCGATTCTTCTGCAATTCTCAGTATTCCTAGCCACATTGCCATGACTCCCATTAGTCCAATTGCCAGCTCTACTGCCATTTTTGCACTATTTATGGCAGCTGCTGTGACGTTTTGTACGTTTCCTGTTGCTGCACCTATTAAAAATCCCGATATTATTAGTACTGACCATATGATATTTAGCACTCTATCACCTCCATATATATTATTCTGTCCTCCCTCTATATATGAAAAAGTTTTAGTGTCCAATTGCTATTCATTTAATGCCAAAACATACTCATAATTAGCTTTTAAAACCAATAGCTAAATGGGCATAAAAAAAACAAGTCGGAAAATCCGACTTGTTATAGTCCAAGCAACGCAGTAGCAATGCCAAAATATACAATTAAACTTAAAGCATCCACAATGGTTGTGATTAAGGGACCTGCCATAATGGCGGGATCCAAATTCATCTTCTTGGCGATTAAAGGCAAAGTACCTCCAACGACCTTAGAAGACACCACGGTAACCACTAAAGTAATGGAAACCGTCAATGCAATTACAATATCAATTTTCTCAAGTACCATAAGCCTAACAAAATTCGTAATAGCCAGTATAACACCTACTATAAAGCTAATGGCCAGTTCCCTCCATAGAACCTTAATCCAGTCCTTAGTAGATATTTCGCCAGTTGCTAGGCCCCTTATAATCAAGGTAGATGACTGGCTTCCCGCATTTCCACCGGTGTCCATTAGCATGGGAATAAATGTGCTAAGTACGACTATGGAAGCCAACACGTTTTCAAACTTTCCCATAATTCGTCCCGTAAATGTGGCTGATATCATAAGTACCAACAGCCAAGGAAGTCTATGTCTGGCTAAGGTAAATACCCCTGTCTCTAAATATGCCTCTTCCGATGGAGACATAGCAGCCATTATCTGGAAGTCCTCAGTTGCTTCCTGCTCCATGATGTCCATTATATCGTCAACGGTGATTATTCCAGTCAAGCGATTTTCGTTATCTACTACAGGTAAAGCCAAAAATCCATATTTCCTAAATACATTGGCTACGCTTTCCTGGTCGTCATGGGTATTTACATGTATTACCTCGTCCTCCATTATATCTTCTATTATCATATTCTCATCTGAAGTAACCAAAGTCCTAAGGGATACAAAGCCCTCCAATGCCCTTTTACTGTCAGTTACATAGCATGTATAGACCGTTTCCTTATTTAGGCCCGTCTCCTTGATATGACACAAAGACTCCTTTACAGTCATGGCCTTTTTTAGCTCTACGTACTCTATGGTCATGATGCTGCCAGCAGAATCTGCAGGGTACTTTAAAAACTGGTTAATAAGCTTTCTTTCATCCTCCTTTGCAGATCTGAGAATCTTTTTCACTATATTGGCTGGCATCTCCTCTATTAGGTCTATCATATCGTCAAAAAACAATTCGTTTATGATATACTCCAATTCCCTATCCGTAATGGAATTTATGATGCCTAACTGCTGCTCTTTGGAGAAATGGGCAAAAACCTCTACTGCCAAGTCCTTAGGTAACATCCTAAATATCAATAAGGTCAAATGAGCATCTAGGGGATCTAAAATTTCTGCCACGTCAACTTCGTTCATATCGGATAATTCTCTTTTAATTTCAGCGTATTTCTTTTCATCAATTAATTCAATTAGTCTTCTTTCATCCATGTTCTCCCTCCACTAGAGAACCATAATCGGCAATGAAAACAGTTCTCTGCTTATTTTTAATTGTTTTTCAAAATATATACTGGGCAGAGGCCCCGAATCCATTTTCATCACCAACCTTTCACATTTATACACCATTTTTATTATAACACACTACCATAGGTATCATAAAGCAAAAAAGATAGGTTTCCCTATCTTTTTGTTAGCATGTGCTAGTAAATCCATCTGGAATTACTGAGAAGCCTTTTCTTAACCAATTGTCACTGTAATCTACAGTAAAGGCGTTAAACATCTCCTCTAGTTCACTTTCCATAAGGAAAGTTAAATCGTCAACTACTGTCATGGAATCTCCATCTTTTTGCTCATCCAGAGCTATACCAAAAGTTGGACCACCTCAACCATAGCCTGCAATATAGATTCTTAAGGACTTATCTGAATTCTTAGCCTCAAGGACTTTTTTTAATTCAACAGATGCATCTCCAGTTAAAGTAACTACCATTTACATACCTCCTTGCTGTTATCGAATTATTAATACCCATAGATAGTGTCTGTAAACATGATATATTATTTTCCCTTACAAATCAAGTATCAGTCATAAAAAATTTGCCGAGAACTCCTCCCTTGGCGTTTCCAAAGGAATCAGAACTCGGCATAATTTTTAGCTTATTCCTATTTTATACAAGTTTTACTACATTGCCTTCCCCGGTATTATGGCATCTACTATACCTATGACTAGGGCACCTATTAAAGCCCCCCATACAGATATATTGAAACCGGGTACTATAAATTTAGTGACATAAAGAATGATTGCAGCTACGAGAAATCCTGTAAAGCCTTTTCCAAAAGGAGAGGCCTCCATGCCAGTGAATTTCTGAATCAAATGATCTAGGACTCCTATTACTACTGCTGCCAACAATAAACTCCAAATACCATCAATTGTAAATCCTGGAGTAAAATACGCTGCTATGGCAACTACAATGGCCGTAACTAAAACTCGGATTAGCAGGTGGCCAATGTTAAAATCATCACTTCTGTCTCTATCCCTGTGTTCCCTATTTTTCTCGTTATTATCCATTTTTTTCACCTCCTGGTATAGTAATCTCCAAGAAGTAATTTTTTTATTCAAGCAAATGTTAAATATTTTTTATATTTTGGGAGAATATATATTTGCACTAGAAAATATTTTAAGTATATGCTACTATATTAGTAAGAATTAAATAGGAGGGTTGAATATGCAAGTTACTAAGGATATGTTGATTGGCGAACTTATTAGAAAAAATCCAGAATCTGCAGAAGTTCTTCTTAGATTTGGCATGGGATGTGTCGGTTGCCCATCAAGTCAAATGGAAAGCTTAGAGGAAGCTGCCATGGTTCACGGTCTCGATTTAAATAGATTAATGGACGCTTTACACGAATTATAAAATAAAAAAGAGCCTAGGCTCTTTTTTATTTTTTGTAAGTGTAGGTGTTTTATTTTGATAATAAAGCGTCTATTCTAGCTCTGTCAAATCCAACTATTTCTTCGCCATCTATAACTAACACAGGAACACCCATGTGTCCCATGGCCATTAATTCTTTTCTTGCATCCTTATCTGTTTGTACATTTTTCTCTACAAAGGGTACTCCCTTTTCATCTAAATAGTTTTTTGCAGCAACACAATATGGACAAGTATTGCTGGTGAAAATTTGCACGTTTGCCATCTGATTTCCTCCTTATAATTAACAATCCCTATCATTATACCCCCACTAGGTATAATAGTCAACAGCTTTTATCTAATTTTTAATTACCCAAATGTTTGATAAGATAATCACTGCCTGAAAATATTTACTGCCTTATTTATGATTTACGTGATCTAATCCCTGAGTCAACAGTTGAAGTACGTGATCGTCGTCCAATGAATATATAACTAGTTTTCCCTTTTTTACGAATTTTACTAGTTTTAAATCCCTTAGTATTCTCAGTTGGTGAGATATGGCAGATTGGGACATATCTAATATATGTGCTATATTGCAAACACATAAACTAGATTGGGAAAGTACAAAAATAACTTTCAATCTGGTGGGATCTGATAGGGCTTTAAATATATTCGATAACGTATATATGCCCTCTTCTTTTAATAAAGCTTTCTTGAGATCCTCCACGGCATCTTCTCCGTCTTCATGGGTTTGACATTTTAATTCTTCTATGGTTATCTTATCCATTGTCATTCTCCTTTGTATTTTTTTTAACCTTTTACGGGCTAATCTACAGGTAACATTGGATTTGATACTTCTACTGGTTTCCCAGTTGAGGGATCTATATATATTATCCAGTATCCCTCTATATTTCTCCCTTCCATCCAAGTGTTAAATCCACTCATACCTCCATTGGGATGTTCCCCCGTGGTAAATGTCCCCGGTATTCCATATAGGAAATACTTTACTTTTTCATCTTCGTTGTACAATCCAAATAGGTAATGCTGATACTTATTTACCAGTTGATTACAAGTGGTTATATGGTTGTCGTAATATCTTTCGTTGTCCCCTCCCAGTACATGGGAAAAATAGGGCAAAAATGACCTGTATTCATTCTCTATATCTAAGTCTATAAGCCACCAGTTGTAGCCCTTAAGATTGTGTTTAAAGGGTACAATATAAGGAAAAAATCTAAGGATACTGAGAACATAGTTTACAGTCTGTGCATTTCTATCTATTGCCTCTCCATAATCGCCGCGGTCCCCATCAGACTCCGTTACATCATCGTCGTAGTCTTCCTCAAGGTCTAAGTCTTCCCCTTCCAGAGGCCCCTCTTCTATTTCCTCTATTGGCTCCACAGGGGTTTCAATTGGCTCTGCAACTGGTTCTACTACTGGTACTGCAACTAGTTCTACTACTGGCTCCACATCCAATTCTCCTTGATGTTCCAACTTTTCCACGGCGTTTTCTTCTATTTCCATATCTAGGCTCTCTTCTTCGTATTCTTCTTTTCTTTGGAGAAAATTCTCTATGTAATCTTCAATGGTGCCGTCTTCTCCATCTGTATATCCCCCTAGTATTACTTCATTGTCCTTCATGACTAAGATACCTGTCACATGGTTTACTGGAAAACCACTGCTTTCCACTTCTCTTTGGGTAAAGGAATACTCGTCTTTCCCTTTCCCTATTTCATCTGTAAAGATTTTACCTAGGTACCAAATGGATCTGGATTTGTCATTGGCTATTAATAGTATATCATAGAAATCCTCTATTTCGCCATTATCAATACTTACTGAAAATATATTTCTTGGTCCTCTCTTCTCGACTTTGCAGTGGCCCCTGACTATTCCTTTTTCTACTGTGGCATAATCCCTTTTCAATATTACAAATTTCCTTGTATATTCCAAGGATGAAGACATAATTTTACCCCCTTTTATACACTTTATTAAATTATATGTCTGAGGGGGGTAAAGATTTACTTAATCTTAGAAAATCTTCTACTGTTAAATTTTCTGCCCTGATTTTCGGGTCGATATTTGCTGCCTCCAAGGCACTTCGGATATTTTCTTTGTCAACTCCTAGCCCGTCTGTAGATAGGGAATTTATAATGGTCTTTCTCCTTTTAGAAAATCCTGCTCTTACTACTTTAAAAAATTCATCTCTGTTTACATCAGGTAAATCCTTCTTTAATTTTAACTTCACAACAGCTGAATCTATCTTTGGCCTTGGCATGAAAACCGTCTTTGGTATCCTCAAGGCAATTTCCGGTACGCTATAGAAATTGACGAATACCGATAGGGAGCCGTATTCTTTGCTCCCCGCCTTTGCAGTCATCCTATCTGCCACTTCCCTTTGGACCATGATTACTATGGACTCTATCCTTAGGTTCTCCTCTATTAGTCTGCCTATGATGGGGGTTGTCACATAGTATGGCAAATTAGCTACTACTTTGACGGGACCTCCCCCTAACTTTTTAGATATTATCTCCTCTAAGTTTACCTTCAATATGTCGCCGTATATTATTTCTACGTTGTCATATCCTCCCATGGTCTCATCTAGTATGGGCAGTAGAGCCTTGTCCAGTTCTACCGCCACTACTTTCTTTGCATTTAATGCCAATTCTTCAGTCAATGTGCCTATTCCGGGCCCAATTTCCAGTACATAGTCATCCTCTGTTATATGACTTGCCTCTACGATTTTTCTGACTATATTTCCATCGATGAGAAAGTTTTGTCCAAGGCTTTTAGAAAACTTAAATCCATATTTATTCAAAATTTCCCTTATATAATTGGGGGAATAAAGCCTTTTATTTTCCATATTCTTTTTCAATCCTCTCCAGGGCCAATTGAAATTCTTCTCTAGTCACTCCAAAACTATTTAGTCTATTTAGGAGCTGCTTTGAGTTACTGTATCCAATGCCTAGGATTTCTCCTAGGCTTTCTCTCTTTTCCCTTGAATTCAGTCCCCCTGATAGTCCATTGTCCACCAAGTCTTCATTTGTAAATATGTCATTTCTATCGACGATATTTGGCCTTGCCTTCTCTATTGCCTTTATTATATCATCTTTTGTCGCATTTTCCACCCCTATGTCGCCTTTTTTCAGTGCCTTTCTTTGGGGCAAAAATGCGTGCTTACAGTTCTTTATATGCTTTGACAGGTCTCTTCGTATTTGTTCCCCTGCATAGTCGGGGTCCGTGAGGATTATTATTCCCCGCTTTTCTCCTATCCTTTTCAATGTCTTTATAAACTTATGCCCATAGGCAAATCCTCCTGTGGCAATGACTTCTGCGTCAACAGCTGCTTTCACTGCTGTGATGTCGTCTTTTCCTTCTACTACGATTATTTCCTTTATCAAGTGAACATCCCCCTAAATAAGCCCAAATAGCTCCTTAGTGTTTTCGTTTGTTGCTTTTGCCAGTTCCTCGTAGGACAGTCCCCTAAGCTCTGCAATAGTTCCAGCTACATATTTTACAAATATAGGCTCATTTCGCTTTCCCCTATAGGGTTCCGGTGTAAGATAGGGGCTGTCAGTCTCCACCAATAGCCTATCTAAGGGCACTGATTGTGCCACTTCCTTAACTACTCTGGCATTTTTAAAGGTTACAGGTCCTGCTATGGAAATATAGAAACCCATCTTTACGTATTCCGCTGCCATCTCGGCACTGCCTGAATAACAATGCAATACGCCCCTTAGTTTGCCGTCCTCTGAAGCTTCTTTCAATATATCAAATGTCTCTTGCTGTGCATCTCTTGAGTGAATCACCACGGGAAGCTCTACTTCCTTTGCCAATTTCAGCTGTTCCTTAAACCATTTCCTTTGTAAATCCCTGGGGGAGTTGTCGTAGTAAAAGTCCAGCCCAATCTCTCCTATGGCTACTACCTTGTCTCTATCTGCAAAAGACCTAAATATTTCCATGGCAGATTGGTCTGCCTCCTTGGCAGAGTGTGGATGGATGCCCACTGTGGCATAAATATTTTCATGCTTTTCTGCAAGGGAAACTGAAGCTATACTTGTTTGCAGGTCAGCCCCAATATTTATAACCAATTCTATGCCATTGGACTCTAGGTTATTAATCAAAAGTTCTCTGTCTCCATCAAATCTCTTGTCGTCTAAATGTGCATGACTATCTATTAACATAATTTCCCTCCTATTAGGATATGGTGGCTCCCGACTCTATGTCTTCCATAGTCGTCAATAGTGAGAGATTGCCTTCCTTATCCTCTGCTGCCAGAAGCATTCCATTGGACTCTATTCCCCTTAATTTGGCGGGTTTTAGATTTGTCACTACTATAATTTTTTTGCCTACTAAATCTTCCGGTGAGTAGTACTCCTTTATGCCTGAGACTATTTGTCTTTCCTCTTCTCCTATTTTTAGCTGCAGCACATATAATCTATCAGCCTTTGGATGATTTTCACAGGAAAGTACTTCTGCTACTTTGAACTTAACCTTTGCAAAATCCTCTATGGTTATTTCTTCGACTTTTTCGACCTTTTCCTCTTCCACCTTGTCTCCTCCCTTATTTAAACTTCTGCTATCTATTAACTTTTGGTTAGCCTCATCTAATACCTTCAGTTCTTTTTCAATTTCCAGCCTAGGAAATATTATATTTCCCCTTTGTACTTTTGTGCCCTGCTCTATATTTTCCCATACTTTTGCATTGTCCCATAGTGCCTCACTGGATATTCCAAGCTGTTTTCTTATTTCTCCTGAGGTCTTTTCCATAAAAGGCTTGATAAGTATGGATATAATCCTCAGTCCCTCTGAAAGGTTGTACAGAACTGTATCCAGTCTGTCTTTGCTGTCTTCACGTGCCAATATCCATGGAGCCGTCTCGTCGATGTATTTATTTGTCCTTCTAACGAATTTCCATATTTCCTCCAATGCAGAAGAAAAATTTAATTTGTCCATGTATTCTTCCACTTTATCAGCCACATTTACGCCCATTTCCTTTAGTGAAGTATCCAACTCATCTTGTACCTTGGGCTTAGGAACTATGCCCTCATTGTATTTTTCAATCATAGTTATGGTTCTACTGACTAAATTGCCCAAGTCATTTGCCAAGTCTGAGTTTAATCTCTGTAAAAACTTTTCTCTATGGAATGAACCGTCTTGCCCAAAGGAAAATTCCCTTAGAAGAAAATATTTAAAAGCATCTATGCCGTAAAGTTCAATAATTGGCTCAGGATAGATGACATTGCCCTTTGACTTTGACATCTTGTCGTCCTCAAATAATATCCAGCCGTGGCCAAATACCTTTTTTGGTGGCTCTAAATCCAATGCCATTAAAATTGCAGGCCAAATTATGGTGTGGAACCTAACTATTTCTTTTCCAACTAAATGTATGTCCGCAGGCCAAAACTCCTTAAAGTTCTTGTCGTCTTCGCTGCCGTATCCAAGGGCTGTAATATAGCAGGATAGAGCATCTATCCATACGTATACCACGTGACCTGGGTCAAAGGGTACTTGTATTCCCCAGTCAAAGCTGCTTCTAGATACACATAAATCTTCCAATCCGTCCTTTAGGAAATTATTTATCATTTCGTTTTTTCTCGAAAGAGGCTGTATAAAGTCTGGGTTCTTTTCGTAATAATCCAGCAGCTTATCCCTATACTCCGATAATTTGAAGAAATACGCCTCTTCCTTTGCCAGATGGACTTCTCTACCGCAGTCAGGACACTTGCCCTCTACTAATTGAGACTCTGCCCAAAAAGCTTCGCACGGAGTACAATAATGCCCCTCATACTTAGATTTGTATATCTCTCCCTTTTCATAGAGTTTTGTAAATATATCTTGGATTACTTTCACATGGTAGTCGTCTGTGGTCCTTATGAATGTATCGTAATCGATTTCCAGGAGTTTCCACAGTTTTTTAATGTCTGCTACTATTTTATCCACATATTTCTTTGGAGTAAGTCCATTCTCCTTTGCTTTTTCCTGAATTTTTTGTCCGTGTTCGTCAGACCCGGTTACAAAATACACGTCGTATCCTTGGGTCTTTTTGAATTTCTTTATCACATCTGCAGCCACTGTCGTATAGGTATGGCCTATATGCAAGTTGTCAGATGGATAATATATCGGGGTTGTCAAATAAAACTTTTTCATCTTTCTCCTCCTCTTGTCTGGTGACACAACACAAGCCTTCATCTCAATAGAGACGAAGGCTTTAGCTCGCGGTACCACTCTAATTTATTCAAATCTCGCAATTTGAATCTCAATAGGTTAAAAACCCAGTAGTGTAACGGCTACATCCGTCATGACCTAAGGTATTCAGCCACGAAACTCCAGGGCCATATTCGGCATAATCTGAACCGCTGGCTTCCACCATCCCAGCTCTCTATTGGTCAGCCTTACACTTACTCTTCCCTTCAATGCCTCTTCCTAATATATCTTTCCTTATTTAATTTAAAATTATACCTTAAGTGGCCTATTTAGTCAACTATTTCCAATTTATAAAATTGTGGCAACCATAACCGCCCTAATGGTATAGACCCTATTTTCAGCCTGATCAAATACTATAGAATACTTGCTTTCAAATACTTCCTCGCTGACCTCCATATGGTCTAAACCATATCTTTCAAAGACTTCCTTGCCTATGTCAGTTTCTTGGTTGTGAAATGCTGGCAAACAGTGCATAAACATCACATCTGGCTTTGCCTTTTTTATCATTTCCATATCTACGGTATAATCCTCCAAAAGGTTAATTCTCTCTTCAAACTTTTCCTCTTCCCCCATGGATACCCATACATCTGTATATATAAAGTCTACATCCTTTACTCCTTGGTCTATGTCGTCTGTGAGGACGATGTTTCCTCCTGTTTCCTCGGCTATTTCAGTCGCCAATTTGACGACTTTTTCCTCTGGAAAGAGTTCCTTTGGAGCTACTATCCTTACTTCCATACCCATTTTTGCTCCGCCGACTAATAGGGAGTTTGCCATGTTGTTTCTTCCATCTCCCAAAAATGCCAGTTTAATACCTTTTAAATATCCTTTTTTCTCCTTTATAGTCAATAGGTCTGCCAACACCTGCGTTGGGTGATACTCATCTGTCAGTGCATTCCACACTGGTACCCCTGCATATTCTCCCAATTCTTCGATTGCCTCCTGGCTATAACCTCTATAGGCGATGCCGTCAAACATTCGTCCTAATATCCTTGCAGTATCCTTTACTGACTCTTTTTTCCCCAATTGTATCTCTTCCTTGCCCAAAAACTCTGAATGTGCCCCTTCGTCCATTGCCGATACTATAAAGGCATTCCTAGTACGGGTTGATGTCTTTTCAAATATCAATGCAATATTTTTCCCCTTCATGGATTTATGTTTTTCACCTATCATTTTCTTTTTCTTCAGTTCTCCAGATAGCTCCAATAAATAATTTATTTCATCTGGTGTAAAGTCTGCCAATTTTAGAAAGTTTTTTCCCTTTAATTTCATAGTCATATTATCTCCTCCATTAATTTTCAATATAATAAAAAACCCCTTATCTCCTGTAAAGAGACGAAGGGGTTCGCGGTGCCACTCTTATTGAAATAGTAAACTATTTCCACTCAATTATATAACGGCTTCTAACCATAATCTTCATGGGCTCTCTTCAATATAGCTTCGTTTGTTAGACTTTCACTCTACTCTAACTCGCTTTTAACTCCCCTATATTTACTCTTCCAATCATTAGATTCTATTTAAATTTACTTAGTACATCTTCAAGGGTAGGATCGCCTATTTCTTGAAGGTAGTACTCCACCCTTTCTATGGGCTTGTCGGTACTGATTACTCTCCTTATATCTATGGGGGTACCAGAGATGATTAAATCGCAATCTATTTTATTGATGGTTTCCTCCAATTCCTTCACTTGAGTATCTCCATATCCCATGGCAGGCAAAATATCCGATAGATGACTGTATTTTTCATAAGTTTCTTTTATGCTGCCTACGGCATGTGGCCTTGGATCGATTATCTCTCCTGCACCATATTTTCTGGCTGCCACTGTACCTGCTCCATATTTCATCCCGCCGTGGGTAAGGGTTGGCCCATCTTCTATTATTAGTACCCTTTTATTTTTAATTGACTCTGGGTTCTCTACGGCAATTGGCGATGCGGCTTCTATGACTACGGCGTTGGGGTTTGCTTTTTCGATGCTATCCCGTACTGTGTCTACATCTGCCTTGTTTGCGGAGTCTATTTTGTTGATTACAATTACATCTGCCATCTTTAGATTTGTTTCCCCTGGATGGAATTTCAGTTCATGACCTGGTCTTAGTGGGTCCACCAACACTATATTTAGGTCTGAATGGTAAAATGGAAAGTCGTTGTTTCCCCCATCCCAAATAATTACATCTGCTTCTTTTTCTGCTTCCCTCAAAATTGTCTCGTAGTCGACTCCTGAATAAACTATGATTCCATTGTCTATGTGTGGCTCGTATTCTTCTCTCTCTTCAATGGTACATTTGTGCCTATCTAAGTCTTCATATGTGGCGAACCTTTGGGAAATCTGCTCTTTTAAATCCCCATAGGGCATTGGATGTCTAATTGCCACCACAGTTTTTCCCATGTCCTTTAGGATTTTACATACTTTCCTTGTGGTTTGGCTCTTGCCTACTCCTGTCCTTACGGCACATACTGATATTACGGGCTTTGTAGATTTTATACTAGTATTTTCTGGTCCCATAAATCTAAAGTCTGCTCCTGCACTAAGTACTGTGGAAGCCTTGTGCATTACCTCTTCATGGTCGATATCGCTATAAGCGAAGATTACTTGTTGAACCCTTTGTAATTTTATTAAATTTACCAGTTCTTCTTCTGGATAAATTGAAATCCCCTCTGGGTACAGCTCTCCTGCCAGTTCTTTAGGATACTTTCTACCATGGATATTTGGAATTTGGGTCGCAGTAAATCCTACTACATTATACCTTTCGTTGCCTCTAAAGTATGTATTGAATACGTGAAAATCCCTTCCTGCGGCTCCCATTATAATTACGTTTACTTTTTCCATATAGTCATCCCTTTCAAATTGTAACGATTAAACTCTATTTCACTTAGCAATGTACAAGGCTCTACTTTCGTTTCCTGATTTAATGTTTTCTTACGCTCAAAGGCAGCTGTGCTCCTATACATTTGCTATAATGTAATATTGTCTGAATTTGTCTTTAATTTGGCGACAAATTAAATATTTATAATAAATACAATTAGTTTATACTAATATCACATTAATGTCAAGAAGTATATGAGAATTTTTTCGTTTTGTGGAATTTTCTATTATGCATAATTTTCCAAGTCTTACATATAATATGTCTTAATGAGAATGTAAGTAATAATTGCGACATGTTTTGAGAATATTCTGGATACTGTAGCAAAAATTTGACAAATATATTTTATTTGATACAATACAAGAATAGAAAAATTTAGGAGGTAATTTATGGAAGAGCATCCGTTAAAAAGGGCTTGGAAGTTTCAAGTCTTGGTGGCCTTGGTCGTTGTTGCGGTCATATCTTTTGGGGTTTATATACTCCGAGATGGCAAGATGGAGGTTACCATTAATCTGGATAATGAAGTAAGGACACTTACTTCCAACGCAGACACCGTAGAAGATTTTCTTCAAGAAAATAATATTATTCTTGAAAAAGGGGCATATATAGATGTTGCCCTAAAAGCTGAAATAGAAAATAACATGACTATAAATATAAAGAGACCTAGGCTATATACTATTGAAGCAAATAAAATCGCAATAGATGTAAAATCTATTTATCACTCCGTAGGAGAAATCTTGGAGGACAACAATATCGTCTTGGGAGAGAAGGACTTTACATCCCCAAGGCTGGAAGATAGTGTATTATCAGGAGGTAAGATTACACTATACAAAGTGGAAGAAGTAGTAGAGGCCTATGACGAGGTCATTCCCTTTGAAAATATCGTCAATAAAAATCACAGTATGGACATAGGCACAACTAAAACCGTGCAAGAAGGAGAAAATGGGTTAAAGACAATTTACCTTAAAAAAGAATTTGTAGATGGCAAACTCCTAGGCACGGAAGTAGTAGGAGAGGAAACAGTATCAGAGCCCATCTCTCAAATTATAGAGAAGGGTACAAGGGATATAATCGTCACATCGAGGGGCGATACCAGTTATAGGAAGGCTATTACCATGTCTGCTACAGCCTACGATTTGTCCTACGAAAGCTGCGGCAAAAATCCAGGAGACCCTGGATACGGCATCACTGCCTCTGGTACCAAGGCTAGACCTGGGGTAGTGGCAGTAGATCCAAAGGTTATACCCTTAGGCACGAAACTATATGTCCAAAGTTTAGATGGCTCAAAAGACTACGGCTTTGCCATAGCTGAGGACACAGGCGGTGCAATTAAAGGAAACAAAATTGACTTGTTTTACGAGGATTCCAATGTCGTATATAGATTTGGAAGGCGTAAAGTCAAAGTATATGTATTAAACGACTAGGTTCTCTAATAGAGAACCTAGTTTTTTATAGTGTATCTTTATACCCTAATACTTCCTCAATAAATATCTTTGTCAAATACGGGTCGAATTGGGTCCCAGCATGGTCGACAAATTCCCTTATTATCTCCTCTTGACTTAAACCCTTTCTATAGGGCCTGTCCTCTGCCATGGCATCGTAAGCATCGGCAATGGTGATTATCCTAGACATAAAGGGTATGTCCTCCCCCTTAAGTCCCTTGGGATATCCATATCCATCGTATCTCTCGTGGTGATATAGGATGTACTCCGCAATTTGCCCCATTTCATTTACTGTGCTGAGAATTCTATAGCCTATTTCCGGATGTTTTTTCATTTCATCCCATTCGTCCTTAGTCAGCTTCCCTGGCTTGTCCAATATGGTCTCGCTGATGGCTATCTTCCCTATGTCGTGCAACAGCCCTACGCTGCCCAATTCTCTAATTTTATCTTCCCCTAGTCCCAATGCCTTTCCTATATCCTGACATATTATGGATACCCTATTGGAGTGTTTTTCTTCCCTTTCATTTTTTTCATAGAGTGCCTTTATTATGGTCTCAATGGTCTTGCTTCTCATACTGGGTCCCTCTAATAATTTGTGGGCGTACATTTTGTCTTCCGCTTTTTTAAATATTAATGCCATATCTACATCCATGGAGTGCTTTGTACCTATACCAAAAGATATAGATAGTTCTAAATTTGGGAAGACTTTATCGGAAAACTTAGTTTCTGAACTTAACTTTTTCAATCTATCAGCTAAAACCTCCGCTTCTTCCTCAGAGGTCTTTGGCAATATAATTACAAATTCATCGCCGCTTATTCTGGCAATTATATCGTCAGCCCTACAGCCTTTTATCATTACATTTGCAATGGTTTTAAGTAGCTCGTCCCCTACTTTGTGCCCAAAGGAGTCATTTATAAGCTTTAATCCATTGACATCTGACATAATTATACTAAGGGGGAGATTCCTTTCCACGTCCAATCTACTTAGTTCCTCTTCAAAAAACCTTCTATTGTAAAGGCCCGTAAGCTGATCCCTATAGGATAAATTTATGAGTCTATTTTCCATTTCTTTTCTATCTGAGATATTTCTAGTCATGGCTAGGACATGTCGTTCGTCTAACTTGACCATTCTGACCTCAAAACTTTGCAAGCCCGATTCCACTTCTAAATCGTATTCAAAAAACTCCATTTTATCATTTTCAATGACCTTCGTTATTCTGTCCAGCACTAAAAATCCAATATCCTCTGGCAAAATATCGGTCAGTCTCTTGCCCAGTAAAGTCGACTCCGGAGCAGCTAAATTGCCAGCATGTTCTCCTTGAATGTCAACATATACCCCGTCTTTGTCGTACACAAACAATATATCCGGTATTGCAGATATTACAACTTCATTTTTTACTAGGGCATTTTTAAGTCTTTCCTCCGAATAAAGGAGAAGGTCATACTGCTCCCTCAGTTCTTCTTCCATGGCGGACAGTTGATTGTAAGATGCTTCTAATTCCTCATTTTGAGCCATGATTTCCTCTGAGTCCTGCTCAGTTTGTTCAAAATACTCCTTAGTCTTGTCCAATACTGCATTTATAGAGGTCCTTATTTCAACTAGGGGGTCTTTTATATTTATGGGCATCCTATAGCCCATGTCCTCTTCTACGTCTATTTTTTTAATATCACTGTCTAGGTTTTTTATGGGCGTAAGAAAACTGTTTTTTTGCAAATAGAAAAAGACAATGAAGATTAAAGTAGCTAGGGCTAATGTCATAAAAAATACACTCCATTTGTCCCATCTATTTCCCATAAATTCTTCCATGGACATGAAGTTTCCAATAATCCAATTGGTTCCCTCCAAAGGCTCATAGGACAGAAATCCTTCTACACCATCGAATTTTATTTGCATTTGTCCCGATTTTGTTTCTATCAATTCACCGTATATGCCGCTACTTAAGGTATCTATCCTAATCATATCGCTTTCCGACTGTATACTGTATTTAGGGTGAGCTATTATATTTCCCGAGCCATCTATTAGGAATGAATACCCCAGTCCCTTAATTGTGGCATCCTCTACCATCTTAATTATTTCATTTGCACTGATATCGGAGCTGACTACGCCCATTAAGTTGCCTTCATTGTCGTATACGGACTTTGAGACTGCAATCACTGGCTCTCCATCTACGGCATCTATATATACGTCAGATACATAGGTATCTCCTTCCTCCACAGCCTTTATATACCACAATCTGTCCCTTAAATCGTAGGTGCTGGGTGGGTTCCACTCCGATGAAATTACCAATTTGTTATTTACGTCTCCAAAATATAGTGCCTTCAGAGAGTGGTTGTTTTGTGAAAGCTTTTTAAACAGCTCAAGGAGCTGCTGGTCAGAATGCGCCCCTAAGGATACCATCTCCGAAGCAGCCATGGTGCATTGCCTATTTTGCTTCATCTTGCTATTTATTTCATGGCCCAAGTGAATCCTCGCCGCTTCTATGTTGAATTCCTTGTCCTTATTTATAATTGTGCTGAAATAGGAGTACTGATATAAAAGCCCCAGTGCCACTACCACAATTAGTATGGTACCGAATAGGTAAAACCTTTCCTGTATGGATTTCATTTTGTCACCCCACTATAATAGTGAATTGATTTCTAGCTCAGTTTCTTATATCTATACCCAAAAATAGTGTCTTCCTTACTTAAAAAACCTTTTTGAGTCATTTCTTTCAATCTATCTTCTAGGGTATCTATGGTAAATGTAATGGAAAATTCCTTCTCTATCTCACTAATTAAGTGGAGTAGGTCCGTGTCGTTAATGGGAAGCTTATTTTCTATTATCTCCATAAACATTTTATCGTCTTCTTTTCCCTTACTCTTTAACTCGTCAAAAGGATTTTCCGTATGTGGGCTGGAGCTGATAGCTGCCCTTATTCTGGCAAATATGGTCCTTCCCATGGAAGCAGAGGATATGAATACATCTCCTGTCCTCAAATATGGAAGCCTTCTGGTCTCCTCCATGGTAAGGTCTGTCTCTTCTTTTATGGTCTGTATATCCGATGCCCTTACGGTCCTAAATATAAACTTTGTATTTAGCTGGGCAGTGATAGTTTCGTCTAAAAGTGTAGGCCTTTGGGTAGCTAAGATTAGAAATGCACCGTATTTCCTTCCCTCTTGAGATATTTCCTTTATGATGGATTTCGATGGAGAGTCATACCCCTTTGGAGCAAAATTGTGAGCCTCGTCGGTAACTACAATAAATGGAGGAAAATAGTCTGCCGTGGTCTTTTTGTATTGGGCGTCTTTGTATTCCCTTCTCTTATGGTATAAGTTATTTAGCAAATAAGTGCTAAATACTTGCAGTATTCTTGTATTTCCTTGAATTACCATTAATTTTCCTCTTTGTAACCCTTCTTCGATTTCCCTTATGTCCTTTGAAAATATCCCGTCGTTGTCAAGCCTTTTTAGCCTCCATACTATACCTCTGACGGAGCTATGGGGACATGTCTTGTCATAGGATAGATACAGTTCTTTTCTCTCTGCCCACGCCTTTCTCTCCTCATCTGTGGCCGCATCTTTTATTCTGTTGTCTATTTTTTCTACGGTTCCCTCCTCCTGGGCTTCCATTAGCATATTGAGCTTGTTGTAAAAGCTGTAAAAGGAGTCCCTTCTCCTGAACAATATGTCCACCACGTTGTTCATGGCATCTGTAAGGGTAGAGGCTGCATCTAATAGGTTTTTAAGGTCCTGGGCACTTAAGTCCTGAAATTTGACTCCTACGTGAAATCCCACTTGAAGGCATTTAAATCTGTCTTCAAAATCGAAGCTATCCCCTTGAAGATACGATGCCTTTTCGCTAAAATCCATTTCAAAGTGGGGATCCAGCACTATGGTGGGGATGCTCTGTTTCATCAATTCCTCCAAAACAACCCTTAAACCAAAGGATTTTCCCGAGCCAGAGCCTCCAAATACTCCAATATGCGGGTATTGGTGCATGGACCTCACGTCCATTATGTAGGGTATTTCCCTTTGGGGCTGAAGTCCGTTTTCCTCGTATGTATTTAATAGATTTTTGTATTCTTGGTCCATGTCTGCTGCCATGTCGTCTGTATTTCTAATGACTCCTATGACGAGTCCATCTTCTTTCTTTGACTTTATCATCAAATCCTTTACTTCGTAAAATGCGGGCAACCTAATGTCCGAGCCAGTCAGTACTGGATATAGAGCCTCGTTCAAAAGCCTTACTTTCCCTATAAAGATAGTTTCTTCGTCTATGTTATAGCCCAATGTCCTAAGGGATTCTATTACTGAATTGTCCACGAAATCTCCCGCAATATTCAGGGGAATATATCTATTAAAGGTCTTTGCCTCCACCACTTCCCCAATTAAATCCCCTTGGTTTGGGTCTTCGATTATTAAAAATTCATTTATCCTTAAGTTTCTAGTTCTGGAACCTACAAACACCTCTTGCTGAGTCGTAATACCTACAACTTTCATACTGTATTCCTCCTAATTTCTCCTGGCTCTTTCTGGAATAAAAAACCTCTCGTATATGTCTCTATCCATGTATTTCTCCATTAAGCCCTCCATTATAGTATCAGATATTTTGACTTCCTTGTCAACTAAATCCAGCCATAGGGGGACACCTCGGCTATTCTCTGGAGTTAAGGTATATACTAGTCTGCTCATTTCTTCTATATGGCCTTTTTGGCTATCTATTATGTCCATACCAATGACTGTAGGTGCTATGGATGACCTCATAAATACAGATGAGTATTCGTATTCATATTTTTTGCTTACTTCGTCCTTGATATATATTATCTCCCCATAATCAAGTATGCCAAATAAAAGTTCCCTGTCGTAGGCGTTGATACTGAGATCTGGATACACTTCCTCAAGCATATCTCCAATGGTCGATGTCTTGATGTCCTTTATAACTCCTACTAAAATTATTCCCTCTTCTTCACATACCTGTCTTAGCTCTGCCCACAAATCTCCTGAGTATATATTGTACCTGATGAGAGAACCGTCCATGAGTATGCCGTAGGGCTTATGTCTTTTAATGCTCTCTAAGGCTACTTTTACTTCTATATCCGACAGTAACCTATTCTTTTTTTCAGTCTGGACCTTTTCGTCCTTTTCTAAGGGGTTTTTTAGACTGTCGGAAAATAGTGGGGAATAAATATCCGCCATGAAAACAGGCTCTTGGTCCTTTAATGTAGACTTTGCCAAGCCCTGAAACACTTGAACAAAATGGGGAAATGCCCCTCCTTTAGTATTTGTGGATCCGTCTACGCCAACTATGCCGCCCTTTGCCTCGTACAAAGCCAAGTGCCTATTGTCCAGCCTTTTCATGGTCTCAATTTGCCCTATATATTGCCGTATAAAATCCCGCAAAAACTCTCTGTCTTTGGAAAATATTCCCCTGTACTTATCTTGAAGCATTTGATTTAAATCCTTTATTTTCTCCTTTAAATCGCTGTGTATTGAGTAAATTAAAATCACCTCCCTATTTCAAGGCTTTTCTTATATACTTGATTTTTCGGCAAATTGTACTGTTCCGACACCAATTTCACTGCCTCTTTTTTCGTATATCCGCCATCTATATACTCCCTTAGGGACTTTTCTATATCCACTTCTTCAACTTTGTCCTCCTGAAGGTTTCCCTCCACTACTATGACAAATTCGCCCTTAAATCCAGACTCTTTAAACTTGTCTACAGCTTCCGCGGCAGTACCCCTAAAGGTTTCCTCATATCTCTTTGTCAATTCCCTAGATATGGAGACTTTTCTTTGTCCCAGTATATCAGCCATATCCTTTAAAAGCTCCAGCATTCTATGGGGGGCTTCATATATTATGGTAGTATTTTTATACCCTTTTATCTCATTTAATTCCCTAGTTCTTTCTCCCTTTTTAGGGGATAGGAAGCCGTAAAAGTTAAATCTATGGGTAGACAGTCCAGACACCACAAGAGCTGTTATGCTAGCTGTAGCCCCTGGCAAAGGAACCACGTCTATTCCCTCGTCTATGGCAGCTTTTATAAGCTCTTCCCCAGGATCGGAAATTCCCGGCATCCCCGCATCGGATACTAAGGCTATGTTTATCCCCTTGTTTATCTTCTCTATGAGCTCCCTCCCCTTTTCCTTGAGGTTGTGCTGGTGATATGAGGTCAGGGGCTTCCTTATTTCGTAGTGATTTAAGAGCTTAATGGTGTGCCTAGTGTCTTCTGCTGCAATTAAATCTGCTTCCCTAAGGGCTTCCAATGTCCTCAGGGTTATGTCTCCTAAGTTTCCAATGGGCGTTGGGCAAATATATAGTTTTCCTCTTTCCATATTCTCACCTACTAAAGTTTAATAAAAAAGACCCTTAAGGGTCTTTTTTTAATAAGTACTATGCTGGATTTGGGGCATCTACTGGACAAA
>JALNZV010000035.1 GCA_023229175.1 Tissierellaceae bacterium | reverse complement strand
GGTGTCGATGTAGGAATCTCTTCAACTATAGGATTTAGACCATTTGCAGCCACAGAAGGGTTTAATCCAATAATTGGTGGGGAATCAGACAGCGGGGAAGGAAAAGTTATTGAAATTGGAGAAAGACTAGTTGATTATGTTGGACTTAATATTATGGGCTTAGGCGAGACGGAAATAACCATAACAGGAAAAGCAGATGGATTTAAAGAGAGGACAATGAAGTTTATCCTAGAGGTAGGTACCTTCTTGGAATATGAAGGTAGTGAAATAACTAAAATATCCAACAATAAAGTTATGTACGATACAGATATGGGTGGATTTTCAATTCCCTATGATGTGACAGAATTCACCTTTATGGAAGGTGAGTCAACAATTGGAGTCATATTTTATGAAAGCGATAATTGGTGGGATATTATTGAAAGTGAGGATGTAGATAGAGATGAAGAAAACACAGATAAATCTTTTATAGTTGACGCTTCATATACTATCGAAAGCAATACAAAGTTATCTATTGAAGTTGAATTCAACTCGGAAGTTTATGGCTTAGGATGTATAGGAAACGATTGTAGCAGCATTAGTTTGACAATAAAAGATGACATGGTTTATGACTATAATGGTGACAAGGATGAAATATCTATATATGCAAATCAAACAAAGCCAAATAAATCCCATAAGATGGAGCTAGTATTGAAAGATGCGGAACTAACAAATAAAATTGTCAAATTAATAGATTTATCAAGTATTGGAATTTATATTACTGAGGGTGATCATAAATCGGGTAAGATTTATGGAGGATTTGTAATTTATTTTGGCGAAAATGGAGAATTTGATTATGGTATAGTGACTATACTTTAAAATAAAGAGACAAGGAAATTAACTCCTTGTCTCTTTATTTTTATCTTGTAAATTTCCTCTAATTTGTGTATTATATACATAGGATTATTGCTCGGCAAATAATATAATATAAAAGGCAAATAAGTTATTTAATGCTCAAATAACTGGGTAATAATACAAGGGGTGAATAAATATGAGCAAAACAGTATTAAAAGGTAATATTGTATATGCAAAAGACAAGGACAAACTTGAAATTCACGAGGATTCTTATGTAGTGGTGGAGGATGGGAAGGTTAAAGATATATCAAGAGAATTGGATAAATCCTACAAAGACTATAATCTAGTGGATCACAGCGGAAAACTTATTATACCGGGATTTGTAGACTTACATCTTCACGCTCCCCAATATCCAAATAGAGGTCTTGGCTTGGACAAAGAATTGATTCCTTGGTTAGACACCTATACCTTTCCAGAGGAAAGCAAGTATGGAGATATGGAATACTCTAAAAAAGTATTTACTAGGCTTATCAACGAACTATGGCAAAATGGTACCACTAGGGCAGTAGTATTTGCTAGTGTACAAAAAAATAGTGCAAAACTTTTAATGGATATGTTTATGGAGTCGGGATTAGGGGCCTATGTGGGCAAGGTAAACATGGATAGGAATACTGCACCTAGCTTAACAGAAGACACACAGGTATCCATAGACGACACCGAGGAAATAATAAAAGAATATGAAAATAAATCTGATATGGTAAGATTTATCATCACACCTAGATTTGCACCTACATGTACAGAAAAGCTAATGGGCAGTTTAGGAGATTTAGCTATTAAATACAACACACCAGTCCAATCTCATCTCAGCGAAAACCAGGCGGAGGTACTTTGGGTCAAAGAGCTTTTCCCCGATTCAAAAGACTATGCCTCTGTATACGATGAATTTAATTTACTTGGGCAGACCAGGACAATAATGGCTCACTGCATCTATGCTACAGATGACGAAATAGAGCTTATGGCGAAAAATGGCGTATATGCTGCCCATTGTCCATATTCAAACTACAATCTTTCCAGCGGAATAATGCCTGTGCGAAAGTTCATGGACAAGGGCGTACCCATTGGACTAGCATCGGATATATCTGGTGGAGATAGCCTTAGCATGATGAGCATCATAGCTGGAACTATTCAGGCATCAAAGATGAAATGGCTAGAAACAGACAAAGAACTTAAACCCCTTACATTCAGCGAGGCGTTTTATCTTGCTACCAAGGGGGGCGGAAGCTTCTTTGGCAAGGTAGGCAGCTTTGAAGAAGGATATGAATTTGATGCCCTTGTCATAGACGACAAAGAATTGGCAGACATCAAGGATCTAACCATAGAGGAGAGAATACAAAAGGTCGTCTATATTGGCGACGACAGAAACATTGTCGAAAGATATGTAAGAGGTAAATTAATAGAAAAACCATTCTAGGGGTGTTTATATGTCAAGACAAAACGGCATTAGCATAGAGGATATATTAAAACTAGATGTAATGAAATCCTGCAATTTAATTGCAGGATTTCGTGGTGTCCGAAATACGGCTTCTAGGGTAAACATCATGGCAGACCCGGATATATTGGAGTGGACTACTGAAGGGGAATTCCTCTTAACTACGGCCTATTCCTTTCACAAGGACAATATTGACGAACAAAAAGAATTAATTAGGAATTGTGCATCAAAGAAACTTGCAGGTATTGGTATTAAAGTCATACCCTACTTAGAAGAACTGGATACTAAAGTTTTAGATCTGGCCAACGATTTGAGTTTGCCAATCATAGATATACATCAATCCATTCCTCTCTCAGATATAATGACCGTAATATTTAAGGAGATATTTAACAAACAGGCCTCTCTTCTCAGTAGAATAGAAAAGATACATGAAAGTTTGATGGATGCCATGTTAGAAGGTAGTGGACTTAGGGATTTGACAAAGATAGTTCAAGAGAATGTGAAGAATCCAGTAATTCTTCACCTCAACTATTCAAATGAAATCATTGAATGCTCTAAGTGTACAGAGGACTCTACATATAATGAGTTGTTAAAAGAAGTATATGAATTCTATGACTGTAATAATAGCAAAAATAAATTGAAGAAATTAACAGAGGACAGAGTCCTCATAGGGGATAAGTACGTAAAGAGGATGATAATGCCCATTGTCATCAGAGAGCAAATATATGGACACCTCTTTACCTGGAGTACAAATATGCCCTTAGGGGGATTTGACTTATCTATTATAGAGTCTGTATCCGCCACCATAGCCCTATTTATATTACAGGAGTTGTCTGTCAAAGAAGTGGAAATACGGTATAGGTCGGAATACTTTGAGGATTTAATATCCATCGATTTAAAGAGAAAAAAGAAGGCCTTAGACAGGTCTAGGTTTTTCAATCTGCAATTGGACAATCACTATGTCATAGAGGTCATGAGCTTTAAACATAAAGACGAAAATAAAGACGACGATATGTCATTGGAGTATATGCAAGACTATATGAACCCTATGGTGGCAATCATAGAGGAGATTATGGTCTATCTAAATTTCAAGGGAATAGTATCTACTAAGGCAAATGGGATACAAATACTCATAGGTTTTAATGGGGATATCCAGATTTCCCATAGGCTAGAAGAATTTAACACAAAAATAATGGAGTCCATATTAAATAAATACGACAATATAGATATTAAGATTGGAATTGGAAGAATATACAAGGGACTTGAAAACGTAGATAAAAGCTTCCAAGACGCAGTCCGTACTGTGCGAATAGGCAAGGTGATTACAGATAAAGACGTGGTATCCTTTGATCAGCTTGGAATATTTAAAATATTGTCTCAGGATTTGCTTCAAGACGAATTAGAGGATTTCTACAATTCTACCTTAAAATCCCTGGTGGATTACGATGAAAAAAGGTCTACGGAGTTGGTGCGGACTTTAGACGAGTATTTTAAAAACAATGGGAACCTAACAAGAATATCGGAAAAATTATTTACCCATTACAATACAGTTCTTTATAGGATAAATCGTATATGTGAAATAACGGACATGGATTTAAGTAATCCTAGTCACAGGTTGAACTTGGAAATTGCATTAAAAATCAAAGAATTGTTGGGGAAATAAAAAGGGACCTATGAGACCGCTAAAACCCTAATCTCATGGGTCCTTGTTTTATTCTTCTACCAATGCAACTGCCCTAATGGGCGAGCCTGTGCCTTCCCTGATTTTAAGGGGCAATCCGATGTATAAAAATCTCTTGTTTACCAGTTTGTCTAAGTTACACAAATTCTCTGTATTAGTGATGTGGTATTCTCCGCATACTTGATGGCCTGAAAAATTGATGTCATCTGGGGTCAAATCTATGGCAGGTGCGTCTACTCCAATGTTTACAACGCCTTTTTCGGCTAACCATTTTGCTCCATCATAGCTTAGACCAGAATAATCAGTTTGAAACTTATCTGTGCCAAATGCCCTGTCGTGATGGCCTGTATATAGTAGGACTATATCCCCTTTTATAATCTCTTGTCCCGACCTTCTAAGGGCCTCTTCCAAATCCCTAGGCTCAAAATAATTTGGATACCTGACATGGGATAGGTCTAGACAAATTGCAGAACCCCAAAAGTATTCCAGGGGCATATTGTCTATGGTTGGACCATCTGGATTGTACTCCCACACACCGTCGCTGTGGGTACCGCCGTGCTCGCTAATAAGTATGTTTCTTGCTGAAAATCCCAAATTAGGGCTGCCAGTTAATTTCATATTTTCCTCATGACTCATATTGGACATAATAAATGTCTTTTGGTGCATAGGGAAAACGTCCATGCCTTGATAAATTTCTTGAGATAAGTCTATTAATTTTAAGGTCATTAAATCCCCTCCACAATAGTATTTTAAACAATTCGAAATAATTTATTTATTTACCTATTTATTATAATTAATTACCCAATTAAAGGGTATATAAAAAATATACAAAAATTTTAGAAGAAACATACAAAATATTTAATGATATAGAGAATAGATTAATAAATTTTTATAGGAAACTAACAAGGAATATTTAGACTCATTATGATATTATTAATTTAAATCTATTATTATAAAGGGAGGGTTATGTTATGTATGATGTAATTGTTAAAAATGCAAGGATACCTCAAGGTGACAACACTATGCTAACGAATATCCTAGTTAAGGACGAGAAGATAGCGGGATTTTTAGATGACATTTCAGGGGTAGATGCAAAAGAGATTATAGATGCAAACGGTTTTCTAACATTACCTGGATGTATAGATCCTCATACTCATTTTATGTATCAAGGCTTTCCCCATAGGGAAAACTTCTTGACAGGTACAGCTGCTGCCGCTTCAGGCGGTGTAACTACAATTATAGACATGCCTTGCTGTTCAGTTCCTTCTGCAAGATCCGTAGAACAACTACACCTAAAATTAGATGCAGTTGAACCACAGGCAGTGGTAGACTATGCAATGTGGGGCGGAGTTACAGGGGAGGATGTCAGAGAAGGTTGGCTGCACAATGTTGAGAAACAAGCAGATGACGGAGTTGTGGCATTTAAGGTCTATATGACACCTTCAGTACCAACATATCCAAGGGTAAACGATCCAGAAATGTATGAGGCTTTCGCAGCAGTTGCAAAGACAGGATTGCCCATAGGAGTACATGCAGAGAACTTTGCAATGTGCGATTACTTTGTTAAGAAATTCCAAAGAGAAGGCAGAATGGATGGACCTGCATGGGCAGAGGCTAGAATGGAATTAGCTGAAAAGGTGGCCATCGAATTGGGCATTAGCTTTGCAGAAGCAACTGGAGCTAGATTCCACGTGGTTCACATGAGTACTGGAATTGGAGCCAAGCTAGTAGGAGATGCAAAGAAAAGAGGACTAAACGTCACCGCAGAGTCTTGTCCGCACTATTTGACATTAAACTACCAAGATGCTATGACCGAGCACGGAGCCATGGCAAAGATTGCTCCACCTCTTAGGACTAAAAGAGATAACGAAGAGCATTGGGAAGGACTAAGAAATGGCAGCATTGACTTTATGGGTACAGACCACGCTCCATACGAATTGGAAAGCGAAAAGATTAAAGAAGGTATGAATATATGGACTGCATTCCCTGGAATTCCAGGAGTTGAGACCATGGTACCTATTTTAGTAAGTGAAGGATACAACAAAGGTAGGATTTCTTTAAGTAAATTGGTAGAAGTATTGTCTACAAATGCGGCAATTCACTATGGATTATATCCAAAGAAAGGTGCAATGCACATTGGTTCTGATGCTGACCTTACCATCATAGACCTAGAGAAAAAGTGGACAATAGAGCCTAAGAAAATGGCATCTATGTGTGGATATACACCACTAGAAGGTATGGAATTGACTGGTAAAGTAGCAAAGACTGTAGTACGTGGGCATTTAGTATATGAAGACGTAGACGAAACAGTACTTGCAGAGCTTACAGATCAGGACATCAAGAAGATAGTACACGACTATCCAGAGGGAATGGCCGAGAAATATGCTGAAATATTCGAGGAGTTTCCAAATCTATATAGTGCAGAATACGAAGTAAGCCATAGGAAGAAACACCCAGAGCTAATAGACCAGCACATAAGAGGAATTAAAGGTATTAAGGTAAAACCTGGATTTGGTCAATACGTAAAAAGACAAAGCATCCAGATATTGCCAAGGAAAATAACTTATTAAATTAAATTAGGGGGTATATAAATGTCAAGACATGCAATATTAATAATCGATATGTTAAATGATTTCGCAAATCCAGAGGGAGCATTATTCTGTGAAGGTACAGCTATAATAACTCCAAAATTGCAAGAAATATTTAAATGGGTAAGGGCTAGAAATGCAGAAGGAAAAGACGACATCCAACTAGTTCATATCCAAGAAGCACACAGAAAAAATGACGCCGACTTTAAAGTTAGACCAGTTCACGCAGTAGATGGTACTTGGGGTTCAGACTTTGTTACAGAGTTAAAGCCTGAAGGCGACGAGTATATTGTAAAGAAGAGAAGACATAGTGGTTTCCAATATACAGATTTGGACCTATTTTTAAGGGAAGAAAACATCGATACAGTAGTAGTCACAGGAACCTGGACCAATGTCTGTGTAAGAAGTACTGCTACAGATGCTTTGGCAAGGGCATACAAAGTTATTTCCCTAACTGATGCAATCCACTCAAAGACACAAGAAATGCACGAAGCTGGCCTAGTTGACTTGAGTATATTCACAAAACTGATGACTTTTGACGAATATAAAGACGCTTGGGAAAAAGGCATAGATCCATGGGTAGGCGGCGGAGACCCAGAAAACAAAGTAAAATAATATATGACAAATAGGGCAGGCAAACTGTCTGCCCTAAGATACATAGAAAGAGGGGAAATTAATGAAGATAGTAGTTGGTGTATCGGGAGGTAGTGGAGCAATTTACGCAATATCCCTATTAAAGGCCTTAAAGGAACTAAATATTGAGACTCATCTAGTAGTATCTACAATGGGGGAATACGTCACAAAACACGAGACAAATGTAACCTTAGAAGAACTAAAATCCTTTGCAACTTATTTCCACGACAACAAAAACTTTGCCGCATCCATAGCTAGTGGTTCCTTTAAAGTAGACAAAATGGTGGTAATACCTTGTTCTATGAAGACCTTGTCAGCAGTTGCCTCTGGATATTCTGATTCATTACTTACTAGGGCTTGTGACGTAACCATTAAAGAAGGGCGAAAGCTGATTTTAGTCCCCAGGGAGACACCCCTTAGTCCAATTCATTTGGAAAACATGTTAAAGCTTTCTAAAATGGGAGTCGCCATATTTCCCCTGAGCCCAGGATTTTACAATCATCCCCAGACTATAGAGGATATTGTAATCAATATGACAGGTAGATTGTTGGATATGCTTGAAATAGACAACAACCTTGTAAATAGATGGAAAGGATTATAGAAAGGGGGGAAAGTATGCTAAGAACCACTCTTGATAAGATGAAAAAGAAAAACTACCTATTGGAGACCAGCAGAGAAGTAGATATAGAATATGAAATGGGTGCCGTGTTGAAAAAATTCAACAATAAAAGACCTATATTATTCAACAAGGTCAAGGGATATTCCATGGCCTCAGTAGGAGGACTATATGGAGACAGGGAGATTCTCTATGAATTATTAAATATCAATCACCAGAATAGAATCGAAAGATTTATGGCCGCATTGGTAAACCCTAAACCATACAAAGTTGTAAATAATGGGCCAGTAAAGGAAAATATCATAAAAAACAATATAGATTTACAAAAGCTATTGCCCATAAATAGGTTTCAAGAAAAAGATTCATCCACATTTATTACTGCTGGAATATTGGTAGTAAAGGATCCAGATACTGGCAAGTTCTTCACCTCAATTAGAAGGTTTCAGGTAAATGGAGGAAATAGGCTTTCAGCACTAATAGCATCTCCAAAGCTTACCAACGATTTTCTAAGGCTAGAAAAACAGGGGAAACCTTTGGAGGTGGCCATAATACTTGGATACGATGCTCAATTTTTAATGGCATCCCAGTACAGTTCTGCGTCCTATGGCGTGGATAAATACAAGATAGATTCAAGCCTTAGGGGCCAGCCACTGGAATTAGTATCCTGCGAAACCGTGGATTTATTAGTGCCAGCACAAAGCGAAATAGTATTGGAGGGCAAAATAGTGCCAGGTGTCAGGGAGTTGGAAGGTCCATTTGGAGAATTAATGGGCTATTATGGAGCTCAGGCACCCCATCCAATAATTGAAATAAGTGCCATACTCCATAGAAATAAGCCCATATATCAAACGGCATTCCCCTGTAGGGAAGAGCACGTATCTAATGGGTTAATCAGGGAAATCGAACTTTACTATCACTTAAAAAACCAAGTTGATGTAATAGACGTTTACGTCACAGAAGGCGGTGGATATAGGTTTAACGCCTGTATCTCCATTAGAAAACAAAGGGAAGGCGATGGGAAGACTGCAATTTTAGCTGCCCTAGGCCTCAACAAGGATTTAAAACACGTAGTAATAGTAGATGAAGATGTGGATATATTCGATCCTCAAGAGATTGAATGGGCAGTCACTACTAGGGCACAGGCTTCCATGGACTTTACCATTGTGGAAGGTGCTTTAGGCTCATCATTGGAACCATCCCACGATTTACGGGGAGTAACAGATAAGGTGGGCATTGACGCTACAAGGCCAGTAAGCGATGAGGAAGGGAATTTCAGCAGGGCAATCATACCAAAATATGATAATATAGATATAAAGAGGTACTTTTCCAACATTTAATTAAGAAATAGACCTTCAAAAAACTAGGAAGGAGAGGGTGTATATGAGAGAAGCTATGGGAATGGTGGAGACCAGATCCTTAAATGCGGCCATAGAAGCTGCAGATGCCATGGTCAAGGCTGCTAATGTAAAGATTGCCGACTTTCAAATCGTTGGCTCTGGATTAGTATCTGTAACAGTTACTGGAGAGGTGGCTGCAGTTACATCAGCTGTAGAGGCGGCAAAGGATAGGGCAGCTGCTGTTGCAGAAGTCGTATCTGCAAATGTAGTGCCTAGGCCCCATGAGGAAGTTGATAAACTATTTGATTTTGACGGTGGTGAATAATTATGGTGAATCCATTATCTAGGGTTGCTATGGGAAACACAGTTCAAAACAATCCTATTATTAGTGCCAAGACTTACGACCTAGATAGAGGCTCAAACCTTACCTCTCAGGAAGAGGGATGGATAACAGCTCTTATCAAAGGAGAAAGGGAAGTAGTTGAAGGCACAACGGTAAACAAAAAAATAACATTGGAAGAAGCGGCAAAGAGAATTAAAAACAACTATTAATAAAGGCGGAGGTGTATTATGAGCAAAGCATTAGGCCTTATAGAAGCATTAGGATTGACAACTGCAGTCGCTGCCTTAGATGCAGCTAGTAAAGCTGCAGAAGTTACTTTAGTTGGATTTGAAAAGATAATTGGAGTAGGAAAAGCAGTAGGGGTAAATATACAGTTGGCAGGAGAAGTTGCCGCTGTAAGGGCAGCAGTAGATGCAGGTGTAGAGGCTGGAAACAGAGTAGGCACCGTATTTGCATCCCATGTAATCCCTAGACCCCACGACGAAGTCGATGCTTTAATACAGAAGTTTGAGAAAAACCTACACAAAGGCGAAGAAAAACAAAAGGCAGAGAAAAAAGCAGCGAAAAAGGCGGCAAAGTCAACCGAGGAAAAAAAAGAAACCAAAAAATAAACAATTGGTCCATAAACCACAGTTTGTAAGGAAAATAAAGGAGGAATAAGAATGAGTCAAGCTTTAGGATTAGTTGAGACAAAAGGATTAGTTGGGAGTATCGAGGCAGCAGATGCCATGGTAAAGGCAGCAAATGTAACATTAATCGGATATGAAAAAATCGGCTACGGCCTTGTAACAGTGATGGTAAGAGGAGATGTAGGTGCAGTTAAGGCAGCAGTAGATGCTGGTGCAGAGGCTGCTAGGGCAGTAGGAGAACTACATTCAGTACACGTAATACCAAGACCACATGCCGAGGTAGAAAGGGTAATATTGACACAATACGAATAATAAATTGGAGTGTTTTAGATGAAAACAACGATAACTTCAAATGTATTGGAGGATATATCTAGGAGGCTTCAAGGTAGAGTCGACCCTGACAACAAAAATGCTTTAGTGGTATTCAATGGTTCTAATATTAAATTAGAAGATAGATTAAGGGAACTAAGGGATTTAAAGCAAAGAGGATTAAATATTTCCCTAGGCTTCTCCTTTATGGCGGATAAGATAATAGATACAAATAGAATTATAAATGAATTATCCCCACATAAAATATATAGGGAAGAGGATATTTTTAAACTTCAAGATATAACCAGAGAATATTCAATTATAATAGGCCCTAATATTACCATGAATACTTTATCTAAGGTGGCCTTGGGTATGGTGGATAGCTTTGTGTCAAATATTATATGGACCTTTCTATATCAAGGGAAAGGCGTATATTTAGATTATACATCTGTAAGATACTACCTAGGTAATGAAACGCAAAACAAGGCCGTTTCCAGTATAATAGAAGGCCATATAGGCACATTAAAAAGTATGGGAGCCGTGGAAATATCTGAAGGTACCTATGGCAATATATTCGTAGGAGCCAATACAGCATCCCCGATACCCGTCAATTCTCAAGAGACTACATCTAGGGTGTTGGTTGAGAGGGATATACTTTCCATGAATCCAAATACCAATCTAATGCTGCCAAAGGGAAGTATAATCACTCCCCTGGCAAAAGATAGAGCTAATGAAAAAAATATTATAATTGATATTAAATAAGGGGGGCTATAATTGCGAATTGGTAGAGTAATAGGAACAATAGTTGCAACAAGAAAAGACGAAAAGTTAGTTGGATCAAAGCTAATGGTTACGCAGCCTCTCAATATTGATTTAATGCCCAAGGGAGACCCAATCATAGCCGTAGATACTGTAGGTGCAGGAATAGGAGAATTAGTGGCCTATACCACTGGTACTGCCAGTAGGATTGGCGCTAGAAAGATGGATGCACCCATAGACGCGGCCATAGTAGGGATTATCGACGAAATAGACATAAACAAAGCCCTATTAGATAAATCATAGAAGGGAGGAATTAGCTTGAAAGAAACTAATTATATAAAGATGGCGATGGAATACAGATCTTCCATAGATGCTCTAATGGGTACGAAAGAATTCGCCGATACAGTACTTACCGGCGGAGAAGTAGTAAATGTAATTACGAGAGAAATATATAAGGCTGATATTGCCATAAAGCATGAATATATTATTTTGGTGGGAGATTGCAGGGATTTAATTGGACCTGAAACTACAGTGATAGACGTCAGCGGGAAATATTTATCTCCAGGGTTTATGGACTCTCATATGCACTTTGAGTCCAGTATGCTTACCATAACAGAGTT
Source organism: Tissierellaceae bacterium (assembly GCA_023229175.1). Classification (GTDB taxonomy): domain Bacteria; phylum Bacillota; class Clostridia; order Tissierellales; family Tissierellaceae; genus JAAYFT01. The sequence goes on along the minus strand of JALNZV010000035.1, from coordinate 5,722 downwards.
TTCTAGGCTTTCAATACCATCTGGAACCACTACTTTAGTTGCAGATCCCCATGAAATAGGAAATGCACTAGGAACTATGGGTATGAAGGCCATGGCCGATGAAGTTGACAACGTGCCATCAAATGTTTACCTTGTAGTACCTGCTTTGGTACCAGACAGTCCAGGAATGGAAACTCCAGGGTATGACATAAGCTCAAAGGACATGGAGGATTTATTAAACTACAAGAACATCATTGGAATTGGAGAATTACAAGGATTTAGTAATGTAAAACACGTATATAGAAATACGCCAGAGGTGATTACAGACCTATTGGCATCTACTACTTATGCCAGATCAATGAACATGGTAGTAGACGGAAACGCACCAGAATTATTTGGCAACGAACTTGCCGCCCATATACTAGCCACAGGCGGGAAGGCCTCATGTCATGAGACCACTACCAAAGAAGAGGCAGTAGAGAAACTACGTCAGGGCGTATATCTTTTCATGAGGGAAGGTTCCACTCAGAAAAACATGGGAGAATGTATCAGAGCAGTTACAGAGGAAAAAATGGACTCTAGAAGGGCAATCCTAGCCACAGATGACATGGTGGCAGCAGATTTGGAGACCTTAGGTCATATGAATGAAATCATAAGAAGGACCATTAAAGAAGGCGTTAGTCCAGCAGAGGCAATCCAAATGGCCACCATAAATCCAGCAACATACTTTGGCCTAGATCACGTGGGAGTATTGTCCCCAGGAAAGCAGGCGGATATAGCAATCATAGACGATTTATATGAGATGACCATTGCAGGGGTATTTTTAAAAGGAGAATTAGTTGCTTCGGATGGGGAACTTTTAATAGATTTACCTAGATACACATATCCTGACGAAGTAAAACAATCTGTAAAAATAGGTCCAATTAACGAGGCGGATTTAGAGATAAGGTCAGATTCTTCAGAGGTCAGGGCCAGGTATATAGAAGTCATACCAGATCAAAACCTTACAGGAAAAGGCGAAGAAACTTTAAGAGCCAATAGAGGCGTAGTAGAGGCAGATTTATCCAAAGACCTTATACACATGGCTTGTGTAGAAAGATACAACAGATCCAAATCCATTGGAAAGAGCTTTGCAAAAGGCTTTGGACTGAGAGAAGGGGCATTTGCAGAGTCTGTAGCCCATGACACTCACAATATTATGGCAGTAGGCACAAACCTTAGGGACATGACCATGGCTGTAAACGCAGTCATAGAAATGGGCGGGGGAATAGCCGTATCCAATAGAGGAAGGATATTATCTGAAATGAGATTACCTGTGGGGGGACTCATTACTGACGAATTAGATGGCCACGAAGTAAGTAAAAAGATAGCAGAAGTAGAAGAAGTCATCGTAAAAGACTTAGGATGTACAATTCACGCTCCACTAATGCATCTATCATTTATGGCTTTGTCCACCAGTCCCGAGTGGAAGCTGACAGACAAGGGAATAGTAGATGTAAACAACTTTAAAATTTTACCTCCAATAGTTGAATAAGAAAGCATAATAATCATTGATATATGAAACATTAGCTTCAATTTAATAAATAGAAAGGAGGATTACTTTTTATTATTAAATTAAATTATAAAGGAGGAACATTATGTCTAGTGAAAGAGCAACAAATGGCGGATTTTTTGAGAATCAGTTTAAGCTGAAAGAACATGGAACAGATGTAAAAACCGAAGTATTAGCAGGTCTTACCACATTTATGACTATGGCCTACATCCTCATAGTAAACCCATTGATACTATCGGATTCAGGTATGGACTTTGGTGGAGTGTTTACAGCAACAGCTATATCATCGCTAATAGCTACACTAATGATGGCATTTTTGGCCAATTATCCCTTTGCACTAGCTCCTGGTATGGGACTAAATGCATTCTTTACTTATTCTGTCGTCTTCGGTATGGGGTATAGCTGGCAATATGCTTTGACAGCAGTATTTTTAGAGGGGATTCTTTTCATAATTTTATCATTCTTCCAAGTAAGGGAAGCAATATTCAACTCCATACCTATGAATTTGAAGAAGGCAGTATCAGTAGGTATTGGACTGTTTATTGCATTGATAGGCTTTTCCAATGCAGGAATAGTAGTAAACGAAGAGGCTGCAGGAACAATAATTGGATTGGGAAGCCTATCTTCTCCAGAGGCCCTATTGGCAATAATTGGTTTAATTGTCACTGGTTTCTTGCTAGCTAAGAAAGTCAAAGGAGCGTTATTCTTTGGTATAGTAGTCACTACCATAGTAGGTCTACCACTTGGAGTAACTATGTTACCTGAAGGTGGACTCGTATCTATGCCTCCTTCTTTGGCACCAGTTGCATTTAAGTTTGAATGGGCAAACATTTTTACCCTTGATATGCTGGTCATCTTGTTTACATTCCTATTTGTCGACATCTTTGACACCATAGGTACATTAATAGGGGTGTCGTCAAAGGCAGGATTGTTAGATGAAAATGGACAATTGCCAAAGGTAAAACAAGCCCTATTGGCAGACGCAGTAGGTACAACTGTAGGTGCTTGCTTAGGTACATCCACAGTAACTACATTCGTAGAGTCGGCTTCAGGAGTTGCAGAGGGTGGTAGAACAGGTCTTACAGCATTTACAACTGGATTGTTATTTGCTTTATCCCTAATATTCTCTCCATTCTTCCTAATGATTCCAGGAGCTGCAACAGCACCAGCGCTTATTTTAGTTGGACTATTCATGATGAGTCCGATAAAGGAAATAGATTTGAACGACTATACAGAAGCTATACCAGCATTCTTGACAATCGTAATGATGCCATTTGGCTATAGTATAGCTGAAGGAATAGTATTCGGTATGGTATCCTATGTAATATTGAAAGTTTTAGCAGGCAGACCAAAGGAAGTATCGGCAATAATGTATGTATTGGCAGTGCTATTCGTGTTAAAAGAAGTATTTATGTAACTAAAAGAGCCGCCTCAAATGGAGGCGGCTTTTTAAACACTAGAATCCAGTAAGGGGTGTAAATATGACCTTAAAAGAAGTATATAATGGAAAAGAAGTAAACGAAGTAGTAGAATTGCTTCATAAATATGGCAGCAGAGCAAAGGTAATATCCGGGGGCACTGATGTTGTAATAGCCCTAAGAAATGAGAAAATATCACCTGAGGTGTTAATTGATATTAGTAAAATAGATGAATTAAAAAAAATAGAGGACCGCGGTGACCACATAGTCATCGGTGGAGGAGTGACCTTTACCCAAATAGTAGAATCGGACTTATTCCTTGGTAATTTATTAGGTCTTCACAAGGCTTGTAAAATGGTAGGTTCTCCACAAATTAGAAACATGGGTACCATAGGGGGAAATATAGCCAACGGCTCTGCAGCTGCTGACTCCGTACCGCCCCTGATTGCATTGGATGCAGTAGTATCTCTCCTTAGCCAAAATGGAGTTAGAAAAATAGGTCTGGAGGCGTACTACCACGACCCCATTAAAGAAAACGAACTATTAACGGAGGTAAGCTTTGCCAAACCAAAGGAAAATGAAGTCCTTACATTTTCCAAACTGGGACTAAGAAAAGCCCTTGCCATATCCAGGCTTACCCTATCCTCATTTGTAGAGTTTGAAGGAGGCAAAGTAAAGTCAGTTAGAGTAGCAAGTGGTGCCTTGGCAAAGTTTCCCATGAGAGAAGTAGAAGTGGAAAACTATTTGACGGGAAAGGTTTTGGACGAAGAAAGCGTTGAAGTTGCCATAGAAAAGTTAAAGGATTCAATGGATATAAGATTAAAAGGCAGGTCTACACTACCATATAAAAGGGTAGCCATATCTACCATATTGAGAGAAGCTCTTGAAGAGGCCATGAAATTTGGAGAAGAGGTGAGAGCATGAAAAATATAAGCCTAACAGTAAACGAAAAAGTATATGAATTAACCATTGATGAAAACATGAGGCTACTAGATATATTGAGGGAAGAGCTGGGCCTAATAGGCACAAAGGAAGGCTGCAGCGAAGGCGAATGTGGTGCTTGTACAGTAATCATGGATGGCCATACTGTGAACTCCTGTATGATAATGGGATTTCAGGCAGATGGCTCAAATATCACAACCATAGAAGGCCTAGAAAAGGATGGAAAGCTAGACCCAGTCCAGCAGGCCTATGTGGAAGTAGGGGCAGTACAATGCGGTTTTTGTATCCCCGGAATGGTATTATCGACAAAAAATCTCTTGGACCACAATCCAAATCCAACAGATGAGGAAATAAGAGAGGGACTGTCAGGGAACCTCTGCAGGTGTACAGGCTATAATAAGATGTTAGATGCCACAAAGAAGGCAAGGAAATATAGGGAGGGGGAGGAGTAATGAAATTAGATGTAGTAGGGAAAAGTGTAATTAGAGTAGATGCCCATGCTAAGGTCAGCGGCAAGGCTCTATACCCCCAGGATATATATTTAGACAATATGGCCTATGGGAAGACTGTTAGATCCACAAGGCCCCATGCAAATATAAAGGTAGATATTTCCGAAGCAGAAAAAGTAGATGGAGTCGTCAAGGTATTTACCTACAAAGATGTACCAAAGGAAAATATCCACGGAGTCGTCCTCAGGGACCACGAGGTCTTTGCCAGTAAAAAGGTAATTAGGGTAGGCGAACCTATTGCTTTAGTAGTAGGGGAAACGGAGAGAGCCTGTGAAGAAGGATATAAAAAGGTAAAGGTGGAGTACGAGGACATCCCAGCAGTATTTGACCCAGTAGAGGCAATGAAAGAAGACGCCCCAAGGGTACATGAAGATTCAAACATTATATTTCATTACAAGCTAAAATCTGGAGATATAGAAGAGGGAAAGAAAAAGTCCAGGTATATAGTTGAAAACACATATACTGTACCGATGGTGGAGCATGCATTTTTGCAGCCTGAGGCAGGTGTAGGATATATAGAGGAAGACGGTACAGTCACAGTAGTGGTTGCAACCCAGTACCCACATTATGACAGAGAAGAAGTAGCCATTAACCTAGGTTTGCCAGAGGAAAAGGTGAAGATAATAAACGCCAATGTAGGAGGAGCCTTTGGAGGCAGGGAAGATATTTCTCTACAAATTCATTTAGGCATTGCAGCTTACACACTACAGAGGCCAGTTAAGATAATATTTAGCAGGGAAGAGTCATTTTTAGGCCACGCAAAGAGGCATCCTATGATAATGAAATACAAGACAGGGGCAGATGAAAATGGCATGCTTCAATATATGGAGGCAGAAATAATAGGGGACTCAGGTGCCCACTGTTCATGGGCAATTAATGTCCTGAGAAAAGCAGGAGTCCACGCCACAGGGCCCTATGTCATACCAAATGTAAAGGTAGATGCACTGGCAGTATATACCAATAACCCCTATACTGGTGCCATGAGGGGATTCGGTGCCACGCAGGTGCCAATAGCATATGAGCAGCAAATGGATGCCCTAGCAGAAAAATTGGGCATGAGTCCCATAGAATTTAGGATGAAAAATATATTGAGAAAAGGTTTGGCCACAGCGACAGGACAAGTCATGACCGATAGCGTGCCTATAGACAAATGTATTGAGGCAGTAGATGAAAACTTTAAATTCACAGAATCGTGGATAGTGTAAAGTAGCTTATGAAAAGATAGAGTCAAAGAAATCAGGCTCAAATGAACCTAAAAAATTGCAAAATATATTTAGACTTGGGGCACCGCCACCCTTGACAGCATGCCAAAACAATGCTGT
>JALNZV010000064.1 GCA_023229175.1 Tissierellaceae bacterium | reverse complement strand
TTTTGCCGCCGACTTCCTTCAGATTCCATCTCACGAGGGACACCCTTGTCTTAAGCTAACGGTTGGCACTATCAGCCCCCGTATCGGACTTTCACCGACTAGTTTACGCCCATGCTAGGCGCACAAGATTAAGCAGCGTGAGCCCATTTAAATATTGGGATCGCGCTGCTTAAAGTATTTTATTAAGTTGACGCCACAATTTTGCTCATGCCATACAACATAGTTCTATCTTTATGTTACTATTATAAATTTATTTTCTTGCTCTACAACATGTCCAATTATTGCAAATTCTGTTGGTGTATCTTTTAAGGCATCTAATAACTTTTCGGCATGTGATTCCTTTACTGATATAAGCAATCCTCCCGATGTCTGTGGATCAAATAATATATCTTCTATATTTTGGGGTACTGTGCTATCTATATAGACACCACCACTGGTATGACCTTTATTTGCATATGCTCCTGCTGGAACTAATCCCATATCTGCATATTCAAGTGCCTGAGGTATTATAGGTATTTTTTTATGGTCTATTTTAATTGTAACCCCACTTCCTTTAGCCATTTCAACTCCATGACCTATCAGTCCAAATCCAGTTATGTCAGTTAAGCTATTTACTCCTCCAACTTTATCAATAGCTTCTTTAGCATATTTATTTAAAGTAGTCATAAGCTTTACAGCTATATTATATGCTTCCTTATCTGCCATTTCACCTTTTATCGCAGTATTAATTATACCGAGTCCTAGAGGTTTTGTGATTATTAAAATATCACCAATCTTTGCATTGCTATTTACAAGGATTTTATCTGGATGAACGAAACCTGAGACTGACAATCCATATTTTGGCTCTTCATCTTCTACTGTATGTCCACCTACAGTTACTGCACCCGCTTCTTTTACTTTATTAGCTCCACCTTTTAATATTTCAACTAGTACATCTGGACTAAGGCAATTTGGAAAGCAAACTATATTCATAGCAAGTATTGGCTCTCCTCCCATTGCATATACATCTGATAATGAGTTTGTAGCTGCTATTTGTCCGAATATAAATGGATCATCAACAACTGGTGTAAAAAAATCTAATGTTTCAATCAATGCTAATTCGTCATTAATTTTATAAATTGCTGCATCATCAGAGGTTTCAAGTCCTACTAACAATCTTTCGTCGTTCATTTTTGGTAGTTGACGCAAAACTTGCGCCAATATATCGGGTCCGATTTTACCCGCTCATCCTGAAGTTTTTGATAATTCTGTTAGTCTTTTTGTCATGATATTACCTCCTTTAAATCAAGTAGTATTTTTCAATACTTCTGATTCTTTATTTGTTTTTAAGCACCTCATTAAGGGCTCTAGGAATTTGTTTTATAATATCATAGATTTGTGTTGCTGGAGTTGGTTTAGCATAAAAGCCAGCTAGTCGATTAACCATTGCAGCTTTAGCTGACGCTGTCTTTATATCTAGACCTGAGGCAACCAAGGCAGATACAATTCCTGTTAATGTATCGCCAGTCCCTCCAATTGGTTCAAGCGTTTCCACAATTGGATTTTCTATTATTTCAATTATGCCATCTTTATCTGCTACATAGTCTTTTGATCCTTTTACTAAGAGATGGGATGCAGCATTATTATGTTGATATGCCCTTTTTATAAGGTCAGGTACTTGGTTATCTTCATGTAATATAAATCCTCTTGTATAAAAAGGGTGAGGAGCTTTTTCATCAGCCAAATATGCAAGTTCCCCAGCATCAGGTGTAAACAAGTCAAAAAACCGAGCATCTCCCCCCATTTTAGCAACATACATAAAGCCTGCATCAGCTATTAAAGTTGGTCGTTTAGGCATTTTCGAAATTTCTGCAATCACTTTTTTAAATAAAGTTACTTCTGGTTGAAAATAATGAAAAGCCAGAGTGTCAAAAGATGTATTTATTATATTTTCTTCTAATTCTTTATAAAGAAGTTTACAGCCTTTTCCATTGCCAATATCTCCTACTAAATAACAGAAGGGAGTGGGTTTATCCATATATTTTAGAGTTGCAACAGCTGCAGCTATCATTGCTGGAGTTCCACGATTAACATTAATATGATTGTTTCCAATAACAATATAGTCATCCTCTAAGGAAACAGGGCCTGAAATCAGGGGGAAATTTTCTTCTGGGATAGTTCCTACAATACCTAACATAATTCCACCACCCTATCGTAAGCAATCTGAAGAGCATAGGCACATAAGGTGTGTCCTATATCTTTGGGTTGTGGTGCCTCATTTAAATGTTTGTCTACCATTTGCTCTGCAAGGTAAGGAACATCTGGGCAGCCACCACCTGATACATTTACAATTATATTAGTTTCTCGATCAACAGTTATTTTCATATTGGCTGCTCTGATCATAAGGTATTTACTATATTCTTTTTCATGAAGTAGATTTACTGGTTCCAATAAATCTTCATTTACAGGAACTACTTGTAAAGGATGAATATTTACTTCAGATAGAGCTCTTGTAATGGAGAGTTCTTCTATCAGTGGGAATTCTATGACTAAGTCGCAGCCACTCCTTATATTTGGTGGTGGGCCCATGACTTTTATTTCCCATCCATTGCTTTTCAATATATTTTCTGCTTTAATGACTTGGGTAGTATTCTCAAAAACTAGGATTCCACGCCCATGATTATCAGAAATAAATTCAGAATTTTTTTTTTGAAAAGATTAAACATACTAATTCCCCTTTCTTAATACAATCTTATATGAATCGTTTACCGATTCAACCTTTTCAACGTTCCAACCTTTAGACTTAGCTGCTCGGTTTACATTTTCCTTTGATGTTTGCGTGTCGACTAAAACAGTTAGTTCACCGGTTTTTATTTTTTTAATTGCATTTAGTGTTAATATAACAGGTTGGGGGCATGAAAGCCCTTTAGCATCAATAATATTATTCATTTTTAAACCCCTCCTAAAAATTTGGTAGTGTCAAGTTTGACACCCCTATTTTTTATTAAAACCTTATATTATCAAGGGTTACATAGTTTTTTATAAAACAAAAACAATGACCCCCTATTTTCTGTTATAATTTGAGTTACCAGACAC
>JALNZV010000034.1 GCA_023229175.1 Tissierellaceae bacterium | reverse complement strand
AAATAACACTATAAATCTTGTAGGAAAAACTTTTGTTAAATTTAATATCGTAATTTTTACATAACAGGCATAAAATAATTATGAATAGGGGGCACTATAGTAATGGATAGGAAGGCTTTTAAAAAAAGATGGCACTTTCAATGTTAATAATTATTCCTTTTATTCTAGTAAAACTTATACATATTAATTTGTTACCAAGGCCTCTTCCAGAAGAAAAAAGAAACTTATCCACAACAAATATAAAAATGCTAGTAGATATAACAGATAAGGTAAATAGAAGTCCAATTGTAAGAACCTATACCAAAGAAGAATTTGATAAATTTAATGAAAATCAATTGAGAAAGATTAAAAATATAGTTAAAGGAAATATAGAAGGGGATGTTCCAACCTTAAAGATAGAAGACGAGCTAGGAACTATTGAAATTTCTTTTGAAACTATTGAAAAAAATGATGGTTTTACGGTAACAGGTAAAACGGTTCCAGATGATATACCGAGTATAAAGATATTAGCTTTACCAACATTATATAGCAAAGAAGAGCCAAAAATGATTAATGGCAAATTTATTGAAAGTAAAACTCAAGGAGTATATTCATGTGAAATAAATAGGTATTTTGATAGGTAGAGATATATCATAATGATAATGATGACTTTTCTATGGAATCAATATTTGTGGAGGTAAGCTATAAGATTAATAAGGAAAGTTATGTATCAATTTTTGCAATTAATACAATGGGAGTGCGAGATGAAGGAATTAATATCTTATACGATGTATTAGATACAGGTTTTTATCCTTTGGGACCCTTGTATGCAACCATATTACGTATGGGCTCTAGTATCTAATAGAAAAAACATCTAAATATTATGTTCTAAAATGGGAAAAGGGAGAGTAAAGTAATGGAAAAAGAGGTAAGGGGAATCAATTATTTTAGTTTAGGATTGTATGCCTTCGCCGGATTGGGTATAGAAGCAATTTATGCATTCCTATTAGAACCATTTATTTATGGTAGTACCATGAAGAACTGGAATACTAGCCAAAATATAATCCATTGGATCATTACTTGTATTACATGGGGAATTGTCACCTTTGTAATCATAAACTATTCTAAAAGGGAATACGAGTTTGATATATTTGAAAAAAAGGAAAAGATGAAAGCCTGGCAATGGATAGGTGTAATCGTATGCATTATCCTTTCACTCTATATCTCCTATCAAGATTGGAATGGATTCAAAATAATAAAAGAATTCCAAAACTTAGGTGTGCTTCAGTTTATTTTTCAATACCTCTACTATCTATTTGAAACTATTTTATTTATGCTAATATTGGTATATGGACAAAAATCATTTGAAATTTGGTTTAGGAAAGAGAATATTCCCTATGGGGGAATTATACTAGCCTTAACATGGGGGCTCGCACATATATTTACAAAAGGAGATGTAAGGGTGGGATTGTTATCGGGATTACTAGCATCTGCCTTTGGAGTAATATATCTGTTAGTGAACAGGGATATAAAAAAGACATTTTTAATACTATTTATAATGTTTGTATCATAATAAGATTAACCCACCTGTTTTATACGTTTAAAAAACACATTTTGCTTTTTATGATTATAGATATACAATAAAAGGTACTATAAGTATATTTGGGGGAGATAAGATGAGAATACAACCGACTTTAGAAACTGATGGGTTAATCCTAAGGCCTTTTTTACTGTCAGATGCAAAAATAGTGCAAAAGCTGGCAGGTGATTACAAGATTGCAGTAACAACGCTAAATATACCACATCCTTACGAGGATGGGATGGCTGAATCATGGATAGGTACCCATAGTGAAAACTTTAAAGAGGGAAATGGGGTAACATATGCAATTGTAAACAAATCTGATGGCAGTTTAATAGGTGCCATAGGTTTAATGATAAATAAGGTCCATAGAAGGGCAGAATTAGGTTATTGGATTGGTGTACCATTCTGGAATAGGGGATACTGTACAGAGGCCTCTAAGGCCATTGTACAGTATGGATTTGAAAAACTGGATATAAATAAGATATTTGCAAGGGCCTTAGTATCAAATACTGGTTCTTGGAAAGTTATGGAAAAAACGGGAATGTCCTACGAAGGTACACTGAAGCATGAGGTTCTAAAAGATGGAATTCCTTTAGATTTAAAAACCTATGCCATTATTAGAGAAGACTACAAATTAAAAAATATAATATAATGGACTTATTATCCATAAAACATGGGTCCCAATAAATATCAGAGAAAACTTAAAATCCATAGTACTGTAATCTATAGTATAGATGCGGTACTTTATTTTATTTACTGGCTTTATACTATGGATAAATAGACAAATTCATATAAAAGGTATAAAATATGATAGTATGAAAATTCTATAAAGGAGCATTAAAATGGGTAACAAAATAATAGTTGTAGGCGGTGGTGCCTCCGGCATGATGGCTGCAATCATTGCAAAGAGACATGGCGGAGATGTTACAATCCTTGAAAGAAATGATAGGGTAGGGAAAAAGATACTGGCTACTGGAAATGGCAGATGTAACTATACAAATAAATTCCTGAATATAAACAATTACCATGGAAACAATCCAAAATTTGCATTTAGCCCCCTATCGGTATTTAATGTAGATATGACCATAGACTTCTTTGAAAGGTTGGGAATTACACCTGCAGTTGAGGACAATGGAAAAGTTTTCCCACTTTCTTTTCAAAGCTCCAGCATGCTAGATATATTGAGATATGAAATAGAAGATTTAAAGATTGAACTAATCACTGAGGCTTATGTAATAGATATAAAAAGGTCGAAAAGATTTACCGTAAGGACCAAAGACGGAAGGGTATTTCATAGTGACAAGCTGATTTTAGCCACAGGAGGCATGTCCTTACCTGCCAGCGGTTCAGACGGCAATGGATATAGCTTGAGTAAAAAACTAAATCATAAGATTACAGACGTGTTTCCCGGTTTAGTCCAATTGAAATTAGAGAGCAATTTATTGAAGCCCATGGATGGAGTAAAGTTCGTTGGCAGAGCAGGAGTATATTTAGCTGATAAACTAATATTAGAAGATATAGGAGATATATTATTCACATCCTATGGCATATCAGGGCCTCCCATATTGCAAATAAGCAGGACAGCATTGAAATATTTAAGAGATGGAAAGGAAGCCAAATTAAAAGTATCTATTATCCATACCAAGACTTGTGAGGAACTATCCTATTACCTTGAAAATAGATTTAGTCAAATGAAAAGTCGAACTATAGAAGGCAGCCTCATTGGTCTTGTAAACAAAAGGTTAATTATACCTATTTTGAAGGAGCTAAATATAGATAAAAACAAAAATGCAAATAAACTGACAAGGGAAGAAATAAAATCAATAGCTGATTTGTTGACCTCTTGGGAGTTTAAAATAATAGGCAGTCAATCATGGGCTCATGCACAAGCGACAGCGGGAGGAGTAAGTACCCACGAGATAAACAACCAAACAATGGAATCAAAAATAGTAGATGGATTGTATATAATTGGTGAACTATTGGATATAGATGGGGATTGTGGAGGATTTAACCTGCAATGGGCATGGTCATCTGGATATGTGGCAGGCTTGCACGCTGCTAAAAGCTAAAGAAAAGCGAGGATAAATATGGGCATAAATAGAAAGTTAATGGAACTTGAAGAGAAACATAAAAATATAGAAGTCGCCATAATAGGGGCGGGCCTAATGGGCAAAGGCATGGTAAGCCAAATGATGCTGGTAAAAGGAATGAAACCATCCATAGTAGTCAGCAACAAAATATCAGATGCTATGGAAGCTTATACCTTGGGGGGAATTCCCAGAGAAGATATAGTAATAGCCAATAAATTAAGTGATATAAATTTGGCAATGGAAAAGAAAAAATATGTAATTTGCGATGACTTAGAGCTTGCTACAAAATCCAACTTAACAGATGTAATAGTAGATGCAACAGGTGTGCCAAATACAGGGGCAATTATAGCATCTGAGGCCATTGAAAATAGGAAACACGTGGTTATGCTCAATATAGAGGCAGATGTGGTCGTTGGTCCAATACTAAACAAGATGGCAAAGGAAATGGGAGTCGTATATACTGGAACGGCAGGAGATGAACCAGGTGCAGTAAAGGAGATATTCGATTTTGCCAAGGCCACTGGATTTGAAGTATTGGCAATTGGAAAGGGTAAAAACAATCCAATGGACTATGATGCCACTCCCGACAGCGTAAGAGATAGGGCCTTAGAATCTGGTTTAAAGCCATTGAGGTTGGCATCCTTTGTAGATGGGACCAATACCATGGTAGAAATGGCAGCCATGGCAAATAGTACTGGATTTACACCAGATATACCTGGTGGTCATGGTCCCAGCACTACTGTAGACCAATTGCCAAAAGTATATAGCCTTAAGGAGAATGGAGGAATTTTAAATAAATACGGTATAGTAGACTATGCTCATGGAATAGCCCCAGGAGTCTTTGTAATTGTGACTACTTCCCTTCCTCAAGTTCACAGGGAGATGAAATTCTTAAAAATGGGGGACGGGCCCAACTATGTCCTATATAGACCATATCATTTGACTAGTTTGGAGACGCCCATATCCATAGCAAAAGCATATTTTGACAAAGAAGCCACCATAGCACCCCTTTATGATTATCCCATAGCAGAAGTGGTTGCTGTGGCAAAAAAAGACTTAAAGAGGGGCGAAAATTTAGATGGCATTGGAGAATATACTACTCTGGGGAAAATATACCCCTATGAAGAGGCGAAGGACAAGAAACTAGTCCCCATAGGCCTTATTAACCATAAGGCAATTGTAACGAGGGATATTAAAAAAGGTCAGCTAATTACCTACGATATGGTAGATTTAGATAGAACAACTGAGATTTATAATTTAAGGAAAAGTCAGGGAAATTAATTTGGACTGGAATTCAAAGGGGGTGGAAGACGTGGATTTGAAAAAGATAAACATACCCTATATATTATTGGGGGCTGCATATATATTATACTATTTTACACATATTTCTGAGCTTTACATTTTCATGGGACTAATTTATATTTTTATCGCATTTAATCACCATTAGAATATTGCATCCCAATTAATACTTGACAAGTTATTGCAAAATAGGGTATATTATAATACAAATGAAAAAAGTGCTGTGATAAGGACAGTAGCAAAGTTAGGTTTATTATAGAGAAATAATCATACGGTGGAAGATTATTAAGACCCCTTTGTGAAAATCGCCTTTGAGCATAATGCCTGAAATGGAGTAAGGCATTACGGTGTTACCGTTACAACCATTAAGCGACAAAAAACATTTACGTGTTTTTTGTAATTTGGGTGGTACCGCGGAAATTTCGTCCCTAAGTCTAAGACTTAGGGATTTATTATTTATGAGAGGATGAAAAAATTGAAAAAGTTCAATCAATTATCAAATGAACCAGTAAATCAGAGAGAACAAGGCATAAGTGAGTACTGGAAAGAGATAGATTTGCTTCATAGGTCTGTAACCACTAGGGATGCAAAGAAACCCTACATATTTTATGAGGGGCCTCCAACAGCTAACGGAAAGCCAGGGATACATCATGTAATGGCAAGGACATTAAAGGACCTGACATGCAGATACAAGACTATGCAGGGCTATCAAGTTAAGAGAAAAGCAGGATGGGATACCCACGGGCTTCCAGTGGAAATAGAGGTGGAGAAGAAACTAGGTCTTCACAACAAACAGGATATTGAGACCTATGGAATAAAGGAATTCAACGAGCAATGTAAAGAATCCGTATTTCAATACGAAAAACTGTGGAGAGAAATGACCGAAAGGATGGCATATCTAATAGACTTGGATAATCCATACATTACTTTGGAAAACGACTATATCGAATCTGTATGGTGGATATTAGATAAGTTTTTTAAAGAAGGTTATATATATGAGGGTCACAAAATTCTACCCTATTGTTCAAGATGCGGTACTGGACTGGCAACCCACGAGGTAGCCCAAGGTTATGAAGAAATAAAGACTGAGACCGTAGTCGCAAAATTTAAGCTAAAAGACAAAGACGAGTACTTCTTGGCCTGGACCACAACTCCCTGGACCCTTCCATCAAATGTTGCATTGACAGTGAATGCAGATGTAGCTTATGTAAAGGTTAAACAAAATGATGAAGTATATTATCTAGCCAAAGTTTTAGCAGATAAGGTGCTGGGGGAGGATTACCAAGTATTGGAGGAAATGCCTGGCACAGCTTTGGAGCATATAGAATATGAGCAGTTAATTCCATTTATCGACGTAGATAAAAAAGCGTTTTTCGTCACATTGGCCGATTACGTCACCGTAGAGGATGGTACGGGAATAGTCCATACTGCCCCTGCATTTGGTGAAGACGACTACAATACAGGTATGAAATATGGGCTTCCAGTAGTTCAGCCAGTATCTGAGGAAGGCAAATTCACAGACACCATATGGAAAGGCATGTTTGTAATGGATGCGGACCCAGATATTATAAAATGGCTTAGAGAAGAAGGGAAACTGTTTAAAAAGGAAAAGGTAGACCACAATTATCCCCATTGCTGGAGATGTAAGACACCTTTATTATACTATGCTAAGCCCTCTTGGTATATAGAGATGACAAAGCTAAAAGACAAACTTGTAGAGAACAACAACAGCGTAGACTGGTATCCTTCCTTTGTGGGGGAAAAAAGATTTGGAAACTGGTTGGAAAACATAAACGACTGGGCTATATCTAGAGCCAGGTATTGGGGTACACCCCTTCCAATATGGAGATGTGACGATTGCGGCCATGTAGACAGCATAGGATCGAGAAAAGAATTGGCAGATAGGGCAATTGAAGATATAGATGAGTCCATAGAGCTTCACAGACCCTATGTAGACCAGGTCCATATAAAATGTGATAAATGCGGCGGTACAATGACCAGAGAAAAAGACGTCATAGATGTATGGTTTGACAGCGGTGCCATGCCTTTTGCTCAACACCATTACCCTTTTGAAAACGAGGAAAATTTCTATGATGAGCTATTCCCAGCAGACTTTATAAATGAAGGTATTGACCAGACTAGGGGTTGGTTCTACTCACTGATAGCCATATCCACATTTGTGGCAGGTAAGTCACCCTACAAAAATGTACTAGTAAACGATTTAGTACTAGACAAGGACGGAAAGAAGATGTCTAAGTCTAGGGGAAATACAGTAGACCCCTTCGATTTATTCGACAAATACGGTGCTGATGTTTTGAGATGGTATTTGATGTACGTATCACCACCTTGGACTCCAACGAAATTTGATGAGGACGGCCTAAGGGAAGTAGAAAGTAAATTCTTTAGATCCATACGAAATGTTTACAATTTCTTCTCCCTCTATGCCAATACAGATGAGGTGGATCCTAGGGAATTCTTTGTAGACTATGTGGATAGGCCAGAAATAGATAAATGGATACTTTCTAAATACAATACCTTAGTGGAAAATGCAAATGAAGATATGGATATATTTGAATTGACAAAGGTAGTCAGGGCAATTCAAGAATTTGTAATAGAAGACCTATCCAACTGGTATATAAGGAGAAATAGGAGAAGATTTTGGTCAACTGAATTAGATGACGACAAAAAAGCAGTATATAATACCACATATGAAATTCTCGTTGGAGTATGTAAATTAGTAGCTCCATTTGTACCATTTATTTCCGAGGAAATATATCAAAAGCTGACAGGTGAAGAATCTGTCCACCTAAGCTATTATCCAAAGTCCAATATGGATTTAGTTGACAAGGCTTTAGAGGAAAAAATGGACTTGGTGAGGGATTTAGTAGGACTTGGTCGTGCTTCAAGGGAATCCGTCAGAATCAAGGTAAGGCAGCCACTCAATGAAGTAGTTGTAGATGGGAAATACGAGGACATAATTAAGGATTTAGTGCCACTTATAAAAGAAGAGCTGAATGTAAAAGAAGTCGTATTTGAAAGAGACTTATCTCAATTTATGAATTACTCCCTGAAACCAAACTTTAAGGTTGCAGGCTCTATATTGGGTAAAAAGATTAAATCCTTTGGCAAAGCTCTGAGTGAATTAAATGCACGAGAAATTGTAGAGAAGTTTGACAGAGCTGAGACTATCGTATTAAATTTAGACGGAGAAGATACAGAAATTCTAAAAGACTATGTCTTGGTGACTATATCTGCAAAAGAAGGATTTGACGTTGCCATGGAAGATAATCTCTTTGTAATCCTAGACACTACATTGACTCCAGAACTAATCAATGAGGGCTACGCTAGGGAATTTGTATCCAAGGTACAGCAAATGAGAAAGAATAATGGCTACGAAGTTCTTGACAATATAAATATTTTCTATGATGGCAGCGATGAAATCAAAAATGCAGTAGATAGCCATGAAGAGTTTATCAAGTCGGAGACTTTAGCCATAAACATTGAACGTGTAAAGGACGAGAGCCTAGAAGCTCAGGACTTAAATGGGCAAATGACTGGTGTAAAATTGGAGAAAATAAAAGCTTAATAAACTATAAAAATAGGTAGATGGTAAATCCATCTACCTATTTGCGACTAAGGTATAAATTCTATGGGCTTTCCTATTTCGATAGTTTCTTTTCCCACAATAGAATCGTAAACCAATACCCTTACACCATTATTTACGGCGTATTTTACAGACTCCGAAAACTTTTGGTCCATTTCAGAATTGAGTCTAAAGGACCCTGGCCCCTTCATTTGTATCAGGAAAAATATTATGCCAGTATAGCCTTCTTCTATGGCTTTGACCATTTCCAAGGCATGCTTGGAGCCCCTTTCAGTTGGGGCGTCTGGGAACATGGCTATACCGTCTTTTTCTAAAGTAACCCCTTTGACCTCTATAAACCCCTTTTCACCATGGGTTTCGAAATATATGTCGTACCTAGACTGTCCAAAGGTGACCTCTCTTTTAACCTTTACAAGATCTTTAAATCCCTCTATTTTGTTTTCCTTTAGTGCATGGGCAACAACTGCATTGGGCACCTGAGAATCCATGTTGACTAGCATATCTCCCTTCCATACTGAAATCAAAGAGTATTTTGTCTTTCTATTGGGGTTATCCGAAGCATCCTCCAATAAAATTTTAGCACCTGGAATCAAAAGCTCTGCACACCTTCCCGTATTCTTTACATGTGCAATTTCTTCTATGCCATTTATTAAAACATGGGCGATAAACCTATTTGGTCTTTTTAAAAAAACGCCTTCAATCATCTTTTTATATCTCATATCTTCTCCTCGTCTATTTATTTATGTTCTATTACTTTTCCACTCCATTTTGTAAATTTAGAGACAAAAATTTGTACAAATTATATATTATATTGTATCATATGGTTAAGGCAACAAAACATCTTTCATGATAAAAACAATAAAAATTCACAAGTGAACATTTGCAGGAGCTGTAGAACTTTATGGGATGAAACTGAGAACGTTGGATTTTGATTGTTTTCCTAAATAGGCAGGAGGGTTGTAAATGGGAAATAAAAAGATTAGGGAATATGGAATAAAAATAGGAAGCTTCCCAATTGGAGAGAATAATTCAATAACAGATGTAAAGGGAGTAAAAGTGGGCCACAAAACTTTAGATAAGAAAAATATAAAAACAGGAGTTACGGCAATATTGCCCCATGAAGGCAATATATTTAAGGAAAAACTAATTGGAGCATGCCATGTAATCAATGGATTTGGGAAATCTACTGGGTTAATTCAGATTGAGGAACTAGGCACCATTGAAACTCCAATTATCCTTACAAACACATTAAGCGTAGGCACAGCCTATGATGCCCTAGTAAAATACATGATTGGAAATAATGAAGATATAGGAGACAGTACAGGCACAGTAAACCCCGTAATCGGCGAATGCAACGACGGTCAAATAAACGACATCAGAGGACTCCGCGTAAGGGAAGAAGATATATATGAGGCCATTGAAAATTGTAATATCCAATTAAAAGAAGGAAATGTCGGGGCTGGCACAGGTATGATATGTTATGGACTTAAAGGAGGCATAGGTTCTTCATCGAGACTAATAGAATTAGATGGGGATACATATACAGTAGGTATTTTAGTCTTGAGCAATTTCGGCTCCATGAAGGACTTTATATTAAATGGAGAACATTTAGGACCAAAGTTAGTGGATAAAGTCGATGCAATAGAAAATACAGAGGAAAAAGGTTCCATAATCATAGTATTGGCAACTGATATACCTTTATCATCTAGGCAATTAAAAAGGGTAGTTAAAAGGGTTTACCCTGGATTGGCCAGGACTGGTAGTTATACGGGAAATGGAAGCGGTGAAATAGCAATTGGATTTTCAACTGCCAACAAGATAAAACATTATGAGGAAAGTGATATAATAGATATAAGGGTAATAAATGAAAACAAGCTAGACAAGGTATTTAAGGCTACTGTAGAGGCTGCGGAAGAAGCAGTCCTAAACTCCCTAATATGTGCAGATAGCAGTGAAGATAGAAAGGGGAGAAAAATCCATTCTCTCAAGGATTTAATCTAATTATTGAAAGGAGCAGTACTTATGAGCAAATATAGCTTTTCTGTAAATATCAGTCCAGTAGAAGCACTAAATATAGTAAAGAGAAATCAAAATGCAGACCTACTCCACGAGGAAACAATCGATTTGGGAGATGGGAAATCAGTATGTATACTAGTATTTGAAAAATACTATTTTCGCGCTGAAAACAGGGCAGCTTTGACGGTAATAATAGATAATAGCAAAGGGAAAACAAATGTAAAATCCATTGCTGCAGGCAGCTCCAAGGGCCTCTTGTTTGGATTCGATTGGGGTGCTGGCGACGATTTTGCATATAGTATAAAATCGATGCTAGAGAAATATACGACTTAAAATAAACGGTGGAGGTGACATCATGGTACTTAGAGGTATCTTCGGACCGAGCAAAGATGAAGTGTGGGGTCAATTTGCCAATGAAATGGGCGGGGAGTATATTAATAAAGGCGTTTTTAAACCAAAACAAGTAATCGTAGAATTTGAGGGATGGGTAATAATACTGGATTCCTTTAGTCGCTCCCATGGAAAGAGCAGTACCACATATACTAGGATAAGAGCCCCCTATAATCCTATTGACAGACTGCAATTTAAGATTTATAAAAGCGGACTTTTTAGCGACTTAGGCAAGGCACTTGGAATGCAGGATATTGAAATAGGAGAGGTGGATTTTGACGAGAAATTTATCATAAAAGGCGATAGTGAAGACAAAGTAAGGGAATTCCTTTCAGGTGATAAAATTAAAGAATTGATAATGAAACTAGATAGGTTTTCCATAGAGATAAAACATGGAGAGGGGATGTTTTCCAGCAACTTAGTCGAAGGTTCCCATGAGCTCTATTATGAGTCTGTGGGTATAATCAAAGACGTGAATAGGCTAAAGGAACTATTTATGTTGTATATCTTGTTATTGGATAAACTTTTAAATATGGGCATAGCAGATAAAGTCAATATAGAAAGCACTATGAAAGGATTGAGAAAGGAGGACTAAAATGTCAATAAATAGGTTGAAGGAGATGATACAGGAAAGCCAAAACATAGTATTTTTTGGGGGTGCAGGAGTATCGACAGAGAGCAATATCCCTGATTTTAGGTCAGAAACGGGATTATATACCACATCAAAGAATACCCAATATCCACCTGAATATATGCTGAGTTATACTTGTTTTCTCAAGGACACAGAGGACTTTTATGAATTTTATAAAACAAAGATGATATATAAAGACGCAAAGCCAAACGATGCCCATTTAGTACTGGCGGATTTGGAAAGTAGAGGAAAGTTAAAGGCAGTAATCACGCAAAACATTGATGGTCTCCATCAAATGGCAGGTTCTAAAAATGTATTGGAATTACATGGCTCGGTCCACAGGAATTATTGTACAAAATGCAATAAATTTTTCTCGCTGGACTTTATATTAAATTCCCCTTCCATACCTAAGTGCAGTCAATGCGGGGGTATTGTAAAGCCAGATGTAGTGTTATACGAAGAAGGGTTAAATATGTATATACTGGACAAAGCAGTAAAGTATATAGAAAAAGCCGATATGCTCATAGTAGGGGGGACATCCCTTAGGGTTTACCCAGCAGCAGGATTAATTGAGTACTATAAAGGAAATAAACTAGTCCTAATAAATAAATCAGATACGCCCTATGATAGGAGGGCAGCTTTAATATTCAACGAAAGTATCGGGAATGTATTGAGAAAATCGACATAAATCGATACCTTTGTCAAAAAACATAGAAATACTTTTAGTAGAACTAAAATTATTTAGTGGTATAATTAATATATGGTAAGGATTGGGTAAATAAATCTGCTAAGAAATGAGGGGAACAAATGAAAAAAATAAGTACTAAAATTTTATCTTTAACATTGATTTCATCCATAGTCATGGCACTGGTAGTATGGGGTATAACCATATATGCCCAACAATTGGGTCCGCAAAATACGATTTATTTTGCCTTGGGTTCAATTGCAATTATGGTCTTAATTATAGGAATTATTTCAATTAATTATGTAAAGACTTTGCAAAGGCCTTTGGAATTTATGGCGGAGGTCCTAGGTCAAACAGCAGATCTAGAGCTGACTGATATAGAAGAAGATGAAGTAATCACCGGGTATTTAACTAGGGAGGATGAGATTGGAGATTCCTTTAGAGCCATGGCAAAAGTAAGGGTGGAAATGCGAAAAATGATGAGGATAATTGAAGGGACAACAGTAAATATAGTGGAAAACTCTCATAATTTAAATTCAGCAACCCATGGAATAACAGAATCTATTAACGATGTAACTGAAGCTGTGGAGGAGTTGGCAAAGGCAGCCATGGGGCAGGCTGCAGATGCAGAAAAAGGTTCGGAAAAACTTCATAAATTGGCAAATGAAATAAAACTTGCCGTAGAGAATGGAGAAGTTGTAGTACAAAATTCTATAGAAGTACAGGAAATTAACGAAACTAGTATTAAGTCTATGAAAAACATGGTTGAAAAGTTTAACATAACCAATGGAGCCATCGATGTGGTAGTAGAAAACATCAACTCCCTTACGGAGCAATCCAACAATATTGGCAACATACTTAATACAATAATGAATATATCAGAGCAGACTAATTTATTGGCATTAAATGCGGCAATAGAAGCTGCAAGGGCTGGGGAGGCAGGAAGGGGATTTGCAGTAGTGGCTGAAGAAATAAGGAAACTTTCCATAGATACTGGAGAGGCTACTAAAAATATTGGCGAAATATTAAATACTATTCAGTTTGAAGTAAATACTACTAAAGAAAATGTTGGAGATGCAGAAGACGCACTTAGGGAGGTAAATACTACTATTGACGAAGTTAGACAGGGATTAAGGGGAATACTGACATCAACAGATAGGACCATGGAAGCTATAAAACAATTGGATAACAGGTTAGAAATAGTAGACAAAGACAAGGATGAAGCAATTTTTGCAATACAAAGTATATCTTCTGTAACGGAAGAGACAGCGGCCTCAACAGAAGAATTGTCTGCATCCATGGAGGAACAAGCTGCTACCATGGAAACTATATCCAACAATACAGAAAGTTTGAACCAAGTAATAAATGAGCTAAGTGAATTGGTAAACAGATTTAAACTATAGGGGCTAGCCCCTATTTTTATTTAACAAAACGGTTCTATAGGTTTTCCATAAAAGTGAGAAGTTACATTTTACAATGTACGTGATAAAATAAAATGAGTTCCATATCTAAATAGAGATAGGTAATATGGTATAATAGATGCAGGAGGGATATTATGTTTAATTTTTTTCCATTTAAATTATTATCTTTAATATGGGTGATTTTCCCGATATTTTTTGTAATAATCTTTGGCATTATAGTTTTTTCATTGGTAAGCAGTATGGTCAAAAAAACCTCCAACTCCAAAGAGCCTGTTCTCACTGTGGCAGCAAAGCTAGTATCGAAAAGAACAGATATACCGCGAAATTCCAATGGCAATCATAGAAGTCTATATTATGTAACCTTTGAGGTAGAGTCTGGAGATAGGATGGAGTTTCGAGTAACCGGAGAGCAATACGGTATGATGGTGGAGGAAGACCTAGGCAAGCTTACATTTCAAGGTACAAAGTACGTTGATTTTCAAAGAGTGAATTAAATACCTTAACTGGGGGACATTAATTGTAAAACCATGAAAGGAAATAACAGATGAGATTGACACGAGAATTTTTTGAAAGAAATACAGTATTAGTTGCTAGGGATTTGCTAAATAAAGTATTAGTATACAAAGATGGGGATACCGTTATTAGAGGTAAAATTGTTGAGACAGAGGCCTATATAGGGGCAAAAGATCAGGGTGCCCATTTCCACAAGGGATTAACCGAAAGGACTAGAATAATTGACGAGGTAGGTGGGCATATTTACATCTACACCATATATGGAATGTACCTCTTATTTAATATAGTGGCAGAGGAAAAAGGGACCCACGGTGCCGTTCTCCTCAGAGCCGTGGAACCCTTAGAGGGGGTAGAAAAGATGTATTTAAATAGATACAAAAAGCCCTATGATAATCCTCAGAAAAGGGAAATAATAGGTCTAACCAATGGACCAGCAAAATTTGTAATGGCATATGGGATTACAAAGGAGTTATACGGTGCAGATGTAGTCACGGACCCTAGAATTTGGGTGGAGGATGGACCAAAATTGTCTAATGAAGACATAGTCAGGAGCAAAAGGATAAATATTGACTATGCTGAAATGGGAAAGGACTACCTATTGAGATTTTACATAAAAGCTAATCCTTTTGTGTCAAAGAAATAGTGAAGCAAGGTAATCAATTTACGGACGCTGCATCAATATTATTGTTAAAGCCTTAAAAGAATGGGTATCAATAATGCAATATAGAAAATCGGGGGGATTTAATTGGAGAAAACATTTATTATGATTAAGCCTGATGGCGTGGAAAGAAGGCTTATGGGTGAAATTATCAGTAGGATTGAAAAAAAGGGCTTTAAAATAACTAGGGCAAAACTAGTTAAGGTCAGCAAAGAGTTGGCGGAGGAGCACTACATAGAACATCGAGAAAAGCCTTTTTTTGGTGAATTAATAGATTACATTCTAGAGGGAGAAGTAATGGCAATGGAGGTAGAAGGAGACTTCTCCATAGAAATAATGAGGCTAATGATAGGGCATAGGGATCCGAAAGTTGCCCTGCCAGGTACTATAAGGGGAGATTTTGCCCATTCATTGACGAAAAACATAATTCACGGTTCAGACTCTATTGAAAGTGCGGAGAGGGAATTAAAATTGTGGTTTGACTAAACAGCCTAAAGGCTGTTTTACCCATAAATATGCTGACAATCTGATAAATATACACTATAATAATATGTGGCAACAAGTAATGAATAAACATATAGCTATAGTAAAGAATTTATTGGAGATGACGGTAATGAAAATAATAGTGCAAAAATTTGGAGGTTCGTCGTTGACAAATGACGAGCGAAGAAATCAAGCTATAGATAAGATTGAAGCAGCTATAAATAAGGAATTCAACCCTGTTGTAGTAGTCTCTGCCATTGGAAGAGCAGGGGATCCCTATGCAACAGATACATTAATAAGCCTTTTAAAGACTATAGAACCTAGTTCTAGAGAACTGGACATGTTAATGTCCTGCGGAGAAATAATTTCTGCAGTAATTATGGCAAATAGCCTAAAATCGCGGGGATTAGATACCCTAGTGTTCACAGGAGGGCAGGCAGGTATAATTACAGATGACAATTTTTTAGATGCTAGAATACTCCATGTAAATCCAAAAAATATAATCAATGCCGTAGAAAAAGGTAAGATACCAATAATATGCGGATTTCAAGGGATTACAGAGTATGGTGATATTACCACTTTGGGGAGAGGTGGATCGGATGTAACTGCATCTATAATCGGAGAAGCTTTGGGAGCGGAATTAGTTGAAATATATACAGATGTGGATGGAGTCATGACTGCAGATCCAAAGATAGTACCAGATGCAAAGGTCATGGAAACTATATTTTACAACGAAGTATTTCAGATGGCAGAATATGGTGCTAAGGTACTACATCCTAGAGCAGTAGAGATAGCCATGAGATCCAATATACCTATCATCATAAGAAATGCAAATTCTAATTTCAATGGGACATTGATTACAAACTACGATAGGACTAGATCATATCGTGAGGAAAAAGAAAAAATAGTCACCTCAGTAGCCTATATTGGAAATAGGACTCAAGTAAAAATAACGCCCTTAAGGCCCGATGGGGAAAGCCAGGAACTGTTGCTTGAGAATATTGCAAAGGCAAAAGTCAGCATAGATATGATAAATATCTATCCAGAACATATCTTTTTTATTATAGACGGGAAAGACGAAAATTTACTCATTAAGGTATTAAACGACCTAGGTTGCCATTATAATATAGTATCGGATTGCACCAAGGTGACAATCATTGGCAACAGGATGA
Source organism: Tissierellaceae bacterium (assembly GCA_023229175.1). Lineage (GTDB taxonomy): Bacteria > Bacillota > Clostridia > Tissierellales > Tissierellaceae > JAAYFT01. The sequence continues at coordinate 1,640 of JALNZV010000034.1, read as the reverse complement.
GGGGAATACCTGGAGTAATGGCAAGGGCAGTATCAGCTCTTTCAAAGGAAAATATAGAAATAATTCAGACATCGGACTCCCATACTACAATATCTTGCCTAATAGAAGGAAAATATACAGATCGTGCAGTAAATGCTTTACACAAATATTTTGGATTAGGTAAATAATGGGTATAATAAAATTGTGGACAAATAAATCTTAAGGAGAAGGGCATGAAAATAAAATGGGATTCAAAATACACAACTATATCAATATACGCCTTTATAGTAATAGCATTTAGTATCGTATTTTACTTATTAGCATCTGAAATAGACGCCTTTAGACTTAAGATAAACGATACCCTATCTACATTTATGCCTTTTATTATTGGGTTTGTCATGGCATATCTATTTAATTTCATATTGAAGTTTTATGAGAACAGCATTTTGAATATTCCCGTATTGAATAAGAAAAAAGGTAAATTTAAAAGAATTGCAGGCCTCCTTTTGACTTACGGGACCGTAAGTATAATATTTTATTTGTTCTTTAATTTTATCTTTCCACAATTAGTATCTAGTATAGTAGGCTTGGCTAACGATATTCCAATTTATATCAGCAATATTACAAAACTAGTCAATGATTTCAACAGTAAATACGAAATACAGGAAGAATACTACAATTTAGTGATTGAACAGTGGAACAAATACAAGGACAGCATAATTAGGTTTGCGACAAATCTAATTCCAATATTGGGAAATACAGTAAAGGTAATCATAGCAAGTATATGGAACATTGTCTTAGGCATCATAGTGTCCATATATTTACTAGTGGATAAAGAAAGATTTTTAGGTTTATCCAGAAAAATGACTAGAGCTATATTCTCAGAGAAAAGAGCCGATAGAATAATGCAATTAACCCATAGAAGCAACAACATATTTGGGAAGTTTTTATCTGGAAAGATTTTAGATTCACTTATCATAAGTGCTCTTACATTTGTGGTATTAACTATAGTAAATATGCCTTATACTGTATTAGTTTCCTTTATAGTCGGCATAACTAACATCATACCATTTTTCGGTCCATTTATTGGAGCCATACCTTCAGCTTTTATAATAGTATTCGTCTCTCCCATAAAGGCCCTTTGGTTTATAATAATAATCCTAATCATTCAACAAATAGATGGAAATATCATTGGCCCTAAAATCTTGGGGGATTCTTTGGGCATAGCGCCATTTTGGATACTTTTCGCATTGCTAGTAGGGGGTAAGATATTTGGGTTTATAGGCCTAATAATAGGAGTGCCATTATTTGTATTCGTATACTCCTTAATAAAAGATATTACAGAAGAAGAACTAAAAAGGAAAGGTTTGCCATATGAAACGGATGAATATATAAAATAAGGGCGATTTCGCCCTTGTTTTATTTACAACACCTCTTTTAACTTTTCAATAAACAGACGGTTCTCTTCCATGGAGCCAATGGAAACTCTGATGAAATTGCCTCCCATGGGCCTGATGATGACTCCTTTTTTTTGTAACTTTTCAAAGATTTCCCTTCCGTTTTTCCCGACATTTACAAATATGTGATTAGTTTCCGATGGGGCATAATAAAACCCTAGCTTGTCAAATTCTCCGTATAAGTAATTTTTGCCTTCCAGGTTT
>JALNZV010000063.1 GCA_023229175.1 Tissierellaceae bacterium | reverse complement strand
AACGAAGGAATGTAAGGGCAAGACCCAGTGAGGCATGATAGGGTGAGTTTTGAGGTATAACAATAATTAACAAGTAAGAACCTTTGGCCGTGGATATGCCACAGCTATGGATTCTGATGTATAACTCTAACGAGTTACCCACAGACTCCACAGCTGCTTGGACAACGCAAGCGTTGCCCACATACCCACCGCCTCTACGACTAAAAATTATATTTTTTATTAATAAAATGATAATAAACCTTATCTTCGCTATTCTACGAATAACGGAGATATCAAGAAAAAAGTTTTCAAATAAAGAGATAGGAGGAATGAAATATGATGAGATCAGAAAAAGTAAAAGATATAATAAAAATGAGAACGGATTTAGCAAATGCAGATTTACAGATATTTTTCACTTTATGGTTAAAAAAATATGTAGCAGCCATAAATCAAGGTATAAAAATACAAATGCTAGATTTATCTGATATAATTGATTTTGTTTTAATAAGGAAAGAAGCTTTTAATTTTATTATTAAAGAAAAGCTAACAGAAAAATTATATGATAACTATTTTAATGATGAAAGTTTTTTGGAATTAATTGATAAGTGGGATAATTTGAATATTCTTGTGTGGCAGAGCCGCCAGTCCGGTGTGGCGAGAGCCACCATTCCGGACTAGCAGAGCCACTTTTATTTATGACTACTGTGCTTGGTCCTTATTAATTCCATACACTTCTCTCATAGAAATATCTTTGCTTGGGTCAACACTTTCGATATTGATTTTGTATGCATCATATATAATTCTATCCATGATTGCATCAGCAAGAGGATTATCATCACCACCAAGTCGTTCATACCAACCTTCCTCCCTGAATTGAGAGCAAAATATAGTGGATGACTTTTTGCGACGTTTATGAATCAATTCAAATAGATTCTTAGATTCTGCCTCATTTAATTTAAGCAGCAACCACTCATCTATGATAAGTAAAATAGGCTTGGTATATTTGCTTAATGCCTTTATGAAGTTGCCGGTGCTTCTGGCAGTTTCTAATTCAAGTAGCAAATCCGGGAGACGAATATATTTTACCTTAAAATACTGCTTGCAGGCCTCCATGCCAAAGGCACAAGCCATATAAGTTTTGCCGCTGCCGGTAGCGCCTGTGATAAAAATATTTCTATATTCAGCGATGTACTCACAAGTAGCAAGGCGATTAATTAGTTCCTTATTCAACTTTCTACCGGACCTATAATCAATTCCAACAACACAGGCATCTGTTTGCTCCAATTGTGCACCACGAATAAGGCGCTTTAAACGGTTGTTTTTCCTGCTGCTATATTCCACGTCTACTATCATGCCGAAACGATCTTCAAAGGAAATATCTTGCATTGCTTTATCATTTAGTTGGATACGGAAAGCATCAGACATAGCCGTAAGGCGCATTTCAATTAATTTATCTATTGTACTTTGAATAATCACAGTAATTACCTCCTTGGGATTTTTTCTGATAGTATTTTGCACCACGAGTGATTCCATAGATGTTTTTATTCTCAGATATGGGTGCAGGAATGAGTTCATCCTTTAGGGTAACAAGTAAGTTTTTGATGCTTTTATAGCTAGGCGAAAGGGAATAATTCAAAGCCTTTTCGCAGGCAGCTTCCAGTTTTAACGGCGAGTATTTTTCAGCCAACTTTAATAATCCCATGCAACTTCTATAAGATTGTTGCTCTACCCTGTTGGAGGTAAGTATGTTATCTATGACAATGTCTGTATTAGGACCAATTTTAGTCGCCCATTTGCGGAAACGATCGCTGTTCCATTCCAGATATTTCTGATGATCCTGTGGCATATGTTCCATTACCGTGGAGTATTGTCCGGGACGTCCATAAAGGCGTCTATGAGAAGCTATTCGATTGTGTTTTATAAATATTTCAATTATTGTATCTGTTATTCGTACATCTGTCTTTTCTCTGATATACTGATAAGGTACAGAGTAGTACATTTTGTCTACTGCGATGTGATAATTAAACTGAACTGTAGCGACCTTCCAGTCACACAGTTCAAAACGGGTAGCAGGCAATCGTGCCAAAAGTGACAGTTCTTCCCCAAGAAACAAACTTCGTCTGCTACCTTCTTTTTTTTGAAAGAGATTGTTATTAAAAGTCTGTAATTTCTTTCGAATTGCAGCATTTAATTCCGCAAGAGAAAAAAATTGTTCGTTTCTAAGTGCTGCGGTTATCCAGGTAGATATACTCCCAACAGAGCTTTCAACATTGGGTTTATCCTTGGGTTTACGCACTCTAGCTGGTATAATGGCCGTTCCATAATGTTCAGCCATTTCATAATAGCTAGTATTAAGTGCCGGTGTGTACCAATCACCTCTCTGACGATTTACAGCAGTTGCACAATTATCAGGTACTAAAATTTTTGCGACACCACCAAAGAATTCATACATGTGGATATGGGCGGTAATCCAAGCCTTCTGTTGCTCATTCATAAAGGCTTCCACATAAGTATATTGGCTATAGGTCATAACACCTACAAAAAGCCAGGCTTTTGTAATTTCACCTGTATCAGGATCAATAATATGTGCCGGGTCACCTGCCCAATCAACTTCAATTTGTTCTCCCGGTTTTCGTTTAATATGCATGGTAGCACGGCGTTTTTCCTCATCTTTTTGAATGTAGTAGCAAAACTGTGAGTACATAAGAGGCTCTTCACCAGACATGCGGCAATCTTCGCAATATTCACTCCATAGTAGCTTTTTACTTACTCCATTTTTTAGTAGTTCCTTTCGAATGTAGGTGTAGTCAGGCATGCGTTTACTCATTGCTGACTTTTCCTTTGGAAACATAAGTTTTCCAAGTGAACCATCTGTCATCGATTCGTCTAGTGGCCAAACAAGATTTAATTCATTGGCACGTTTGAAAACCTTTGACACAGTATTTCTGGAAACATTGCAACTTAAGGCAATGTTACGTTGGCTGAAATTTAGACTTTTCAGCCTGATAATTTCACGATACTTGGTCATAAAAGTGACCTCCTTTAATTTGTATTTACACCATGGTTGGTGCATACACACAGTATAAAGGATGGCGAAAATGCTTTCTACCAATAAACTAGGTTCTTGTTTCTAAACAGCCTTATTTCTTATTTAAAATGCTGGCTCT
>JALNZV010000001.1 GCA_023229175.1 Tissierellaceae bacterium | reverse complement strand
TCCTTTTCAGTGTCGATACTAAAAAGGATATTATTTTTCAGGGGTGTTTGCAATGGATTTCTTTATTATTGCAGGGTTTTTTAACTTCCGCACTGCTTGGTTTCTATATTACCATATACAGGTACACAAGTTAAATATAAGAATAACATCTATTATATAGTAGAAATAAAAGATTGGGACGATTACTATATTCTATTGTTAGATGATAAAAAGGTCGTGGAATGATATGGCTAAAGGAATTACGATTGATGAAGCAAAGAAACAAATGCACGATAAAGCGGTAAAAGCTATGCAAGAAATCGGTATGGAATTAGAAGCACAAGTCAAGCCAAATACTCCCGTTTTAACAGGAACTCTTAGAAGGTCGATAACTAATAAAGTAGATGATAAAGGGGATAAAATCGAATTGGAAATAGGTTCTTATGGGGTAATTTATGCGTATGTGGTCGACCAACAAAGAGGATATTTGGAAGGAACTATTGATGAAAATCTTGAAGCTATAAGAAGAAAAATGGGGGAGGTGTTGTCAAAATGATTAAACTATTAAGGCAACATCTATTTAAAAATGGAACTCTAATATCTATGCTAGATAAAAGTGATGGTATATTCTATATAGATAAGCCCATTGATAGAGATGATAAAACTTATCTAGTGATTAAAGATAAATTATTATCGGGCAGATACATCGAAGAATATCAATTAACATTTCATATAATAAGCCCTGCCCCACAAAAGGTAAAGGATATTGAAAGGGAATTAATTGATTATCTGAATGACCCAAGAGGTGAAAAGATAATCAGAGATGGTAATAAATTTATATCAAATATTAAAGTTCTTCAAGGTGGAGGAACTACTAGAACAAAAGAAGGTGACTTTTTAGGAGTCATCTATTTTATTGCAAAGATTTAACTAAATAAAAAGAAAGCGAGTGATATATATGACAATGCATTTTCAAAAAAGTGACCCTGTAATATTGGGTAGTGGGGAACTCTACATATTAGAATACGATAAAATAACAGACCCTGCTAATTTAACAGAGAATGAGGAAGAACAATTAATAAATATTGGTGCAATCGAAAGAGGTTGTACTATTACAGTAGGAACAGAAACAAAAGATATAAAATCAGGTAATAGGGGAGTAGTTGCCAAGTGGATAGTTGATAAAGAGGTAAAGCTTACTACAGGTGTAATGACATGGATTATGAAAAATGTAGCACAATATTTATTAGGTGCAAACTATGAAGAGACTAAGGATGGCGAAAAAGTAACTCAATCTAAGATGGTGATTAGTAAAAATGATAATGCTAAACCTGTTTATCTTAGATTTGTACATAACAAGCGTACAGGTGGACAGCTTATAGTAAATATTTATAGGGCTATATTCGATAGTGATTTACAGTTCACTTTCGACGATGATAATCCAACTTCAATAAATTATGAGTTTTTAGCTTTATCAGATGGTGTTAATAATAACTATGTAGAATTTATAGAAACTTTTGAAGAAGATGAAGAGGAAATAGGGGGCTAGTCAATAGCCCTTTTTTAGTTTAGTCGACTAAGTTAAAAAAATAAAAAGGTGGAATAGATAATATGGCAAAGATAATTGATTTAAGTGTTTTACAACAAGAGGAATTAATATTTAAGATGCCCCCAGGTTCTGACGATGAGTTTACAATCCCAGGAGAAGTAAACACAGATTTTGTTTTGAAAATATATAAACAACAAGAAGAATTGCAAAAAGCAGATGGATTTGAAGCTCAATTAAAAGGATTACAAAGTATAGTTCTAACTATATTGCAATTAGATAAGTCAAAGACTATTAATTTGAAATACATACAAGAGAATTTAACAGATATTAGATATTTAAGAGTTATCATGGAAGCAATGATGAAGCATATCAATGAGATACAGAATGACCCAAACTAATTATCCCTAGTGTTGCTATTGAAAATAATAATACTAGGGGAAATCAAGGACAAGGAAAAGAATTAGAAATTGAATACATGAGGAATGTTGCTTTTCTTACTAAAGAATATGGTATGAGCTATTTTGAAATAATGGAATTACCTTATGCAGTATTCTTATCATATCTCAAGTGGGCTAGAATATTTCAACTTGAACAAACTGAAGAAGGTAGAGATGCATTATATAAAGAAAAAGCAATAGACCAAACAGAGCCAGATTTGGCAAGGTTTAGGCAAATAAAAGGTTATCAAGCGAAGGCTATGGAGTAGTTAATTACTTCGTAGCCTTTTTTTTTACGCAGAAAGGAAGTGAGAAAATGGCAAACAATATAGATTTAGTTAAATATGTAGCACGAATAGGGTTGGATCAAACTGATTTAAATAAAGGCTTAGACGAAGCAGATGGTTTTCTGAAGACCAAAGTTGACGGCATGGTTAATTGGTCTAAGGTTGCTATTGCAGGAATGGTAACAGGGGTAATTGCAGGTATTGGAGTTACTATTAAAAAAGGCATAGATAGTTTCATCGAATTTGAAAATCAGATGAATACAGTATATACATTACTTCCAGATATAACGGAAGATTCTATGGGCAAAATGGAACAACAGGTAAAAGATTTATCAACTGCTATGGGTGTTTTACCTAATGAGATTATTCCTGCTTTATATAGTTCACTTAGTGCTAGTGTTCCAGAAGAAAATGTATTTGCATTTTTAGAGGTAGCACAAAAGGGAGCAATAGCAGGATTGACAGAAACTGAAACTGTAGTTGATGGTCTTACTACAGTTTTAAACTCATACCATATGGAAGCTACTCAAGCAGGTAAGGTATCAGATATATTATTTAATACGATAAAATTCGGTAAAACTTCAATGGAAGAATTGTCAAATTCTATGAGTAATGTAACACCTGTAGCAAGTGCATTAGGTGTTGATTTTGAGGATATAGGTGCAGCTCTTGCAAGTATGACAGCTCAAGGTGCAAATACTGCAACTGCATCAACTCAACTTAGACAAATGTTACTTGAATTAAGTAAAGAGGGAACTAAGACAAGCGATGTATTTAAACAGGTTGCGGGAGTAGGGTTCAAAGAGTTTATTTCTCAAGGTCACAATGTAAATGATGCCTTGGCACTTATGGAAAATTATGCCAAAGAAACAGGGGTAGAAATTAATGATTTATTTGGTTCAGTGCAAGGTGGACAAGCGGCTCTTATGCTATCTGGTGAAAGTGCAGAATTATTTGCAACCAACATTGAACGAATGGGAAATAGTGCAGGTGCTACTCAAGAAGCGTTTGAAACTATGGATAATGGTATAGGTCGTAGTTTAGAAAAAATCAAGGTCGGTATGTCGAATATGATACTTGATTTGGGAGAGAGATTATCTCCTGCCTTTGCAAAAGTTACTGATTACATATTAGATGCTATGCCAACCATAGCTAATGTAGTTGAAAATGCTTTTAATATAATAGGTAATGTAGTTAAGGTATTTGTAGAAGTGGTAGATTGGTTAATTGGAAATCTAACAGAATTTGTATCACAAAATGAGGAATTATTTACTGCAATCTATGAAACAATATCAACCATATTCAATGGAGTAATAGAAGTTATTAATACTTTTGTAACTTTGTTCAAGACAATTTGGGAAAAATACGGTAAAGATATTGCAGATTTTGCAAAGAAAAGCTTTGACAATGTTAAAAATATTATAGACGGAGTCCTAAAGGTTATTACTGGTATAGTTAAAGCATTTACAGCTCTACTCACTGGTGATTGGGATAAATTTGGAAAAGCACTTCAAATAATAATTGATGGAGCATGGAAATTAATTAAAGCAATATTTGAAAATGCAATAAATCAAGTATCAGGGATTATGAAAGGTGCTATAAGGATATTGTCAGATATTGCAAAGTCAATCATGGAAGGTGTATGGAATGCCTTTAGGTCAATTTGGGATAGTATTACTAGATGGATAGATAATTCATTTAGTGGAATAGCTAGGACTATTACCAATTTTGGAAGGTCATTCTATAATGCAGGAAAAGAGATATTCTCAAGTTTATGGGATGGACTAAAAGGTGTATGGTCATCTATTAGTTCATGGGTATCTGACAAGGTAAATTGGATAGCCGATAAACTTGCATTTTGGAAGAAGTCAGAAAAAGAGATGGATTCAAGTTCTTCATCTTCAACTAAATCTTCTTCTAATTATAGTAATGTTCCTAGATATGCAGTTGGAACTCCATTTGTGCCATCGGATCAGTTAGCATTCTTACATAAAGGTGAAGCAGTAATACCCGCTAAATATAATCCTTATGGAAGTGGTTTAGGTGGTAATACAGTAACAGTTAGCAATAATTATGACAGTCTCATCACAGTTCACGGAAATGTAGATAAAGATGTTGTTAAAGACATGGAGAAAGTTGCATTAAGGGTATTAAGAGAAAATGAAGGTAAAGAACTTAGAAATCAACTAAACAAAGTTGGTATATTTAGAACTATTTAGGGTTACTTTTATAGTAGCTCTTTTAATTTTGGAGGTGGTAATTTGAATATACAATGGCAAAACAGCGAGAATGTAAAAGTCAACAATATAGACACATCTGCAATTTTAGAAGATGCCGACAGCGTACTTAATTATTTTGCAGATAAATATATTATAACTAAATATAAACTTGCAACGGGTGACTTAGTTGAATATGCGGGAATTACATATATAGTAGTAAGCCAGATAGATAGAAATTATGAGAATAGAAAGGTTAGTCAAATAAATTATCGTGCTAGAATTAGGCAGGCTGACTTCAATATTAAATTTATAATTGATGATGAACTTGAAATTATAGATTCAGTAATTGAGGGACAGACTTTTACTATTGCAGAAGATAAATTACTAGATTATTCTACTGATAAAATTATAGTAACTATACAAGACAATAATATATCTAGTCAACTTAAAAAAGAAGATAGATTTATAAAGTTTGGAAGAGCATTTAAAGCGATAGGAATTGATAAAACTAAAAAAGGCTTAATCACCCTAATCTGTCAAGAGACTGGTTTGTCGCACAATGACGATATGATTAATGAAATTGCTAATAGATGGATTGAAGTAGACGGAAAGGTTATTGATAGATTACCACACCTTGACGACCAAGAGCCAATAGATCCAGAGATACCAGAACCTGAAGAGCCAGAACCAGAAGGTGCTACATATTCAATTGAAGTTATAGAAAAACAATATGAAACTGATACAGACTTTGAAATATGGATGGCAAACTATCAAGTCTTTCAAGTTGCTAAAATTGTGAACGGTGAAGAAGTTGAAACAGAATTTGAATTTGAATTAAATAAAACTGTAAAAAATGTAACACTAACAAAAGAAAGTGATAATTCTTGTAAAATAGCAGTAGCACAAAACACAACAGGTAAATATGATATTGAATTAATTGTAAAAGAAGAAGATGAAATAATCTTGACACAAGATATTAAAATAGAGGGCAGATAATTACATAAAATTGATGGGGTAGGGTACGAAATAAGCGTATTTTACCCTTTTTTCTGTTTCTGTGATGCACTGATTGCAACAGGTACAGAGGTTGGAAAAATGACTAAAAAGGCAAACATCAAATAATAGGGGTAAATCAGGGCGATAAATAAATAGACGACCAATTGGGTGGGCTTGAAAAGGCAAAATTCTAGGGCGTTCTACACAGGATTATATTTACATATTAAATTAAATTTTAACACTTTGGATTAATTTCTAAGGTGTTTTTTTGTTGTACATACATATAAAAAGTGGAAAATCATATAAATTACTAAAGGGGGAAATTATGAATAAAGAAAAGGAAAAGACAATTACCATTGATGAGAAAGCTGAAAAGGAACTTGAGAAGAGAATTTTACAATCAATGTTAAGAACAATCTTAAACAATGATTTGATAGATAGAGATATATTTAATAAGGTTATGTCCGATATTAATAGGGCTTAACCTTATTTTTTTCTTGCAAATAAAAGATATGTATAGTATTATATCAATAAGGAAACAATATAGATGGTTACATACTGATATGTAATTACATTTGGAGGAGATAATATGAAGTTACATGAGATAAGACAAGAATTAAATGCAGGAAAATCAATATTTGACTTACCTTTAAGAGTTGCTTATTATACTAGAGTTTCAACATCCACAGATGAACAAATACATTCATTAAAAGCACAAACACAATACTTTGATGAGTATGTAAATAGTATAAAGAGCTGGACAATCACGGATGGGTATATTGATGAAGGTCTAAGTGGTATATCTACACAAGCCAGAAAAGAATTTAATAGAATGATTGAGGATGCAAGACAGAAAAAATTTGACTTATTAATCACAAAAGAGGTATCAAGATTTGCTAGAAATACATTGGACAGTATATTTTACACAAGAGAGCTCTTAAAAAATGGTGTCGGTGTATATTTTCAAAATGACAATATCAATACTCTATTACCAGATTCTGAACTAAGACTTACAATAATGGCAAGTATGGCACAAGAGGAATCGAGGAAGATATCAGAGCGGGTTAAATGGGGAAAGAGAAGGAAACTTGAAAGTGGAGCTATGCACATTACAGGAAGAATTAATGGATATGATATTGTAGACGGTAAGTATGAGATTAATGAAGAGGAAGCAACAATGATAAGGTTAATATTTGATTTATATTGTGACGGTGTAGGATTTAGAAGAATAGCAGATGAGTTACTGAATAAAGGATATAGGAATGAAAATGGGAATAAATTTGGATATTCAACACTAAGAAGAATTCTAACTAATCCAAGGTATAAAGGTTATTTTACAGGAAACCAAACAACAACGGTTGATTTCTTGACCAAGGAGTATGTAGAGAATCCAAAAGAAGAATGGATTATGTATTATGACCCTGAACAAGCCCCAGTAATAGTAAGTGAAGAAATTTGGGATAAGGCAAATGAGATGCTAAAAGTTAAGGCAAAAAAAGTTGCACTAAAACACGAAACTTCATATCAAAATAAATATAAATATAGCGGTAAAATTACATGTAAAGAACATCAGAATTCATTCTATAGAACTAACTATAGATATAAATCGGGCGATAGAGAAGTTTGGATGTGTCAAGAGTATCATAAAAGTGGTAAAAAGGCGTGTGATTTGCCAGTTGTTTATACAGAAGAGATAGATAGGATAATGTCAGTAGTATTTAATTCGATTTTTAAAGATAAAAATAAATATTATGATAAAATAGTAAATATGATATCTAAATATATTCAAGAAACAAGCTATGACAAAGATATTAAAACTTTAATTGGTGAAATAGAGGGATTAAAAAAGAAAAAGGATAAATTACTTGAATTAGTTGTTAATGAATTTATTGATAATGATGAATTTAAGAAAAGAAACGATGAGTATAATCTACAAATTCAAACTAAACAAGAACAAGTCAAAAAATATGAAGTAATGAATGATCAAAAATATAATGTAAAAGAACAGCTATTACAAATAAAAAAAGTATTAGAAAGGGAATATAATTTTGATGGTTTTGTTAATGATGAAATGATTGATACCTTTCTTGATAAGATAGAAATATCAAATGGTGAGATTAAAAATACTTTAAATATAGACATCATACTAAAGGCAGGAAACGAGGTAAAAGCAGTCTATAGTAAAGACATCAGTTTGCCCCTCATAACACATGTATTGAGAGCAGATATAGCAACTGAGGTCTCACCTCTCATTGGCACAGAAAAACAATCGGAGGAGTTGATTCAATACTTATTATCAGAATTTGAAGGGGAGCCTTCTAAGATATGGCAATCAAATCTATTTGGCAAATCCTTATTTGATTTGGTAAACGAACAACTACAAGGAAAATTAGGCACCATGCCAGAAGATGCAAGGCAAAAGCTTAGAAGAGCCCTTGAAAAGATAATAAATGACGGAAGCGGAGGATTAATTTGTATAATAATATGATAAAAAAGGTAGAAAATCTACCTTTTTTAATGGGTAGAATTAGTAGCCTTTTTAAGTTTTATTAAAACGGAACAATTCACATTAATACATCTCAACATTCACAAAATATACCTTCTTAGAATAGATTGTACTATACAATCCCTAAGGAGGTTTTATTATGCAAATAATTCGCAGGATGTTTCCAGGGGGGAATACCTCTCAAGGTCTATATTCTCTTCATGACAATATAATCAGCAATCAGAGAAATAGGCTATATATATTAAAGGGAATGCCAGGAGGTGGGAAGTCGTCTTTGATGAAGGCAATTGCTGAGAGAATGTTTGATAAAGGCTATTCCATCGAATATCACCATTGTCCATCGGACCCAGGTTCCATAGATGCCATAGTCATTGAGGGCCTTGGTGTTGGAATAATAGACGGCACTCCTCCACATATTGTGGATCCCTTATTTCCCGGTTTATCTGACAAAATTGTAGATTTGGCAATTTCAATCGATTCAGATAAACTAAAAAGCGAGGAAAGCACCATAAAAGCAGCAAAGCTCCAGAATAAGTATGCATATGAAAAGTGTTTTAATTATTTTAAAGCTGCCAATATTATAGCTGAACAAATTCGGCGAGATAATGGAAGGAACATAGATACGCGAGGCTTAAACAATCAAAGTAGAAAGCTTATAGATCTTATATTTTCAAAGCTGCCTATACCAAAGAAATCCAACGGTTTTAAACTAAGGCATCTATTTTCATCTGCCTATACTCCAGAAGGGTTTACAGATTATACGTATACGATTTTAAAATGGGTAGAGGATGTATATTATATAGAAGGAGATATAGGTACGGGGAAATCATTTTTAATGAATAGAATATTAGAAGCGGGAATAATAAAGAATTTTGAAATGGAAGTATATTACAATCCCATGTTTCCAGATAAGATTCAGACCTTATACATCAAGGAATTGGACTCGGCAATAACTTCCAATGAATTAGGCAGTAAATTCGCAAAGGAAAAAATTGATTTAAATGGATTTCTCGTTCAAAAGTCGTTTGTTGAAGAAGATGTAAATACCATGAACTTAATCATAGAAAGGGGCATTGAAAACTTGAAGGAAGCCAAAGAAAACCACAAGATATTGGAAAATGCCTATAGAGCTGCTATCAACTATACTATGATAGACAAGGAAAGGGAAATGATTTACACTGAAATATTAAATCTAATAAAACAAGGGCAGAAATAAACTGCCCTTTAGTCCATATTATCTTTAATTGCTCCAAAAATATAATTAAGGAAATCCTCTAGTTTTTCAGGGGAACATTTTCCTTGTACACTGGTAGGTGTGCCACCACCTTTTATATTGAAAGTATTAGAGGCATCTTTCAATAGATTTCTAAGATTTACATTTATTTCTTTAGGTACAGATACTAGAAACTGTCCATCATTTTCGTTTTTTATTCCAAAGAGCTGTACAGTTTGACTAGTGTTGTTTAGGTAAATAGATAGAGCATTTATCTCCTTTAAATCTGTATTATGGAATATCTCTGAGACCACAGATGTTTTTTTAACTTTGAAGGCTTTTCTCAGCAACTCCTCTCCCCTGTATTTAACAATTTCATCCCTTAATTTTTTGTTCTCCTTTTCCAGTTCATTTTTTTGAGTGTAAAGGGTATGAACCTTTTTTTCAATGTCCATATCCTTTGACGACAGTAGCAGTGATATTTCGTTTACGGCATTGTTTTTCCATCTATAGTCTTCCAAGGCCCTATGGCCGCATACAAATTCCAACCTAATATTTCCTTTATAGCGTTCCCATTTTCTAATTTTTATTACTCCTATTTCACCAGTTTGTCTCAAATGGGTTCCACTACATGGAGAGAAATCAATATTGTCTATTTCTACTATTCGTATATTAGAATTCACTGTAGGTTGTTTCCTAATGGGTATTTTGTCAATTTCATTTTTTTCAATATAATAAGATTTGATTTTAAAATTAGAATATATTACCCTGTTTGCGTATATTTCAACCCTTTTAGCTTCCTCTGCTGACAATTGGGGAAGGGTTATATCTACATATACATAGTCTTCTCCTATGTGAAAACCAACAGTTTCCCCGCCATACAGTTTGTAGAAAGCCGCCGATAGAAGGTGCTGTCCCGTATGTTGCTGCATATTGTCCAGCCTATTTTCCCAATTAATATTGAGAACTACTTTGTCGCTTTGTATATTTTCTTTGGTGACATGGACGATATCCTGGTCCTCTTCATAGACCTCAAGGACTTTTATTCCATTGATGCTGCCTTTATCTCCCGGTTGTCCACCTGAAAGGTGGGGATAAAATATGGTACGGTTCAGTTTTATGTAATATTTTTCATCTTTGTAAACCTTCTCCACTATTCTCGCATCAATTTCCCTTAAATATGGATTTATCAAATAAAGTTTTTCCGTCATTGTCATCAGTCCTTTACATAATTATAAGTATATAATACCATAAAAGCCCAAAAACCATAATATAATATTGCTTTTATGATATAATTAAGGAGAATAAATTACAAAGGATTTGATAATATGATTGATGGACATATGATGGTTTTATTGGGTTTAATTATTCTTATTTGGAGCTTAAATAGAATGCACAGGAAAAAATAGTTGGAGGATTTTATGGGCAGACCTTTTGTTTTTTTATCTATACCCCTTTCCATAGGAATAATTTTATCCTATTTTTTTGATTTTAACATGGCAGGCAGCATGCTGTTCCTTGGCTTATTTTTAATTTTATCTGGTTTTCTAATTCTAAAAAATAAATTAGCAATGATTCCACTGTTTTTCTCCTTATTATTCCTAGGTATTTTTTTAAACAGTACAAGGGGACAAAGCAGTTATTTAAGGGATTTTGTCGGGAGGGAGCTGCTTTTAAATGCCACAGTTGATCAAATAAATTGGCAGGATGAGGATGCAGGTAAATACGTCATTAAAATCCAAAGTATATTAGACGGCAATAATGAAGAAGAGATAAATGAAAAGTCTGTTTTAAAAGTATATGGAGGGAATAAACTCCAAATTGGGGACAGTATTGTATTTTCTGGAGTGCCCAAGGAGCCCATGCCGAACACCAATCCTATGTTATATAATTATAAACTGTATTTAATGACCAACAATATATTTACTACTATCAATATAAAAGATTATTCGATTAAGGAAATTAATAGGGACAATATGGATTTTAAATACAAAATCAGGGAGAGTTTTCGGCACAATATAGAGGGACTATTTGATAAATATTTACAGGAAGAAAATAGTTCTTTGATAAAGGGCATTGTTTTAGGTCAATACTCTTATTTAGAAGAAGAGGATATATTAATGTTTAGGGAGCTGGGGTTAGCCCATATTTTAGCAGTATCTGGTCTCCATATAGGTATTATATCTGGATTTTTAATCTACGTTTTATCCTATTTAGGGGTCAAGAGAAAGTACAGTGTATTTTTTACTCTCTTCGTCCTATGGCTCTATGGGTATTTAATAGGTTTTCCTCCCTCTTTATTAAGGGCCATTATTATGCTAAGCATTTATTTTTTAGGCTTTATATTTGCTGAGCCCTATGACGGCATCAATAGCTTGTTCTTTGCTTTCTTTGTCATGATAATTATCAATCCCATGTGGATATTTAATTTAGGATTTCAATTATCCTTTATGGCTACATTTTCCATCATATATTTCACGCCGAAGATTAGAGAAGTTTTTTACCCCTATGATGGGAAAATCCTAAGGACCATATGGGGTCTTTTAGGTGTTCAAATAGGCTTACTACCATTACAGGCATATTATTTCAATAGGATATATTTGATTAGCATAATGACAAATTTAATTTTAGCCCCTATACTGGGATTGGCTCTAATCATCGGTACCATTATGATAGCATTGTCTTATACTTTGGCCGTATTCAATCCCATTGTAGGTAAGATACTGGATTTTGTGTTGACATTGGAAACACATATGGCAGATTTGTTTTACGGTTTAGGTGTGGGAATTGTAAAGATACATTCCCCAAATGCTTTTGAGTTTATAATGTATTTTGTTATTTTACTGTTCTTATTTAAGGTCATAGATTTAAAATATTTAGATTTCAAAATTAAGAAGGTTTTTTTAATATATTTAATTATTTTACTCTTATTTAATACTGCTGTCATAATGACGGATAATTCAATGGAAATTCACTTTTTAGATGTGGGCCAAGGGGACAGTATCTTGCTAAGAACCAAAAAGGGTGATTATTTGGTAGATACAGGGGGAAATATTTTCGATTCTTTCGATATTGGAGAAAACATTACATCACCCTACTTGGAGAAGCTAGGCATCAAAAGGCTAAGAGGAGTTTTTATTACACATTTTGACGACGACCACAGCAAGGCATTGCCCCTATTATTGGATAATATCGACATAGACCATATTATTGTATCCTACGAGGATTACGACAATTTTATCTTCAGAGAAATAAAGGATAGGGGGAAATCCCCTTTACTGTTAAGAGAAAATGATAAAATCAATATAGATAAAAATACGGTCATTAAAGTCTTGGGACCAAGTGAAAATTTGAAAAACAACAGTTTAAGTCCAAACAACCTTTCTCTAGTTTTTTTATTGACTTATTTTGATTATAAGGTGTTATTTACTGGGGATATGGAAAGAGAAGCTGAATACGAGTTAATAGACAAGGCAGAGGGGCCTGTAGACATATTAAAGGTACCACATCACGGCAGCAACACTTCCTCCACTGAGGAGCTATTGAATATAATTAAACCTGAAATTGGAGTTATTTCCTTGGGAAGAAATAATTTTTACGGGCATCCAAATGTGGAAGTACTGGAAAGGTATAATAGATTAGGTACGGAAATTCATAGAACTGATACTGAAGGTATGATATTGGTTAAGCTATTTAATGGAGATAAAGTTATTTTGCCTTATATAAATGAAAAGAAGGATTTTACTGAGTTTATTTTAGATAATGCTGTAATTATTTCACTATATATTGGAGTTTTTTTGGCGTTATACGTTCTGACAAAAATATACATATTTCAAAAGGAGAGGTTGATACCCTATGAATTATAATGAATTTTTAAGGGCCATAAAGAACAACGAGCTACAAACTTGTTATTTACTTACTGGCAGTGAAGTCTATTTAAGGGATAGGGGGTTGGAAGTTTTAAAGAAGACCTATATCCAGGAATCTTTGGAAGAATTAAACTACATTATCATAGAAGGTAAGGAATTGAATTTTAAAGATATATTTAATGCCTGCGAGACTCTGCCTTTCATGGCAGAAAAAAAGGTAGTTCTCATCAAAGATATTGTGGAAGCAATGGAAAGCGATCCTAAGGATTTGGACGAAAAACTAGGCTCCTACATAGAAAGCTTAGGGGATTACGTCTGCCTCGTTATAATCGACAAATTTAACAGTTTAAAAAAGACTACAAAATTATACAAGTCCATAAAAAAACAAGGAGGAATAGTGGAGTTCTCAAAACTTAAGGGCAAAGATTTAAATTCATGGGTTGAAAAAGAATTTAAGGGACACGGCAAATCTATTTCTTATTCCAATATTAGCTATTTTATACAACAGTCAGCCTATGGGGATTATAACAGTACCAAGAGCCTTTACGATTTGGAAAATGAAATATCTAAAGTCATTAACTATGCGGGGGAAGGAGAAATAACCAAGGGTCACGTTGAGATTGCCATGATAAGGACCTTAGATACCAACATATTCAATTTACTAGATTCTATCAATAGAAAGGACAGGGACTCTGCCCTAGGAATACTGAACGACTTATATATATCCAATGAGCCTATACAAAGGATATTGTTTATGATTATCAGACAAATAAGGCTTTTACTGGGTTACAAGCTTTATAGAGAGAGGGGAGACGACGGAGGCAGTATTCAAAAAAAGCTTCAAATAAAGGATTACGAATTTAAAAAGATATCTTTCGAAGCAAATAAATTTCATAAGGATAATTTAATAGGGGCACTTGAACACATACTAGATTTAGATATAAAGCAAAAGACTAGTTCCAATGACGAAAAACTAGCCCTAGAGATGTTGATTATTCAATTATCTTACTTACTATAATGTAAAAAACTTCGGCCATCCGAAGTTTTATTTTGTAAATTACATTGCGTTATTTAATTTCTTCGTTAGGCGGCTTACCTTTCTTGAAGCGTTGTTTTTGTGTACTAAATTTTTTAGGGCAGCTCTCTTTAGCTTCTTATCGATGACTTTTAACAATTCTTTAGCTTCGTCAAAGTTTTCCTGTGCAATGGCAGCCTCAAATTTCTTTATATATGTTTTAATTTCAGATTTTTTTGCTCTGTTTATTGCCGTTTTATTTCTAGTAATAAGAATTCTCTTTTTAGCAGATTTAATATTTGCCAATATTTTCACCTCCTCTAATCTAACAAAAGATATTTTACCACGAAGTGCTACAAAATGCAAGGATAATTAAGATTATAATGGATAAAAATATAAAAGGAAAGATTAAATTTTGAGAGGAGAATACACTTGTATGAGATTCGTACAGATTTAGCGGTGGAAAATAGGGAATTGTACAAGGAAAGTTTTCATGAGGATTTAGAGGGAGTTGTCATAGAAAATGAAGAAAATCGGTACTATACAATTACTAGGGTTAAGGTAACCAACAGCCAGGGCAGTAAAGATATGAGAAAACCTGTGGGAAATTATATAACCATTGACGTACCTAAATTAAACAAAACCGATGAAGATTTAAAGGACGAGGTTTCCCAGGTCCTGGCAAAGGAGATAAAGGGGTTAGGCAAAAACAGGCCAGATAGCAAGGTATTAATTGTCGGTCTAGGTAACTGGAATATAACACCAGATGCCCTCGGTCCAAAAGTAGTCAATAGGGTATTGGTCACTAGGCAGTTTTTTGTCAATTACAATAAGGAAATCGACGAGACTGTGGCAAATGTAGCAGCATTATCCCCTGGTGTCATGGGAATAACTGGCATTGAAACAAGTGAAATCGTCAAAGGAGTAGTGGAAAAGGTACAACCCGATTTAATAATTGCCGTAGATGCATTGGCCTCTAGAAAGATGAATAGAGTGTCCACATCAATTCAGATATCAGATACGGGAATAAATCCAGGGTCTGGTGTAGGGAATAAAAGGATGGAATTAAACGAAAGGACATTAGGCAAGCCGGTCATAGCCATAGGCATTCCAACTGTAGTAGATGCAGCCACTATTGTAAATGACACATTGGACCTAATCATTGGGAATTTACAGGAGGAAGCAAAGGAGGGAACAGAATTTTATAATATGTTGTCCCAAATAGATTCTGAGGAGAAATATGAATTTATTCGAGAGATTTTAAATCCCTATATAGAGAACGTAGTAGTCACTCCAACTGACATAGATACTGTTATTGATGACCTGTCTATCATAGTGGCTAATGGACTAAACATAGCACTCCATCCCGGTATAGACTTAAAAGATGTCAATAGGTATATCAAATAATATTAGAATAATTGGTCCCTGAATTGAATATAATTTTATATTGAATGGTGGGGAGTGTTTATATGGGAAAGACAAAAAAATCCGATTATATTGTACTAGCATTAATATGTATTTTGGCATTGAATATAGGGAATATTGTTATTAAATTTTTCCCAAGTTCCAATAAAATGGGAGGACTTACAAGTGTAGTTATGAAGGTAGACGATTTTCTGGATAGGACCAAAAATATGTTCTTTCCCATTATGGAGGTACTAAATCTTGAGCCCAGGGTTGTAGATAATGAAGATAACCATCAATTCAACGAAGTTGAAGAAAATATGGAATATGACAATTCCAGAGATATTATTTTAGACAGATTGGATGAATACGAATCACTTATTATTATCAAGGATTCAAAGGGAATGGATACGGTGGAGAACATACCGGAGCCTTTGATGATAAATAAGATAAACATAAACAGGGAAAAACCCTACATATTAATCTATCATACCCACGCAACAGAATCATATGAATTGGCAAAGGCGGACAACTATAGAAGCTCCGATAAAGGTATCAATATGGTAAGCATTGGGAAAGTATTGGCTGATGTTCTAGGTGCAGGAGGTCACAATGTAGATCACGTGGATACATTTCACGATTTGCCCTCTTACAATCAATCTTATTCCAGGAGTTTAAACACCATAACCAGGAAAAAAGATGGAGACGACAATCTAAGGATTTTATTGGACGTCCATAGGGATGCATATTTAGAGACAAATCCCAATATGGAATCCATAAGGGCTAAGTCAAAGATAGAACTAAATGGAAAATCTGCGGCTACATTTTCCTTAGTGGTAGGCCCTGATTCGCCAAATATGGAACAAGTATTAAATTTTGCAAAATATATTAAGGCTGTATCAGATACTTTATATCCAAATCTTTGCAATGGAATAATCATAAAACCTACAGGCAAATACAATCAACATTTGTCTGATTATTCAGCTCTATTGGAGGTCGGTTATAATTTTAATTCGTTGGAAGAAGCCAATGAGGGTGCAAAACTGGTGGGCAAGGTATTGAGTATAGCTATCAATAGTATAATTGAAGAATAGTCTTTGCAAAATTTTTTCTAAATGATATAATATTTTTATGGATATGGAGGTAATATTAGTGGAAGAAAACAATAACAAGAGTGAAATTATGGAATGGATTAAAAGCATAGCTACTGCTGTAATCATAGCTGTTTTGATAAAGACTTTTATATTTAATACTACTTATGTCTTGGGGAATTCAATGTATCCTACGCTCCACGAAAAGGATAGATTATTTGCAAACAAGATTTCCCTATTATTTGGGGGTCCCTCTAGGGGCGATGTCATAGTATTAGAGGCTCCAGATGCCCCTAAAAAGGATTACATCAAAAGAGTTATAGGTATTGGCGGTGATGTTATAGAGATAAGAGATGGGAATGTCTATTTAAATGGGGAACTCTTGGAAGAGGATTATATTGACAAAGACTCATACACCCACGTATACGACGATGAAAGTATATGGGAGGTTCCAGAGGGAAGCATATTTGTATTAGGCGACAACAGAAGTGAAGGAGCTTCTAAGGATAGCCGATACTTCGGTTGTATTTCCGTCAAGACCATAAAGGGAATAACTGGATTTAGATATTTCCCCATAAACAAGAGATTTGGCAAAATACATTAAATATGTATAATAAATAGATTTCTTGGGCAATCTAATCATGGTGATAATATGGGAGCTAGATTGGAGAGGAATAAACTCCTTAAGAAACAGAAGCGTATCTCCGTGTTAAAAAGACTGTGTATAATTAGCCTAATAATCCTATTTATATTGGGAATGGATATTGTAAATCAAAACATAGTAGAATTGGACTGTTTAGATAATCCAAATATCATAAGATTCAATGTCGAATCAAGAGAATTTGATTTATTTGGGGTTACGTATGTCATAGATTTTAATCTTTTAAAGAATTTCTTAAAAGACCATTTTTCGTGGTCTTTTTATTTTACATAATATAGTTTATCTGCTATAATTGGGTATTGGAAACATCTTAAGGAGGAAAGGTATGGAGAAAATAAAACAAGAAAACATTAGAAATTTTTCTATTATTGCACATATAGATCATGGAAAGTCAACATTAGCAGATCGTTTAATCGAAGAAACTGGCATGCTGACCTCTAGGGAAATGCAAAGCCAGGTACTAGACAATATGGATTTGGAAAGGGAAAGAGGCATCACCATTAAACTAAAGGCCGTTCGGCTTTTATACAAGGCCAGAAACGGAGAACAATACGTATTGAATTTAATAGACACCCCTGGACATGTGGATTTTACCTATGAGGTATCTAGATCCTTAGCTGCCTGTGAAGGGGCAATTTTAGTAGTGGATTCTACCCAGGGAATTGAGGCTCAGACCTTAGCAAATGTTTATTTGGCTTTGGATCAGGACTTGGAAATTGTACCAGTCATAAACAAGATTGACCTACCCAGTGCAAGGCCAGATGAGGTGAAAAAAGAGGTAGAGGATGTCATAGGAATAGACTGTGAAGATGCCCCTCTAATATCGGCGAAGGAAGGGCTCAATATTGAGGATGTACTGGAGGCTGTGGTAAATAGCATTCCTGCTCCTAAAGGAGATATAGACGCTCCCCTGAAGGCATTGATATTCGACTCATACTACGATAGTTATAAAGGCGTAGTTTGTTATATAAGGGTTTTTGAAGGCAGTATAAAGCCTGGAATGGAAATAAAGATGATGTCTACTGGCAAATCCTATGAGGTAGTGGAAGTAGGAATAAACACTTCAAAGCACGTCTCTTTAGGTCAACTTGAGGCAGGGGATGTTGGGTTTGTTACTGCTAGCATTAAAAATGTAAAGGATGCACGAGTAGGAGATACTATTACAGATAAAGATAATCCAACGACTGAAGCACTACCCGGTTATAAAAAAGTAATACCCATGGTATACTGCGGTATATATCCTGCAGAGGGAGAAGATTTCAATACTGTCAGGGAAGCTTTGGAAAAGCTTCAAGTAAACGATGCTTCTTTAGTATTTGAACCAGAGTCTTCAGTTGCCTTAGGTTTTGGATTCAGATGTGGATTTTTAGGTTTGCTGCATATGGAAATAGTACAGGAAAGGTTAGAGAGGGAATTCGATTTAAATATTGTGACCACTGCACCCTCGGTTATATACAAGGTTACAAAAACCACTGGGGAAATAATGGAAATTCAAAACCCGTCGAATTTACCGCCTACTACTGAGATAATGACTATGGAAGAACCTATTGTATCGGCAAGTATAATGACTCCAACTGATTATGTAGGTACAATTATGGAGCTGTGCCAAGATAAAAGGGGAATATTTTTGAATATGGAGTATTTAGAGGAAAAAAGGGTTGTCTTACACTACGAATTACCCTTAAATGAAGTTATATACGATTTTTTTGATGCATTAAAGTCCAAGACAAGGGGATATGCCTCATTGGACTACGATTTAAAAGGTTATCAGGAATCCAGTCTTGTGAAATTAGATATACTGATCAATGGGGAGTTAGTAGATGCATTTTCCCTCATAGTCCACGAGGACAAGGCATATGAAAGAGGCAGAAGTATTTCAGAGAGGCTCACAGACGTAATTCCAAGGCATCAATTTGCAGTTCCCATCCAAGCTGCCATCGGAGCTAAAATAATCGCCAGGGAGACCATAAGGGCCCTTAGAAAAGACGTTTTGGCAAAATGCTATGGTGGAGATATTTCCAGAAAGAAAAAGTTATTAGAAAAGCAAAAAGAGGGAAAGAAAAGAATGAGGCAAATAGGATCTGTAGAAGTACCTCAAGAAGCTTTCCTTACGGTATTGAAATACGATGAAAAATAATGCGGCAGTGTGGTTGCTGTCGCATTTTCGTCTTTTATTAGGAGGTACAAAATGCAGGATATATCCCTTTACATTCATATTCCTTTTTGTGCAAGTAAGTGTCATTATTGTGATTTTTCTTCCTTTTCTGGAATCGAGGATAGAATTCCCCTATATGTAAATAGCTTGATAGCAGAAATAGACCTATATAGACAGAAATTAGAAAACTACAATGTTAAAACAATTTTCATAGGCGGCGGCACCCCTTCTCATATTGAGGCCAAATATATTTATAGGATATTAGGACATATATATGAGAATTATAATGCTCAAAATGTCAAGGAGATAACCATAGAAGTAAACCCAGGGACTGTAAATAAAGAAAAGTCTAGGATTTATAAAGAATTGGGAATCAATAGGGTAAGCATGGGGGCACAGAGTTTTAACGACAGTTTGCTTAGGAAAATAGGCAGAATTCACAATGCTAAGGATATCTTTAGTAGCTATAAAATACTGAGTCAGATAGGCATAGAAAACATAAATTTAGACTTGATATTTGGTTTGCCAGAACAAACCCTAAATGATGTTTTAAAGTCTACAAAGATGGCAGTGGAATTAGGTGCCCACCATATATCCCACTACGGACTAATTATAGAAGAAGGCACTAAATTTTATGAGTATCATAAAAACGGAAGACTGTATTTACCCGACGAAGATCTGGAGAGGGAGATGTATCACAGAGCCACAGAGTATTTAGTTGGGCAAGGATATAAACACTATGAAATATCCAACTATTCCCTTAAAGGATATGAATGCAAACACAATATTGTGTACTGGGATATAGAGCCTTACATAGGTTTAGGTCTTAGCAGTCATTCTTTTATGGAAGGTAGAAGGTTTTTTAATACTTCCGATTTTTCCAGTTACATAGATTTACTAAAAGATAATATTCTACCCGTAGACGGTGAAGAAATCGTCGATGTCAATGGGGAGTTGGAAGACTACTGTATTTTTGGCCTTAGAAAGATTGACGGCATCGACAAGGAAAAGTTCTATAGTAGATTTGGAATAAACATTGAAGAACTATATGGAGAAGCCCTTACTAAGCACATTAAAGGAGGACTCCTAGTAGATTGTGGGCAATTTATAAAACTGACAAAAAAAGGGTTAGATTTATCTAATTTGGTGGAGATAGATTTTATAAAATAATTTTCGTAAAAAGTATTGACAAAGACCCTTAGTAGTGGTAACTTTAAAACGTAAGTATTAGCACTCACTAACTTCGAGTGCTAACAAATTTTAAATCTAGTGGTTGTGATTTCGAGGTGATTATACATGCTAGATGACAGAAAATTAAAGATACTTTATGCAATTATTAATTCATATATTTTAAGTGCAGAGCCGATAGGCTCAAGGACTATTACAAAACAATATAATCTGGGAGTAAGTTCTGCAACTATTAGAAATGAAATGTCTGATTTGGAAGATTTGGGATACTTAAATAAACCCCACTCTTCAGCTGGTAGGATTCCATCTGACAAAGCTTATAGGCTTTATGTAGATGAATTATTAAAACTGAAAAGAACTGAGGTCAATACGAAGAAAAAAGAAGATATAAAAAGGATATTAATTAAAGAGTCTAGAGAAATCGATCAGCTTTTGCAAAATTCTGCCAAGATTTTATCGGCAGTGACCAGTTATACTGCTTTAGCCATTTCTCCAAAGATGAAGAGTTTAAAGATTAAGCATATACAGTTGGTACCCATTGAAAACAAACAAGTTTTAATAGTGCTTATAAGCGATACAGGAGTAGTAAAAAACACTATATTCAGATTGCAGGAAGATGTGTCTGAAGAACAATTAAATACGCTTACAAATATTTTAAACGATAAATTAAGAGGTTTAACGATGGATCAAATAGACGATAGGTTGTCAAGTGAAATCATTAGGGAAATTTATGATTTTAAAAATATTATTGACAATGTGATTCCCATTATCAATCAGTCCATTGAGGATATTTATAGTGTGGAGATTTACTCAGACGGCATAACAAACATTCTTAATTTTCCGGAATATAAAAGCATAGACAAGGTCAAAAATTTTATTTCTTTTGTAGAAGATAAGGATTTAATGGTGGATTTGCTGTCAAACAATTCTATTACTCAAGATATAGAGTTGATAATAGGAAGCGAAAACGTTTACGAGCCCATAAAAGACTGTAGTTTAATAACTGCAAATTACAGATTGGGCGATAAAGTTATAGGCAAAATTGGAATAATTGGTCCTACGAGGATGGATTACCAAAAACTAATTGAAGATTTATATTTGTTTTCAATAAATATTTCAGAAATTATAGATATGCTAATTGGTAAGCAATATAAATAATATGAAGTAAAGAATATAAGGGGTGATTCAATGAAGGAAGAAAATGGGTTAAGCAAGGACTCTGAAGAACAGTATGAAGAAGTGTTCTCAGACGAAAATTTACAGGAAGACACTGTAGATGTAAAAGATGAAATAATTGACGAATTAAACAACAAACTAGCTAGGCTTCAAGCTGATTTTGTCAATTACAAAAAGAGAATGGAAAAAGAAATGGAAAGTATCAACTATTATGCCACAGAGTCTTTTGTTTCAAGCCTATTGCCTACAATAGATAATTTTGAAAGGGCATTGCAATCAGAAGACCACGATAAAGACGGGTTTTACAAGGGTATAGAAATGATTTACAGCCAATTAATAAAAACCCTAAAAGACAACGGTGTAGAAGAGATAACTGCTTTACACCAGGATTTCGACCCTAACTTTCACCACGCTGTATTTATGGAAGACAATGAGGAGTACGGCTCAGGGAAAGTATTAGAAGTCTTACAAAAAGGTTTTTTATTGAAAAATAAGGTTATAAGACCATCAATGGTTAAGGTCTCAAAATAATATAAGAGGAGGAATTTTTATGGGAAAAATTATTGGAATTGACTTGGGAACAACAAATTCATGTGTCTCAGTTATGGAAGGTGGAGAACCCATTATTATACCAAACTTAGAAGGGAATAGAACAACTCCATCCATAGTTGCTTTTACGAAGGAAGGAGAAAGGCTTGTAGGAGAAACTGCAAAAAGACAAGCCATTACAAATCCTGACAAAACAGTTATGTCCATAAAAAGGAAAATGGGCACAGATTACAAAATAGATATGGATTCTAAGCATTATACACCTGAAGAAATCTCAGCCATGGTATTGCAAAAAATTAAAATGGATGTTGAAAATTATTTAGGTGAAAAGGTTACGGAAGCTGTAATCACTGTTCCAGCATACTTTACAGACAGTCAAAGGCAAGCGACTAAAGATGCAGGTAAGATTGCTGGCTTAGAGGTAAAGAGAATAATTAACGAACCAACTGCCGCAGCATTGGCATATGGCATCGATAAAGAAGAGGGACAGCATAAGATTATGGTATTTGATTTAGGCGGGGGTACATTTGACGTCTCCATACTAGAACTAGGAGATGGAGTGTTTGAAGTCTTGGCTACCCGTGGAAACAACCACTTAGGTGGAGATGACTTCGACGAAAAATTAGTAGATTATATTGCAGACCAATTTAAAAAGGAAAATGGAGTGGATTTAAGGCAAGATAAAATGTCCCTTCAAAGGTTAAAAGAATCTGCTGAAAAGGCAAAGAAAGAATTGTCATCCACCATGTCGACAAATATCAATCTACCTTTTATAACTGCAACTCAAGCTGGACCATTGCATTTAAATATGGACCTTACAAGGGCGAAGTTCAATGAATTGACATCAGAATTAGTAGACAAGACCCTTGGACCAGTAAGGGAGGCCATAAAAGATGCAGGTTTGCAAGCATCAGAAATCGAGAAGGTAATATTAGTAGGAGGTTCCACTAGGATACCTGCAGTACAGGATGCAGTTAAAAAATTGACAGGCAAAGAACCACAAAAAGATATTAACCCAGACGAATGTGTTGCGTTGGGAGCAGCTATTCAGGGCGGTGTACTTTCAGGGGAGGTCAAGGATTTATTATTGTTAGACGTTACCCCATTATCTTTAGGCATTGAGACCTTAGGCGGCGTAACTACTAGATTAATCGAAAGAAACACAACTATACCTACTAAAAAGAGTCAGGTATTTACAACTGCAGCAGATAGCCAGACTTCGGTAGATATTCATGTACTACAAGGTGAGAGACAAATGGCCAATGACAATACAACCCTAGGTAGATTCCAATTAACTGGAATTGCACCAGCACCAAGGGGAGTACCACAAATCGAGGTTACATTCGACATAGATGCCAACGGTATAGTAAATGTAAGTGCGAAGGACTTGGGAACAGGGAAGGAACAAAGAATTACCATAACTGCCTCTACGAAGTTATCCGATGAAGAAATTGAAAAGAAAGTCAAGGAAGCTGAAAGATTTGCAGAGGAAGACAAAAAGAAAAAGGAAACTATAGAAATAAGAAACAACGCGGATTCAATGGTCTATCAAACTGAAAAGACTTTAAAGGATTTAGAGGGAAAAATATCCGATGAAGAAAAAGCCGAAGTAGAAGCTAAAGCAGATGAATTGAAAAAGGCATTGGAAGGTGACGATTTCGATGAAATTAAGAAAAAGACTGACGAATTAACGGAAAGTTTTTATAAAATATCTCAGAAAATGTACGAAGGTCAAGGAGGAGATAGTGAACCCCAATCAGATTCCAACGATGATGTAGTAGATGCAGACTACGAAGTAGTGGACGAAGATTAAAACTAACTCAATTAAGCTAAATCATTTGATTTAGCTTAATTGTTTGATATAATAATCATAGTTTAAAATTAAAGGTTGGTGAAATGATGTCAAAGAGGGATTATTATGAAGTCTTGGGCATAGGAAAAGATGCGACAGAAAACGACATAAAGAAGGCTTATAGACAATTAGCTAAGAAATACCATCCTGATTTAAATCCAGATAATAAAGAAGCAGAGGCAAAGTTCAAAGAGGCTACAGAAGCCTATGAAATTTTGTCAGATGGTGAGAAAAGGTCGAGATACGACAGATTTGGTCATGCAGGAGTAGATCCGCAGGCTGGAGGATATGATCAGGGATTTGGTGGATTTGGCGATATTTTTGAAGATATATTTGATATTTTTGGAGGTGGCTTCTCTGGCAGTAGGAGAACTGGGCCAGTTAGAGGGGCTGATTTAAGATATAATCTCAACTTAGAGTTCAAAGAGGCAATTTTTGGAGTGGAAAAGGAAATTCAGATTAGAAGGATGGAAAATTGCGATACCTGTGGTGGAACAGGGGCAAAACCTGGGACATCAAAGGAAACTTGTCCCACATGTAATGGTAGGGGCGAGGTCAGATATGCACAACAGACTGCCTTTGGTCAGTTTGTCAGGACTTCGGCCTGCGATACATGTGGAGGTACTGGAGAAATAATAAGGGAAAAGTGCAGCACATGTCATGGAGTTGGCAAGGAAATTAAGACAAAGAGAATAAAGGTTAAAATACCACAGGGTGTGGATACTGGATCGGTTATTTCCATGAGAGGTGAAGGAGAAGCAGGGGATCGGGGTGGACCTAGGGGAGATTTATATATTTATATAAATGTGATGGAAGATAAGATATTTAGCAGAACAGGAAATAATATATATTTAAATGTTCCAATTTCTTTTGCAGAAGCTGCCTTAGGAGCTGAAATAGAAGTTCCTACTTTAGAAGAAGTAGTCAAGTATCATATACCTGAGGGAACACAAACTGGTACTGAATTTAGGCTAAGAAATATGGGAGTTCCAAATTTGCGGGGTTATGGCAGAGGTGATTTGTTCTTTACTGTCGATGTAAAAGTACCTACAAAATTGACCGATAAGCAGAAAGAATTACTCAAGGAATTTGTAGAGGAAGCAGGAGATAGTTACAAGGAGAACAAAAAAGGTTTTTTCAAGAAAGTAAAGGATGCCTTTAACTAATTATTAAGGCACGAGATTGTCAAATCTTGGGAACTTGATATAATTGACATAGGGTATTAAAATAGAAAGTATAAGGATGGAATTTGTTTATGACTCTCATATTATATAATTGATTTAAATGGAGATGGGTGATAGGTCTATGAAATGGGCTGAGATACAAATCAAAACTACACCAGATAAAGAAGAAATAGTATCTAGCATCTTATACGATGTTGGGGCTAATGGATTGGCAATAGAAGATCCTAGGGACATCTTCGAGGTATCAAAGGATCCGGAAAGTTGGTCCTTTGTCGATTTAGAAACCTTGGATTTAGATTTTAACGTCATATTAATTAAAGCCTACTTTTCAGAGGCAGAGGATTTAAATTCCATAATTAATAACATCGAAAATAGAATTAAGGACAATCCGATGTTAAAACCTGAAGAACACGGACTAATTGTTAATATGGTAAATGATGAAGATTATGCTGAAAATTGGAAGAAATATTATAAGACTACTAAAATTGGAGAAAAAATCGTAATCAAGCCGTCATGGGAAAAATATAATCTTGAAGAAGGCCACATACTGATAGAGCTTGATCCGGGAATGGCCTTCGGAACTGGTACCCATGAAACTACGGTCATGTGTGCAGAGGCACTAGAGCGTTTTGTCAAAAAAGATGATATAGTATATGATATTGGATGTGGCAGCGGAATACTAAGCATAATTTCGGCAAAATTAGGTGCTGAAAAGGTATTAGCAGTAGACAACGACCCAGTATCCATAGAAGTATCTAAAGGAAATATTGAGTTAAACGATGTGGAGGATGTCATAGAGTTAAAAAAGGGAAATTTACTAGATGTAGTGGAGGGTAAAGCCAATATAATAGTTTCTAATATAATTGCAGAGATAATCGTCAAGATGGTTGGAGTTTTAAAATCCCATTTAAAAGAAGAAGGTATCTTTATTACATCTGGCATCATTGAGGACAAGATTCAATTGGTGGAAGATTCCCTGCTGAAAAATGGGTTTAAAGTTCTTGAAAAGGTAAGGCTAAATCAATGGGCACTAATAGTTGCTACAATAAATTAGGTGATAAGTATGCACAGATTTTTCATAGAAGAAAACCAAATCAGTCAAGGGACAATTGAAGTTTCAGGCTCTGACGTAAAACATATTAGAGACGTCCTTAGGTTAAAAGTTGGAGATTTAGTGGAGGCTGTAGACCAAGGGAAAGTCTATATTGGAAAAATACAATCAATAGAAAAGAACAGAATTACACTAAAAATAGTAGACAAATACCAGGGGACTAGCGAATCCCCTGTCAACATAGTTCTATACCAAGGTTTGGCAAAGGGAAACAAAATGGATTTAATTGTACAAAAAACCATAGAGGTAGGTGTAAAGGAAATATTTCCTGTTTCTAGTTATAGATCTGTAGTAAAACTTAAGGATTTACAAAGAGAACAGACGAAAGTAAACAGGTGGAAACTAATTGCAGAAGAAGCTGCAAAGCAAAGCAAGAGAGATATTATACCAAAGATTCACAGTATTATTTCCTTCGACGAAATGATAGAATTGTTAAAAGGGGAAAAAAATGTAATAGTCCCCTATGAGGACGAAAAACTCAATTATATTGGCCGCCATATGCCTATAAGAGGAAATACAATGCATTTGATTATTGGGCCAGAAGGGGGATTCGAACCTTTTGAAATAGAACAGTTTAAAGCTATTGGTGCTAAAATTGTTACTTTAGGTCCTAGGACTATGAGGACAGAAACTGCAGGGATAGTGGCAACTGCAATACTACTATATGAATTTGGAGACCTAGGAGTGATGTAATGAGTAAGGTGGCTTTTTATACCTTGGGATGCAAGGTAAATCAATATGAAACTGAGGCCATGGAAGAATTATTTGAAAACAAAGGTTATACAGTTGTAGATGAAAGTGAAATAGCTGATATATATGTAATAAATACATGTACAGTAACTAATTTATCCGATAGAAAATCGAGACAATTTATATCTAGGGCAAAGAAAAACAATGGAGATGCAACCATAGCCGTAGTTGGATGTTATTCACAAGTCTCCCCAGATGAAGTATCAAAGATAGAAGGTGTAGACGTGGTCATTGGGACTACGGAAAGAAACAAGGTACTGGAATTATGTGAAAAAGCCAGGGAAAATAACGAGAAATTTAATATTGTAAAAAATATAAAGGGCCACAAGGAGTTTGAGGCTATAAATATTGAAGATATAAAATCTAAAACTAGGGCATATATAAAAATACAGGACGGGTGCAATCAATTTTGCTCATATTGCATAATTCCATATGCAAGGGGACCCATAAAAAGTAGGCCAATAGGAGATATAATATATGAAACAGAGAGGCTTGCAAAGGCAGGCTTTAAGGAAATAGTACTTACTGGAATTCACGTCGCTTCTTACGGAAAGGACATAAAGGGTATCTCGCTGATAGATGTATTGGAAAGGGTAGGAAATGTGAAGGGTATTGAGAGAATAAGGCTTAGTTCCATTGAGCCCACTCTAATAGATCATGATTTTATGAAAAGAATTGTAAAAATTGGCAAAGTATGTGACCATTTTCACCTTTCATTGCAGTCTGGTTCCCCTACAGTACTTAAGAGGATGAATAGAAGGTATACCTCGGAGGAATACAAAAACATAGTAAATATCATCAGAGACCATATGCCAGATGCAGGTATCACCACAGATATAATAGTTGGATTTCCTGGTGAGACAGAGGAGGAATTCAATGAAACATGGGAATTCGTCAAAGATATAGGTTTTTCTAGAATTCACGTGTTTAAGTATTCACCAAGAAAAGGAACACCAGCAGCTGGATTTAAAGACCAGATTCATGGAAATATAAAAAGCCAAAGGTCAGAGAAACTGATATCTCTTGGCAAGAAACTAATGAAAGAGTTTAACTCTCGCTTTGAGAATGGTACCATGTCAGTACTATTTGAAGAGGAAAGTAAAAAATATAAATCTCATATTGAGGGATATACTACGAACTACGTTAGAGTCAGAGTTGAGAACGATGACAATCTCATTGGGAAAATAACTGATGTAAAAATAAGAGTTAGTAAGAATGATTTTTTACTTGGAGAGGTAATTAAATAATAAATTGGAGGTGAAAAAATGGACAATTGCTTATTTTGCAAAATTATAAAGGGTGAAATCCCTGCCAATCTTATATATGAAGATGACTTGGCTATTGCATTTGAAGATATAAATCCTCAAGCTCCAGTTCATTTTCTAGTTATACCAAAAGAACATATAGTTTCATTAGATAATGTAGATGAAAATAAAAAATTGCTTTTGGGGCATCTCCTATTAATAGCATCTAAACTAGCCAAGGAAAAGGGCTTGGAAGAAGGTTATAGGGTAGTAAACAACTGTGGCATAGACGGCGGACAAACCGTAGACCACCTTCATTTTCATATACTAGGCAAAAGAAAAATGTTGTGGCCGCCAGGCTAAATATTGGTTGAAATATTTAAAATAATAATGTATAATTATTTAGTGCACAACCCCTTGCTATATAGTATTGAGTACTCTTGTAGTAGAGAGAGGAGGGAGAAGCCGATGGCAGAAATTAGGGTTGGAGAAAATGAATCTCTTGACAATGCTTTAAAAAGGTTTAAAAGACAATGTGCTCGTGCTGGCGTTATTGGAGAAGTCAGGAAAAGAGAGCATTATGAGAAACCTAGTGTAAGAAAGAAAAAAAAATCTGAAGAAGCTAGAAAAAAGAAGTATTCTAGATTTTAATTATGGTATCAATATCCCTTATATTTGTAGAAATCTTTATAGACTTCATGAAACTAAAGACATGATAAAAACGATATTATTATGGTGGGGGAATTATTTAGTAAAAAATTACCTGGGTTAATCCCAGGTTTTTGATTTTTTGTTAGTTATTAAACATATATTTGGGTAATAGTATAATATAGATATGGAGGTGTGGTAATGAGAAAAAAACTTATAGGAATATTGCTTTTAGTTATTATTTTAACTTTTCCAACCATTATATTTGCCGAAAACAACGAAGTATACGTTGTTCCCATTAAGGGTGAAATAAATAAGGCAACATATAATTTTTTAAAGCATAATTTAGAAAGAATACAGGATGCTGAGGCAATCATATTTGAAATAGACACATATGGTGGTCAAATTGCAGAGGCGGAAAAGATAAAAAATTTAATCTTGTCTATACCTACTCCTACTATTGCATATGTCAATACCAAGGCAGAGTCTGCAGGCGTTCTTATTACAATAGCTGCTGAGAAGGTCGTCGTTGCCAATTCTGCAACTATTGGGTCCGCAGAGCCAATACCCAATACGGAGAAGGTATTATCCATGTGGAAGGCTATGCTAAAGGACACGGCTCAATATAGAAACAGGGATTCGCAATTAGTAGAAGCCATGGCAGATAAAGACGTCTTAATTGAGGGCATATCTGATAGAAACAAACTATTAAACTTGACATCAACAGAGGCCATTATGACAGGTATTGCCGATTTTGCCACAGATGACTACGATGAATTGCTGGATCATTTTAATCTAGGAGATGCCAATGTCAACAAAATTCATGAAAGCCTTCAAATAAAATTGTCCAAGTATATTTCCAATCCTTATGTAAGTAGTTTTCTTTTGACCCTTGGGTTTGTCGGCATGGTAGTTGAGATATTGACACCGGGGTTTGGTATAGGCGGCACAGTTAGCATTATTGGATTTGGTTTGTATTTTGGGGGAAATATTTTAGGAGGAAATTCACACTGGACCTCCCTTATACTGTTTGTTACTGGGCTGATACTGTTGATTATTGAGGCAATAGTACCGGGCTTTGGACTTCCGGGTATTAGTGGAATAATATTCGTTTTAGTAGGTACAGTTCTCGCAATGGAATCGATGAAAATAGCTTTATTGTCTTTGAGTGTAGCCATCTTAATCACAACTATAGTTACTGTTGTCCTAATAAAAATGGGATTTAAAAGTAAAATGTTGAGAAAGATAATATTAGATGCAGAACACAAGGATGAAAAAGGTTATTTAAGTGTGGATTCCGTTCAAAAATACATTAACAAAGAAGGCATTACTTTAACAGAACTTCGCCCTACTGGTTTTATAGAAGTAGATGGTATAAAACTAGATGCATTATCAGACGAAGGATTTTTACCAAAATCAGTTCCAGTTAAAATAGTTAGGGTAGAAGGATCAAAATTATTTGTAAGGAGGTTTTAAAATGTCAATATTTTTACCAGTAGCTTTGGCTTTAGCAGTAGTTATTTTAGTGATGCTGTTTTTTACATTTATTCCTGTTGGGCTTTGGGTTACGGCGTTTTTCTCAGGAGTCAAGATTTCCATGGCTACATTAATAGGGATGAGACTTAGAAGGGTTGCTCCATCTAGGATAGTAAATCCTATGATTAAGGCCACAAAAGCAGGTTTAGTAATTAAAATCAACGAGTTAGAAGCACATTTTTTAGCAGGTGGTAATGTTAATACTTTAGTAGATGCACTTATAGCAGCACAGAGAGCTAACATACCATTGGAGTTTGAAAGGGCTGCAGCCATTGACCTTGCTGGAAGAAACGTTTTAGAAGCAGTACAGGTTTCTGTAAATCCAAAGGTCATTGAGACTCCACAAATAGCAGCTGTTGCTAAAGATGGTATCGAAGTAGTGGTAAAGGCCAGGGTTACAGTTAGGGCTAATATAGAGAGATTAGTAGGGGGTGCTGGCGAGGAGACAATCATAGCTAGGGTTGGAGAAGGTATAGTAACTACTGTAGGTAGCTCCAACTCTCATAAGGATGTATTGGAAAATCCAGATAGCATCTCTAAAACAGTACTTAACAAAGGTTTAGATTCAGGTACTGCTTTTGAAATTCTTTCCATAGACATAGCCGATGTAGACGTAGGTAGAAACATCGGAGCAAAACTGTTAATGGATCAAGCTGAAGCTGATAAGAGAATAGCAGAGGCCAAGGCAGAGGAAAGAAGAGCTATGGCAGTTGCAAAGGAACAAGAAATGAAGGCAGATGTTCAGGCCATGAGGGCAAAGGTAGTAGAAGCAGAAGCAGAGGTACCATTGGCTTTAGCATCGGCTCTAAAAGATGGAAACTTAGGAGTGATGGATTATTACAATATGAGAAATGTATTGGCGGATACTGATATGAGGTCATCTATTTCTAAAATAGTAGAAGACGACAAGAAAAGAGAATAGGGAGGGGTTTTATGCCTAGTCCTATATTATTCTTTATATTCATCATTGTAGTAGACTTACTTTTAAAGTCTGCAAGGGACAAGAAAAAAATTGAAGAATCAAAGAGAAAGAAAATCCCCCAAGAAGAGAGACAACCACAACAACAGAAACAGCAAAGAAAACCTGGTCCTTTTGCAGATTTAAGAAGGATATTAGAAGAAGAAATACAGAAAGAAAGGCAAAAAGAGCTTGAACAAAGAAATACTTATCGGAAGGACATACAAACTCCAAAGGTAGATAAAAGACCTGAAATCAACTACGATGTGCAAGCCTTGGCAAAAGAGACCGAGAAAAAGCGGATATATGAAAAAGATGAATTTCCTACAAAAAAGGATCAAATTGGTCATATGGACTTTCGAGACAGTATAGTTAAGGGGATTATTTTTTCAGAAATATTATCTGAACCAAAAGGAGTCAAAAATCAAAGGAGAAGTCTGTAATATTACAGGCTTCTTTTTTGTGCATAGTCCATATTCTAAGGGCATAGAATTAATTGGAGGGGTATAGATGAAAAGACAAATAGAAGATGTGAAATACAACATTTCTAAATCTTTAGAACTGCCCATGGATATCATTATGGACTTACCGAAACTGAATCTAGTTGGAGATGGAGAGTTGACAATCCAAAATCACAAAGGAATAATAGAATATACGGAAGGCACCATTAGGATTAATACAAGAATAGGCGTATTTAAAATAACAGGGGAAAGCTTGGAAATAAAAACAATTCTATCAGAAGAAATAACAATAATTGGTCTTATAAAAAGAATTGAAATAATCAGCTAGGGAGTGTAAATATGCTAGCTATAAAAATATGGAATTATTTTAAAGGATATGTTATTATTAGGGTTGAAGGGCTAACTTTGGAAAGATTGTTAAATTTATCTGCTGCCCATGATATTTACTTATGGGATGTAAAAAGACTAAGTGGTATCGTGTTGGAAATGAAATCTTCTACTAAGGGTTTTAGGTCACTGAAACAGGTTGTAAAAAAAGTAGGCTGCAAAGTCACCATTAAAGAAAAAATAGGACTACCTTTTTTAATACATAAGCTAAAAGAAAGAAAAATGTGGTTTGCAGGTTTCCTTTTGTTTTGGGCTATGATTTTATTTTTGACTTCGCTTATTTGGAGGATAGACATCTTAGGGAATGAACAGACGCCCAAGGAGGAAATAATTGCGTTATTAGACTCCAATAACATATCTTATGGCAAAATTAAATATCAAATAGACAAAGAACAAATAAAGGATATATTAAATGAGAATTACGATTATCTTTCCTTTGTTTCCGTCACCATTAAAGGGACAAAATTGACAATTGAGATAAAAGAGCAAGACTTGCCTCCTGAAAAGGTAGATAAGGACTACCCATGTCACATAGTGGCGAAGAAAAAGGGAGTTATTACAAAGGTTATTCCCAAAAACGGAAAAGCTGTTGTTGAGAGGGGAAAGGTTGTCACAGAGGGGGATATATTGATTACTGGCATATTAACTAATGAAGGTACAGATGAATTTATTGCCGTACACGCCGAAGGTGAAGTTTATGCTCTGACTAGATATAGTAGTATAATTAGGGAGCCAATTGTTAAAAATGAAGAGAGATACACTGGAAATTCGATTATTCAAAAGGGAATAAAAATAGGAAACAAGGGAATTAGATTTATAAGGGGAAATGTGGATTTTAAAGACTATAAAGAATTTGAAAGTGAAAAGAGCATTATAAATCTGGAGAGTTTTGGAATTAAATTTCCTATTAAAATAACTACCTACGAATTCAGAGAAATTGAATTGGAAGAGGTCAAGCAAGATATAGATTTTTTAAAGAACTCTAATTACTTAGAGGCCATGAAAATGATAAATGAAGAAATGCCGTCAGATGTACTGGTCCAGTCGAAAAACACAAGGCATCAGGTAGATAATGGAATACTAACTACTCAAGTAATTATTGAAGCCATAGAAGACATTGCAAAAAAACAAATCATACAAAATAAGGAGGATTAAGTTTGCCAAAAGCAAGGGAAGAAAAGAGCATATTAATCGAAAACAATCAAGTGATTAGAGAGTTATTTGGAGATTTTGATGAGAATATTGATATTATAAAAGAAGCATTGGATATAGAAATAGGGACGAGACAAGGAGAAATAAAGTTGCTGGGAGATAGAATTGCAGTCAATCTAGGCGAAAAACTAATACACGATTTGATAAGCATCATTAAAAGCCAAAAAAAATTAGACAAACAAGATTTAAGGTATTCCATACAGTTAATGTTAAAGGGCCAGGATAGTTATGTAAAAGAACTGCTAAAAGAAGTCGTCTGCATTACAGCATCTGGCAGAAGTATTAGGCCAAAGACCATAGGTCAGAAAAGATACTTAGATTCAATCAAGAGAAATGACATTGTATTTGGCATTGGCCCAGCAGGGACTGGAAAGACTTTTTTAGCCATGGCTATGGCAGTTCAGGCCTTGAAAAATAAGGAGGTCAATAGAATTATTTTGACAAGACCTGCTGTGGAGGCAGGGGAAAGCCTTGGATTTTTGCCCGGTGATTTGCAGGAAAAAGTGGATCCCTATCTTAGACCTATATACGATGCTCTTTTTGATATATTGGGGGCTGAGACATACGGCAGGTATATGGAGAAAGGTCTAATAGAGGTGGCACCATTGGCATATATGAGAGGGAGGACCTTAGATTCCTCATATGTGATTTTAGATGAAGCTCAAAATTCTACAAATGAGCAGATGAAAATGTTTTTAACTAGGCTAGGATTTGGTTCTAAGGCCATTATAACTGGGGATATAACTCAAATAGATTTGGCTAAGGGCAAAGAATCTGGTTTAAAGACAATTATAAAAATACTTGATGACATTAAGGGCATTGATTTTATATACTTTTCCAAAGAGGACATCGTTAGACATCCCTTGGTACAAAGCATAATTGAGGCCTATGACAGATACGAAAAAACAAAATTATAAACTCAGGAGGATACCTATGGACAGCAAAGATAAATTCTTTAACAAGAACAGAAAACTATATAATGGGCTATTGCTAGTGGTTTTTACGGCAATTCTTTTTTTTATTGCTGTGTATAGGATGGAGACAAATAAGTTTGACTTAAAAATAGGAAATATCGCTCCTGCCGATATTAGGGCCACAAAGGATTTGGAGGATGTTTTTGCAACGGAAAGACTGAAAAAAGAGGCCGCAGATAGGGTAGAGCCAAGATATAGAATATACCCATCTGTGCAAATCACAATGAAAAATGAAATAAAAGAATTTTTAGATATCGTAATGGATATTAAGGCAATGGAAGGAGTGAGCAACAGTAAAAAGAACCAATTACTTTTGGATAATCAATCTTTAAATTTAACACAAAATGAAATATCTATATCCCTAAAAATGGATTACAAGTCATTGAACAACCTTGAAAATAATTTAGTTGACTTAATTAATCAGATTATGGGGAATGGAATTATTGACACGGAAATAGAGTATGAAAAGGAAAATTTAAGCAATACATTTGACATAATGGATATGTCTTCTGAGGAAAAACAGTTAGGACTGGCTTTGATGAAATCTACAATTAATCCAAATAAGTTTTTGGACAAGGCTGAAACTGATAGACAGAGGGAAGAGGAGTCTTCAAAGGTAGATATGCAAATACTAAAGGAAAATGAGATAATTGCAGCTCAGGGATCGATTATTGGAGAGAGGGAACTAGGCCTAATCAGGGATGCTGGTCTCTTAAAAGAGGACGATATAATCCCCATTGCCATGATATTTGGCATAACCATACTTATTACCTTGGGTATATCAATCTTTATTATATATTTATACTATTACAACAATGAAGTACTATTTAATAATAAATTGCTGATTATTTTTATAGTTACGTTGTCGATTATTTTAATTGGCAAGGAGATGCATCAAATATCTCCATATATAATGCCAATAGGTGCAGCACCGCTGCTGATTTCCATATTAATTGACCCTAAATTAGGTCTATTAATCAACATATTTTTGTCCTTTTATCTTGGTTTTATTTTGAAATTAGATACAAATATAATCACTATGTATATTGTCTCTGGCAGTATTGTATCTCTTCTGATAATCAAGCACGAACAAAGACATAGGATATTAATAAGCGGCGTTATCATAGGATTTCTAAATATTGTAACATTAACATCTTATGGTTGGGCCAAGGGTATTGGGGGCATAGATTCCCTGGCAATTGCGACATATAGCTTTTTAAACGGAATTATCGCATCTATACTTACTTTAGGTTCTTTGCCTATTTGGGAAAACGTGTTTTCTATATTGACTACTCTAAAACTACTGGAGCTGTCTAATCCAAATCAGCCTTTGCTAAAGAAACTTTTGCTAGAGGCTCCAGGGACATATCATCACAGCATTTTAGTGGGAAATCTAGCAGAGGCAGCAGCAGAGCGAATATCAGCAAATCCCCTAATAGCTAGAGTAGGCTCCTACTATCACGACATAGGCAAAGCAGTGCGTCCATATTACTTTGCAGAAAATCAATTTGGTATGGAAAATCCCCACGACAAGCTGCAGCCTATGCAAAGTACGGCAATAATCACATCTCACACCATTGACGGGGTAAACATGGCAAAGGAAGCGAAGCTGCCCTTAGAGATAATAGATATAATAGAGCAGCATCACGGCAATACCTTGGTGGCGTATTTTTATCACAAAGCAAAGGAACTGAACAAAGGGATGGATATTTCGCCTGAAGAATTTAGGTACAGGGGCAGAAAGCCCCAAAGCAGAGAGGCAGCCATCGTAATGCTGGCCGATTCCTCAGAGGCGGCAGTCAGGAGTATAAAAGATTTAAACAAGGAAAAGATTGAGGACATGGTAAGGAAAATCATCCAAGGTAAGCTAAATGACGGTCAATTAGACGAATGTGATATAACTCTAAAGGAACTGGATATAATCACTAATTCATTCATCAATGTCCTGACAGGCATATATCACGATAGGATAGAATATCCAAGTTTAAATGAAAAAGCGGAGGATGCGAAATAATGGAATTATATATAGATGACAACCAAAGCAAAGTAAATATTGGAGAAGATATTGAGAAGGAGCTTTTTAGAGTTGTGAAAAAAGTACTTGAAATTGAAAATATTGCGAAGGAATATGAAATCAGCATTTCCTTTGTAGATAATGAAACTATAAAGAAGTTAAATAGGGATTATAGAGGGGTAGATATGGATACAGATGTATTGTCATTTCCATTAGAAGATAACATAGATGTGGGAGGACCAACTCTTTTGGGAGATATAATCATATCTTTGGAAAAGGCATTGGAACAGTCAAAGGACTTCGGTCACACCCTAGAAAGAGAAATTGCATATTTAACTGTTCATTCCATGCTTCATTTGTTGGGATATGACCATATGGAAGAGGAAGAGAAATTCATTATGAGGTCTAAGGAAAAAGAAATAATGAAACAGTTGGGGATTTTTAAAAAAGAAAAAGAGGAGTCATAAATGAAAAGAAAATCCTTAATAGATAGCTTCAATTACGCTGTTACGGGTATTATTACAGCCTTGAAGACTGAAAAGAATATGAGAATACACTATATTATAGCCATCGGTATTATCTTTGTCAGCCTTTTTTTCGACTTTACAAGACTTGAGTTTTTGCTTCTTCTCTTTTCAATTTCTTTAGTTGTAGTTGCAGAGCTATTCAATACTGCAATAGAAAAGGTTGTAGATCTTATCACGGATTCTTATCATCCTCTTGCTAGGCTGGTGAAAGATGTGTCAGCAGGAGCTGTGCTAGTGGCTTCTATAAATTCAATGGTTGTAGGGTATTTGCTTTTTTTTGATAGACTAAGCAATTATTCTTCTTTTATAATAGTTAAAATACGAAATTCCCCTACCCATTTGACATTTGTGGCATTGCTGATTGTAATTATTTTAACTGTCGGATTTAAAGCAAAGTTTTATAAAGGCAGAGGTAGCCATTTTCAGGGAGGAACTGTAAGCGGTCATGCTGCAGTATCGTTTTGTATGGCTACTATAATAGCTTTTATGTCTGGGAATATGCTTATTACTACTTTGACTTTTTCCTTGGCTGTTTTAGTGGGGGAGAGTAGAATAGAAGGTAAAATCCATTCTTTTATGGAAGTTCTTTTTGGTTCAATTTTAGGAATTTTAGTTGGTATTTTAGTATTTCAAATATTTGGATAAGGGGGAGCAAAATGAGCAATAGGATAAAAATAATTTTACTAGTTATATTTGTTGCATTATTGGCCGCAAGCTGCAAAAAAGAAGAAATTGAGGAACCTATAATTGCAGAAGAACCAATTGAGGTTGAGATAGAAGAAACAGTTGTAGAAGAAATACCAGAAAAAATAGGAATTCCATCCCCTTTGAGTGGCATATACGGCGTGGAGGAAAAAGTAAATAGAAGGCCCGTAGCTATTATGTTTGATAACCATAATGGGGCAAGGTGGCAGTCGGGTCTAAAGGATGCAGAAATAGTCTATGAGTACTTAGTAGAAGCCCCTTATACTAGATATTTGGGAATATATCTGTTAAATGACCCATCATCAATTGGGCCAATTAGGAGCGCTAGACCGTATTTTATAACTACTGTACTGGAATACGATGCGGTGTATGTCAGGGTAGGCGGCAGCAATCAAGCAATGGCAGACGTCAAATCCCTAAGAATTGCCGACATTGACGGTTTGTCTAGTTCTAATAAAGTATTTTGGAGGGTATCCCACAAAAAAATGCCCCATAATTTGTACTCTAGTATGGAGGCAATTAGGACAACCCAAGAGGAAAGAAAATATAGGATGATGGGGGAATTTACGCCATTTAAATTTAAAGAAGACGGTAAACTAAATGGAACAAAAGGCAGCAAAATCATTATAAATTACAATAAGAACAACAAAACCGAGTATATTTATAAAGAGGAGGATAAAATATACAGTAGATACAAGGATGGTAAGCTACATATAGATGAAATAGACGAAAGTCCAATTGTAGCCAAAAATATAATCATTCAAAGGGCGAAAACAAAGGTGCTGGACAAAGAAGGTAGATTAGATATTCAGTTAATTGGACAGGGTGAAGGTTTATTTTTGACTAACGGAGAGTATATAGACATAAAATGGGTAAAAGAGTCCAGGGAAGGTAAGACAAAGTATTATGACGAAAATGGGTCTGAAATAGAATTAACCCCAGGTGTCACTTGGATACAGGTAATTGAACCAAAGACAGAGGTTATCATAGAATAATGTCATGAAGAAGGAGGAATTTATATTGAATAAAAAAGAATTGATAATAAGGGCCTTAGAGGCCAAGGAAAATGCCTACGTACCTTATTCAAAATTTAAGGTAGGTGC
The DNA here is from genome assembly GCA_023229175.1 of Tissierellaceae bacterium. Taxonomy (GTDB): domain Bacteria; phylum Bacillota; class Clostridia; order Tissierellales; family Tissierellaceae; genus JAAYFT01. The sequence continues at coordinate 201,572 of JALNZV010000001.1, read as the reverse complement.
AGCAGTCTTGACTGAAGACCATAGTATATATACGGGTTGCAATATTGAAATAGCCTCATATTCACCAACTATATGTGCAGAAAGAACAGCCATTTTTAAAGCCGTGTCAGAAGGGCATAGAAAGATAAAAGCAGTGGCAGTTGTAGGAGATGGGGATTTAACCCATCCATGCGGAGTTTGCAGGCAAGTAATACGAGAATTTGGCAAAGACGCAGTCATAATCGTGGCTAATTCAGAGACTGACTATAAGGTATATACTTTAGATGATTTGTTGCCCCATAGTTTCGGGCCGGAGGATTTGGAGGAGATAAGGGGTGAAGATTATGTATAAATCAGGATTTGTAACCATAATAGGAAGGCCAAATGTGGGAAAATCTACCTTATTAAATCAGGTAATAGGAGAAAAAATCTCTATTATTTCCGATAAGCCACAAACCACAAGAAATAAAATACAGATGGTATATACAGAAGAATCTAGTCAGATTGTATTTTTAGATACACCTGGAATACAGATGCCGAGGAATAAGTTGGGGGAGTATATGCTTAAAATTTCTAAAAGCACCTTAGAGGAAGTTGATGTTGTTACTTTTATGGTGGATAATAGTATGGAAATTGGTCCAATGGACAAGATGATAATAGAGGATTTATCCAGTATATCCACACCTATAGTTCTTCTGATAAATAAAATAGATAAATTAGAAGAAAGTGAGATACTGGAATTAATAGATAAATATAGTAAAATGAACATCTTTGAAGATATTGTGCCAATCTCAGCTAAAAATAACTCCAACATTGAAAGCTATATTGAAGTTTTAAAGGGCAAACTACCTGAGGGACCGCAATATTTCCCTGAAGACATGATAACGGACCAGCCAGAGAGATTTATAATAGCAGAAATAATTAGGGAAAAAGCCTTGATAAATTTAGAGGAGGAAGTACCTCACGGAATATACGTGGAAATCGACAGTATAAAGGAAAGAAAGAACAAAGATATAATAGATGTATTTGCAAATATTTATTGTGAAAAAGAATCCCATAAGGGAATAGTAATAGGTAAAAGGGGAGTTAAGCTGCAAGAAATTGGTCAGACTGCTAGAATGGACATAGAATCCCTTTTAGGAAGCAAGGTAAATTTGCAGCTTTGGGTAAAGGTAGAAAAAAATTGGAGAGATAGGGAAAATAAGGTCAAATATTTTGGCTATAAATAAGTAAGGTAATGATATGATAAAGACAAAGGGTATAGTACTGAGAGAAATGAGATATAAGGATACTAGCAAGATATTGACAATCTTTACTAGGGAATATGGAAAAGTTTCGGTTATGGCTAGGGGGGCCTATAGGCCAAAATCGCAAATCATAGCCAATACCCAACCCTTTTCGTACAACGAATACCAATTTCATAGGGGAAGGAGCTTTCTGTATTTAAATCAGGCGGATATTATAGATTCTTTTTATTCCATAAGGGAGAAAATGGAAAGGGTTATATATGGTCAATATATTCTAGAATTAATGGATAAATCCATGGAATTGGAAATGGAAAATATGAAGATATTTGACTTGTTTTTAAAGGGACTTCAGGTATTGTCATCTCTAGAATGCAAGTTTCTAGAGTTTATAGTAGCCTATGAACTTAAGTTTATTTCCTTTTTAGGATATAGACCTAATATTGACAGTTGTGTCCTATGCAAAAATCAATTAACTGGAGATATTAAATTTAGTATACAAGAGGGCGGCGTTATCTGCAAGGATTGCGGTTTTGCCGATCCTTATAAAGTAAATATTAATATAGAAATTTTAAAGGATATGAGGGACTTGTTATTTATTCCACTGGAGAGAATTGAAAAATTGGATATTTCCAGAAACAATATAAACAGTATACATAGTCTAGTTGTGGACTATATATTGTACAATATCGACAGGAAAAAATTCAACTCTTTAAGCCATATTAAAATTTTGGAATAGGACTAAAGTACTTGACAAAAAAATGCTTTTTTGCTAAATTATATGTCATAGAAATTACATTACCATATGATGATAAAGACGTTGTCAAAGAAAATTGTTTAAGAGAGTCTAGGTTGGTGGAAGCTAGATACGATAATCCTTGACATAGGGCACTTTGGAGTATGTTCTATAAAGTGAACGCCTTTTATGGCGTTAAATAGGGTGGAACCGCGGAAGATGACCTTTCGTCCCTATAGGGATGGATAGGTTTTTTTGTTTATTAATTGTAAAATGAGGAGGTTTTTGTATGTATTTTCAGGATTTAATGCTGAAACTACTTGATTTCTGGGGAAATAAAGATTGTATAATATTGGAGCCATATGATGTAGAAAAAGGAGCTGGAACCATGAGCCCCCATACATTTTTAAGGGCATTAGGCCCAGAACCATGGAGGGTTGTATATGTGGAGCCTTCCAGAAGACCAGCTGATGCTAGATATGGAGAAAATCCCCATAGGGTATATCAGCATCACCAATTACAGGTAATACTTAAGCCTTCCCCTGAGGAAGTGCAGGAGATATACCTAGATAGCCTTAGGGCTATCGGTATCGACCCATTAAAACACGATATCAGGTTTGTAGAGGACAATTGGGAGGCCCCTACCTTGGGAGCATGGGGACTTGGCTGGGAAGTATGGCTAGATGGCATGGAAATCACGCAATTTACTTATTTTCAACAGGTAGGGAGTATAAATTGCGAATTAGAATCTGCTGAACTTACCTATGGTCTTGAGAGAATAGCCATGTATTTGCAAGATGTAGACAATATATTTGATATTAAGTGGAATAAAAAGCATACTTACGGTGATATATTTAATAAAGCGGAGTTTGAGCATTCCGTATATAGCTTTGAAAAAGCAGATATAAATACCTTGAAAGGATTATTTAATACCTACGAGGAAGAGGTAAATAAAATTTTGGCAGAAGATTTGGTATTGCCTAGCTATGACTATATATTAAAATGCTCCCATACATTTAATATACTAGATGCTAGAGGGGCGATGTCTGTTTCAGAGAGAACAAACTACATCGGTAGAGTAAGGAATCTAGCAAGACAAGTAGCTGCAAAATATCTAGAACAGAGAAAAGAAATGGGTTATCCTCTATTGAAAAAGGAGGGTGTAATAAATGGTTAAGAAATATTTGCTTGAAATTGGAGTAGAAGAGTTACCAGCTAGATTTGTAAATGATGCTTTAAATCAGTTGAGAAGCAACATGATAAATTTATTAGATGGACATAGGTTTGAATACGACAGTATAGTTGTATATTCTACCCCTAGAAGATTGACTATTATAGTAGATGGCCTATCTGATGTGAAAGAATCTCTAGAAGAAGTTGTCAAAGGACCAGCCAAAAAAATTGCTTTTGATGGGAATGAAAATCCAACTAAAGCTTTGATGGGATTTATGAAAGGCCAAGGAGTTGATATATCATCTATTTACGTAGATGAATATAATGGTGTAGACTATGTTTACGCTAAGACTGTTAAAAAAGTTAAGTCATTGGAAGAAGTCCTTGTAAAAAACATTCCAAATGTTATTAAGAGTATAAACTTTCCAAAATCCATGAAATGGGGAGGAAAGAATATTAGATTTGCCAGGCCAATTAGATGGTTAGTGTCTATTCTAGATCACAAGGTGCTAACATTTGATTTAGAGGGGATAGTGGCTTCAAACATCACAAGGGGACACAGGTTTTTAGGAGACAGCAGAATAGAAATTAGGCATGTAGACGAGTACGTAGATATATTAAAAGAAAATTTTGTGATAGTAGATCAAGAGGAGCGAAAGGACATCATTAAATACGGCTCTGAAAGATTAGTAAAAGAGAGAGGTGGAAATCTACAACAAGATGAGGACCTTTTGGATGAGGTAACTAATATTGTAGAATATCCAATGCCCATAATTGGCAGGATTAAAGATGAATATCTTTCATTGCCTGTAGATGTGGTCATAACTCCCATGAAAGAGCATCTGAGATTTTTCCCCGTTTTAGACGATAAAAATAGGCTCCTTCCTTATTTTGTTACTGTGAGAAACGGGAACAGGGACCATATTGATATCGTCATAAAAGGCAATGAAAAGGTACTGGGTGCAAGATTAGAAGATGCTAAGTTTTTCTATATGGAGGACATGAAACAGCCTCTATCATCTTATGTAGAAGAACTAGATAAGATAACATTCCAAGAGAAATTAGGTACCTTACTGGACAAAACTAAAAGGGTCCAAAAATTAGGGGAAAAAATAGGGGCATATCTAGAAGTTGGGGAAGAGACAAAGAAAAATATCAATAGGGCAGGCTATTTGTCTAAGGCAGATTTAGTCACTAAAATGGTCAGCGAATTTACGGAATTACAAGGGAAAATGGGCATGGAATATGCCAAGAGTTCAGGAGAAAATGAAATTGTCAGTTTGGCCATATACGAGCAATACCTTCCTAGGTTTTTCGATGATGAATTGCCTAGCACAACTGCGGGAACTGTTTTAAGTATGGCGGATAAGATGGACACCATAGCAGGGCTCTACGCCATAGACATCCATCCAACTGGATCCCAAGATCCCTTTGGTCTAAGGAGAATGGCCTTGGGGATAATAAATATAATAATAGATAGGAAACTGAGTCTTTCCATAAGGGAATTAATAGAAAATGCACTGTATATTTACGTGGATATAAATAGTTTAGCATTTGATTACGATAAAGTCAGGGATGAAGTAATAGAGTTCTTCAATGGAAGAATTCGAAGCATGTTTATAGATATGGGTATAAGGTATGATATAGTTGATGCCATAATTGCATCTAATATAGACGACATATACGACATGAAAATCAGAGCAAATAAGTTAAATGAATGGCTAAAAAAGGAAGGATTATCTGAAATACTTCACGCGTTTAACAGGGTGACGAATTTGTCTGAGAAAGCAATAACAGATGAGGTAAAAAGAGATTTACTGACTGAGGATGAAATAGAATTGTATGAAAGCTTTAATGCTATTGAAGAAAAAGTTGAAGCTTCCATTGCAAAAAAAGAGTACGATAAGGCATTAGACTTCTTAGCTGTACTTAGGGAGCCTATAGACAGTTTTTTTGACAAGGTCATGGTAATGGCTGAGGATGAGAAATTGAGGAATAACAGGCTAGGTCTGCTTAAGAAAATTCACGACACTATGATACAAATTTGCGATCTATCGAAGATTGTAAATAAGTAGTTTTTCATTAGTTCGGATGGCCTAAATACTGGAGGTGGAAAAAATTATTCAACTAAGTGAGAGACAAGAAAAGATTGTCGAAATAGTGAAAAGAAATGAACCCATTACCTCGGAGGCTATTGCCAATAAATTAAATTTAACTAGAGCGACTTTGAGACCCGACTTGGCAATCTTGACCATGTCTGGAATTCTAGATGCAAGACCTAAAGTCGGATATTTCCATACAGGTAAGACTAATCTTACATTTATTTCAGACAAAATCAAAGAAATTAAAGTAGATGAAGTCAAATCTGTACCTGTGGTGACAGATGAATCCACCAGTATTTACGATGCTATTGTACTAATGTTTTTAGAAGATGTAGGTTCCATTTATGTAACGAATAATGGGTTTTTATCTGGAGTAGTCTCCAGAAAGGACTTTTTAAAATCTGCATTGGGAGGTATGGATTTAACAAAGATGCCTATTGGTATGATTATGACTAGAATGCCTAATATAGTAGTCATCGACGTGGAAGATAGCCTACTTAACGCTGCCATCAGACTTATTGACCATGAAATAGACAGCTTGCCAGTGGTGGAAGAGGTTGGGCAGGAAGAGAAAAACTATAAAGTGATAGGTAGAATAACAAAGACGACTATTACAAGACTATTTGTGGAATTAGGAAGAAATGATTAGGGGGGAGATAAATGGATCAAAACTTAACAATATATGTATTGTCTGACTCCATCGGAGAGACAGGAGAACTACTATCTAGAGCAGCTCTAAGCCAATTTAATTCTGGAAAGTACCAGGTAAGGAGATTCCCTTTTATCGTCGCTGAGGAGCAAATATCTGAGATATTTGACGAAGCAAAGCAGGAGCCCAGCGTTGTCATATATACCATTGTAATAGATAAACTAAGGTGTTTTATAGAAGAACTTGGAGGGGAATATGGTATTCCAACAGTGGACCTTATGACCCCTGCATTGGATGCTATAGAATCTATACTAAAATTTCAGCCAAAACGAGAGTCAGGATTAATTAGAAAGTTAGATGAGAACTACTTTAAAAAAGTGGAGGCCGTAGAATTTGCAGTAAAATACGACGACGGTAAGGATCCAAGGGGCATTAAAAAATCCAATATCGTCTTGGTTGGGATTTCCAGGACTTCCAAAACTCCCCTCAGTATGTACTTAGCTCACAAGAACTTCAAAGTTGCCAATGTACCCCTTGTACCAGAGGTACCGCCTCCAAAGGAACTATTTGAAAAGGATAGTAGAAGGATAATTGGTCTAGTCGCAAATCCTTTAAAGTTAAATGAAATCAGGCAGGAGAGATTAAAGGCACTTGGGTTGGACAACAACGCTAATTACGCCAACGTAGATAGAATAAACTCGGAGTTAGAGTATTCCAAAGACATAATGAAAAGACTTGGTTGCATGGTCATAGATGTGTCGACAAAGGCCATAGAGGAGACAGCGGGAATTGTAATTGACCATATGAAAAAGAAGTTTGGAGAAGATGCTTTCGATTAGAAGTGTTATGTTGCACTTCTTTTTCTTTTGTAATGTTTTTTATTAAAAAAGAAGGATTATTGAAACTTATGTTGTATATATATAATATAGGACAGTAAACAATATTATATTTTAGATAGAGGGGAAACTTATGAATATAAGACAGGAAATCGAAGAACGTGAAAGAATAAACTTATCTCCATATGCTATGCTCAGTGTAAATTCACAGGGGAGAAAAGAAATCGAGGAAAAATGCAGTATCAGAACGGATTTTCAAAGGGATAGGGACAGAATTATCCACTCAAAATCTTTTCGCAGGCTAAAACACAAGACACAAGTTTTTATAGCTCCTGAAGGAGATCATTATAGGACAAGGCTGACCCACACTTTGGAGGTATCTCAAATAGGCAGGACCATTGGCAGGGCCTTGGGGCTCAACGAAGACCTCATTGAAGCCATAGCCCTTGGTCACGATTTGGGGCACACTCCCTTTGGACATACAGGTGAGAGGATATTAAATCAATTGAATCCAAATGGTTTCAGGCATAATGAACAGTCAGTTAGGGTAGTAGATTTTCTAGAGCATAAAAATGACAAAATGGGTTTAAATTTGACCTATGAGGTTAGAGAGGGCATAAGAAATCATACTGGCAGCAATCAGTCTCAGACCTTAGAGGGACAAGTAGTGAAATATGCAGATAGAATAGCATATATAAATCACGATATAGACGATGCTATTAGGGCAGGAGTACTTTTTGCCCATGATTTACCAAAGGGACCGATTGAAGTTTTAGGCAAATCCCATGGGGAAAGAATAAATAATATGATTTTTGACATAATTAAAAATAGTATGGGAAAAAATTCTATAATCAATAGCTTAGTAGTAGGTAAGGCCACAGATGAACTAAGAAAATTCATGTTTGACAACGTTTATTTAAATAAAAACGCTAAATCAGAAGAAGAAAAGACTGAATATATAATTGAGCAGTTATTTAAATACTATATGAAAAATAATAATTCTTTGCCAAAAGAGCATTTAGATATTTATAAAGGTATGGATTTGGGTATAGAAGATATTATATGCGATTATATTGCAGGAACAACTGACAGATTTGTCATAAACCTGTACTATAATATATTTATTCCTAAACCTTGGCAAAAATTTTGAAAAAAAAGAAGGATTTTTAAAACTTATGTCGAATACATCATAAGGGAATTGAAAAGACAGCAGAGGGTGAAATAATAAGGTGATTTTATGACGTTTTTTGTAGACAATGAAATAGTAGAAAAGGTAAGAGATGCTTCTGATATAGTTGATATTGTATCAAGCTACTTACCTTTAAAAAAATCGGGGTCCAACTATGTAGGTTTATGTCCTTTTCACAACGAAAAGACCCCGTCCTTTACAGTATCGGAGTCAAAACAATTTTTTCATTGCTTTGGCTGTGGTGAAGGTGGAGATGTTGTATCATTCATTATGAAAAGGGAAAACTTATCTTTTCCCGAAGCAATTAAGTTATTGGCTGAAAAAGTAGGTATTGAAATAGAAGAAAAAGAGCCTAAAGACTTAATTAAAACAGAGGAAAAGAATAAAGGTTATGAAATTAACAAGGAGGCTGCTAGATATTTTTTTAACAACTTAAAGGAAAATGCGAAAGTCCTAGACTACCTTTACAAAAGAAAGATTGGCAATAAGGTAATAAGGCAGTTTGGCCTAGGTTATGCTTTAGATAGTTGGGATGCCCTATATAAATACTTAAAGGGAATGAATTTTAAAGATGAGGAAATTTATAGAGTAGGCTTAATAGGAAAAAGAGCGAAAAATGAGGGGTATTATGATAAATTTCGCGGTAGAATTATTTTCCCTATTATAGACACTAAAGGAAGAGTAATAGGTTTTGGCGGTAGGGTAATGGATAACGCTATGCCAAAGTACTTAAACTCGCCGGAAACATATATTTTCAATAAGGGAAATCATTTATACGGTTTGAATTTAGTGAACAAACTATCGGATAGAAAGCGAATTATAATCGTTGAAGGTTACATGGATGTCATATCTATGTTTAATAAAGGGTTGAACTATGCTGTAGCCAGTCTTGGAACAGCTTTGACAGAAAGGCAGGCAAGGCTTCTCAAAAGATACGGAGAAGAAGTATATTTTTGCTACGATACCGATAAGGCAGGTATCAATGCAACCCTAAAGGGAATACAACTTTTAAGAAACGAAGGGATTGATCCAAAGATAATTTTTTTAGGGGATTACAAAGACCCTGATGATTTTTTAAAAGACAATACCATAGAAGATTTTGAGGAAAAAATGAATTCCGCTTACAATCATGTGGAATACAAGATTTTTATCAGCAAAGAAAAATACAATACTGAAGAAACAGAAGGTAAAATTAAATTTACAAAAGAAATTGCAAAAATAATAAAAGATTTAAAATCTCCTATTGAACAGGATATTTATATTGAAAAAATAGCTAAGGACATGAATATATCAAAAGAAGCAATAGAGAAGGAAGTATTTGGCAATACTAAAAAGGCAAAGGGAACTACCCAATACAAAAAAAAGACTATTATAACGCCTGTAAACACATCATTACCTTTGGCTAGCCTCACTGCAGAAATCGATTTAATAAAGTTCATGATTTTTGACAGAGACTATTATGAGGAAATCATAAAAGAAATTGCTGTGGAGGATTTTAACTCCTTGGAATGCAGAGAAATGTACAATATAATTAATAGATTGTATGAAGATAAGGAAATAATATATGAAGAACAAATAAGAGAAGAGATTATGACTGTTGAAAATATGGATATTCAATTAGTCAAAAAAGTTTTTTCAAAGGAATTGAAATTTTCACCCAATAATGTAAATCATATGATTAAGGACTTGATTCATACTATAAGGACTAATAAATTAGAGAATAAAAGAAACGAAGTTAAGCTGAAGATTGAGGAAATGGAGAAAAATAAAAATAAGAATTATCTTGAAGAAAAGCTTTTTATTGAACTATGTATGGAATTAACTAATTTAAATAAAGAATTAAACCTCATTAGACATGAGGAAGGGAGGTAGTTAAGTTGGATGAAATGAACAAAGAAAACATTAATACTAAAATAGCTAATATAGAATCTGTTAAGAAATTAGTAGCTAAAGGTAAAAAAAATGGGCTGTTAACATATAGTGAGATTGTTGAAAGCTTAGAGGAAATCAACCTCGATGCGGAACAAATAGAAAGTGTTTATCAGATTTTTGAGGACATGGGAATAGATGTAATAGGTGATAAGGACGACGAACTACTATTGGAAAAAGACGAAGACCTGGAAGATATAGAAAAGAAAGATGCCGACGATGAAGAGGTTGATGAAACAAAGGAAGATTTATCAGTTCCGAAAGGGATAAATGTAGACGACCCAGTAAGGATGTATTTAAAAGAAATTGGAAAAATACCCCTATTAACTGGTAATGAAGAGGTTGAATTAGCCAAAAGAATGCAAATTGGAGATGAAATAGCCAAAAAAAAGCTAGCTGAGGCAAATCTTAGATTAGTTGTAAGTATAGCAAAGAGGTATGTCGGCAGAGGGATGCTGTTCCTAGATTTAATCCAAGAGGGCAACCTTGGTTTAATGAAGGCCGTGGAAAAGTTTGATTACAAAAAAGGATTTAAATTTAGCACCTATGCGACATGGTGGATACGCCAAGCGATCACCAGGGCCATAGCAGATCAGGCTCGAACCATAAGAATTCCCGTCCATATGGTGGAGACGATTAATAAATTAGTTAGAATTCAAAGACAACTTGTTCAGGAACTGGGAAGGGACCCAAGTCCAGAGGAAATAGGCAAGGAAATGGGCATGGAAGTGGAGAAAGTAAGAGAAATTATGAAAATTGCCCAAGAACCTGTTTCCTTGGAGACACCTATAGGAGAGGAAGAAGATTCGCACCTAGGAGATTTTATACCAGATGATGAGGTATTATCTCCTGCAGAGGCTGCAACATTTACTATGCTTAGGGAGCAGTTAATAGATGTCTTAGATACATTAACCCCTAGGGAACAAAAAGTCCTAAGACTGAGATTTGGATTAGATGATGGAAGAGCTAGGACTTTGGAGGAAGTTGGAAAAGAGTTTGAAGTTACCAGGGAGAGAATAAGACAGATAGAGGCGAAGGCCCTTAGGAAGTTGCGCCATCCAAGTAGATCTAAAAAATTAAAAGATTTTCTTGAATAATTAGGGATTCGCTTTATGGCGAATCTTTAATTTACAAAAAAACAGAATAGTTATTTCAGAGAGGAAAATATTTATGAAATTATCACAGAGGCTTTTTAAAATAGCAGAACTGGTACCTAGGAATTCAATTGTAGGGGATATTGGGACAGACCATGGATATATTCCAGCCTATTTAGTTCTAAATAATATTTCCAAAAAGGTAATAGGCACCGACATATCCAAGGGTTCCCTAGAAAAAATCATAGAGTTTGTAAAAGAACAGGGAATAGAAGATAAAGTGGACAGCAGATTGGGAGACGGGTTAGATCCAATATTAGAATATGAAATTGATACGGTTATTATAGCTGGTATGGGCGGACTTTTAATCAGGGATATCTTAGAAAAGGATTTAAAGAAAACCAATTCTATAGTCAATTTTATTTTGCAGCCAATGGTGGCAGTAAAGGAACTAAGAAAATATTTGGTGGAAAATAGTTTTGAAATAATAGGTGAAGAATTGGTAAAAGAAGATGGCAAGTTCTATGAAATAATACATGCCAAAAGAGGTAAGTCCCATGTTGACAAGGAATTATATTATGAAATAAGCCCATTATTAATAAAAGATAAGCATGGCTTATTAAAAGAATTTATAAGTTTTAAACTAAAGGAGCTTCGTGCCATTTTAAGTCAAGTGGAGAATATAGATACAGAAAAGTCTAGAGAAAGATATATCGAAATAAATGAAAAGATACTATGGTATAAGGAGGTATTGAAAGAAGTTGAAAGCGAAAGAGATAATTGAAATAATGAATAAATGGGCACCACCTTCTTTAGTTGACCATTGGGATAATACTGGTTTTCAAATAGGAGATGACAACAAAGAAGTAGATAAGATTCTTTTGGCTCTAGACTTAGATTACAATGTATATAAATGGGCAAAGTTACATGACTTTAAAATGATAATAACCCATCATCCGGCAATTTTCGCGCCTATGAAAAGTATTACCACTAATAGCTATAAAGAAGGATTAATATATAATTTAATTAAAGATGGCATAGTAGTATTCAACGTCCATACAAATTTAGATAGAGCAGAAGGGGGATTAAACGATTATTTAGCTAAGATATTAGGCCTAAAGAATTTACAGGTCTTAGAAATAGATAAAATGGGAGAGGAAGTGGACCATGGCTATGGAAGGGTAGGTGATATAGAAGAGGTGTCCTTGTCGGAATATTTACAGTTCATAAAGGGAAGATTGGAGACGGATTACCTTATTGTATATGGAGAGACTGAAAAAACGGTTAAGAGAGTTGCAGTATGCGGTGGAAGTGGTGCAGAATTTATTACCCATGCACATAGGAGTAATGCCAGCATTTACGTAACTGGTGATATAAAATATCATGATGCTCAAGAGGGAGCAGAGTTGGGGATTACCGTGGTCGATGCAGGACACTATCATACAGAAAAGATTATATTGCCGGTGATTAAGGAGCATTTAGAAAAAAACTTAAGAGAAAAATTACATATTGAAATTTGGGATAAGCCAAGCCCGCCATATAAAATTTATTAGTTTAGGAGTGAGCCTATGGAACAACTAGATTTATTGTGGGATTTAGAGCTTCATCACGATTCACTTAGTTTTTGTCAAAAAAGTATGTTTAGACTTAGAAATAAATTTAACTTTAATGAAGTTGAAAAGAAAATAGAAAAAGCAGAAGATAAAGTTATTTATTTAAGAAATAAAAAGGAAAAAATGAAGTTAATGCTAAATAAGTATAACAGTAAATTAAAAGACTATAATTTTAAAATTAATGAAATAGAGAAGAATTTATATGATGGCAATACAACGGATATTAAACAATTGGAATTCTTAGATATAGAAAAAGACAAGATAAAGAAAATGATAAATGAAATGGAAATAGAAATTTTAGAGCAAATGGATGAAGTAGATGCAACAGATGAAGAATTATTGTTGATAGAATGGGAATTAGAAGAAATAAAAATAGAAAACGAGGAAATTCAAAAAGAATATTCGGAACAAGAGAGACTGCTTAGCTCTAAAATAATTGTAGAAAAGAAGAATATTCTAGAAATAGAACAAAAAATTGATAAGGAATTATTAGATAAATATTACAACATAAAGAAAAACAAGGGATCAGGAATAGCAGAAGTAAAAGATGGAGTCTGTTGCGGTTGTAATATGCTATTGCCTACAATTCAGTTAGATAGGCTACATAATGACGATAAAATAACACTTTGTGAAAATTGTGGCAGGATACTTAAGATTGGCCCCTAGAAATTTCCTTTGAACTATAACTAAAATTATGATAAAATAGAATAGAGTAAGTTGAATGGTCGCGTGCTTTTGCATGAGGAAAGTCCGTGCTCCATAGGGCAGGATGCTGGATAACGTCCAGTGGGGGCGACCCTAAGGATAGTGCAACAGAGATATACCGCTTGTAATTTACGAGCAAGGGTGGAAAGGTGAGGTAAGAGCTTACCAGCATTTAGGTGACTAAATGGCTATGTAAACCCCATCTGGAGCAAGACCAAAGAGGAACAAAGAAAGACGGTTGCCCGCTGTCGTTCCAAAGGTAGGTCGCATGAATCCATTGGTGACAATGGATCTAGATAGATGACCATTTAAACTGAACACGGCTTACAGACTTACTCTCTACATATTTAGGGCAATTTTATATTGCTGTAAAAGGGCTCGAAAGGGCCTTTTTACATACAAATATATGTCCAGGACACAAGAGGAGGAATTATAATGAGTTGCTGTGATGATAAGAAAGGCAGTAAAAAGGTCAAAGAGTGGGGAAACAACAGTAAAAGCTGTAGGTTCAATTCCTCATATATAATTGTCGGAGTGCTGCTGGCAACTGTGTTGATATATAGATTTATATTTTAAACCCTAGATTATATCTAGGGTTTTTATCTTAAGAAAATTAAAGTTGTCTGTTGACTATCTTTACGAAGTAATCCATATTGTTCCATGGAAAGATACCAAATCTCGGAACCTCAAAAGGCTTTGTACTTAAATCACAATATCCATTTTTTGTTGTAAATCCTAGTTTATATCCTGCTTCTTTAAAGGCTTCAGTACTTGTCTCATTATAATTTCCATAGGGGTATGCTACATATTTTGTATCGAGTCTCTCTGCAACAAGAGAAATGTCATTTAGTATTTCTTTTTTTGACAAAACTTCTAATGCAGATTTATCACCCATCATTACATGCAGGTCGTATGTATGGCTTTCAAAAGTAAACACATCTCGTGTCTCCCTTAAATTATTAAAGCTTAACCCCTTTAATTTTCCAGTTTCTGCACTATATTTGTCTGGATCAGATGAAATATTAGTAGCAATTGAAAATATTGCAGCCCTGAAATTATAATTTTTAAGAATTGGATAGGCATATTCTATATTAGAATAATATCCGTCATCAAATGTGAGCACAACGGTTTTTTCAGGTAGTACAATATCTCCATTCATAAAATTTTCGAGTTCTTCTAAAGTAGCAGTGTAAAAATCGTTGTCTTTCAAGTATTTCATATGTTCTTTAAAGGTGTCAAGGCTTATTACAGCACCATTTCCATTGAATTTACTTTTTGATAAATCCCCATCGTATATATGGTGATACATCAGTACAGGAACCTTTTCGGCTGCAGGTTGTGCGACATTTTTTTCTAAACGATTATTTTCTTGTCTTAAATATATTATTTCATCTTCTAAAGAAGAAAAATAGTCGTATAGTTCCCTTAATTTGGAGTACATGCTGTTATCTAAAAGATTTATATTATTCAGTCCCTCGGCATATACATTCGATTTAATAGCAGATAAAGGGCCAATTACCATGGACAATAATAAAAATATAATCGATATTCTCCTTACAAGGTTTTTCTTTTTGTCATTATACTTTTTCATAAAAACTCCCCCTTCTGGTGATACATATAATATAGCATCTGCTGAGAACTTAGACAAGTATTAAAGAATGAAACGCATTTACAATTTAAACCCTAGATATATCTAGGGTTTTTCTTGTGTTTTATAGCTTTTTTTATTATACTCATATTGATACAATAAATATTGATAATATCATATAGAGGTGAAAAATGGACAATACTTCGACAAAAAAAGAAAGAATCAAAGCAATTGTGTACACCATCATTGCTGCCACTTTGCTCAGTACTGGAGGCATATTGCTCAAATTTATAGATATGAATCCAATGGCCATTGCTAGCTCAAGGGGCATTTTTTCTGTGGCCATAGTTTGGGCATACCTTAAAAAACCAAAGTTTACGTTTTCTAAACCACAAGTAGTAGGTGCGATTTCCTATGCTGGTATGGTTACAGGATTCATATTGGCAAATAAATTGACAACGGCGGCCAATGCAGTTGTTTTACAATTTACTGCGCCAATTTGGGTTGCCATATTAGGGGCATGGATATTAAAAGAGAGAATTAGATGGTATGACGGTATATCCATAGTTATAGTGTCTTTGGGGATGATATTATTTTTTATAGACGATATGGGGGGAGGCAGTTTAGAGGGGAACATAGTCGCCATATTAAGTGGCGTTGCCTTGGCAGGATCCACCATAGGCATGAGAATGCAAAAAGATGGTTCGCCAGTGGAGACCACATTGCTAGGCCATTTCATTACTGTATTGATTGGATTGCCATTTTTGTTTCAGGCGAGTTTTACAATTCAAAATATATTTGGGATTTTTCTACTGGGAGTATTCCAATTGGGAATTTCCTATATTCTCTATGCTTTGGCAATAAAACATCTAACAGCATTGGAATCTATACTTATAATGTTTTTAGAACCTATACTAAATCCCATATGGGTTGTAATTTTTTATGGAGAAAAACCTAGTGTTTACTCCTTAATAGGTGGATTAATTGTCATAGTTACATTGGCCTTAAGAAGTGTAATAGCCAACAAACAAATTACAGTAGAGTGAATACACCTTAACATACTGGGTATTAATGGCTTATAAGTGTTTTCAAATGGTAAAAGTTTACGAATATGGGGGTATAACTAATGAAAATAAGTGCCAAATTAAAAGCAATGCTATTAATTTTGTTGATTTTTTCCTTAAGTAGTACAATATCTGTATTTTTTCAGTTAAGTAGAATGGATGCAGATAGCAAAGTCATCAACGAGACTGGTGTAATCAGAGGTGCAGGACAAAGATTTTCGAAATTGGAACTTTCAGGAGTTGAGTCCGATGACTTAATTGTGCTCATCGAAAACAACATAAATGGACTGTTATATGGGAATGAAGATTTAGGGCTTCCTGAGGCCAGGGACAAAAATTATATAAAAGCCTTGGAAGATGTAAAAGCTGAATGGGAAACATTAAAAGAAGTAGTATATGAAAACAGAAAGGTAAAAAATAGCGATAAATTGCGAGATGAAAGTGAAGTGTTTTACGACCTATCAAATAAGGCCGTATACGCTGCCGAGGACTATTCAAAAGGCAAGGTCGTCACTTTAAAGGTCTTTCAACTGGCTATTTTAGGACTGAACTTAATTATTTTGGTTCTATTATGGGTAATGAGCAGCAGAGAAATATCTACTCCTTTGATGAAACTATTTAAAGGTATAGACAAACTAGATATATCTGAAGATGTGCCGGATGAATTTATTGTAAGAAAAGATGAAATCGGATTA
The DNA here is from genome assembly GCA_023229175.1 of Tissierellaceae bacterium. GTDB lineage: Bacteria > Bacillota > Clostridia > Tissierellales > Tissierellaceae > JAAYFT01. Next base: position 184,976 of record JALNZV010000001.1, on the reverse strand, counting down.
ATATCCAATGCCTTTCAAAAGGTTATTGATAGACTGAGAAACCTTGTAAAACAAATTTCCGAGCTTTCAGGTGAGGTTACAGGGTTTTCTAGCCAGTTGACCCATCTCACAAGCGAATCTGCCATGGCCACCGATGAGGTTGCAAGGGTAATTGAGGAGATTGCCAAAGGGGCTGGTGAGCAAGCGGAAGAGACAGAAAAGGGTGCTATCAATATGGCTCAATTGGGCAATCTAGTAGAAGAAGAGCAAAGGCTTATAGTAGAGTTGGGAATTTCCGCTGAAGAAGTAAATAACCTTAAAAATGAGGGGCTAAAAATAATCAGTGAATTAGTAAAAAAAACACAGGAGAACAACCAGGCATCAAGGAAAGTAAAGGAAGTAATTTTGGATACAAGCGAAAGTGCAGCACGAATAGAAAAGGCCAGTTATATGATACAAGATATTGCAGAACAAACTAACCTATTGGCTTTAAATGCAGCTATAGAGGCAGCAAGTGCAGGAGATGCTGGACGTGGGTTTGCAGTAGTAGCTGAAGAAGTTAGGAAGCTAGCCATTCAATCTAATAATTTCACAGAGGAAATATCAAAAATAGTAGGGGATTTAATTAAAAAAACTCATTATGCAGTAGATACAATGGGAACAGTGGAAAACATAGTAGTTTCCCAAACAGAAAGCGTAAATATGACTAATAATAAATTTGAAGGTATTGCAAATTCTATAGAAAAAATAAAGGAAGCCATTGAAAATATAAGCAGATCTGGAGAGGAAATGGCAGTTAAGAAAGACGATGTAATCATAGGTATGGAGAATTTGTCGGCAATTTCTGAAGAAAATGCTGCAGGCTCTGAGGAAGCAGCTGCCTCTGTAGAGCAGCAAACTGCTTCTATGGAGGAAATCGCCAATACTAGTATAGAATTATCTAACTTAGCCATTAGGATGAATGACAGTATATCGAAATTTAAATCTTAAAATTCCAGTTTAAACTGGAATTTTTTATGAGACAAATATAAGATATTAGGTGATTAAATGGGCAATAAATTGGGAAGAACTTATGAGGCAAATATAGATAAAAAAAGTAAAAAGGCTATGGGTCAATTTTATACGCCGGAATACATAGTTAAATACATAGTAGAAAATACATTGGGAAAGATTGACATAATTAACAACCCTTTTGTTACTATAATAGACATTTCATGTGGGGTAGGATACTTTCTTTTACATGCTTATGATTTACTTATGGAAAAATTTATTAAGGAATTAGAGCTTTTAAGGGAAGCATATAAGGATGAAACGTATATAATAAAAACAGATGGGGTTGAATCGGAGATTAAAGGTTCAGATTATTGGATAAGGGACAATCTCCACTATCACATACTAAAACACTGTATATATGGTGCCGATAAGGATAACTTCGCCGTTGAATTAACTAGAGGGGCCTTGTATTCCAAGGGAGCTAGAAGTCCAAACCTCAACTCAAATATTCTTCACTGCGACAGTTTAATCAGATGGGAAAATGAAATCGAAGGGATGACTAATGAAACAAATACATTAAAAAGATTTTGGAGTAGAAAATACGATTTCGTAGTAGGAAACCCCCCATATATAGGTCATAAGCAATTGGATATTGGGTATAAGAAGTGGCTGATGATGGAATATAAAGAGGTCTTTAAGGATAAAGCAGATATATCCTTCGCATTTATAAAAAGGACATTTGAGGTCCTGAAAGCAGAAGGAGTGGCAGGTATAATAACCTCTCGATACTTTATGGAAAATCCTACAGGGAGGAAACTAAGGGAATATATTTTAGAAAATGGGAATATGGTAGAAATTCTTGACTTCTATGGAGCTAGTATCTTTAAGGGTGTTGGAGTAGCCACTGGAATATTTATATTTAGCAAAGAGGCAAATGACGGTGGCGATATAAATGTAACTAAATTAATCGACGATGAGTATAATTTTACAAATCTTGATAATTTAAGCGAATTAATAAATACAAATGTTTTTGAAAAGTTTAGTATAAATAAAGAGAAATTAGGGACAGACAGGTGGATATTATTATCTCCTGTAAAAAGGCGTATTTATGAAAAGATACAAAGAAAATCAAATCTAAGACTCAGGGATGTGGTCCATACATTTCAGGGAGTAATCACAGGTGGAGATAAAGCCTTTGTCCTGACAGAAGAAGAAATTGAAAGATATGAAATAGAAAGAATATTGCTCAAAAAATGGATTAAAAATAGTAGCGTGCAAAGGTATAATATTTCAGAGGGAAAGCAGTTCTTGATTTATTCAGATTTAATAGGTAAAATGGAGGATTTTCCAAATGCCGTTGGTTACATAAGGAATTTTCAGGAAAAACTGCAAAACAGGAGAGAATGTAAAAACGGATCAAGGGAATGGTATAAACTACAGTGGGGAAGGGATACGAAACTATTTGAACAGCGAAAACTAATTTTTCCCTACAAGGCTAGAGAAAATAGATTTGCATTAGATGAAAAATGTTTTTATTTTAGTGCAGACATCTATTCTATGATAGTAAAAGATGAATATAAATATATCATAAACCTGGAATATCTATTGGGAATTTTAAATTCAAGAATATATGAATTTTATTTCAAACTTTTTGGAAAAAAGATTGGTAAGGGAACGTATGACTATTATCCCAATGCGGTGTTGGATATTCTAATATCAACAGACGATATAATGCAAGAAATAGAAATGTATGTGCTTAAAATTTTAGATATTAAAAGATTTTCAGCACAAGCTGACAAAGAATACGAAAAAGCGGAGATATTTAGGTGTCAGATGGAAATTGACCGCATTGTTGGAGAATATTTTAATTTAAATGAAGAAGAAATTGAGTTAATTGTTAAATCTACAAAAAGGGAATACGATTTAAGCTAAAGTTTTTAGAATAAATTGGGGGATAAAGATGGATAATTATAAACTAGGGGTTAAGGTTTCGTGGATAACAGTAATGATTAATGTTGTATTAGCAGTTATAAAGGTAACTTCAGGTATACTTGGCAATAGTAATGCCATGGTTGCAGATGGGATTCATACTCTGTCAGATGTATTGACTACCTTTGTAGTAATGCTAGGATTAAAAGTTTCTTCTAAGGAAGCTGATGAGGAGCACCCATACGGCCATGAAAAGTACGAATCTGTATTTGCGAAGATATTGAGTATACTTTTGTTGTTGACAGGTATTTACATCGGATATGAATCTATTAAAGTTTTAATAGGTGGGCAAATTCAGACCCCAAAGCTCTTGGCTCTAATGGCTGCTTTGCTGTCCATAGTCACCAAAGAGGGAATGTATTGGTATACAATTAGGGTTGCAAAAAAAATCAAAAGCATATCAATGGAAGCCGATGCTTGGCACCATAGGTCAGATGCATTTTCTTCTATAGGCACATTAATAGGCATACTTGGAGCCAGATTGGGCTTTCCTGCCCTAGATCCAATTGCTGGTATTGTAGTTTCAATTTTTGTTATTAAAGTTGGAGTGGAGTTATATATTAAATCTGTCAAGGAATTAGTAGATGAGTCTGCAGGCAAGGAAATTATAAAGGAAATAGAGAAGAAAGTAAGACAAATAAAAGGCGTTAGAGGCATTAAAGGACTTAAAACCAGGGTATTTGGCAATAAGATATATGTTGATATTGAAATATTAGTAGATGCAAATATATCAGTTTTAGAAGGTCACGAAATAGCAGAAATGGTCCACGACAAGCTAGAAAAAGATATAGAGGATATAAAACATTGTATGGTACATGTGGAACCTTTTTAATAAAGCTTAAATTTTGTGGACATTTTGTAATATGTCATTGTATTATTCTACTAATTATAATACAATAGATTTTGGGTAATCAAATAATTGTAGGGGAGTGTTAATATTGCAAAATAGAAAACACAAACTTTCCATTGCCATTGTGGGTATATGCCTAATTGGCCTAGTGGGTTTTAAAGACACAGGAATATTTGTCAGGGAATATATAAGCGTTGAAGAAGATGAAAGTCAAATAATATTCCAGAGGGAAGAGGAAGTAAACCTCATTAGAGAAACCAGTAGGTCCTATATCGTCGAAAAGGATAAAACCTTGTATGAGGTGCCCATAAACGTCTTACTGAGAAAAGATAGGACAACTAATAAATATAAGGTCATGACACATACTACTTTGCTAGAGGAACCTGGTAGAAATATTATAAAATTTTTAAATAAAGATGAGATTGTACAAGCTCTAAAAATTGATGGAGACTATGGTTTATTTAGCACCGAAGACGGGACTAATGGTTACATATATTTGCCCCAACTAGAGGAGTTGACAGAGGACAACAATTCTTTTGGAATTTCAAAGGTCCATAAGGTTTTAATAAACGATGGTAAATATTACGCCTTAGTAAAGGGAGAGTCAGTCACTATTAAAGATTTTAATGAGGGTAATTATGTCATTATAGACGATAAAGGCAATGAATTTAAAGCAAGTGAAAGCCTTGTAGAATTAAGGAGAACTGCAGATAGAGTCAGCAGGAGCAGCGAATCGAGAAGGTCTCCTGATATTACGAAGGTAATAGAGTTGGCATACAATGCATTGGGCAAGCCCTATTCTTATGCGGGGACAGGTGCAAAGGGATATGACTGTTCTGGACTGACTTATTCCATATATCTAAATGGGTTAGACATTAAACTAAATAGGTCCTCTAGGGATCAAGCTAAAAATGGCATTTCCGTGAATAAACAGGATCTGATTCCTGGAGATTTAGTATTCTTCAGGACATCTGGAAAATCCATTGGTCATGTAGGCATCTATATAGGAGATGGTAACATGATACATGCTTCTTCTGGCAAGAGGAAAGTAATGATTTCTTCTTTAGATGAAACTTATTATAAATCTAGATATGTAACTGCTAGAAGAATAATTAATTAACAATCAGGGCTATCATATACTAAGTAGTCTTTAAAAAATAAGTAAATATATAGAGAGAGGTGTTGCTAAATGGCAGAAGTACTAAAGGGCAATGTTGTAGCAGCCCAAATTAAAGAAAAAATGGCTAAAGACATTGAGGAATTAGCTAAATTAGGTAAGGTACCTACATTGGGAATAGTAAGGTTAGGAGACAATCCGGACGATATTTCTTATGAGAGAAGTATAATTAAAAATTGTGACAAAATTGGGATTGAAGCAAAAGTCTTTGAACAAGATGTAAATATGACTACAGAAGAGCTATTATCCTTAATGGGGGAGCTAAATGAAGATAATTCAATTTCTGGAGTCTTGCTTTTCAGGCCTTTGCCAAAACACATAGATGAGGCTAAAGTCAGGGAATCCTTGGTGCCTAGCAAGGACGTAGATGGCATGAATCCAGTAACACTGGCAAAGATTTTTGAAGGAGATTTATCTGGATTTGCACCATGTACGCCAAAAGCTGCAATGGAAATATTGCTTTACAATAATATTGAATTGGAAGGAAAAAATGTGGTAGTAGTCAATAGATCAATGGTTCTTGGGAAGCCCTTGACCATGATGCTGCTTAATGAAAATGCTACGGTGACAATTTGCCATTCCAGGACAAAGAATTTGCCTGAGATAACTAAAAATGCTGACGTAGTAGTTACAGCTCTGGGCAGGGCAAAGTTCTTTGACGAGAAGTATTTCAATGAAAACTCAATATGCATCGATGTAGGCGTAAGCCTAGATGAAGAAGGTAAACTAAGTGGAGATATTGACTATCCTGTGGTGTCAGAATTAGTCTCGAAAATAACTCCTGTTCCTGGTGGAGTAGGGTCAGTGACAACTTCCATTCTATTATCCCACGTAGTAGAAGCCTGTAAAAAAATGTAATTAAGGAGTCTTTTTAGACTCTTTTTTCTTTTCTACAATAAATAGCAAAACTAGTCAATAATTTATGAAGGAGTTTTCAATTCTTTATAGAATATATTATAAAGGTTAAGGATAGGGGGAGATGTTTTGTATTTATCAGTAGAAAAACATAAAAACAACTTATTAGTCCAATTAAAGGGAGAATTAGATCATCACAACACAGAGATGGTAAGGCAAAAAATCGACAAACAGTATTTTGAACACAGAATAAAAAATATTATATTGGATTTAAGGGGATTGACCTTTATGGATAGTTCAGGTATTGGCCTAGTAATGGGTAGATACAAGAATATTTTAGAAAACGGTGGAAAGATTGTAATGGTAAATGACAACGAATACGTAGAAAAGATACTAAAGGTATCAGGGCTATTAAAAATTATCAATGTCTATCCAACGATTGAAAAGGCAATGGAAAATATTTAAGGGGAGATGGAAATAATGGAAAAAAACTATATGAAACTGGAATTCCTGAGCAAATCCAGTAATGAATCTTTTGCTAGGGTAGTAGTTGCTGCCTTTGCATCTCAATTGGATCCAACATTGGAGGAATTATCGGATATTAAAACAGCAGTTTCTGAGGCAGTGACAAATGCTATTATACATGGATATGAATACAGGGAGGGCATAGTTATCGTAGAATCAAGAATAATTGATGACGAAATCATAGTTATTGTTGAAGATATGGGTATGGGCATAGCTGACGTAGAAAAGGCAAGGGAACCATTTTACACATCAAAACCAGACCTGGAGAGATCAGGCATGGGGTTTACTGTAATGGAGACATTTATGGACGGCTTAGAAATTGAAAGCATAAGGGGACAAGGTACTAAGGTAAAGATGAAGAAAAAATTCAACAGCCTTAAGGATAAGGAGTAGATAATATGAGTTTAAGTGTTGAAAGAAAGGCTCTATTGTCTCATGAGGAAACTATGGAACTTATCGGGGAGGCACAAAACGGCAGTGCCGAGGCAAAGGAAATTTTAGTATCTTGCAATTTGGGACTGATTCGTTCCGTATTAAGAGGATTTGTAAACAGAGGCTATGAAACTGATGATTTATTTCAAATAGGCAGTATTGGGCTCCTAAAGGCAATAGAAAAATTTGACACCTCCTATGACGTCAAATTTTCTACCTATGCAGTTCCCATGATAATAGGCGAGATAAAAAGATTTTTAAGGGATGACGGTCTTATTAAGGTCAGCAGGTCCTTAAAACAAATTGCAACGAGAGCAAAGGGTGCAGAAGAGAGACTATCCTTTGAATTGGGAAGGGAACCGACCATTCAAGAAATTTCCGACGATATAGGCATAGACAAGGAGGATGTAGTCATGGCACTTGAGGCTTCATATCACCCGGAATACCTATACGATGTTGTACATCAAAGCGATGGTTCACCTCTGTATTTAATAGACAAAATAAGTCATAAAACCATAGGAGAAGAAGATATAACAGATACGATACTATTAAAAGAGATGCTTTGGAAATTGAAGGCAAGAGATAGACAAATTATAATATTGAGGTATTTCAAGGATAAAACTCAAACTGAAGTGGCAAAGGAATTGGGGATTTCTCAAGTACAGGTATCGCGGATTGAAAAAAAGATAATTGAAGAAATGAGGAAAAATTTGACAAAGGCATAAATCATGCCTTTTTTTGTATTAAAGAACGATAAATGCAAATAATAGTTCTTACGAGGTGATAATATGACATATAGACTTTGCCATAAAAGAATAATTTTTTTGCTCATGGTAACATTGATTGTTTTAGGTGGTTTTTTATGGTATAAAGAGCAAACCACCAATAAGACAATACCGAAGATGGCAGATTTTGTATTTAAGAGCACAGGGGGTCTAATGGATGCAGAAAGAAAAGGTATATCTTACGATTAACAAAAAGGCTACTTTAGATCCAAAGCGACCACTTCTCGTAAAGGACTTAGGAGAAGTATATTGCAATAACCAGATAATCCAAAAAAACATAGAGATGACGGAAATCAGCACACAGCATAATAAGGAGGATTGGGACTATAAAACAGCTATTGAAATAGCTGAGGTACTGCTTACTCAATTTCCCATGATAGAATTAGATTTATTAGGTGAGGTGGAAGTGCTAATAGAATATAAGTCGGAAACAGATAAGAATACACTGTGGAAGGTCATCAAGGTAGCAGCCGTCTGCATAATTCTGTTCTTTGGTTCAAGTCTGGCCTTGATAAACTTTCACGAAGATGTGAATTCCAGCAAAACAATGAAAGACTTATACTATACATTTACTGGTGAAAGAAAGGAAAATCCACTTCTCCTCGTTATACCTTATTCCATCGGAATAGGAGTAGGTGTGGTTACATTTTTTTCTAGGGTCATTAGTTCCAGCCTAAGGAGAGTTAAAGAACCTGGACCTATGGAAATACAATTGTACCTTTATGACAAAGATATGGAGGAAAACATATTAAATGAAACAAAAAAGCCTTAATCAAAGTAGGTAGATGTTATGATAATAAAAAATTCAATAATGATATTGATTGCCTTTGGAGGAGGAGTCATCGTTGGAGGTGCCATGGTGGCCTTTATCACCATATTGCAGATTCTTCCTCGACTAGCACAGTTTACGGAAACTGAGGGATATTTAAAACTATATCAATTGACTATGATAATATCTATAATATTGTCTATAGTAATGTATTTTGCAAACTTTAACTTTGGATTACCAGCTTTTTCTGTCGTCCCAATAGGTTTTTTTTATGGTGTTTTCATAGGTATATTGTCTTCTGCTTTGGCAGAAGTGTTAAATGTTATCCCTGTCATATCTAAAAAAATAAAAATAAAACACGACTTAAAATATATTATATGGGCCCTTATTGGAGGGAAGGTAATGGGTTCCCTAATATATTGGATATATCTTGATTAGGAGTGAGTAGATGGAAAACATGAACAAAAAAGAGTATCAAAGATATGCAGAACAAAGGGTTCCAAAGCCGACTTTTTTGAAAAACAATACAATGGCCTTTGTAGTAGGGGGCGTGATTTGCGTATTGGGACAGTTTATACGAAATTGGTTAGTGGAAAATGGCTTAGACGATAAGGCTGTTGCTGCGGGTACGGCCATTATATTAGTATTTTTAGGTGCACTGCTAACGGGGCTGGGTGTATATGATAAAATTGGCAAGGTGGGCGGTGCCGGTTCACTAGTTCCTATAACTGGTTTTTCCAACGCAGTTGTATCTCCTGCCATGGAATTTAAAACTGAGGGCTTAATATTTGGGGTGGCAGCAAAGATGTTTGTAATTGCCGGTCCCGTCTTGGTTTATGGAGTAGGCGGTTCAATTATTGTGGGTATATTGCATCTATTATTAAAGAAGGGATGATACACATGGGGTGAAGAAGGTTGGAATGCAGACTGTAAAATTTCAAAATCCGCCGTCCATAGTAAGCACCTATACAATAGTAGGGCCAAAAGAAGGTGAAGGGCCCCTAAAGGATTATTTTGACTTAATTTTAGAGGATGACATGTGGGGACAGGAATCCTTTGAAAAGGCGGAGTCGAAAATACAGGAGGAAGCAATAAAATCTGCCCTTAGCAATGGGAATTTAGCAAACAATGACATAGATTATTTGATTTCAGGAGACTTGTTAAACCAAATAATTACATCCTCCTATACGGCGAGACAGCTGAGTATACCGTTTTATGGACTGTATGGAGCTTGCTCTACAATGACTGAGGCTCTGTCCCTAGGTGCAATGCTTGTAGATGGTGGATTTGCAAAAAAGGTTATTTGTGCCACATCTAGCCATTTTAGTTCTGCAGAGAGGCAATTCAGGTTTCCATTGGAATATGGGAGTCAAAGAAATTTTTCATCCCAATGGACTGTAACTGGGGCAGGAGCCACAGTTTTGTCCGCAGATGGCAATGGCCCATATGTCACTTACGCCACCACAGGTAAAATTGTCGATATGGGAATAAAGGATGCCACCAATATGGGTGCTGCCATGGCTCCAGCGGCGATGGATACATTAATTAGCCACTTTAATGATACTGGCTATTCTCCGGCAGATTACGATTTGATAATATCGGGGGACTTGGGAATCATTGGGAAGTCCATAGTTATAGATTTAATGCAAAAAGAAGGATTTGATCTAAGTGAAAAATTTACTGACTGTGGAGTAGAGATATTCGACCATAAAAATCAAGACACCCATGCAGGAGGTTCTGGTTGTGCCTGTGCAGCTACAGTGTTTAATGGATATATATATAAGGAGGTTCTGAAAGGTAGTTTTAGCAGAGTATTGCTTATAGCGACTGGGGCTCTTCATTCCACAACCATAAATCAACAAGGGGAATCAATTCCCGGTATAGCTCACGCAGTTACCATCGATATAAATAAGGGTTAGGAGGGGTTACATGGAGTTTATTAAGGCATTTTTAGTTGGAGGCCTAATATGTTTAATAGGCCAAGTAATATTAGATAACACTAAATTGACCCCAGCACATATATTGGTAATATTTCTTACGGCAGGGGTAGTCTTAGGAGGAATTGGAGTATATGAGCCTATTGTAAAATTTGGAGGTGCAGGGGCCACTGTACCCATTGTTGGATTTGGATATTCCCTTTCTCAGGGTGCCATAGAGGGAGCCAAGGCAAAGGGAGTAATTGGGGCATTTACTGGCGGCATAACAGCTGCAGCAGGAGGTATAGGTGCAGCAATACTATTTGGTTATGTAATGGCCCTCGTATTTAAACCTAAAACGAAAAGCTAGGGAATTCCCTAGCTTTTTTAGTCGCCGTACTCATCATATTCGTTGTAGTTATCTTCTATATCGTTATTGTCATTTGTATCATCTTCTTCCCTGTTCCAAGGAAACCAGGGGAACCAAGAATCCCATGGGTCATCTGACTCTGGAATAACTGTGGTTTCATCGTGTTCATCACATATTTCGGTAGGAGCTTCGTATTGATAGTCAGTGGGAGCTAAACCGTTGTTTTCCTCTGGATTATACGGTATTTCTCGTTCCACAAATACTTTTGTTTCAAGGTTTTCCTCTGGACAATATTCATTGGCGATTTTTCCGTTGGAAGTATCTATGGTTAATTCCACATGGGAATCGCAATACTCCTTTGGTTCGGTTCCTTTTACAAAAAATTCCGACCTAACAGTGCTACCTCTTGGATCGTGACTACAATGCTCCGTAGGCAACTTTCCAGAGATAGTGCATACGTTTACTTTTACTAGACCGCCAGGTTGTTCAAAGGCAGTGATGCTTTCCTTATCCTCATGTAATCTAGTCATTATATATTGCCAAAACTCAGCCGCAGTACTACTACTTTTTGATAAAGTAATCTTTGGAGAATCGTTTCCAATCCATACGCCAGTGGCATAATATGGAGTAAAACCGACAAACCATATATCTGCCTGATTTTGAGTAGTACCGGTTTTACCTCCCACTACCATGTTGTTGAGCTTTGCTTTACCTGCAATTCCATTTGCCACAGTAGTCCTAAGGATATCTGCCATGATAAATGATACTTGGGGTGAAGCTACCTCACTTTCCCTAGGTATATTTTCTATTATTGTATTTCCATTCTTATCCTCAATTTTAGTAAAGGAAATAGGCTCTATATAGACTCCACCGTTGGCAATGGCACCGTATGCAGCTGTTAATTCCAAAGGAGTCAAGCCCTTAGTCATTCCACCTAATGCCATTGAAGATAGATTCTCGTCGTTATAAGCCCTATTTTCAGCGGAAGTAATGATACTGTCTTTTTCTGGGTTAGTCTTGCTTATGATTCCAAATTTTTCTAGATATTGTAAAGACGTTTGTACTCCAATACTTTCAACAGTTTTTACTGAAGTAACATTACTAGATTGCTCAACGGCTCTTCTTAGGGGAGTAATACCTCTGTAACCTTCCTTGTACCAGTTCTTCGGCCAAAGCACACCCTTATCGTTGTAGTATGGAATGTCGTCAATGGGCGTAGCAGCTGTATAGCCGTTGTCAAGGGCGGGCAAATATACGGCAATAGGCTTTATAGAGGAACCAGGTTGCCTTTGGGAGGAAGTAGCTCTGTTTAAGATGCTAGTTCCTTCAATGTCCCTGCCTCCAATTAACCCTTTAATATGACCTGTCTTGTAGTCGAGTACCACAGTTGCAGATTGAGGCTGTACAATGCCGTCCTTTGATCTGAAAAAGTATTTATCGCTGATTAAGAGATTTTCTTCTCCGTCAACCCTGTAAAAATCAGCATTATTTCTTAAATAGTTTCCACTGATTTTAATCTCTTTGTCATCGGTTATACCATAGTCTTCTTCAGGTAATATTATAGAACCTACTGTATAGGTAACTAGATTTTTCTTTTCATCGATATTGTAATAATCAGCCACATCTACATGTTTAGGATATGGAGTAAGTTTGTTATTTTTAATATATAAATTTCCATCCCTAAATTCGTATGTTCCCGCTTCTATAATTAGTTCAAAGTCATCATTAAATAAATTTTCTTGCAAATAGAAGATAATGTTGTTGCTATCGTCTAAGATATTTTTTGCCTTACTTAATCTCCAATCCACTAGAATGGGGTTATTTAACTTTTCAGGGTCACCCACCATTATTTCAGTAAAATTCCTATAGATATTTTCCAGTTCTTTTTGCAATTCTACATCGATGGTGGAATAAATTTTCAACCCGCCTGTGAATAAAAGGTCCTGCGCCTCTTCTTTTGTGTAGCCAAGCCTTTCCATGAGAGCGTCAACGGTTTGGGTTTTGACATAATCTGTAAAATAAGAGGAAATACCTTCTATTTTCTTTTGTCCTGGATTCAAACTATTTTTAATGTCCTGATTTATGGCAGTATTATATTCATACTCAGTAATTTTCCCCAATTTTAGCAATTGACTAAGGACTATTTTTTGTCTTTGTACTGCTTCGTCATTGTAAACAGCCACGTATTTTTCGCCCAATATCTCAAGCCTGCCAACTTCATAATGCTTTGTGCTATCAAAGTCTTCAAGTTTAATAGCATGATAGGGAGCGTATTTAGTAGGACTTTTAACTACCCCTGCAAATAAAGCTGCTTCGGCAATGGTCAGTTCATTTACATCCTTAGAAAAATACGTTTGAGCAGCTTCCTGAACTCCATAAGCACCACGGCCTAAGTTTATCCTATTTAAATAGGCTTCCAGTATTTGATCTTTAGTCAAATACTTTTCCAGTTGAATAGCCAAGTAGGCCTCTTTTACTTTTCTATCCCATTTTTTATCTAGGTTTAGGTAAACATTTCTCACTAATTGTTGGGTAATCGTACTGGCACCTCTCACTGCAGCTCCTGCCTTGATATTGTCTAGGGCAGAAGCAATTATCCCTTTAGGGTCAACCCCAAAATGGGTTTCATATCTTTCATCTTCTATGGCTATAAAGGCATCTCTTAGATACTTTGGCATCTGATTCAGCTTCACCATGGTTCTGAACTCCGGAGCCTGGATTTTCTCAATTAAATTTCCATCGGCATCGTATATGGTAGAGGTCAAATCCAATGAAGCATTGACCCTGCTTGGGTCAATATCGGGAGCATCTTTAATCATTGAAAGTACAACGCCAATGAGCATACCCCCTGCTACAAAAGATAATACTAAAATTATAATCAATAAAATTTTAATAATTCTTAGGGTCAATTTTCCAGCGGACATCTTCTTTACATTCTTATTGTCTTTGTCCATAAAAACTCCTCCTTAAACGGTAAAAACTAGAACTTATTAATTATACCATAAAAGAAGTACATTGTTAATATATCAATAATTTCAATATTTCTTATAAAACAAACAATTCTATGGAATACAATCATATATTAAAATAGGGGGTGACCGCCGTGAAAAAGATTCTAAGCAAAGTTCGTAAGAAAAGATACATCATCTATATTTTTATTTTTCTGTTGTTTTTATTGTACTTATATAATTATGTTGACCGCAATATTAAGCCAACACTGATTGCAGTTGCAGAGGTCAGAGCAAAATCCGTAACCACAAAGGCTATAAACGACACCATAAAGTCTAAAATTAAAGAGGACATAAATTACGAGAATTTAATTCTAGTAAAGTACGATTTAGAAGGAAGAGTGTCATTGATGCAGGCTAATACCATATTAATGAACAGCATAGCAGCCGATATGGCATTGGAGGTACAGGAACAGCTGAAAAATTTATCAAATTCAAAGGTCAAGGTGCCCCTTAGTAATACTTTTAATAGATATTTAATAAACTTACCTAGCTTAAATTTACAAATTCAACCTCAAGGCTCGGTAAATGTTGGGTTTGCAACGGAATTTGAAGAAGCAGGAATAAATCAGACTCGACATAGGATTTATTTAATCGTGTCGACGGACATTAGGATTATCGTACCTTTAATATCTAAAACAATAAATATTACCACAAATATACCTATAGCTGAAACTGTGATTATAGGAGATGTGCCAGAACAGTACTTTACAATTCCATCTAAAGAATATTTAGACATTCTTAGATAAATTAACTAAAAAATGGTATAATAATGTAAAGAGCAGCCATGAGGAGTGATAAATTGGAACAGAGAACAAAAATGGGGGAAAGGGTTTTAATAGTCGGTATAGAATTAGATAAAGATACAATAGATATTGAAAATTCATTAGACGAGTTAGAAGAATTAGTAAAAGCTGCTAATGGCGTAGCTATTACTAGATTAGTACAGAAAAGAGATTCCATAAACCCTGCATACTATATTGGAAAAGGGAAAGCGGAAGAAATAAAGCATTACTGCGATGAACTTTCAATTACTACAGTTGTGTTTAATGACGAGTTGTCAGGGGCACAGCTGAGAAACCTCGAAAAGATTATAGATAAAAAAATCGTAGATAGGACTAATCTAATTTTAGATATATTCGCCAATAGGGCAAAATCAAAAGAGGGGAAACTACAAGTAAAGTTAGCACAGCTAAAATACCGTCTGCCTAGATTAATTGGATTTAGAGATTATTTATCCAGGGAAGGCGGGGGCATAGGGACTAGAGGGCCTGGGGAGCAGAAGCTCGAAACCGATAGAAGACATATACTGAGGGAAGTAAACAATATTGAAAAGGAATTAAGAGAAGTTGAAAAAGTCCGAAAGATTAAAAGAAAACAAAGAGAAGGCTCAAGTATTCCCATTGTAGCTTTAGTGGGCTATACAAATGCCGGTAAATCCACTTTATTAAATAAAATTATTGAATTGTATGGAGACGGTGATGAAACAAAGGAAGTATATGTGGAAGATATGTTGTTTGCAACCTTAGATACTTCACTCAGAAAAGCTAGAATGCTAAATGGGCAGAATTTTCTATTGACCGATACTGTAGGCTTTGTTTCGAAATTACCTACTAAGCTAATTGAGGCATTTAAGGGGACATTGGAAGAGGCGAAGTATGCAGACCTATTGCTTCACGTGGTAGATGGTTCAAATAGCGATTTAGATATTCAGATACAAACCACTTTAAAAATATTAAGGGAATTAGAAGTAGTAGACAAACCTATAATAACTGTATTCAACAAGATGGATAAAGTAAGTATCGATAAATTGATATATGAAAATAGGGATGTGGAAAACAAAGTATTTATATCCGCAAAAAAGGGGGAAAACATTAAGAAACTATTAAAAAACATTGAAGAAATGCTGCCCCATTCATATAAATTAGTCACTGTAAATATTCCCTATGATAAGCAAAGCTTAGTGAACTATTTTATGGATAATTATCAGATTTTGAAGGTTGAATATATGGAGGACGGTACCATATTACAATTAAATATTAACGAAATAGATATGGAGAAATATAAAGCATATCTAAAAAATTACGAGGAGTGATATACATGATAATAAGAAACTGTGCAGGTGGAATAGTTTTTAAGGACAATAAGGTATTTATAATGAAAAATGATAAAAATGAATGGATATTGCCAAAGGGAAAGATAAGGGGCGAAGAACTTCCACCTGAAACTGCCATTGGCAGAGTAGAGTTTGAGACTGGAATAATAGATCCAAAAATAGTTTCGTCTGCAGGAGAGACCGCCTATGAATTTTATTCCCTCACTAGAAACCAAGCAGTTTGCAACAAGATTATATGGTATATAATGGAGTCAGATGGTGAGAGCTTTTCACTGAATTTCCAAGAAGGATTTCAAGAAGGAGGATTTTATACTGTAGACGAGGCTATTGACATGATAACATACAGTCAAGACAAATCCCTAGTAAACCTAGCTTATAAAAGATACTTGGAATTTAAGGATTATGAGGAAAAACTAAAATTCGCATAGTATGTATACCTCTTCTTATTTTACAATTTTATTTGTTATTGAGTTTATTAGTTTGAGAGGAAGATTTGATGGACAAGGTTTATAAGACCATATTAAAATACGGTGAAGACGAAACCATAATCAATAAATCTAGGTTTATTGGTTATGCATTGCCAATAAACAGTGAAGAAGAGGCTTTGTCTTTTATTGAAAAAATAAAATCAACCCATAGAGATGCAACCCACAATGTTTACGCATATGTATATGGTGAAAATAGCAATATCCAAAGATTTAGCGATGACGGAGAGCCATCTGGTACAGCGGGAATCCCTGCTTTAGAAGTGATAAAAAAGGAAAACTTGCGAAACGTAGCAGTGGTTGTGACCAGATATTTTGGGGGAATAAAATTAGGCACTGGGGGCCTTATTAGGGCATATACAAAGGGAGCTAAAATAGGGATAGACGCTGGAATAATAGTAGATATGATATTACACAATAAATTGAAACTAACAATAGACTATACGATGTATGGCAGAATTGAAAATCATTTATTAAACAAAGGCTACTTTGTGGAAGATACTGTATTTGATGAAAACGTAAATATAACTGTCTATATAAGACATGATGAAATAGAGTTCTTTACAAAGGAGATAACAGACTTGACAAGCGGCAGTTCTTTAATTGAGGAGTTGGATGAAGAATATATTCCCATTAAGGACGGTAAAAGATTTACTTAGGATGTGTTAATTTTTATAATTTAGGGTATATTTCAACAGAGGTGATATTATGTCAAATACAATGGAAGAAATGTTGGGAAAAGAAGTTTGGGCCGTGGCAGGTGTAACTGCCAAAAAAGATAGATATGGTTATAAAATATGGAAAAAGCTAAAGGAACATGGATACAAAGCCTATGGAATTAACCCCAACTACGAAGAAATTGAAGGAGAGAAGATTTATTCTTCATTGAATGATTTGCCCGAGAGTATAGATGTATTAGATATGGTTGTTTCGCCAAAGATTGGGATGAAAACTTTGGAAGAAGCTAAAGAAGCGGGAATTAAGTATATTTGGTTTCAGCCAGGCTCTCACAATGATGAAATTTTAAATAAGGCAAAGGAATTAGGATTTACAACTATAGAAAATTGTGTTTATGCCGTTTTAAAGGGAAAAGAATAGGGTTTTAACCTATTCTTTTTTTTGAAACAACTCATAAACTCCTATGAATAATAGAAAAAATCCAAAGAGTTTTCTTAGGGAAGTAGGGTCGATTTTTAAAGCTATGAATGAGCCTACTATGGAGCCAATAATTCCGATGAAAATAATCGGTTTTGCATAGGAAAACTCTATATTTCCATTTTTGTGGTGTATGAATAGTGCTGTTATTGCTATGGGCAAGAAGACTATCAAATTGACTCCCTGTGCGTCTTGTTGTTCGATTCCGTGTAAAATCACCAAAGCGGGAATGAGGATTGCTCCACCTCCGATACCCATACCCCCAATTATACCTGAAAAAAAACCTATTATGGCTAAAATCATTTAAAAATCATCCTTATGGCCGTATATATTATTACAGTTCCAAATACTTTTCTTAAAATATTTACGGGAATTTTATTTAAAAGCTTTGCACCTATATAAGAGCCCAATACTCCGCCTATACTTACAGGAACGGCGATATTAAATGGAATAGAGCCGTTGGTTAGGTAAACCATGGTGCTGATTATTGAGAGTGGCAATATTATTGAAATGGCAGTGGCGTGGGCCTTATAATCTTCCATACCTATTATAAAAACCAATGATGGCACAACTATTGTGCCTCCGCCAGAACCAAATAATCCATTGATTAGACCAGTTATCAAGCCTATGGATATTAATTTTATCTTTTTTTTGTCCATTGTTGGCTCCTTTGTGTTATAATCATTATGATTAATTTTTCCAATTAGGTAGAAGATATACATGAGTAGGAAATATGATAAATGTGCAGACAGCACAATAGTTAGATTTGGAGGTAGGAAATGGAAAACATAGATACAACGGTGGAAAAACTAGTGGACTGGTTAAAAAAACAGGTAGAAGAGGCACACGGTGAGGGATTAGTTTTTGGTTTAAGTGGAGGGATAGATTCAGCTGTAGTTGCAGCTTTGGCCACAAGGGCCTTTCCAGAATCTTCTTTGGGTATAATTATGCCATGTTATAGTGATCCAATAGATGAGGAGCATGGCCGGTTAGTATCCGATAGCTTTGGCCTACAAGTTAAAAAGGTTGACTTATCTAATACTTTTGATCATCTTTTAGGGTCCATAAAGGAAGAAAATAAGAACAGACTGGCCATATCAAATCTTAAACCAAGGCTAAGGATGACTACACTTTATTATTTTGCTCAAAACAACAACTATCTTGTAGCCGGACCAAGTAATAAATCAGAATTTACTGTGGGATATTTCACCAAACACGGAGATAGTGGAGTGGATTTATTGCCACTTGCTTCATTTGTAAAATCAGAAATAGTCGAGCTGGCAGAGTATTTAAATGTACCAGATGTAATAATTAAAAAACCTCCTACTGCAGGTCTTTGGTCAAATCAAACTGACGAAGAAGAAATGGGATTTTCATATGATGTATTAGATAAATATATTGAGACTGGAAAAGGTCCAGAAGAACTTGTGGCAAAAATAGAAAAAATGAATAGTGGTAGCCAACATAAGAGAGTATTCCCTCCAATATTTAAGGGATAATTGTTATGGTGGAAAATGAATGAAATAGAAAATAATTATATTTTATGATAGAATTAGATTGAAATACAATAGGAGAGTGAAACAAATGGCAGGACATTCAAAGTGGAATAATATTAAAAATAAAAAAGGCAAAGAAGATGCTAAAAGAGCAAAGATATTTACAAAATTAGGTCGATATATTATGGTAGCAGCAAAAGAAGGTGGAGCAGATCCAGATTACAACCCAGCCCTAAAGGCAGCAATTGAAAAGGCAAAGGCTGAAAATATGCCAAATGACAATATCGATAGAGCAATAAAAAAAGGTGCGGGAGAGTTGGGAGCAGATAATTTCGAAGAGATTATATACGAAGGCTACGGTCCCAATGGAATAGCTGTATTTGTAGAGTGTCTGACTGACAATAGAAATAGAACTGCACCTGAAATAAGACATGCTTTTGACAAGGGTGGTGGAAACTTGGGACAGTCAGGTTGTGTGAAGTTTATGTTTGATAGAAAAGGCTTGGTTGCCATAGAGAGAACGGATTCCATAGACGAGGATGAGCTGACAATGTTGGCAATTGATTTAGGAGCAGAGGATTTTATTTCGGAGGAAGAGGGCTTTGAGATAATAACAACTCCTGAGGATTTCAACGACTTACGAGATGGCCTATCAAATGCAGGATATGCTTTTGCCATGGCAGAGCTAACTTATATCCCACAAAACACTGTAGAACTAACAAATCCAGAAGATATTAAGAATATGGAGAAGTTAATTGATCTTCTTGAGGACAACGACGACGTCCAAGAAGTCTACCACAACTGGGAAATGGATGAAGAATAAATACTATGCAAGGTTTATCCTTGCATAGTATTTATTTGATTTAAGGTAGATTTAATTGCATTGCCTATCTCCTCATACCCAGTACACCTACATATATTCGACTGCAGCCATTCTTCAATGACAGCTTCATTTGCATCAGGTTGTACAGTTGCCAATGCATGACATACCATTAGAAATCCAGATGTGCAGTAGCCGCATTGGAAAGAAAAGTTTTCGACGAAGGCCTTTTGTATAGTAGTATTTTTAAGCCCCTCTACAGTGAGGATGTTTTTTCCTAAGGCTTCAACTGTAAGCATCAAGCAAGATTTAATTGGCCACCCGTCCACTAAAACTGTACATGCCCCGCAGTCGCCGTTTTCGCATCCTGGCTTAGCTCCTGTAAGTCCCAGCTCATTTCTCAAGGTAAAAAGAAGTGTGTCTGAAGGCTTAACTGTTACTTTTCTGTCTACGCCGTTTACGTTTAATGTTACAATCGATGGTTCCAATATTTCAATCAATTAACACACCTCCTGAAGTTTTTCAATGACTTGATTAAGCATATCTTCCATTATGAATTTTCTAAATTCTGAGGAGCCCCCAATATCGTCTAATACTTCTATTCCAAGGTTATTTACTATTTGCAGTACCTTTTTCTTCTTTGGAAGTTTTGAATCATTTAACAATCTCTCTACTTCCAAGGACCTGATGGGGTACTGATATAAACCACTAAAGGCAACAGAAATATTGTCCCCATCTTTAATAGCTGCCATGGTTATTAAAGGGTAGTCGATTTTTTCCAACTTTGTTCGTTTTACATGGCGATAGGGGAGAGTTAGATACTTTTCATCTATTGTTATCTGAACTAGGACTTCACCTTCGTTTAAATTCAGTCCCCGATCATATATATCTATGATATTTACTATTCTATTGCCGTCTCTGCCATATATAACCAATTGACATTCAGTTAATAGCAAAGGCAACATGGTTTCTTTATAAATTATGGTGCCAAGTAAATTACCTCCTAAGGTAATCTTGCCCTGTATAGTGTGGTCTGCAATTCTTCTGGAAATATAGCCTAATAAAGGGAAAAGGTTTGATTCTGCAATTTTCGTAAGGGTTACGGCGGAGCCCATAACCAATTTTCCTTTTTCGATTTTGTTTACATTACACTCTGGAATGCCTTTAATATCTATGACAGCCCCTGCATATCTGTTATTCATCCTTGCCATGGAGATAAATTCTGTACCACCACCATAGTAAATAGGTTTTTTCCCCTTTAAGTTTAGTTGAGTATATAATTTATGGGCTTCTTCAACTGTATCTGGTTTATAATATTCAAAATCAAAGGGTATCATATTTACCTCCAGTCTTCTTTTTCCATATGGTTTCATGGGATACAGGTAAATCGTTAAATTCATCGTCGGCGGCTAAGGATATGGCATTTGCAAAGGCTGCCGGAATTCCAAGTATTCCGTGTTCTGCAACACCTCTGGCACCAAAGGGACCGTCTATTTGAGGAGTTTCAACAAATTCTACGGCATACTTAGGGTTTTCACCAAATCTAAGTAATTTATAAGTTCTAAGGGAAGTGTTTGACAATACTGCCTTAGGGTCATAAATAAATTCCTCTCTAGTGGCTATGCCCAGGCCCATACTCATTCCCCCCATTACTACTCCCCTGGCAGCCTTAGGGTTGATAACCTTGCCAGCATCAATCACTGATGCAGCCCTCAAAAGCCTGTAAGAATAATATTTAGGGTTGTATTCAATTTCCACCGCTTGGGCACCAACAGTCCAAGAAACAGCTGGTTTTCCTTTGCCTGTCTCCCTGTCAAGAGGTGTCAGTCTACTCATAATGTAACTGCCCTTTGCGATTATCTGCCCATATATTGACATTCCACTGGTGTATTGATATCCGTGAACTAAATCCTTGAAACTAATAAAAATATCAGGCCTGTGGCTTATAAATACTTTTTGATTTGCGACCTCCAGTTCATCCTGAGAACATTCAAGGGCGATGCCTCCTATCTCCTTTAATTGGGAGATAAAATCATTGGCGGCACCTAGTACTGCGTTTCCAATCATAAAGGTGGTCATACTTGCTACCGTTTTCCAATGCTTCGGACTCAACTGGGTATTTACATCCATAAAAACGTGAATACTTGATATATCCATTTTCAATCTTTCAGCAAGTATCTGTGCTGCAGTAGTCTTCATACCTGGCCCGATTTCAACAGCACCAAAATTTAGATTTAAACTTCCATCGTCGTTTAATGTAAGTATTACACCTGAACTAGCATTGGTCGGCGAATTTGATGTTTTCCAAAATGAAGAAATGCCTTTGGCGATAATTGTTCCCTTTTCAGTCTGCCTTATATTTCCTTCATCCCAATTGATAATCTCTTTTAGTTTTTGCATACAGGCGACTAAGTTTCCCGCATTGCTAAAGGTTATCTTCTCCTGGGTTGGTGATGTATTACCTTCTGTAATGGCATTTTTCATGCGAATGTCAAAGGGGTCCATATTCAGTTTTTTTGCCAATTTTTCTATGGCTCTTTCTATGCCGAAAGTAGAAGCTGTATGGCCAAAGCCGCGAAATGATGTGGAGTAACCATGGTTTGTATATACAGAGATAGAATCGCAAAGTATGTTTTCAATATTATAAGGTCCGCTACAATCTATGGCTATTGACTTTGCCATACGGGGGCCGGTGTCTGTATAGGCACCGCAGTCAACATAATAAACGCACTCTAGGGCCTTTATTATACCCTCCTTTGTAGCTCCCAGCTTTATTATCCCCTCTGTAGAGATTTTCGAAGGAGATGTCATGATATCCTCTTCTCTTGTCATGGAAAGCACAACCATCTTTCCACCGACTGCAAAAGAAGCTAGATAGACCAAAGGTTCCAATTGAATAGCTGCTTTTCCACCAAAACCTCCTCCCACAAGGGGAGTATGGACAACTACATTTCCTTCTGGTATTTGATAATTTTTGCTGATTTCCTCTTTTACAGCAAATGGGCCTTGAGAAGATGTATATATATTTACGATACCACTGGGCAAAATTTCAGCTTTTGCAACTCTAGTTTCTATGGATAAATGATCGGAGCCAGGTAAATTTATTGTTGTTTCTACAACTATCTCACTTTCCGCCCAACCTAGTTCTATATTTCCTTTGCGGATTTTCACTTGGTCTGCCATATTAGTATGAGCTTTTGGATATACAGTTGCATCAGGGCAGTAGTATGTTCCTAGATGTTCATGTACTAAAGTGGCATTGGGCTTTAGGGCATCGGAAATAGAATTTACAACAGGTAGTGGTTCGTATTCCACTTCGATTAAATTCACCCCCATTGAGGCCTCCTGTTCTGTATTGGCTACGACCAAAGCAACTGGTTCTCCAAAATATCTCACCTTATTTCTTGCAATGGGTGGGTGGTCCTTTATAATAGAACCAGTCAGGGCAGGTAGATATTCTCCTGTAATTATAGCTTGGACTCCTTTTGACCTTTTAGCCTTTTCAATATTTAAACTTTTTATTAAGCCATGGGCACATGTACTTGTTAAGATTTTTCCATGGAAAGTTCCCGTAGTTATGGTGTCACCTGTGTATTTTGCCGCTCCTGTAACTTTGTCCCAAGCTTCTTTTCTTACGGTTGTTACTCCTATTTGTTTTGTATCACTCACTGGATTTCCTCCAATCTAAGAAATATTTGTCCTTCATATTATTACCACAAGTTTCTAAAGTATTCTAAATAATGGAATTCTATTAGGCGAAATAGTTTTCGGGGGATTGAATAAAAGGATAACTATTAAACATAATAAATATAGGCTCAATAATAGGAGGTAGACTATGGAGGCTAATAGCAATTTTCAAGAAATAAAAGAAAGGTTTATCGCAGCTGATATAGATACTAAGATTGAAATATACACTACAGTACAAGGGCTATCAGTAGAACAATACAAAGAATTGCTTAGTGTTTTCCCTATAAAATATTTGGATAAACTTGAAAAGTCAATGGCCTAGGGTTAAGATATATATCTTAACCCTTATTTTATGTCATTGAAGATTTTTTATGGTAGAATATTATTAATACGACAGTGGGGGTGGAAGCTTGAAGAAAACATTGTATATTTTACTAATATTATCATTATCTTTATTCAGTCTTTTAATAGCTACTGAGAAAAATGCCTTAGATAT
Source organism: Tissierellaceae bacterium (assembly GCA_023229175.1). Taxonomy (GTDB): domain Bacteria; phylum Bacillota; class Clostridia; order Tissierellales; family Tissierellaceae; genus JAAYFT01. The sequence goes on along the minus strand of JALNZV010000001.1, from coordinate 161,073 downwards.
GTCTCACTACAGAAGAAATATTTTGGAAAATAGTATTGAAAGGGAGACAGGTAAGGATAGCTATGAATTAAAGGATATTTACTATGATTTACTTGACTATCTAAAAGACAAGGCAGATGAAAGCATTTTAGAGCCCAACTTTAACCAAAGGGAAATTCTTCATATGAAAGATGTTAAAACTTTATTTCGCCTTGGATTTATTTTAAAGTATATATCGATAATCGTCTCCCTTGCAACAATATTTATCCTATCTAGAATAGATGACTTAGAAAAGGTGGGCAAGGTAATATTCAAAGGACTTATAGTAAATTGGGTTTTGCTTGGGATTATAGGAATTGTGGCTTATTACGATTTTAATAAGTATTTTACATATTTCCATGAGATATTTTTTAGCAATGACTTGTGGATATTGGATCCAAAGACAGATTTATTGATTCAAATGTTGCCTGAAAACTTCTTTAGTTCAATGGCAACTGATATAGGGGTATCTTTTCTTATGAATGTGGTAACCATACAAGGTATAGTGTATGTCACTTCTAAGAAAGGAAGAGTGAGGGATGAAAAGGGTTTTAGATTATTTAAAAAGGAAAAGCAAGAGTAGAGAAAGACAAAGGGTATTGGATAATTTTTACACCATGCGTATGAAGAAAGGGAAGACAACAGGGGCAGATATTTTAGACAGGATTTCCTTTGGAATTTTGTTTCTTGTACTGTTAGTAATATTAATTAATCGATTTGTAATGAATTTAATCATATCTTTAGCAATTGGCTTTTTAATTTTAGGAATAGTAATTACTGTCTTGAAAAGGCACAATTTAAGTATTCGAGAAAAAAAGATATTGGAGATTAAGAAGGAGTACAGAAAGAAATTAGAGGATGAAAAGATTCTACTACATGATGAGAAAATGGAGGATTATATTGTAAGTAAATACTACGAAAGGAGAGAATTGCTTAAACAGAGTATTAAGTTTATGGGAAAGGACAAGATAATCAAACTGTATTTATTGTTTATTGTTTTTTTTATTATGTCCTTTTTTTCGCCATATTCCAACTATTACAAGGCAATGGGGGTCATATCTTTTTCCATTGCGTCTTATATTGGTGCTTATAATTTCACTGAGTATTTAAAAAACAAAGACAAAAGGGATTTACATAATAAGGATCTTGATATATAATGAAGTTGATTCAAAGACAGAGTAGGTAAAGAGCGTCAAGTGTTAAGAGATGGGAAGTTGCTCTTAAACGAAGGATGTTATTCTGCGATTCTTTACCGCATCCGCTGGATCATTAAAGAACTCCTTATCTTTAGTGTGACAGTCGACTGTCAATAATAAAGAAAGGAGGACAACCATGATAAATAATAAAATTTCAACTCGGACTCTTACCCAAGCAGGATTCCTAACAGCTATATCTATTGTGTTGACACGATTTGTATCTGTTATGGTGCCCTTAGCTGGAGGATTACCGGCCTTAAGACTAGGTTTTGGAGAAATTCCCATTATGATGGGCGGATTATTATTCGGACCTGTTGTAGGGGGATTAAGTGGAATGATTGCAGATTTAATTGGAGCATTTGCTTTTCCTCAAGGACCTTATTTTCCAGGGTTTACATTAAGCTCCATACTCTGGGGTGTGTTACCTGGAATCTATAGCCTATATCTAAGGAAAAAGTTTGAAAGTGGAAATATCTTTACTTTCAAAAGGATTTTGTTTATAGCAATCATAGTAACAGTTCCAGTATCATTGGTATTGAACACATATTGGCTATCTATTATGATGGGAAAAGGATTTTTAGTATTATTACCCGGAAGATTATTATCTGATATGGTAAAAGTACCTTTGGAAAGTTATTTTATGGCCATTTTAATTAGGCACTTAAAGACGAGAGTAGCATTATAATTAGTTTATAAAGACCAATATGCCCCTGGCGAAATTCAGGGGCTTATTCTTATTAAACTTAAGATTAGTAAAAAGTACCAATAGTCTTTGATTTTTATCCGTCAAAGATTTATAATATACATAAATACAAATTTACGGAGGTCAATAAAATGAAAACAGAATTGCCAATTGCATTGTCCAATCGTCATATTCATCTTAGCCAGGAGGATTTGGATATATTGTTTGGGAAAGGATATGAATTAACTAAAATGAAAGATTTGTCACAACCTGGGCAATATGCATGTGATGAAAAAGTAGATGTCGTAGGACCAAAAACTACTATAAAAGGGGTTAGAATATTGGGGCCAGTGAGGACCAAAAGCCAGTTTGAACTATCTGTATCCGATGCTTTTGCCTTGGGCGTAAAACCCATAGTAAGAAATTCTGGAGATATTGTAAATACTCCAGGTGCAAAGTTAGTTGGGCCAAAAGGAGAGATAGAATTAGACGAGGGGTTAATTGTGGCTGCAAGGCATATCCATATGCACACAGAGGATGCCAAGGACTTTGGAGTTTCGGACAAAGACATAGTTAATATAAAAGTTGGCGGACAAAGAGGATTAGTTTTTAACAATGTCTTAGTAAGGGTGTCAAAGGATTATAAATTAGAAATGCACGTTGATGTGGAAGAAGGAAATGCTGCGGGATTAAAAAATGGGGAATTAGGAGAGCTAATTAAATAAATGGAGGAGATTGCCATTAATATACCGAGTTTAATCGATCATACATTATTAAAACCGGAAGCAACGGAAAAAATGGTTGAAAACCTTTGCAAGGAGGCGATAAAGTTTAGTTTTGCTGCTGTTTGTATAAACCCCTACTTTGTCCAGTTTGCAAAGAAAATATTGAAAGATTCTGATGTGAAATTAGCAACGGTCATAGGGTTTCCCTTAGGTGCAAATACGAAAGAAATTAAGGCAATGGAAACTAAGGATGCAATCAAAAATGGAGCCAACGAAATAGATATGGTCATAAATATTGGAGCCCTAAAAAACAAAGATTATGGCATAGTAAAAGAGGACATTGAAGCAGTGGTAAACGAAGCTAAAGGAAAGGCAAAGGTAAAAGTCATAATAGAGACATGTCTTTTGACTGAGGAAGAGAAAATCAAGGCCTGTGAGCTTTGTCTAGAGGCAGGAGCTGATTTTGTAAAGACCTCAACTGGTTTTTCCACTGGTGGTGCAGCCATAGAAGACGTTAAATTGATGAAATCTGTAGTTGGAAATAAAATGGGCATAAAAGCCTCAGGCGGAGTAAGGGATATGGAAACTGCGAAAAAGATGGTTGAGGCAGGTGCCACAAGGCTAGGTACTAGTTCAGGAGTTAAAATAGCTTCTGAAGTTTAAATATTTATCTTCTCTTGTTATAAAATTCGGCAATATTGTAAAACTATAATAAGAGGAGGGATAAATTGAAAAAGTATCTAGTTATTATGGTTGTGGTAGCACTTGCTTTTCAAGTAGGATGCGAACCTAGTATGGAAAATCAAATTACATTGGAGAAACCAGAGGAAGCTTTAGTAGAAGTATCGACGGAGGATAAGGCTATAATAGATAGATCTGAAAACCTTTCAGATTATATAGTTGAGCTCTTTGGCATTGATGACACAGCTACTATTATATTAAACGATACTGCTTTAGTATCTGTAATTATGGCCTATGACAAAGAACTGACCTCTGATGTAAAGGATTTAATCAGAGAAACAGTAATCAATATGGATACCGAGATTAAGGAAGTGCTTATATCAGGCGATGAGAAGGTATTTTTTGAAATTGTAGATATAGTTAGCAGCCTAATGAGCGGTACTCCATATGACAAGCATGTAGGAGAGATAGGCAAGATGATGGAAAAAATGAACAGAAGAAATTAATTAAAGCCCATTCTTTTGAATGGGTTTTTAAATGGGTATAATGTATTTAATATTTAAAAGTAAAGGAGGAAGGAACTTGAATTTGAAATCTGAAAGAATTAACATTGGAAATGGGGTAAATTTAAACCTAGTTAAGACCAATAAGTTTAAGTCAAATTTACTAAGTTTTTATTTTCTCAGGCCCTTATCTAAAGATGAGGTTACAAAAAATGCTTTACTTCCTTTGGTTCTTAAAAGGGGCACTAAAGAGCTTCCCAACAATTTATTAATTCAAAAAAATCTAGAGGAAAATTACGGGGCAGATATGAGCATATCCGTCAATAAAAGGGGAGAAAAGCATATATTGCGATTTACAATAGAGACGGTAAATGGAGATTACATTGGAGATAAAAACTATATTTACGACGTTGTAGAATTATTGAAATCTATTGTCTATAATCCTGTGGCGGAAAAGGGAAGTTTTAAAAAAGATTATGTAGAACAGGAAAAGGAAAATTTAAAGAGGAGAATTGAGGGAAGAATTAACGATAAGAGAGCCTATGCCTTGGACAGATGCATCGAAGAAATGTGCAGAAACGAAAAGTATAGCATTTACCCCTTGGGAAATATAGCTGATTTGGAAAATATAGACGAGGAAATACTATTTAAACACTATCAGGAGGTAATTAAAACTAGTCCAATTGAAATATTTTACGTTGGAGATTACGATGACAATATGGTTCAGTATATAAAGGAATTGCCAGATACAAATAGGGGGAATATACTTTCTTTGCCTAGAGAACAGATTATAAGCGGAGTTAAAACAAAGAATATGGTAAGCGAGGACCTAGATGTGACTCAAGGTAAATTTGTTCTAGGTTTTAGAACTGGAATACCTTACGAGGACAGTTTATATAGGGGGTTAATTGTTGGAAGTGATATTCTTGGGGGAGGTCCAAATTCAAAACTATTTAAAAATGTTAGGGAAAAAGAAAGCCTAGCTTATTATATCACTTCTACTATTCACAAATATAAGTCGTTGATGTTAGTAGATGGGGGCATAGAATTCAGCAATTTTGAAAAGACCATAGATATTGTAAAGGAGCAGATTACAGAAATACAAAATGGAAACTTTACAGATGAGGATATTGAAGTATCAAAAAAATCTATTATTTCTTCAACCGAATCTATTAAAGACAGCATATTTTTAATATCAGAATACTTTTTTAGTCAGAATTTGTCTAAGGATGAAAGGAGCTTGGAACAAATCATCGATGACATTAATTCAGTGACTAAAAAAGAAATTGTAGATGCAATGTCAAGGGTCATATTGGATACCATATATTTTATGAAGAACTCAAAACTTCAGAATTAAGGCAATATGAATAAAAAACAGAATGGAGGTAAAAATTTGGCCACAAAGATATATGATAGCAAAAATATTAAAGAAAAATTATATTATAGAAAAATGGATTCAGGCCTAAAGGTATACTATATACCGAAAGAGGGATATACAAAGCAATATGCCATATTTGCAACGGAGTACGGCAGTATAGACAATATATTTACCCCTAGGGGAGAGACTAATAAGATAGAGGTACCAGAAGGTATAGCTCATTTTTTAGAACATAAACTCTTTGAAAGTCCCGACAACAATATATTCGATAAGTTTTCTCAATTGGGAGCAGATGTAAACGCTTATACAAATTTTAATAGGACTGCATATTTGTTTTCCTCTACAGAAAATTTCTATGAAAGTCTAGGTTTGTTAATTGATTTTGTTCAAAGCCCTTATTTTACCGATGAAAACGTAGAAAAAGAAAAGGGAATCATAGCTCAGGAAATCAATATGTATCTCGATAGCCCTGGTTGGAGAGTGTACTTCAATTGCCTAAAGGCAATGTATTACAATCACCCTGTAAAAATAGACATTGCAGGAACTGTTGACAGTATTCAGGGCATAACAAAGGAATTGTTATATAAGTGTTACAATACGTTTTATAATCCTTCAAATATGGTTTTATTTGTAATAGGGGATTTGGATTTTGAAAACATTATTGAAGTAGTTGATAAACACGAGAATAAGAGCAAAACAGAAGTAGAAGAAATCCATAGATTTTTCCCTGAGGAGCCAAAAATAATTAAAGAAAAATTAGTTGAAGAAAATATGCTCATTTCTACACCAGTTTTCTATATTGGATTTAAGGATTTAGATGTAAATTTAACCGGTGAAAAATTAGTAAAATCCGATTTAATTACAGATATGATTTTAGATATTCTCTTTGGGACCAGCAGCAAGTTTTATAACGACTTATATGAAGAAGGATTGATTGACAGCAGCTTTGGAGCTGTTTATACAGGAGATAAGACTTATGGTCATTCCTTAATTGTAGGAGAATCTAAAGAGCCTAAAACAGTATATAATAAGGTTCTCGAACTGATTAAAAGACCAGTTGAAGATTTATTTACTGAAGCTGATTTTGAAAGGATAAAAAGAAAAACAATGGGTGATTTTCTTATGGGATTAAACTCAGTGGAGTTCGTGGGAAACAATTTTATCGATTTATATTTTAGCGACTTTATGATAGTAGATTATTTAGATCTTCTTGAAAATATAAGATATGAAGATATAATAGATAGGTTTAACAGTCACTTAAAAGAAGACAATGTAGTTCTATCCATAATCAAACCATTGGAAAAATAGATAAGCTAGCATATTTGTGATATACTAAACAGATGATAAATTAGGAAAGGTGGGATTATTATGGATCCAGTAGCATTTCGAATATTTGGGTTAGACATTAGGTGGTATGGGATTTTGATTGCTTCAGGGGTATTGATTGGCACATTAATTGCCTTAAAAGAGGCCAAAAGGGTAGGATTTGATCAGGAGACTTTGCTGGATTTGCTAATATGGGAGGTACCCCTATCTTTAGTGGGAGCAAGGATTTACTACGTCATATTTAGTTGGGATTTATACAGAGACAATCCCATAGAGGCATTAAATATTAGAAATGGCGGCATGGCCATCCACGGTACGATAATTACTGCTATTATCGTAGCAATTATATTTGCAAAGGTGAAGAAGGTTAGTTTTTGGACCATGACTGATATTACAGCCCCCAGCTTAATATTAGCTCAATCTATTGGTAGATGGGGAAACTTTGCAAACCAGGAAGCACACGGAGGTCCTACAAATTTGCCTTGGGGAATAATGGTAAATGGTGTAAAGGTTCATCCTACCTTTTTATATGAATCCATTTGGAACCTCCTAGTATTTATATTTTTATTGTGGTATAGCAGAAAGAAACAAAAATTTCAAGGAGAAATATTCTTACTATATCTATCCTTGTACTCTTTTATTAGATTCTTCATAGAGGGTCTAAGAACAGACAGTCTGATGTTGGGACAAATCAGGGTGGCACAATTAGTGAGTTTAATCGGTTTCATAATTCCCTTAATAATTTTATATAGTAAGAAAAGAAAATTAACTAAGTAGATTAAAACTGTTGGAAATAATCCAGCAGTTTTTTTATGTGCGTTTTATGCCGTCGATTTATGTCGATATACGACTAAAGTCCCAATTAAATTTTTTTCAAAAAAGGGTGGAAGGATTTGTTAATTTAGTATAGAATAGTAATATAAGTGGTGAATAGTGGTGAATAGTGGTAGACTTTTCAAAAAAAGTGAGTGGTTAATATGTTTATTGGTGAATATCAGCATTCATTAGATAACAAGGGAAGAATAATTATTCCCTCTAAATTCAGAATCGAATTGGGGGAGGTATTCGTCATGACCAAAGGATTGGATAATTGCTTGTTTGTCTACCCAAAAGAAGAATGGGAGATTTTAGAGGGAAAGTTAAAGAATTTACCACTTACCAATCGTGATGCAAGGGCATTTGTTAGATTTTTCTTTTCAGGAGCTAGTGAATGTGAGTTGGACAAGCAGGGGAGGGCTCTGATTCCACCGAATTTAAGGGAACATTCTAAGTTGGAAAAAGATGTAATAGTAATAGGAGTTTCCACGAGGCTAGAAATTTGGAGTAAAGAAGAGTGGGATGGATACAATAACGATGATAGTCTGAGCTATGACAGCATTGCAGAAAAAATGGCAGAACTCGGTATATAGCAGGAGGAGATAATATGAGTTTTGAGCATATATCAGTTCTATTACAGGAATCGATTGAAGGATTAAATATCAAGGAAAACGGGATATATGTAGATGGAACACTAGGCGGAGGTGGCCATTCAAAGGAAATATTGACTAGACTCAAGAACGGAAAATTAATAGGAATTGACCAAGATTTGAATGCTCTAAAAAAGGCAAAGGAAGTTCTAAGGGAGTTTGAGGATAAAGTTATCTTTGTCCACGACAACTATGTAAATCTAGATAGGATATTAGAAGACTTGAGGATAGAAAGAGTAGATGGAATACTATTAGATATAGGAGTTTCATCTCATCAATTAGATGAAAGCCAAAGGGGATTTTCTCACAATAAGGATGCTCCTTTAGATATGAGAATGGATAATACCAGTTCATTTTCGGCATGGGATGTGGTAAATAAATATAGCGAAAAAGAACTTGAAAGGGTAATTTGGGATTATGGAGAAGAACGATGGGCTAAGAGAATTGCGAAGTTTATAGTAGAAGAAAGGAAGGAAAAGTCTATTGATACTACTTCCCAATTGGTGTCTACTATTAAAAAGGCAATCCCAAAGGCTGCCAGAAAAGAAGGGCATCATCCAGCGAAAAAGACATTTCAGGGAATACGGATAGAGGTAAATGGAGAACTGGATGTTTTAAGGGACTCCATACCGATGATGGTTAGATTGTTAAAAGCTAATGGAAGGCTTGCCATTATTACGTTTCATTCCCTAGAGGACAGAATTGTAAAGGAGAGTTATAGGGAATTATTTAAGGACTGTATTTGTCCGCCTAATATGCCAGTATGCACATGCGACAAGGTTCGGGAAATTAATATAGTAACTAGAAAACCCATTATACCGAGTAAAGAGGAGATAGCTGCAAATCCTAGATCTAGGTCTGCAAAGCTTAGGATATGTGAGAAACTTGATGTTCTAAATGTAAAAGGGGGAGAATAAATTGTTAGCAAGAGAACTTAGTTATTACCCCGAGAGTTCATACGAGGTAAAGAAAGAACCTAAAAGAACTACGAGAAAAGTACATAGGAAAGGAAACGACAATATATTAAAGTATATTGCCCTAATTATACCTATTATAATTCTGTCTATATCACTATTGATTTTGTCAAGGTATGCAAATATAACGACAATTAGACACGAAATCACTCAGATGGAAAGAGAAAAGATAGAACTAGAGAAAATCAAAATGAACTTAGCCGCAGATTTAGAAGGCATCAAATCTTCTGCAAGAATCGAAGAGGATGCCATAAATAAACTTGGCATGAATTATCCAACAGAGGACCAAATTGTATATATAACTGTAGGAGAAAACATCGTAGAAACAACAGAAACAGCAGAAAGGGCAAATTTAAGTAATAAATTTAAAAGTATATTTAGTATGTTTTCTAAGATTTTGTAGGGGGTTTTTCCATTGATTAAGCCTAGTTATTCATCTAAAAAAAGGCTATTATTTCTATTTTTTTCAATAATGATATTTTTTATTTTACTTATTGGTAGATTGGGATTTTTACAGATAGTTAAAGGTGAAGAACTAAAGAAAGGCGCATTACAGCAATGGACAAAAGGAATAACTATTAAGTCCAAAAGAGGAATCATATATGATAGAAACGGAAAAAAGTTAGCAGTCAGTATTAGTGCATCCACAGTTTGGGCTAGCCCACCGGATATTAAAGATGCAGAAAAAACTGCGAAGGAGGTAGCTAGAGTTCTAGACCTAGATGAGAAGGCGGTGTACGAGAAGATAACTAAACGCCTAGGTAGTGAAAGAATAAAGCAATGGATAACTAAAGAAGAGGCAACGGAACTGAGAAAATTAAAATTGCCAGGAATAGATATAGTTGATGACAATAAAAGGTATTACCCATATGAGAACTTCGCATCTTATGTATTAGGTTTTACCGATATTGACAATAATGGTTTAGAAGGACTTGAGTTTACATACGATAAATACTTAACTGGAACCCCAGGGAAATGGATAAAGACTACTGATTCATACAGTAGACAATTGCCCTTTGATGAAGAAAAGATTTATGAAGCTTCTGATGGCGTATCAATTATAACTACCATAGACGAAGTAATACAACATTTTGCAGATAAAGCTGCCGAAGAGGCATTAATTTTAAACAATGCAAAAAATGTAACCATACTTATGATGGATCCTAATACAGGGGATATTCTAGCCATGACAAATAAGCCTGATTATGATCCAAATGATCCTAGAGTGCCTTTAGATGAGGAGCTTAAGGAAGAATGGGCTAATTTATCGCAAGGTGATTTATTGAATAAATGGTATGAGATGTGGAGAAATATAGCTATCAGTGACATTTATGAGCCTGGCTCTACGTTCAAGATGATTACTGCCGCAGCTGCATTAGAAGAAAATATTGCCAGTACAGATTCTCATTTTTATTGTAACGGATTTGTCAGGGATATAAAGGGAGTGGAACTTAAGTGTTCTAGATGGTATAATCCTCATGGTGATCAGACTTTAGTTGAAGCAATGAACAATTCATGCAACGTGGCATTTGTAAACTTAGGTAGACAAGTAGGGAGGGATTTGCTGCTAAAGTATATTAAGGGTTTTGGATTTGGCGAGACAACAGGCATCGATTTAAATGGGGAGCAAGGAGGTATAATACCTTCCGATGCAAAAAATATAATGGAAGTGCAGCTAGCCACTATGTCCTATGGACATGGTATAGCGATTACACCCTTACAATTGGTAAACTCATTATCTGCCATAGTAAACGGTGGAAATTTAATGGAACCCAGATTAGTAAAAGAGCTGATAGATGACGAGGGAAATGTAGTTAAAGCCTTTGAACCCGTTGTCAAGAGAAAAGTAATATCAGAATCTACATCAAAAACAATGCTTTACATGCTGGAGCAAGTTGTGTTAGAAGGATCGGGAAACAACGCATATATCCCTGGTTTCAGGGTTGGAGGCAAGACCGGTACAGCACAAAAAATAATTGATGGCTCATATGCTCCTGGAAAATACATAGCATCTTTTGCCGCTGTGGCTCCTGTAGATGACCCACAATTGGCAATATTGGTTCTCATAGATGAGCCCAGTGCAGGGCAATATTATGGTAGTACCGTTGCTGCACCAGTAGCTAGGGATGTCTTAGAGGAGACCTTAAACTATCTTGAAATAACTCCTGTATTTACAGAGGAGGAAAAGGAAAATATTCTCAAGACGGAAATAGTACCAGATATTAGAAACTTGAAGATTGGAGAGGCAGGCAAGATATTAACGGAAATAGGATTTAAATATACCACAGAATATTTAGAGTTGACTGCGGAATCAACTGTCATAGACCAGTTCCCATTGCCTGGTACAGAAATTCAGAAAGGTTCCATAGTAGACTTATATTTCAACGAAAGAGAAGAAAACCACATAATTATGCCTTTACTAATAGATAAAGATAGAAATGAAGTCATGGAGATACTAGATGAATTAGGCTTGAGTTATGAACTAAAAGGAGAAGGTATAGTAAAAGACCAAGACCCTCCTGCAGGAAGGGCTGTGTACAGTGATTCAAAAATAATAGTTGAATTTGGAATGACTAAAGAGTAATATAAGAGGGCAACTTTAAAAGTTGCCTTTTAATTAACTAAATCCCCGGAAGGTAGGTGGTAGTGTGAAATTAAGAGATTTATTAGGCAATTATGAATTCAAGTTGTTAAAAGGAAATATTGATGTTGGAATATCTGGAATTGAAAATGACTCTAGAAAAGTACAAAAAGGAGACATATTTGTTGCAGAAAAAGGATATACAGCCGATGGACATGAGTTTATCAATAGTGCAATTGACAAAGGTGCCGTAGCGGTAGTTTTAGAAAGAGAAATGGAAATAGCGCAGGATATAGTAGTAGTCAAAGTGGAAGACTCCATAGATGCTTTGGCGTGGTTATCCAATAGTTTTTTTGGCAATCCTTGGGATAGCCTTGATACAATCGGCATAACAGGTACAAACGGTAAAACATCTACCTCATACTTTATTAAAAAGATCTTTGAAGAGGAAGGTAAAAAAACTGGCATAATCGGTACCATGGGAGCTATAATAGGGGACGAGGAAATAAGCATTGATAACACCACCCCCAACTCCCTGACAATTCAAAATATATTAAAGCAAATGGTAACTGGGAAATTAGATACTGTCATAATGGAGGTATCTTCCCATGCGTTGGAATTAAAGAGGGTAAACTACATGTTTTTTGACGTTGGATTATTTACCAATCTAACTAAGGATCACTTAGACTACCATAAGACTATGGATAGCTATTTTCAAAGCAAGGTTAAACTATTTTCTAAGACGAGAAAATATAATATAATCAACATTGACGACCAATATGGAAAGAAACTTGCAAATTTAATAGGCGATGAGATACCCTTATTGACATACGGAATTAAAAATAAAAGCGATGTTTACGCCTCAGATATAAAATTAACCTTAAATAAAGTAGGTTTTAAACTTTATACGCCGAAAGGCAACATTCCTGTAACCTTAAATATACCAGGGGAATTTAGTGTATATAATGCTTTGGCAGCAGCAACATGTGCCATTGCCTATGACATTGATTTAGATACAATTAAAAGGGGACTCGAATCGATTGAAGGAATAAAGGGAAGATTCGAAGTAGTTCCAACTAATACTGATTATACTGTTATCATAGATTTTGCACATACAGCAGATGGCCTGGAAAAAGTTTTGACTGTAATAGATGAATTTGCTAAGGGCAGAAAGATTGTAGTTTTTGGAGCTGGTGGGAATAGAGACAGGAGCAAAAGGCCTGAGATGGGAGAAACTGTTGGGAATCACGCTGATATTTCTATAGTAACCTCTGATAATCCACGATTTGAAGAACCAGAAAATATTATAAATGATATTTTGATTGGAATGATGAGAACAAAGGGTGAATATGTTAAAATAGTAGATAGAAAAAAAGCGATAGAATATGCCCTAGATATTGCAAAGCCACAAGACATTATTTTACTAGCAGGAAAAGGACATGAATTGTATACCATAGTTAAAGGAGAGACAGTTCCATTTGACGAGAGGCAAATCGTTCTAGAGCATTTGAAGAAAAAAATATAATTTATACTTACTAGAGAGGAGAAAGCTATGGTCGAATACATAGACATTCTTAGAAATATTGTAATTTCCTTTTTAATAACTCTAATCCTTGGGCCCATTATGATACCGATGTTGAAAAGATTAAAAATTGGTCAATCTATTAGAGACGATGGGCCCCAGACCCATCTTGTAAAATCGGGTACTCCTACAATGGGAGGATTAATTATAGTTATTGCCCTAGTTATTACAATATTGACGTCGGGAATGCTTAATAAGGATATGCTAATACTGTTAATGTCTACCTTTGGATTTGGACTGATAGGATTTATAGATGATTATATAAAAGTGGTAAAAAGGCGTTCCTTAGGACTAAGGGCATATCAAAAGCTTGTAGGGCAAATACTTGTGGCTGCAGCTTTAGCTTTCTATCAGCTATCTACTTCTGTATTGGGGACAAAGTTAATTGTACCATTTTTAAGTAATCAGTATTTGGATTTAGGGGTATTTTACGTTCCTTTTATAGCATTTGTCGTGGTAGGTACAGTAAATAGTGTGAACTTAACTGATGGTCTAGATGGTTTGGCATCAGGTGTAACTCTAATAGTACTTTCCTTTTTTGGATTAGTTGCGTTAAACTTAGGAATGGTAAGCATTTCTATATTTTCTACAACCCTGGCAGGGGCTTGTTTAGGTTTTTTGATTCACAATGTCTATCCTGCAAGGGTTTTTATGGGTGATACTGGGTCTATGGCCTTGGGTGGGGCAGTTTCTGCCATTGCAATTCTTCTGAATTTACCTTTAATTATACCCATAGTAGGGGGCATCTATTTTGCAGAGGCCCTGTCGGTCATTATTCAAGTTATCTCATATAAGACCACTGGCAAAAGAGTTTTCCTTATGAGCCCACTACACCATCACTTTGAGCAAAAAGGCTGGAAAGAAATAAAAGTAGTTGCCGTATTTTGGACAGTAACAGTAATTCTTAGCTTAATAGGTTTAATTAGTTTAAGTTAAAGAAAGAAGGTAGATTTAATGTTTTTAAAAAATAAAAATGTATTGGTATTAGGATTAGGAATATCCGGTCTATCTACAGTAAAAGCTTTGAACCATTTAGGTGCACACATTGTGGTATCGGATAATAAATCAGAGGAGGAGTTAAAAGATTTCTTTAACAAAATAGGAGAAATCTACGTGGAAAAACACTTAGGAACAAATGATATAAATCTAGAAAATATTGACCTTATAATAAAAAGCCCAGGTATACCTCCGACAAATCCCATACTATTTAGAGCCAATACTAGAAATATTGAAATAATAACGGATATTGAGCTAGCCTATAGAATTTCCAATACGGAGAACATAATAGCTATTACGGGAACCAATGGAAAGACGACAACTACGGCTTTAGTGGCAGAGATTTTCAAGAAGGCCAGTTACAATGTTCATAAATCGGGCAATATTGGAGTAGGTATTTTATGGGATATGATTAATTCCGAGAAGGATCACGTATTTGTAGTGGAGACTAGTAGTTTTCAATTGGAAAACACCGTATATTTCAAGCCCAAGATAAGCCTGATTACAAATATTACCCCCGACCATTTAGATTGGCATGGCAGTATAAATAACTACATAGATGCGAAGAAAAAAGTATTTAAAAATCAAGATTTTGACGATTTTACAGTGTTAAATTACGAAGACGAAACCCTTAGAAAAATGGAAAAGGAGATAAATTCAAATATTATTTGGTTCAGTTCCTCCCAAATCTTAGAAAAAGGTGTTTATAAAAAGGAAGAAAATATTATAATAAATAATGGAGAGAAAGAAGAGATTGTAATTCCCAGTGAGGAACTAAAAATACTTGGAAAACATAATTTAGAAAATGCCCTTGCTGCCATTGCCATTGCTTGGGCTATGGATATAGATTTAAAGAGCATAGAAAGTGCCTTAAGAGAGTTTCCAGGAGTTGAACATAGAGGTGAGTATGTCAGGTCCATAGGAGGAATTTCATTTTACAACGATTCTAAGGGAACCAACCCAGATTCTACAATTAATGCCATTGAGGCTATTGATGAACCTATTATACTCATAGCTGGAGGATATGATAAGGGAATAGAATTTGATACGTTAATTAAATCATTTCATGGGAAAGTAAGGGATATTATATTATTAGGGCAAACAAAGGAAAAGATAAAAGAAGCTGCCTTACGGCATGAGTTTGAAAACATTCATATGGTTGAAAACATGGAAGAAGCTGTTCACGTCTCCTATAAAATTGGAGTAAAGGGGGATAATATTTTATTGTCACCGGCCTGTGCATCATGGGGCATGTATAACAATTTTGAGGAAAGAGGTATTGATTTTAAAAAAATAGTTCACGACTTAGAGGTGAAAGAAAGTGGCAAAGACGCGGACAATTAAAAGTAAAAAGGCTGTTGATTTTAGCCTCCTATTATCAACCCTAATATTAGTGTTCATAGGAATTATCATGGTTTTTAGTGCCTCTTGGCCAGAGGCAATGCAGGATTTTAACAATGGCTATCATTTCCTGAAAAAACAGATATTTGCTGCTTTAATAGGATTAGCAGGTCTTTTACTATGTATGAATATAGATTATAAGTTGTGGAAAAGGTATTCTCTTTGGATATTTATTTTTTCCTTAGTTTTAGTAGGCTTACTGTTTACTAGACTAGGGATGGAATTAAAAGGGGCGAGGAGATGGCTGAATTTTGGGTTCACTACTTTTATGCCTTCTGATGCTGTTAAGATTGGCTCCATAATATTTCTTTCCAGTTTTCTTTCTAATAAAAAGGAAAAGATACCATCTTTTATCCATGGTACGTTACCTGCACTAATTATAATTGGGATTGCAACAATGGCAATTTACATACAAAAAGATTTAGGGACAACGATTACCTTGGGAGCAACATTATTAGGCGTTTTTTTTGTTTCAGGTATGAATATTCTACACTTATTATTTTTGTCTATATTTACAGTTGGATTAGGAGTACTGGCGGTAACAGGTGAGAAAAATGCCTATAGATTAGATAGATTAATTGCATTTAAGGACCCTTTTGCATATAAACTGGATATAGGTTGGCAAGCAGTCCAATCTTTGTATGCCTTGGGTTCAGGCGGCCTATTTGGACTAGGACTGGGAAAAAGCAGACAGAAGTTTTTTTATATACCAGAATCTTACAATGACTTTATTTTTTCAATTATTGGGGAAGAATTGGGGTTCCTTGGGACCTTTGCGATTATTGTAATTTTTATGATACTTATATGGAGGGGCATAAGAATAGCCCTGAGCATAGAAGATACCTTCGGCTCTTATTTGGCATCTGGCATCACTGCCTTAGTTACCGTTCAATCCTTAGTTCATATTGCAGTAGTTACTTCTTCTATACCTACTACGGGAATTACATTGCCTTTTATATCCTATGGCGGTTCCTCGTTAATGATCTATATGTCAGCAATAGGAATACTTTTAAATATTTCGAGACATGCAAACTTAGATAGGAGTTGAAGACAGTGAGGTACTTAATAACAGGTGGAGGCACTGGCGGACATATTTACCCCGCATTGGCCATCGCTGACGAAATTAAATCCAGGGATAAGAACGCTAAAATACTTTATGTAGGGACAAAGAATAGTTTAGAAGAGGAACTGGTTGCCAAGGCTGGATATGATTTTGATACCATAAGGGTTAAGGGTATGCCAAGGAAAATCAATAAAGAATCACTTATGGCATTGAAGGAACTTCTATTGGGAATACTGGATTCCAAGAATATAGTTAAGAAATTCAAGCCGGACATTGTCATTGGTACAGGGGGCTATGTATGTGGGCCAGTGGTCTATATGGCAAAGAAAAAAGGAATTCCTGCTATTATACATGAACAGAATGCCTATCCTGGAATAACGAATAAAATTCTGTCAAGATACGTGGATAAAGTAGCAGCTACATTTGAGGAATCTCGGAAGTATTTCAAACATCCAGATAAAGTTTTTATAACAGGTAATCCGATTCGTAAGGAAATAAACGAAATTGATAAAAATCAAGCTTATGCGAAACTAAACATAGGTACAAAGTCCCCTTTTATACTGTCTTTCGGGGGAAGCGGAGGACAAAGAGCGTTAAATGATGCCATATTTGAATTTATGAAGGACATTTCCCAGAAAAACAAGGATATTCAATTAATTCATATTACTGGAAAGCGTTTGTACGACGAATTTATAAATAAAGTCAAGGAAAACGGTATTGTATTGGGCAATAATATCAGAATTTATCCATATTTTTATCAAATACCTGAAGCATTGAATATTGCAACTCTGGTTATAACCTCTGCCGGTGCTATTACCCTTGCAGAAATAGCTGCAGTAGGAGTACCCAGTATATTGATACCTAAATCCTATACCGCTGAAAACCATCAGGAGTATAATGCTAGAGTATTTGAAAACGAAGGAGCTGCAATTTTAGTACTTGAGAAGGATATAAAGGATGACTATTTAAATAGTATTATATATAATATAGTCTACAATAGTAACAAATTGTCGCAAATGAAAGAAAACAGTAAAAAACTAGGGCAGAAAAACGTTTCTGAAAAGATTTACGAACTGTTAATCCCCCTAGTAAATAAATAAGATGTAACCCTAAATTCACCAATGCATAATATGTTATAAACATTTATTGGATGCGGAGGTGGTTTAGTGGAAAAGTATATTATCAATGGTGGAAACAAATTAGTCGGAGAAACATCTGTATTAGGAGCGAAGAACTCAGTCCTTCCAATATTAGCAGCTACTGTAATCGGCAACAATAGGAGCACAATATTAAACATTCCAAACCTAAGAGATGTGGAGATAATGGAAGAAATTTTAATATCCCTGGGTTGTATTGTTGAAAGAGTAGGAAATACAATAATGGTCGATTCAAGGACCTTAAACCAAATAGTAATTCCGGAAGATTTAGTCAGGGAAATGAGATCATCCATTATTCTCATGGGATCCATGTTGTCTAGGACAAAGGAGGTTGTAATCACTTATCCCGGTGGGTGCGAAATCGGCCCAAGGCCCATAGACTTGCATTTAAAGGCTCTAAGGCATATGGGAGCAGAAATAGAGGAGTCTTATGGACAATTATATTGTAGAACCGAAGGACTTATGGCAGCTGACATACAGTTAGATTACCCTTCGGTGGGTGCCACTGAAAACATTATTTTGGCTGCTGTAACTGCAAAGGGAGTTACAGTCATTAGGAATGCAGCTAGGGAACCGGAAATTATTGATTTGCAGAATTACCTAAATAAATCTGGGGCAAGGGTTTCAGGGGCAGGCACATCCGTTATAACTATTGAAGGAGTTAAAACATTTAAAGATGTAACCCATACCATAATCCCTGACAGAATTGTAGCTGGAACATTAATGGTTACCTCGGCAATTACAGGCGGAGATATTATTTTAAAAAATGTGATCGTCGATCACTTACTTAGTATTATTGCAAAGTTAAGGGAGACAGGAACCCAAATATACGCCAATGAAAACACGATAAAAGTATCTGGCCCAAAAAAGTTGAATTCTATTGAAATGCTTCAAACATTACCTTACCCTGGGTTTCCAACTGATATGCAGGCTCAAATGATGGCCTTATTGTCAATTGCTGGTGGAACCAGTATTATTTGCGAAACTGTGTTTGAAAATAGGTATAAACACGCAGAAGAACTGACTAGGATGGGTGCAAATATTAAGATTTTCGGTAGAGTAGCCGTGGTAAATGGAGTGAAGGAATTAACAGGTGCTAAAGTGACTGCCAAGGATTTGAGAGGTGGTGCTGCACTGACTTTAGCAGGATTGGCATCGAAAGGTGCTACAGAAATAAGTCAGATTTTCCATATTGAAAGAGGATATGAAAACCTCCATATTATATTACAAAACTTAGGGGCAGATATTGAAAAAACTAATTAGCAGCGATGCTGCTAATTAGTTGAAAGGACAAGCTAGAGGTGTAACTATGAAAAAATTAACTAGAGTTGAAAAAAAAAGAAAGCGAAGAAAATTTTTGTTTCGTATATTTCTTTTATGTATAATTGCACTTACCATAGGAATCTATGCAATCAACTCTGACTTTTTCGTAATTAGAGACATCTCCGTATATGGAAATAATAAATTGACAAATGAAGAAATTATTTTTGCCACTCCAATAAATATTGGGGAAAATATCTTTAGGGTAAGTCTAAAAAATGCTCAGGCTAATCTTGTTAAATTGCCTTATGTAAAAGAAGTTAAAATAAAAAGAAAATATCCCAAGGATATTATAGTAAACATCAGTGAAAGAAAAGAAACTGCTCAAATAAAAAAGGACTTTTCCATAATTGTAATTGACTATGAAGGGTATATACTAGATATTAGAGATTATGAAGATGAAAAATTGCCTATGTTTTATGGAATTAGCATAGACGGTATAAATATAACCGATAATTTAAATAAAATAGAGGGAAACAAAGACAATTTAGAATTCATTATAGAAAGCACTGATATTGGATTATTGACAAAAATGGATGAAATATATATGGTAGATAATAACAATATCAATATTGTATTAAATAATGGTATTAATGTTGCCTTTGGCCCTATAAATAATGTAGAATATAAGTTGAAACTATTAAATGAAGTAATAAAAGACATTGAAAAAAAAGAGTTATCTTGTAAGATGATATTAATGGATAAAGGTGACAATCCTATTATTGTTCTCAAGGAAGAGTAGGAGAGATATGATGAAAAAAATTAAAGAATACGTAGCGCTTACTTTAGTATCCATTTTTCTTGGAATTATTTTATCTATTCAATTTAAAACCATTAACAAAACCATCGGAGATGGGGTACTGCCTACCCAAAGAGCACAGCAGCTTGCTGCAGAATTAAAGAAAGCTCAAAATGAAAGAGAAGCTTTGTCCAAATCCATAGAAGAACTGGAAAGTAAAATAAAACAATACGAGATGGAAGAGGTTGACAAAAACGTATATGTAGAAAACTTATATAGCGATACTATGAAATATAGAATGTTGGCAGGATATTTAGATTTGGAAGGGCCGGGAGTTGTAATGGAAATAAACGATCCGCCTGTAGACATTGAGTATGGTGAGATGTACAGTATAATAGACGAACTAGATTTAGTACTACAGGTCATATCCGTTTTAAATGCAGCAGATGCAGAAGCAATATCTATAAACGATCAGAGATATACATCCTTTACAGAAATAGAAAAGGCTGGTAATCACATCGAAATCAATGGAGTCTCTACTAGCACTCCTATAGTAATAAAAGCAATTGGAAAGGCCGATACCTTAGAGGCCGCTTTAAATTTAAAGGGAGGCATAGTGACCATGCTTAGGGCCTATGACTATTTAGTACAAGTGTATCAAGAAAAGAACATAACTATTCCAAAGTCAAGAAAAGTCAAAGAATTCATATATAGTATTCCCGTAGAAGAAAATTCTAATTGATAGGGGGATATTATGAATAAACATAAACCCAAGATTATTTTAACTATATTTAGTGTAATCGTAGGTATTTTTATTGCGACACAAATTAAGATGAAACTAGAGACATTTACACCTGTCACCATAAAATCTTTGCAGGCCACTAAGGCCGAAATCACATCTTTAAATAATGAGATATCGGAATTAAACAGAATACTGAAGGCGAAAGAGGAAGAATTGACCTTACTTGAAAATATTGCAAAGGGAGACGACAATATATTAGATATCTTAAGTGAAGATATTAGATATAATAAATTGTACTCAGGACAAATTTCCTTAAAAGGTCCTGGAATTGTAATAAGTATGTATGACAATCCGGAAGAAAGATCCTATGGCTTTGATTTAAACGACGATTTAATACATGATGTGGATATATTAAATATATTAAACGATTTAAAAGTAGCTGGCGCTGAGGCCATCAGCGTAAATGGCGAGAGAGTATTGTCTACATCTGAAATTAAATGTGCAGGTCCTACAATTAGGATAAACGGCAGAAGTACTGCTACGCCCTTTGTAATTAAGGCAATCGGTGATCCAAAGCTATTATATGCCTCAGTAAATGCACCGGGGACATATGGAGATATTCTCAAGATTTACAACATTGGTTTTGAAACGACAGTAGAAGATATAGTATATATACCTGCTTATAGAGGAGCCTTCAACTATAGATTTGCCAAACCATTAGGAGAGGATGATTAAATTGTTTTTTGCACTCATAGGAATTCTAATTGGAATTGTAATAGGTTTCATCATGCCATACACATATAATACTTCCTATTCCCTGTATATTTCTGTTGCTATATTGGCTTGCTTAGACTCGGTCTTTGGAGGTATCAGATCAAACCTAGAAAAAAACTTTAATATAAATATCTTTATCTCGGGTTTTTTTGGGAATGCAGTTTTGGCGGCATTTTTAGCATACTTAGGAGATAAGCTAGGTGTACCACTATATTATGCAGCAATATTTACATTTGGAGGAAGGCTATTCGAGAATTTTGCCAAAATAAGAAGAATAATTCTATTTAGAAAAAAAGAAACTGATTAAAAAATACTCGAAAATTCAAATTAGGTAACCAATAAGACAAGGGGGAAATAGTATGTTTGATTTTGATGTAGATGTGGATCAATTCGCTAAAATAAAAGTAATTGGCGTAGGTGGCGGTGGAAACAACGCAGTAAATCGAATGGTAGAAAATGGGGTCAGAGGTGTGGATTTTATAGCTTTAAACACAGATAGACAAGCCCTGAACTCTTCAAAGGCGGAAGTAAAACTACAATTGGGAGAGAAACTGACTAAAGGTTTAGGTGCAGGTGCAAATCCTGAAATCGGTGCAAAGGCAGCAGAAGAAAACCGCAATGATATTGTAGAGGTAGTAAAAGGTGCCGATATGATATTTATTACAGCGGGAATGGGCGGGGGCACTGGTACAGGTGCAGCTCCAGTAGTGGCAGAGATAGCCAAAGAATTAGGTATACTTACTGTAGGAGTTGTAACTAAACCATTTACTTTTGAGGGACCCAAGAGACAACAACATGCCGAACAAGGTATCGATGAACTTAGATCAAAGGTGGATACCTTAGTTACCATACCTAACGACAGATTACTTCAGGTTGCAGACAAAAAGACAACCATGATAGAGGCATTTTTAATGGCAGATGAGGTACTAAAGCAAGGGATACAAGGCATATCAGATTTAATTGCTGTACCTAATCTTATAAATTTAGATTTTGCAGACGTAAAGACTATTATGTATAATAAGGGCATAGCCCATATGGGAATTGGCAAAGCGGCAGGTGATAATAGGGCCACTGAGGCTGCCAAACAGGCTATTAGGTCCCCATTGTTGGAAACTTCCATAGAAGGGGCAAAATCAGTGCTGCTAAATATTACTGGCGGTGGAGATATGGGCATATTTGAGGTAAATGAGGCAGCAGATTTAATAAGAGCCTCTGTTGATAAAGATGCCAATATTATATTTGGAGCAGGTATAGATGATACATTGAAGGAAGAAATAAAAATAACTGTAATAGCTACAGGATTCGACTTTGATTCTGTAGGGAAATTGACGGGGGTACTATCCAATGTAGGGAAAAATATAGATGTTGCGGCCTCAAGCGACGACGAAGACGAATTGGATATACCGATTTTCTTGAGGAGAAAAGACAAAAAACCTAATTAATAAACAAAAATTACGTATCTTATTGTTGAGATACGTTTTTTTTATTTACTATAGTACGACAAAAAAATCAAAGGAAATGTCCTATAATTATTTAAAAGAAGTAGAAAGCATATCAGGTTAAATTATTTATGGGGGAATTTCTTTGTATATAATAGCAGAGTATCTATTTATAGAGAACTTTTTAGTAAATTATTCTATCTTTCTCATAACAAAAAAGGTAACTAAGACAGATATTAAAAAAAGGAGAATTCTTCTTGCATCAGCTATAGCAGGTATTTATCCCTTCTTATTGTTTACGAACACAAGGGTGATATTTACAAATTCTATCGTAAAAATCCTTGTTTCTATATTAATAGTAAAATTAGCATATGATGCCAGAACAGTTAGGTTATTTGTAAAGCAGTTAGTTGCATTCTATACTGTATCATTTGTTTTTGCAGGTGCAAGTATTGGATTATATTTCCTGCTAAGTAATATAGGAGAATTTCCCCAGAGCTATGGTAGTTTTAGCAGCTTTCCTGCTAAATACCTTGTTTCTGGAATTTTCCTAAGCGGAGTAATGATAAAAAATATCTTTCAATACTACGAGGAAAAGAATTTAAAAGAACGTGAAATCGTACAAATGCAATTATTTTATAAAGACAATAAAGTACAAGTTAAACTTTTAAACGACAGTGGAAATTCCCTTGTGGAGCCTATATCAAAAAATCCGGTAATTGTCGTTGAATACAGCACTATTGCCCACATATTACCAGTTTCATTTAGGGAAGTATTTGAGAAAAAAAAGGAAAATGACTACCTAGTATTAGAAAAGTTAATGAGGGAAATTGGAGAGGAAATGGATATAAGGTTGATTCCCTACAATTCCATTGGCTCAGTAAATGGAATTTTACTTGGATTTAGACCTGATTATGTAGAGTTAATAAGTAAATCTAAGGGCGAGATCTATAAAGACGTAATTGTCACCATATACAATGGAAAACTATCCACAGATGAACAGTATATGGGGCTTTTAAATCTAGAGAACATAAAAAAGGGGGAAAAACATGATAGTGCAAATAATAGTAAGGTTTAAACTGTTACTATACAGAATATTAAAAAAGATAAATTTGATAAAGGGCGTTTATTATATTGGCAGTGGTGAAGTATTGCCTCCGCCTTTGAAACCGGAAGAAGAATCTCATTATTTGTCTTTGCTGAAAAAAGACGACACTGTAAAGGGAATATTAATTGAAAGGAATCTAAGGCTTGTGGTCTATATAGCAAGGAAATTTGAAAATACAAAGATATCTATAGAAGATTTAATTTCTATAGGTACAATTGGACTTATAAAGGCAGTGAATACATTTGATCCAGATAAAAAAATAAAATTGGCAACCTACGCCTCAAAATGTATCGAAAATGAGATTTTAATGTATCTAAGAAGAACCAGTAAAATGAAATCTGAAATATCCCTAGATGAACCTTTAAATATAGATTGGGATGGAAATGAGTTATTATTATCTGATATTTTAGGTACTGATGGTGACGTAATTTTCAAGGATATAGAATCAGAAGTGGATAAATTGTTGTTGTCTCAGGCAATAGAAAAATTATCCGGGAGGGAAAAAACCATTATTGAGCTGAGATTTGGATTACATAATGGCAATGAAATGACCCAAAAAGAAGTAGCTGATCTCCTGGGCATATCCCAATCTTATATATCGAGGCTTGAAAAAAGAATTATAAAAAGGCTCAGGAAAGAAATGGTAAAGCTAATGTAAATAGGTTTTCTTTCAATAGCTTATATTGAATAAAAAAAACAATAGAGGTAATAATTTTTAGAGAAAGGGGGAATACAGCATGAAAGGATGAAAATGAATGCATGTATCTAAAGTAGAGATATGTGGTGTAAACACATCAAAACTCCCTGTCCTCACCAATGAGGAAATGCAAGCCCTGTTTATCAAAATAAAAGCAGGTGATTTAAAGGCAAGGGAGGAATTTATCCAAGGCAATTTAAGGTTGGTCCTCAGCATAATACAAAGATTTAATAGAAGGGGAGAACATGTTGACGACTTATTTCAAGTTGGCTGCATAGGGTTAATCAAGGCCATAGACAACTTTGATTTAAGTCAGAATGTCAGGTTTTCTACCTATGCTGTACCTATGATTATAGGTGAGATAAGAAGATATCTAAGAGACAATAACTCCATCCGCGTATCTAGATCCCTTAGAGATATAGCATACAAGGCACTGCAAGCCAGAGAACAATTAATTAACAGAAATTCAAAGGAACCAACTATTTATGAAATAGCAGAAGAATTAAATTTACCCAAAGAAGAAATAGTATTTGCATTGGAGGCAATTCAAGAGCCGATTTCATTATTTGAGCCCATATTCCACGACAGCGGAGATGCTATTTTCGTCATGGATCAGATAAAAGATGAAAAGGCAGAGGAGGAAATATGGCTTAGAGAAATAGCTCTAAGGGAGGCAATTGAAAAACTAAATGGCAGAGAAAAACAAATATTAAACCTTAGATTTTACGAGGGAAAAACCCAAATGGAAGTAGCCGACGAAATAGGTATATCTCAGGCCCAAGTCTCAAGACTTGAAAAAAATGCCCTTAGGCAAATGAGAAAACATATTTAGTGTATAATATTAATCCCACCAAATTTGTCATATATTTGTCCTATTATTATATATTCATAATAGGGGAAAAAATATGAGAAGAGGTGGGATTGTGTTAAAATTATCGGAGATACGAGAAAAAGAAATAATTAATATTAACAATGGCGAAAGGATGGGATATGTAGACGATTTTGAATTAAATTTAGAAAAAGGATATATAGATTCACTGGTAATTTCAGGGACAGGCAAGATATTAGGCATATTTGGAAAGAATTTGGAAATAATTATTGATTGGAATAATATCGTTAAAATAGGTACAGATACCATTTTAGTTGACTATAAAAAGGAAATATCTAAATAGACATTTACCATTCAATATACTATAATTAAATTGTAATAGTTAAAATTTTACGTATCTAATACGATCAAAAGAAGGTGATTACTTGAAATGTCCATTTTGTTCACACGATGAGTCAAAGGTTATAGACTCTAGACCTATAGGGGAAGGACAAGCAATAAGAAGGAGAAGAGAATGTATAAGTTGTGGTAAGAGGTTTACCACTTATGAAAAAATTGAAGAGACGCCTCTTATGATAATAAAAAAAGGAGGCAATAGGCAAACTTATGATAGAAATAAATTATTAAATGGAATTATAAAGGCATGTGAAAAGAGACCTGTACCTATGGATACCATAGAGAAAATTGTAGATGAGGTTGAAAGGTCTTTTTCCCTAGAAAAGGAAATAACGTCAGAGGCCATTGGGGAAATGGTCATGAATATGTTAAAAAATATTGACGATGTGGCATATGTGAGATTTGCTTCAGTTTATAGACAATTTAAGGACATAAATTCATTTATGGAAGAGTTAAAAAAGATATTAGACGAGGGTAGATAGATATGGGTATCATAAAAAAGAACTACAAAGACATATTGTATTTTGAAATAGAAGGTTTTACTTTCGATGAAAATATGAAACACTTATTTACTACTAGATTAGGTTGGAAACAGAATAATATATTTGACGATTTAAGTCAGGTCATCAGCGTTCCTAAAGAAAAAATCTATTCTACGAGGCAGGTTCACGGCACAGATGTCATAATAATTAAAGAACAATGTAATTCTGATGTAAAAAAAGTAGAAGTGGATGGATTAATAACTAATATTAAGGGTATTGCCCTTAGTACTTATCATGCCGATTGCGTTCCTATATATTTTTATGACAAAGTAAATAAGGTCATTGGAATGGCCCATGCTGGTTGGAAGGGTACATTAAACAATATTGCTCAAGTAATGGTAAATTATATGGTGAAGGATTTCAGTTCAAGATTAAAGGATATTCACGTTGCCCTAGGTCCATCCATAGGGGTATGCTGTTATGAAATTGGAGAGGAAGTTGCCATTTTATTTAAGGAAAGGTACCCTTATAATTCCCATATCCTTGTGGAAAAAGACAATAAAATATATTTAGACCTTTGGAATGTCAACATGGTTAATCTATTAAATGCCGGAATTAGAAAAGAAAACATATATTTAAGCGATTATTGTACATCATGTAATACAGATACAGTTTTCTCATATAGGAAAGAAAAAGGTACAACCAATAGGATGCTTGCAGTAATTTCCCTAAACCAATAATATTTTTAAAATGGGATTTATTAATTTAGGGCAATTTTTTACTAAAATAAATGAACTAAGGAGGTAAAGTTAATGAAGAAGGAAAATGTAAAAGTAATAGTTTGGGGTTTAGGAGCCATGGGAAAGGGGATTACAGAAATGCTCCTAAATAAAAAAGGCGTCGACGTAGTAGGAGCCATAGTAAGAGGAGACAAAATTGGGAAAAGTATGTACGATTTCCTAGACATAGAGCGAGAGGACAGAAGAGATTTACTGACTGGTTCTTATGAAGACGTAATCAAAGAAGGTGCTGCAGATGTAGTCATTATAGCCACTGATTCTTTTACAAAAGACAACTTTGACAAAATAAAATATTGCCTCGAAAGAAAGATTAACGTAATTTCTACTGCAGAGGAGATGTCATATCCAAAGGCCCAGGAACCAGAATTAGCAGAGGAATTGGACAAAGTAGCAAAAGAAAACGGCGTCACTGTTTTGGGAACTGGAATCAATCCAGGATTAATTATGGATTTACTGGTAATTACTTTGACAGGTGCTTGTATCGATGTCAATAGTATAAAAGCCGAAAGGGTAAACAATCTTTCTCCCTTTGGGCCAGCTGTAATGCACGAGCAGGGTGTGGGCATAAGTGTAGATGATTTTAATAAAAGAGTAGAAGATGGAACATTGGCAGGACACGTAGGATTTCCAGAGTCTATAAATATGATATCGGATGCATTGGGATGGAAATTATCAGACGAAATAGAGCTTTCTAGGGCTCCCATAGTGTCATCTGTTTATAGAAAAGCACCTAATGCTGAAGTTCAGCCAGGGGACGTTGCTGGATGCAATATGAAAGGGTTTGGGTATGTGGACGGCGAGATGAAAATTGAAATGCTACATCCTCAACAAGTGGAACCACAATTGGAAGGGGGAACTACTGGGGATTATATTACAATTAAGGGTACTCCTAATATAAATATGCAAATAACACCAGAAGTGCCTGGTGGTATAGGTACTATCGCCATGACTGTCAACATGATACCAAATGTAATCAACGCAAGGCCAGGATTAAAAACCATGATTGATTTGCCAGTACCAAGGGCTATTATGGGAGATATGAGAGATTTTATAGAAGACTAATGGCTATGATTAGTAGAAAGGTGGGATTACAATGGACGCAAAACGCGGAGATTGGGTTAGAATTCACAATATTGTTTTAGAAGTAGGACAAAGGGCTACTAATATTCCAGAGGATACTCAAAAAGTACCTTTGGAAATGTGGGATAAAGGATTTCTGTTAGACGAGAGTGCAAATTTTGGAGACAAGGTAAAGGTGGAAACGTATATAGGAAGGACAATTGAAGGTACATTAATTGAAGTAAATCCCTACTATAAGCATGATTTTGGAAAATCAGTACCCGAATTGCTGTATATCGGTCGTCAAGCGAAGGAAATATTAGCAGAGGACGGTGAAAACAATGATTAAAGATATGAATTACGATGCTGTCATGGCTAGAAGGGGAGAAATAATGAAAGAGGCTGTAGGCATAGATTATGAAATTTTTGAATCTGGCAGTATAGCCTTTGATTATGAAAGAATGATGGAGGAAACAGGTTATACATTGGAAGAAATTGAAGAAATCCAAGGTAGAACAGGCGTTGGAAACACACCTTTATTGGAGCTTAAAAACTTAACTAAATTAGCTAGGAAATTTGCTCCAGAAGGCAAAGGTGCTAGAATATTTATTAAGGACGAGGCAAGCAATCCATCTGGTAGTTTTAAGGCTAGAAGAGCAGCAACAGCCTGTTACCATGCTAAGAAACTTGGATATAAAGGCGTAATTGCTGCTACATCTGGTAACTATGGGGCAGCAGTGGCATCTCAGGCAGCAATGCAAGGGTTAAAATGCATAATAGTCCAAGAATGCTACGACTCTAAAGGTAAGGGCCAACCTGAAATTATTGAAAAGGCTAGGGCCTGTGAAGCTTACGGAGCAGAAGTTGTACAGCTTACTGTAGGGCCAGAACTGTTCTATACTTTCTTAGTATTACTGGAGGAAACTGGATATTTTAACGCTTCATTGTATTCGCCTTTTGGAATTGCAGGAGTAGAAACTTTGGGATATGAAATATCTAAACAATTTATGGAAAGAGAAGGGAAAAATCCAGATGCCGTTGTCATTACCAATGCTGGTGGCGGCAATTTAACAGGTACTGCTAGAGGGTTAATAAAAGCAGGAGCATTAGATACAGAGATAATAGGAGCTAGTGTAAGCCTACAGGGGCTTCACATGGCATCTGATACTCAATTTAACAGGAAATCCTTTACTACTGGTCATACTGGATTTGGAATTCCATTTTCCACTTGGCCTGATAGGTCTGATGTACCGAGATCGGCAGCAAGACCCCTTAGGTATATGGATAGATATGTAACATTTAATCAAGGGGTAGTTTTCTATATGACGGAATTGTTGGCTCAGATAGAGGGATTAGAGAGAGGTCCCGCTGGGAATACATCTTTGGCTGCTGCATTTAAGCTATCGCAAGAAATGGATAAGGATGAGATTATTGTTGTACAAGAAACTGAATACACAGGAGCTGGAAAACATATAAACCCACAGCTTACTTTTGCTAGGGAAAATAGCATAGAAATAATAATAGGGGACCCAGATGATGAAGTACCAGGAAAAAATATCGTGTTGCCAAAAGATCCATCCTTTATAAAAATCAATGATTTAGATTTAAATAAAACAAGAAGATCCTTTATAAGGAATGCTGTGGAGAATGCTAAGGTAGCTAAGGTCACAGGGGAAGATTTGGAATTCTTAGTCCAAGACACTAAATCAAACATGGATTTTGTCAAAGGAGTCTTAGATGAATTAGGTGTAGGATATTAAGGAGGTAGAACATGAAAAGAACAGATGATTTTCAAAATAGAAGAAAACATTTGGCTAATCTGACAGAAGAAGAATTAGAGCAAAAATTTTGGGAACTTGCCAGCAATATAGTAGATCCTATTGTAGAATTAGCCTATAAAAATACTTCTCCATCCATTGAAAGGTCAGTACTATTAAGAATGGGGTTCTCAAGTATTGAAGCAAAAACCATAGTGGATGGAGTTATCGATAGAGGACTCATGGGCAAAGGTGCAGGCCATTTAGTATATAGATTAGCTAAGGAAAAGGAAATGGAAATCAGAGAGGTAGGATTAAAGCTAATAGAGGGTGAAATGTGGGATGACCTAGTTGCCATATTTAAGGGAGGTGCCTACTAATGGAATTAAAGCCCAATGAAAAGTTAAACATAGACAACATATTAAAAGACATAGATAAATACAGACCTAGAAGAAGAGGATGGCATTGGAGAGAGGGAACTGGAGAGAATCGCAGCATTGGAAAATTCGAATATTATGATACATCCCAATCATTAAAAAGTAGCCAACCTCTACCAGCAGCAAAATATTTTGAAAACATCGATCCCCAACCAGGGCCAGTCATAACTACTGAAATTGCTTCCGGTAGATTTGAGGACGATATTAGACGCATGAGAATGGCTGCTTGGCATGGAGCTGACCACATTATGGTCATTAGGACAGCAGGACAATCACACTTTGAAAGCCTTATAGAAGGTACCCCTCAGGGTGTAGGTGGCATACCTATTTCTAGAAAACAGGTTAGGGCTCAAAGAAAGGCCTTAGACTTCATCGAGGACGAAGTAGGCAGGCCAATAAATTATCATTCCTATGTATCAGGGGTGGCAGGACCAGAGATTGCCGTAATGTTTGCGGAAGAAGGAGTAAACGGAGCTCACCAAGACCCTCAATACAACGTGCTATATAGAAATATTAATATGATTCGTTCTTTCGTGGATGCTGCAGAAGCTAAAAAGGTAATGACATGGGCAGATATTGCACAAATAGACGGTGCCCACAACGCCAATGCAACTGCAAGAGAAGCTTGGAAGGTAATGCCTGAGCTAATGGTACAACACGCTATTAACTCCATATTCTCAGTAAAAATAGGTATGAAAAAAGAGAATGTATGTCTATCAACTGTGCCACCAACGGCACCGCCAGCACCTTGTATGAGGTTAGACTTACCGTATGCTGTGGCCCTAAGGGAACTATTTGACGAATATAAAATGAGGGCACAAATGAATACAAAGTATATGGAGTCTTCTACAAGAGAAGCTACAGTTACCCATGTGCTAAATCTGTTGATTTCTCAATTAACTAGAGCGGATATTCAATCAACAATTACACCGGACGAGGGAAGAAATGTTCCTTGGCATATATATAATATAGAAGCAGTAGATACTGCCAAGCAAGCATTCTCAGGCATGGACGGTTTAGGCACGATGGTAGAAGTTAAAAGAGATGGAAAAGAATTAGCAGACAAAGTAAGGGAACTTAAGGAAAGAGCTATACTATTTATGGAGGAAATTCTCGAAGTTGGGGGATATTTCAATGCTGTTGAGCAGGGATTTTTTGTGGATTCAGGCAATTATCCTGAAAGAAACGGGGATGGCATTGTTAGGAAAATAGACGGCGGAGTTGGAGAAGGGACCATATTTGAGAGAGATGAAGATTATATGGCACCTGTGACTGCACACTTTGGTTACAACAATGTGGCACAGTACGATGAGGGCCTGATCCATGACCCATCTGCTTTAATTGGAGGCTCCACCTTAGAGAAACCAGAAAAAATAATATTTATAGATGAATTAGATGAAAACGACAATGTAAATGTAAGGTTGGAAGAGGTAAAAGAACTTAGGACTACATCAAAAATCAAACCTGAAATGGAATGGCTTGGCGATGGTGTAGTACTGACAACGCTATTTTTACCGACAGATGAGAGGACAGCTGAATTTGCAGCCATAGAAGTGGGCAAAAAAATGGGCTTAGAAGATGTAGAAGTAATCCACAAAGAAATCATGCAAGAAGCAGAAGGCACTAGGGTCGAACTAAAAGGCAAAGTGACATTTAATATAGATCTAGACGAATTAGTAATACCTCCGAAGCCAAAGATTTTGACCGAAGAGGAAATAAGAGAAGATATAGAAAATAAACCAATGAAAATAGTAGCAGCTACTGTAGGTGAAGACGAGCATTCTGTAGGATTAAGAGAAATAATAGATATAAAACATGGGGGTATAGAAAGATTTGGGATTGAATGTCACATTTTAGGGACCTCAATATCTATAGAAAAATTAGTGGATGCAGCCATAGAATTAAATGCCGATGCCATATTGACCTCCACTATTATATCCCATGACGATATTCACTATAAAAATATGAAAAAACTACACGAACTTTGCATCGAAAAAGGTATCAGGGACAATATTATATTAATAGCAGGTGGTACCCAAGTATCAAATAAATTAGCCGCTGAAGCCGGAATGGATGCTGGATTTGGTAGAGGTACAAAGGGAGACCATGTTGCCACATTTTTAGTTGAAAAAAGAAGAGAGATGACAAATGAAAATTGATTTATTAGTTGCAGAGATTGGTAGTACTACAACAGTAGTCAATGGATTCGATGGTTTTGACTCCTGCCCTAAATTCATAGGGCAGGGTCAATTTGCCACAACTGTGTTGGAGGGTGATGTAAATATTGGCCTTAAGGGAGCCATAGACGACTTGAGTAACAAACTCAGCTCTTCTATTGAATTTAAAGAGTTAGTAGCCACTAGCTCGGCAGCTGGAGGCCTAAGGATGACAGTTCATGGATTAGTCTACGATATGACTGTAAAGGCTGCAAAAGAAGCAGCTCTAGGAGCAGGTGCCAATATTAAATTAATTACCGCGGGAAAATTACGCAAATCTGATTTAAGGAAAATTGAAGAAGCAAGGCCAAATATTATACTAATCGCCGGTGGAGTTGATTATGGGGAAAGAGATACTGCCCTCCACAATGCAGAATTAATTGCAGAAATGACTATGGATATTCCAGTTATCTATGCTGGCAATATAGAAAATCACGAGGACATTAGAGATATATTTAAAGATTTAAATGCCGAGTTATATATAGTCGACAATGTATATCCTAGAATTGACGAACTAAATATTGAGCCAACGAGAAAAGTAATACAGGATGTATTTGAAAAACATATAATTCACGCTCCAGGTATGGAAAAAATAAGGGACTTAGTTACTGGGCACATAATGCCAACTCCAGGGGCAGTATTGGAGGCCTCTGAGTTGTTGTATCAGGAATTAGGGGATTTAATCACCATTGACGTTGGGGGGGCCACTACAGATATTCACTCTGTAGCAGAGGATAGTGATGAAATATCGAGGATACTAATAAATCCAGAACCTAAATCCAAGAGGACCGTTGAAGGCGATTTAGGTGTATTTGTAAATATGAAAAATATAGTAGAGTTAGTAGGCAGAGAAAATCTAAGTACAAAGTTAAATATCGCAAAGGAGCAATTGGAAGATTTAATAGCCAATCACAAGCCAATACCTGAAACAGAACTAGAGGTCAAATTTGTTGAAAGTTTAACATTAGAAGCTACCATAACAGCAATTAAAAGGCATGTCGGTAGGCTGAAGGATTTATATGGTCCTAGTGGCAAAAAGACCATAGCAGAAGGCAAGGATTTGACAAAGGTTAAGCATATAATAGGTACAGGCGGTGCCTTAAGTAGATTGCCAAACAAAAGAGAAATTATAGAGCAAATTCCAATGAGCAATAAGGGATATGAATTGCTTCCAAAAGCAGATGTGGAAATTTTAATTGACAATCACTATATAATGGCTTCCTTAGGAGTCATGTCAAAAAAGTATCCTGAACTTGCATTGGAATTAATGAAAAATAGCTTTAGGGGGAATGAAAATGGGTTATCCTAAGGTGACAGTAAATTTAAAAACCATAAGAGAAAATGTAAAATCTGTAGCAAAACTCTTAGGAGAGGATATTAAAATAGCAGGAGTGACAAAGGTGTTTTGTGGAAATCCCGAAATTGCCAAGGCCTATATAGATGGCGGCGTATCGTATTTGGCAGATTCGAGAACTGAGAATCTAAGAAGACTGAAAGATTTAGATATTCCAAAAATCATGTTAAGGCTTCCAATGATTTCAGAAGTAGAAGATGTGGTTCAATACGCGGACATATCCCTTAATTCTGAGATTGAAACTATTAGGGCCTTGTCCGAAGAGGCACTTAAAAAGGATAGATCACATAAAATTGTTCTTATGGTAGATTTGGGAGATTTAAGAGAAGGGTACTATGAAGAAAATGATTTATTTGTGGCTGTAGAAGAGATTATAAAATTTGAAGGAGTAAAACTAGTTGGACTTGGAACAAACCTAACTTGCTATGGCGGAGTAATTCCTACCAAAGAACATATGAAAAAACTGGCTAGATTGAAAAAGGAAATAGAAAATAGATTTAACGTTGAATTAGAAATTTTATCAGGCGGGAATTCCAGCTCAATTCACCTGCTATCAAATTACAAACCAGAAAGCGTAAATAATTTAAGACTTGGAGAGTCTTTGATATTGGGTACAGAAGCAGCTTATGGAAAGCAACTTGAAGGCACTAGAAATGACGGGTTTAAGCTTCAAGTACAAATCATAGAAGTAAAAGAAAAACCATCGGTACCAACAGGAGAAATAGGAAGGGATGCCTTTGGCAAAGTGCCAACTTTTGTGGACAGAGGAGTCAGGAAAAGGATGATATGTGCTGTAGGTAAACAAGATATAGACTTCGATACCATATATCCACTAGATGAAGGGATAATTATATTTGGAGGAAGCTCTGACCACTTGATATTAGACGGAACTAATAGTAAAATTGATTATAAGGTGGGAGATATAGTAGAATTTAGGATGCATTACGTAAGTATTTTAAGGTCTATGACTTCGGAATATATAGAAAAAGAGTTGATATATTGAGTTAGAGGCCTACTCTAACTCTTTTTCATCACACCCAAGGACAAAATAAAGATATAGGTGATTAAATGGATTTGTTTACAATGAATATGGAAGAAAAATTAAGAAAGAATGCCCCACTAGCAGATAGAATGAGACCTGAGACGATTGGAGAATTTGTAGGACAAGAACATTTATTAGGTGAGGGGATGTTTCTAAATAGGTCAATAAAGGCGGATAGACTTACATCCATGATATTCTATGGGCCACCAGGGACAGGGAAGACTACTCTTGCTATGATAATAGCTAACAGTACTAATATGATATTTGAAAAGCTATCTGCCGTCACATCGGGAGTAAAAGATATTCGTGAGGTCATGTCTAGGGCAGAGGAGAATTTAAAGCTCTATAACAGAAGAACGATTTTATTTATTGACGAGATTCACAGATTTAACAAATCTCAACAGGATGCCTTGCTGCCATTTGTAGAGAGGGGAATTATTATTCTCATAGGTGCCACCACTGAAAACCCATATTTTGAAGTAAATAAAGCATTGCTTTCTAGGGTTATGGTACTAAAGCTAGAATCCCTAAATAGGGAAAACCTAAGGACATTAGTGCATAATTCCTTGGCGAACAAAGAAAAAGGCCTAGGAAATTTAAATATAAATATTAGCCAAGAGGCCATAGATTATTTAATAAGCATATCAGAAGGGGACGGAAGAACAGTTCTCAATTCCCTTGAGATAGGCGTTCTTTCAACTTCGCCTGATGAAACAGGTCTAATAAATATTGACCTAGATGCAATTAAGTCATCAATTCAGATTAAAAATGCAAAATACGATAAAGGTGGAGACGAACATTACGATACAATATCTGCATTTATTAAGAGCATGAGAGGCTCCAATCCCGATGCTACCTTATATTGGCTAGCGAAAATGATAAATGCAGGAGAAGATCCAAAATTCATAGCTAGGAGAATAATAATATGTGCTTCAGAAGATGTAGGTAATGCAGACCCCAATGCCTTAAACGTTGCCGTTTCGGCTTTTAATGCGGTGAACGTAATAGGTATGCCAGAGGGAAGGATACCTTTGGCACAGGCAGCAATATATATTGCGACTGCTCCAAAGAGCAATGCTTGCTACATGGGAATAGATAAGGCTCTGGAAGATATCAGGACAATGGAAATTGGGAAGGTACCTAACCATTTAAGAGATGGTTCATATCCTGGAGCAAAAAAACTTGGTCACGGATTGAACTATAAATATCCTCATGATTACAAGAACTCGTATATCGAACAGCAATATCTTCCGGATGATTTTGAAGAAAAGAAGTATTATAATCCAACAGATAACGGATACGAAAAAGAAATTAGGAAAAGATTAAATTTTAGTTTAGAATAAATGATAGAACTTGTTTTTAACAAATTTAGGAAATATATAAATATTTTCTTATAACTATGGATAGTATCATAGAAATAAAAGAATTGACAAGATTTTTATAAAATACTATACTAATATTATAAAAGCATTAAATATGTAAATGAAAGGAGTGGTTTTGATGAATATTAATTTAATGGTGATTGAAGTCTAAAACTAAATATGGGCTGAATGTAACCACAAGGGTCTATACCCTTTATTTGTGTTAGCATTTAGCATTTATCAGATAACCTTTTATAATATAAGACTTAATGCTTATTTCCGTAGCTAGTGGCCAAAATGTAAGGTTACTTTGTCTGCGGTATTTTTATGCCCATTTTTAGATTAATTAAATATTTTGGAGGATTATATGAAAATAGAAAAAGATAAGATTATAATTAGAAGTGCTAATATTGATGATGCTAGTCAATTAAATAAATGATGGAATGATGGCAGGGTTATGGAACATGCAGGCTTTCCCAAAGGATTGGGACAATCTTTGGAAGAAACCATAGATAATATTAGAAACTGGGAAGGAAAATTAAGCCAGCTTTGTATAATTGAAATTGATGGTAAGGCAGTAGGCGAGCTAAGTTATAGAATCAAAGGAGATGGAGCAGCCTACCCTGGGTGGAAAATATGTGACTTCTCTTATCAAAACCAAGGATTTGGACCTAAAATCATTACCATGCTATTAGAGTTTCTATTTAAAGATAGCAATATCAATTCTAAATTTCCAATAGATAGGGTAGTATGGGATACAATCCTAGAAAACAAAAGAGCCCAATATATTTATGAAAATAAAATTGGAGCAAGACAGATTGGTATACAGGAAAATGCATGGAAGGATCAGGAGGGAAATTGGAGGACTAGTGTAGAATATGAGATAAGCAGGGAGGAGTTTTTCAATGGATTATAATAAAGATTGTTGCATTATTAAAGATGAAAACTGGTTTAGATATCGCGCAGCAGCAATTATTATTGAAGATGATTGTATATTGTTGGCTAGTAATGATGTATCGCAATATTACTACTCTGTAGGGGGTGGCGTTCACTTAGGAGAAACTGCTGAGGAATCTGTGGTAAGAGAAGTCTTAGAGGAAACTGGTGTAAATTATGAAATTGACCGATTGGCTTTTATACATGAGAATTTTTTTGAGGGTAATGGTACAACTACAGGCTTAAAATGCCATGAGATAGCCTTCTATTTTTTAATGAAAGCAAAGGGCTCACAGTTATTAAATAGTAATAGTACTTGTGCAGAAGGCAGAGAGTATATGAACTGGATACCAATTAGTCAATTGAGAAACCACACCATCTATCCAACTTTCTTTGCAGAAAAATTAATAAATATGCCTAAGCAAGTTGAACATATTGTGACGAAAGAGATTTAGACATAGTAAGGAATAGATTAATTTAATATATAAAGGAGTGGATAAGGTGAATAATAGACTAAGAACTTTTCTTCAAATTTAGATTGTAAAATTTGAGGAGGATAAGAAATGAAAGAAGAAATTAAAGGCTTTAATGAGTTAAAGAAACCTTTATTGAATAAGAATTTTAGTTTTACTGGGATATCTCATTGTGCGGGTATTATTCAGCTTTCTTCATAGTTGTCAGACAATTAAATCTATAGTATAATCTTTATAAAGAGTTTATTCTTATAACTAGTTATTTGTTTGGAAGGGAGAGAATATATATGGAATTTTTAAGAATAATTAAAGATAGTGACGAATTATCCAAGGTTATAGATATACCAAAAGGACTTAGAAATAAAAGATTAGAAGTAATTATTTTTCCCTATGAAAACATAGAAGAGGATACTGAAAAAAAGAGATTGAGAGGTGCTTTGTCCAAATATAAAAATGAAGAATTACAAGATTTAGAGAGTGGGGCTTGGTCCAAGGCGGTGGTGGGAAAATATGAAAATAGTTGATGCAAATATTATTTTGAGATACTTACTTGATGACCATGAGGACTTATCAGAGAAGGCTACGACTATTGTTGAGGATAATGAAATACAATTACCTAACGAGGTAATTGCAGAAATTGTATATGTTCTTGAGAAGGTCTATAAAGTTAAAAATGAGGAAATCAGTAATATCTTATTGGAATTACTTAGATACACTAATATAATTGTAAATGATATGGAGGTTTTAGAAGAAGCATTTTTATTATTTGGCAAAAGGAAATTGGACTTTGTAGATACTTTATTATATGCATATAACAAAGTCAGAGGATATCAAATCTATACATTTGATAATAAGCTAAATATGCTTCTTGAATTATAAATTAGAAGAAGAAATTTCTTGCGAAAATTATTACCAATATTCAATGTATATCCAATTAGAAAAGCTATCCTTTTTGGATCTTATGCAAAGGAAAATGCAACAGAATTAAGTGATGTTGACTTAGTTATTGATAGTGAGGGTAAGATTAGAGGAATAGATTTCTTTGGTATATTGGAAGAAATTGTAGAAACGGGGATAATAATTTATGAAAGAGTTATTCATATATAAAAACAAGATATTTTAATCCTAATCTAAGGAGTGGTAAAAGTGGTTAGACTAAGAAAGTCCTTCTAAAACAATAGAAGGATAATAAAACCTTCTATTGTTATTTTGAGAATAATAAATAGGAGGAATAAAAATGAAAAAATATATAAAAGGAAATTTAAAGCTATTACTTGTGGCTATTACATTTTCAATAATGGCTGCTTTCTTGGCAGTAAGAGTTCAATTTCTAAAAGGAAATGTCCTAGACTATGCCCTGGGGAAAAACATGCATAATACCCTAATATACGGACTTTATCTAGGTGGATTTATCTTACTGGAATTAGTATTTCACTATCTATACGATATAAATAGGGGAAAATTTGCTGTAAATTCCATAAGGCAGGTAAAACTAGATTATTTTAAAAGTTTACTTGCTAAAGACTATCCAGGTTTTTTAAAAAGAAAGCAAGGGGAATATCTTGCACAATATACAAATGAGATGGAGATAATTGAAAATCAATTTTATTCTACAATTCCAATGCTAGCGGAAATAATAGTTAAAATCATCATTGTTTCCACATCCTTATTTATCTTAGACTATAGGATAGCAATAATGACCTTGTTTCTTTTGACTATGCCCTTATATGTTCCAAAGCTAGTTGAAAAGAAATTACAAAAGGCACAAACTGAACATGTAAAACAATTTGAAAACCATATAAAGACCATAACAGATTGGCTAAATGGCTTTGAAATAATCAAAAACTTTTCCATTGAAAAAAATATTAAAGAAAAGTTCATGGAATCAAATAATATTACAATGGAAAAGAACCTAAAAAAAAGGCAGATGGGATATTTAACAAGAAGTATATCAGCCCTTCTTTCATACTTGTCTCACTTTATAATACTTATATTTGCAGCATACTTGGTATTAAGTGGAGACTTTTCAGCTGGTGACTTCTTTATTGCAGTAGGCATGATAGACCAATTATCCTACCCAATTATATCCCTATCCTATTTTATACAGGATTTGATTTCTGTAAAGCCTGTCAATAAGTCAGTATTAGACTTTATAAATAACCAGTCTATAGAGCATGGAAGCCTAGATATTCCTAAGGAGGGCTTTAAAGAAGCCCTGTTTAGAGATGTATCTTTCGCCTATGAAGATCATGAAAAGATAATTGATAATTTAAATATAAGATTTATAAGAGATAAGCAATATCTGCTAAAGGGAATAAGTGGCTCTGGGAAAACTACTAGTGTTAATCTTCTTTTAAATTACTACAGACCCTCTTCTGGTAGGGTAGAGATTAATAGTATTCCAGTAAGTGAAATCAAAAATTTAAATCAAATTATTACAGTAATGAGGCAGGATGCAGTATTATTTGAAGAAAGCCTAAGAAATAATCTTACCATGTATCAGGATATTCCAGATGAAAAGATTATTGATGCATTATATAGAGTAGGTTTAGATAAATATGCTAATGATGATAGCCTAGATATGTTAATTAATGAGGGGGCCACTAATCTTTCAGGAGGAGAAAAGAGAAGGGTTACCCTTGCAAGAAGTATACTAAGGGAAACACCTATATTGATATTAGATGAACCATTAGCCAACCTTGATGAAAGAAATGCTAGGGCTATTGAATCACAATTATTATCTATTAAAGATAGGACTTTAATAATTATTTCCCATCAGTTTTCTTTAGGGAATATGGGTAAATTGGATGAAATAATAGAATTTAGGTAATAGAATATGCATCGGGATATAGATGTCCCGATGCATATATTATATGTAATTTTGTGTAATGGACTCCCTTCAAAAATCCCGCCATCTATTATTATACAAGCCTATATTAGGTAATATTTTGCAGTTGTAAAGTCATTTATTTTTGATAGATAAGATTATAAGAAAATAAGGAGGCTACAAGATGGAAATAAAAGATTTACTTAATATTGAAGATGAAGAAGAAAGGGTGTCAGCTTTATATGAGATATTTGATGAAAGTAGTAGACTATCATCAAAGGCAGCACAAGTAGAATTTCTAACGACTGTAAGACAAATTGAAAGACATTTAAAACCAGGCATGAAAATTCTTGACCTTGGTGCTGGAACTGGGGAATATAGCTTATATTTTGCAGATAAAGGATATGAAGTAAAGTCAATAGAATTGGCTTCTAATCATGTAAAACAGATAAAAGAAAAGATAAATGATGAAATGAATATTGATGTAGTCCAGGGTAATGCCCTAGACTTATCGTTATTGGATGATAATACATATGATATAGTACTTTGCTTTGGACCCCTATATCATTTAGAAAAGATGGAAGATAGGATGAAATGTATAAATGAAGTGAAAAGGGTATGCAAGGAAAATGGAAAAATGTTTTTTGCCTTTATTTCCAATGATATGGTAATAACAACAGAAACATTTTTATATAATTCAAACTTTTTAAAGGAAGATTCTTATAATCATGAAAGCTTTAAAGTGGTAGACTTTCCCTTTGTCTTCCATACTGTAGATGATTGTAGAAATTTACTAAAGGCCTCAAATCTAAATATTATTTCTGAAGTGGCAACAGATGGCTTATCTGAATTACTTGCAGATAAGATAAATAATATGGATGAAAAATCCTATAGCCAGTGGCTGAAATATCATTTTTATTGCTCTGAAAAACCAGAATTTTTAGGTGCATCTAATCATTTATTATTTGTAGGAGAGGTATCTTGATAAAAACAAAGGAGCCAGCAAAGAATATGAAAATAATACTAACAATTATAATGGTAATTATTTTTTTAATATGGCAGAATAACCATATTAGTGTTTCAAAATATATTTATAAAAATGAGAAACTTCCAAAAGGCTTTAACGGATTTAAGATACTTCATATATCAGATCTTCATAATAAAACCTTTGGAAAAAACCAAAGATATATACTTGGAAAGATTAAATCCCTTTCCCCGGATATTATTGTAATTACTGGAGATTTAGTTGATAGACGAAGATTTGACTTGGAAAAAGCACTGGAATTTGTAAAAGGGGCAATGGATATTGTGCCAGTTTATTATGTTCCTGGAAATCATGAAGCTTGGTCAGGAAAGTATGATGTTGTTAGAGAAGAATTAAAAAGATTAGATATAAGGGTATTAGAAAACGAAAAACTTAGATTAGATAGGGAAAATTCCAGTATAGAAATTTTAGGTTTAATGGACCCAGGATTTTATTCTTTAGGGCATAAGGATAGAGAAACTAGATTTCATATTCTTGAAGAAAAGTTAAATAAATTGAAGAATGATAGTGAGTTTCAAATACTCTTATCACATAGGCCAGAATTGTTAGATTTATATGTAGCTGCAAATATGGATATGATATTTGCAGGTCATGCACACGGGGGACAATTTAGAATACCAGGTTTAGGTGGTCTAGTAGCACCAGAGCAAGGTTTCTTTCCCAAATATACATCTGGATCCCATACTAGAGATAATTCAACCTTATATATAAGTAGGGGTTTAGGAAATAGCATTATTCCTATTAGAATATTTAACAGACCAGAAATAGTATTAGTAAAATTGGAAGATTAATATTAGACTAATCACTATCAGATTGGGTAAATTAGTTGACAATGAGGAATAATATAACTATAATTAGATAAAAGCAGAAAACAACTGAGATAGGAAGAGTAGATATAAGAGGTGGTTCTAGGGAGTCGGCGGCAGTGGAAAGTCGATACTATGCTTATATTGAAGAACATCCTGGAGTTTCTAACCGAAATTTACAGATAGTAGGCTTAGACGGTTTCACACCGTTAGAAGTGAGACACATTGTCGTGTGGTTAAGTGGCTGTTAGCAATTAGGGTGGTACCGCGGAAGTTAAACTTTCGTCCTTTTGGATGAAGGTTTTTTTATTTTTTGATAAGAAAGAGAGGAGAATAAAAATGCTTACAACTGTGAGAGATATCTATAAGGATACGGAAAAGTTTTTGAATCAAGAAATTGAGGTAGAGGGGTGGATAAGAACGCTAAGGTCTTCTAAAAATTTTGGTTTTATAGAGCTAAATGATGGAACATTTTTTAAAAATCTACAAATAGTTTTTGAAGAAGAATTGGATAACTACAGGGAAATAGAAAAGCTTCCCCTTAGTTCATCTATTAAAGTTAAGGGGATATTGGTACCGACTCCAAAGGCAAAACAACCTTTTGAAATCAAAGCTTCAAATATCGAAGTAGAAGGATATTCTACTCATGATTACCCACTGCAGAAAAAAAGACATACCTTTGAATACATGAGAACAATTGCTCATCTAAGGCCTAGAGCCAATGCTTTTAATGCAGTATTTAGGGTAAGATCTATTTTAGCTTATGCAATACACAAGTTTTTCCAAGAACGAGGATTTGTTTATGTTCACACTCCCATAATTACTGCATCGGATGCAGAAGGTGCTGGGGAAATGTTTAGACTGTCCACACTAGATTTTAAAAATATTCCATTAAACAAAGAAGGAGATATAGATTTTTCAAAGGACTTTTTTGGCAAGGAAACAAATTTAACGGTCTCTGGACAATTGGAAGCTGAAGCATTTGCATTGGCATTTAAAAACGTATATACTTTTGGGCCTACTTTTAGAGCAGAAAACTCCAATACTGCTAGGCATGCGGCTGAATTTTGGATGATTGAACCTGAGATAGCATTTGCAGAATTAAAAGATAATATGGAATTGGCAGAAGATATGATGAAATATATAATTAAATACGTCATGGACAATGCCAAGGAGGAAATGGAATTCTTTAGTAACTTTGTCGATAAGGGATTGATTAAAAGGCTTGAAAATGTAGTTAATTCAGATTTTGGCGTGATTACTTACACAGAGGCCATCGACCTGCTTCTTGAATCGGGTGAAGAATTTAAATTTCCAGTGAAATGGGGCATTGACCTTCAAACTGAACACGAAAGATATATAGCTGAAAAGGTATTCAAAAGACCAGTATTTGTCACAGGATATCCAAAGGAGATAAAGGCTTTTTACATGAGACTAAATGAAGATGGTAAAACTGTAGCTGCCATGGACTTATTAGTTCCAGGAGTCGGTGAAATAATCGGAGGTTCACAGAGAGAGGAAAGATTAGAGGTATTGGAACAAAAAATTATTGACAATGGAATGGACCCTGAAGATTACTGGTGGTATTTAGAGCTTAGAAGATTCGGAGGTACAAAACATGCTGGATATGGACTAGGATTTGAAAGGGCATTGATGTATATTACTGGAATGTCCAATATAAGGGACGTAATACCATTTCCTAGAACTGTAAAATATGCAGAGTTTTAATGCTAAAACAACCTATACTATCTCAATACTGTATAGGTTGTTTTAT
Source organism: Tissierellaceae bacterium (assembly GCA_023229175.1). Taxonomy (GTDB): domain Bacteria; phylum Bacillota; class Clostridia; order Tissierellales; family Tissierellaceae; genus JAAYFT01. Next base: position 116,931 of record JALNZV010000001.1, on the reverse strand, counting down.
TGTGGTTACTAGGATACACTATATATGGAGAATTAAAACAATATGTAATAGGAGAGAACATTAAATGGGATTATCATTAGTATTAGCAGAGAAACCTTCAGTAGCCAGAGATATTGCTAGGGTGCTGAATTGTAAGAAAAAGGGCAATGGATATTTGGAGGGAAGTAAATATATAGTTACATGGGCATTAGGTCATCTTGTAACTTTGGCAGATCCAGAGGAGTACAATAAGAAATATAAAACATGGGAGCTTGAAGATTTGCCGATTTTGCCAGATAAAATGAAGTTAGTAACCATCCGGCAAACTGCCAAGCAATTTAATACAGTACAAAGCCAAATGAGAAGACGAGATGTGGATAGTATAATCATCGCTACAGATGCCGGCAGGGAAGGGGAACTGGTTGCACGTTGGATTTTAGATAAGGCAAATATAAAAAAGCCAATTAAAAGACTGTGGATATCATCTGTGACAGATAAAGCTATAATAGACGGATTTAACAGCTTAAAAGACGGTAGAAAGTATGATAATTTATATGAATCAGCAAAGGGAAGAGCAGAAGCAGATTGGATAGTTGGTATAAATGGAACGAGGGCCTTGACGGTAAAGTATAATTCTCAGCTATCATGTGGCAGAGTACAGACACCTACTTTAGCTATGATAGCACAAAGGCAGGAGGAAATAGATAAGTTTGTTCCAAAAGATTATTACGGTATTGAAGCAAAAATAGATGATTTTAGGCTGGTATGGCAGGATAAAAACAATAGTACCAGAACTTTTAACAGGGAGGATATATTAGAAATATTAAATTCCATAAAGGGGAAAGATGCAAAAATAGTGGAAGTTAATAAGAACAACAAAAGGTCATATTCTCCAACCTTATATGATTTGACGGAGCTACAAAGAGATGCCAATAGGATATTCAATTTTTCGGCAAAGTCTACTTTATCTATTATGCAAAATCTATATGAACGACATAAGATTCTAACATATCCTAGAACAGATTCTAGATATTTGTCAGACGATATGGTAGATACCTTAAAAGACAGGCTCAAGGCAATCAGTATTGGAGAATACAGCAAATTTGCTTCTCGTCTTATATCAAGACCAATTGCAGCCAATAAATCCTTTGTTGACAATAAAAAAGTAACAGACCACCACGCAATTATTCCTACGGAAGAAAGGGTCAATTTATCAAATTTGTCAAATGATGAAAGGAAGATATACGATTTAGTTGTGAAAAGATTTTTATCGGTGCTTTACCCACCATTTGAATACGAACAAATTACTATAAGTGCTCAAATAGGTAGTGAAAACTTTGTTGCCAAGGGAAAAAGGATATTAAAACAAGGATGGAAAGAAATATATTCCAATATTTACGATGATGAAGATGTGGATGATGAACTTAAGGACCAAATATTGCCTGAAATTAAAAAGAACCAAATACTTAAAGTTTTATGGATTAAAGAAACTCAGGGCAAGACGAAACCACCAGCTTACTTTAATGAGGGAACCTTGTTGTCCGCCATGGAAAATCCATCTAAGTACATGGCAAAAAAAGATAAGGAATTGTCTAGGATTTTAGGAGAGACTGGGGGAATTGGAACTGTAGCCACAAGGGCAGATATTATAGAAAAGCTGTTTAAAACATTTCTTATAGAAAATAGAGGAAAGGATATACTGACAACTGGAAAGGGAAAGCAACTATTGGAATTGGTACCAGAAGAGCTAAAATCACCTGCTTTGACGGCACAATGGGAAAAGAAATTAGGGCTTATTTCCGATGGCAAACTTACTAGGGACACATTTATTAAAGAAATGAAGGATTACTCTAAAACCATAGTAAAGGAAATAAAAAACAGTCAATTAGAATTTAAACACGATAACCTTACAAGAACTAAATGCCCTAATTGCGGAAAATACATGCTTGAGGTAAAAACTAAAAATGGTAGAATCTACCTTTGCCAAGATAGAGAATGTAATCATAGAATAAATATTTCCCAAACTACAAATGCCAGATGCCCAAATTGTAAGAAAAAGTTGGAACTAAAAGGTGAGGGGGAGGGCAGGATATATACTTGTTCCTGCGGTTACAGAGAAAAATACTCTGCTTTTAATGAAAGAATGAAAAAAAGAAAAGATAAATTGAGCAAAAGGGAAGTATCTAGATTTTTAAAAGAGCAGAAAAAAGAAAATGAAGCTGTTAATACCTCATTGTCGGATGCATTATCAAAAATAAAATTAAAATAGTATAAAATACTAGAATTTGATAAATCCATAATGTATAATTATTACAACAAAATATCTTGGGAGAGAATCTTATGAAACTAAAAATCAACTTGGAATTTAAATTTATTATCTCTTTAATATTTGCAATTGTAGTGGCCATATTTGCCATTCAAAATGCGGGAAGTGTGGAAATTAATTTTTTATTTGCTAAATTTACTATTTCTCAAGCAGTAGTTATATTAGGTTCAGCTGTTGTAGGAGCCTTAATAAGTATATTGCTAAGCGTTATAAAGCAAATAAAACAAAATACTACAATTAGGCAATTAACCAGGGAGAGAGACAATTTAAAAGAAGAAAATATTGACCTTCGAACAAAGCTCGATGAGTTGATGATTACTGGAGAGAAAGAAATATTAGAAGAGGAAGATGAAGAATAGCTGCAATAATTTCAAAAACACCTTGATTTTACTGTATTTCTTTGTTACAATTTATTTTAATTGATAACAACTTAGATGGGAAGTAGTAAATTACAAATCGGTTTTAGAGAGCTGTCGTTTGGTGAAAGGCAGTATCGATTGTAATTGAACTCGTCCTTGAGTTACTAGGGTGAATATGTAGCCTTAGTCGGTAAATGCCGTTATATTTTGAGTGGATATTTTTATCAACAAGAGTGGTACCGCGGATTTACCTTTCGTCTCTTTTTTGGGATGAGAGGTTTTATTTTTTTAACTTGGAAAAATAGAGGAGGAAAATTGATGAAAGAGTATAGACCCAATGAAATTGAAAAAAAATGGCAGGACATATGGGATGAAAGGCAGCCCTTTAAGGCAGTAAATGGCTCAGCTAGGGAAAAATATTTTGCATTGGTAGAATTTCCATATCCATCAGCTAATGGACTACACGTAGGTCATCCAAGGCCCTACACAGCACTTGATATAGTATCTAGGAAGAGGAGAATGGAAGGCTACAATGTACTATTCGCCATGGGCTGGGATGCTTTCGGACTGCCAACTGAAAATTTTGCAATAAAAAATAAGATCCACCCTGCAATTGTTACTGAACAAAATGTAAATAGATTTAAATCGCAATTGAAATCCATTGGATTTTCCTTTGATTGGTCTAGGGAAGTAAATACAACGGATCCAAACTATTATAAATGGACCCAATGGATATTTTTAAAATTATTTGAGAAGGGACTTGCATATAAACAGGAGATGCCTATAAATTGGTGTCCCTCATGTAAAATAGGGTTAGCAAATGAAGAAGTTGTTCAGGGAAATTGTGAACGATGTGGTGGAGAAGTCGTCAGGCGTGTGAAAAATCAATGGATGCTTAAAATAACCGAATACGCCGATAGATTGATTAAAGACTTAGATACTGTGGATTATATCGACAGAGTCAGAACACAACAGATTAATTGGATAGGAAAATCTGAGGGAGCAGATATTGATTTTATGATTTCTGGCAAAGAAGATAAGCTAAGAGTATTTACCACAAGGCCAGATACTTTATTTGGTTCTACGTATATGGTCATTGCAGCCGAACATCCTTTGATAGACAAGTATAAAGATGAAATCAAAAACCTACAGGAAGTAATGAATTATAAAGAGGAAGTTAGCAAAAAATCCGATTTTGAAAGGACCGAGCTTTCAAAGGAGAAAACAGGAGTAGAGGTTAAGGGAATTAAAGCAATAAATCCAGCAAACGGGAAAGAAATTCCTATTTGGATATCAGATTATGTATTGATGACCTATGGAACTGGAGCCATAATGGCTGTACCAGGTCACGATACTAGGGATTGGGAATTTGCCAAGAAGTTTGGATTACCAATTGTGGAAGTAATTAAAGGCGGTAATATAGAGGAGGAAGCATATACTGATATAGAAAATGGTAAAGTTGTCAATTCGGAGTTTATTGACGGCATGACTCCCACAGAGGCAAAAGAATATATGATTAATTGGTTAGAGGAAAAGAAATTGGGAGACAGAAGAGTCAATTTTAAATTGAGGGACTGGGTGTTCTCAAGACAAAGGTATTGGGGAGAACCTATTCCCCTAGTGCATTGTGAAAAATGTGGATGGGTACCTGTGCCAGAATCTGAATTGCCATTGATATTACCCAATGTTGAAAATTATGAGCCTACAGATACGGGGGAATCACCACTGGCAAACATTAGGGACTGGGTTGAAACAACTTGTCCAAAATGTGGAGGTAAAGCTGAGAGAGAAACAGATACTATGCCCCAATGGGCAGGTTCATCATGGTATTTTCTAAGGTATACAGATCCACATAATGATAGCGAATTAGCATCTCAAGAGGCCTTAAATTATTGGATGCCAGTAGACTGGTATAATGGCGGCATGGAGCACACCACGTTACATTTACTTTATTCAAGATTTTGGCATAAGTTTTTATACGACATAGGCGTAGTGCCAGAAGCAGAGCCCTATGCAAAGAGAACCTCCCATGGAATGATACTTGGAGACAATAATGAAAAGATGTCAAAGTCAAGGGGCAATGTGGTAAATCCAGACGATATCGTAAATGATTATGGGGCAGATACGTTAAGGACGTATGAAATGTTTATAGGGGACTTTGAAAAGTCTGTACCCTGGTCAGAAAGTGGTGTTAAAGGAAGTAGAAGATTCTTAGAGAGAGTATGGAAACTACAAGACATTATGGTCAAAGGAGAAGGATATACTGGCGAACTAGAGAACAGCATCCATAAAACTATAAAAAAGGTATCAGAGGACTACGAGAATTTAAAATTCAATACAGGTATAGCTGCATTGATGTCGCTGCTAAACAGGTTCAACGATTTTGGAAAAATACAAAAAGAAGATTTGAGAACATATTTAATACTTTTAAATCCTGTAGCACCCCATATAACAGAAGAAATATGGCAGGCTACGGAAATGGGGGGATATTTACACGAAACCACATGGCCCAAATACGATGAGGGAAAAACGAAAGACGACGTTATCGAAATGCCAATACAGGTCAATGGGAAAGTTAGGGGAACACTTACAATAGGCATCGATGAAACACAGGATGAAATAAGAGAGAAAGCAAAAGAAGATGAGAATATCAGTAGACACTTACAAGGAAAGACAATTGTCAAAGAAATATTTGTAAAAGGCAAAATATACAATATTGTAGTCAAATAGCATACAGCGGCAATCTAAATATTCAATATTTAGATTGTCATTTTTTTACAGAGACTGTATAATTAGAGTAATAATTTGTAAACAAACTAAGAATATTTGCAAAAACTGCCACAAAAGGGGGCGTTACAATTGGATTTATTTAAATCAAAGTATAAAATATTCATAGATAAGGCATTTGACTGGGAAATTTGGGAAAATGAAACAGGGGAAATAATCAATATATCGCCTGCATGTAAGGATGTATCTGGATATAGTGTAGATGAATTTCTAGATAATAAAAATCTCTTTGATTCCATTGTTTTAGAAAGTGATAGAGATGTTTGGTTTAATCATAGACATGATGCATTAGTTGGGAAAAAGACTTCTAAACTAGAATTTAGAATAAGGCACAAAAATGGAGATATTATTTGGATAGAACATATTTGCAGTCCCATAATAGACGAAAATGGTAAATATTTAGGACATATAGCCAATAATAGGGACATTACCCTTAGGAAATCCATGGAGTTAGAAATTCAAAATTCTGAGGAGAAGTATAGAATATTGGCCGAAAACGTATCGGATGTTATATGGGTTTACAATGTAAAGCAAAAAAAATTCACCTATGTGAGTCAGGCCATAAAGTCTTTACTAGGTTACACTCCTGAAGATTACTTGGAAAAGAGCTTTGAAGAAATACTTACACCTGAATCATTGAAATTAGTTGAATATAGGATAAAACGAGACACTGAAATATTTAAAAATAGCTCTGGCAGGGACAATTCCTTCTTAATGGAAATTCAACAATACAATAGAGATGGAGAAAAGATTTGGGTGGAAACCTCGACAAAGTTTAGGTATAACTCAAATAACCATATAGAAATATTGGGACTAAGCAGAAATATTGACGAGAGGAAAAAAACAGAAGAGCAAATAATGTATTTAAGCTATTACGACCAGTTAACTGGGCTTTACAACAGAAGGTTTTATGAAGAGGAACTGAGTAGACTTAACAATAGCAGGACCATCCCTATATCCCTAATAATTGCCGATATAAATGGTTTGAAATTGGCAAATGATGCCTTTGGACATATTGTAGGTGATGAATTATTAAAGGCTTTTGCAGATGTTTTGAAGAAATGTTCTAGGTCCGGTGATGTTGTAGCTAGAATTGCAGGTGATGAGTTTGCCATACTATTGCCAAATACAACCTTAAAAGAGACTAAGGAAATTGTAAAGCGCATCAATAAGGTCATGGACCAAAAGCATATAAACAATATTATATTGTCCGCATCCTTTGGATATCACACAAAAAATAAAGCAGAGGTAGATATGGAGGATGTATTTGTAAAGGCAGAAGACAATATGTATAAAAGTAAACTCGCTTACAGCAATGAGATGAAAAAAAGGACAATCGAATTGATAATAGCTAATCTATTTGACAAATCACCACGTGAAAAAGAACATAGTAGGGCAGTAAGTCAACTGTGCGAGAATATGGCCTTGGCATTAAATCTTTCAAATAATAAAGTGGAAAAATTAAAAGATTTAGGTCTATTCCATGATATTGGAAAGATAAGTGTCGATGGAGATATTTTAAATAAAAAAGGGAGATTAAGTAGAGTTGAATACTACAAAATTAAAAAACATTCCGAAGTAGGCTATCAAATTCTGAGAGCAGTGAATGAATATAACCATTTGGCCGAGTTTGTTCTTAACCATCATGAGTGGATAGACGGTAGGGGGTATCCCCAAGGCGTTAAAGGAAACGAAATACCATTAGAAGCAAAAATACTTGCCATAGCTGATGCCTATGATTGTATGATAAACTCAAATTCTTACAAAGAGCCCATGTCCGTGGAAGAAGCTATTAAGGAACTTAGGAGGAATTCGGGAACTCAATTTGACAGTAAATTAGTAAATATATTTATAAAAGATGTAATAGGGAGGGAATATGCCAATTAAATTGGCATATTCTTTATTTTACGGCAGAATATAGTTGTAAAAAAAGAGGAAATATGAAATAATTATTCTATTGCTGTTTTTTTAAAATTGATAAAAGGGGGAGGTTTTATAATGACCAAAATTAAAATCGTAACTGATAGTACAGCCTATATTACTAAGGAATATGCTGAGAAAGAAAATATAACAATAGTACAATTAAACTATATGTTTGGAGATGAAACAGGTAAAGAGCCATTTCCCGGTGAGTTCGACGACTTCTTTAAAAAACTTAGCACGACAAAATTATTTCCCACTACATCTCAACCTTCTGCGGGAGAATTCTACAATGCTTTTGATGAGGCATTCAAGGAGGGATATGATGATATAATTGTTATTCTTTTATCTGCTAAACTAAGCGGGACATACAATAGTGCAATGGTAGCAAAAAATATGTTTAGTAATAAGAGAATAACTGTTATAGATTCGCAAAATGCAGCGGCAAATATGAAGTTTTTAGTAGAGGATGCTGTACATATGGCAAAGGATGGGATAACTAGTGAGGAAATAGTTGAGCATTTGGAAACTAAGAAAAGAAATATGAAGATATACCTCACTACAGATACTTTGGAATATTTAAGCAGGGGGGGAAGGCTTTCTTCCGTTCAAGCTACTGTTGGAAACATATTAAATATAAAACCTGTAATTCAATTGGAAGACGGGGAGCTAAAATTACTGGAAAAAATAAGAGGTAAACAAAAAGCTATTACTTCAATTATTAGCAAGGTACCATCTGATGTACAGAAAATTGGAATATGTCATATATTAGATTATGAATTTGCAGAAAAGATGAATGTAGCTTTAAAAGAAAAGTTTCCCCACGCCATCATAACTATAGATGAGTTAGGGCCCGTCATAGGCTCACATTTAGGGCCAAAGGGTATAGGTATCTGTTTTTATTAATATGTTGCGAAATTATAATTTTATTTAGATACTCAAAACTTTTCCTATATGATATAATTGTATCAAATAAAGTAATATGGGGGTGCAACTCATGAAAAAAATCTTAATAACAGGAGCATTGGGTCAAATTGGTTCTGAACTTACTAGGGAGTTAAGAAATCATTATGGCTCAACTAATGTAGTAGCCAGTGGCAGAAGGGTAAAAGAAGGGCACGAAAAGCTAATAGAATCAGGCCCATTCGAAATAGTAGATATTACCAAGCCTGATGAACTGGCAGAAATAGTTACAAAACACAATATAAACACAATTATTAATCTGGCTGCCATACTATCAGCCGTTGGAGAAAAACATCCTGAGCAATGCTGGAATATAAATATGAATGGATTGTACAATATTCTAGAGGTAGCGAGGGAGAAAAATTGTATGGTGTTTACTCCATCATCCATAGCAGCATTTGGTCCAACTACTCCACCAAATAATACTCCTCAGGATACTATACAGAGACCTACTACCATGTATGGAGTGACAAAGGTAGCAGGAGAGCTTTTATGTGACTATTATTTTAGTAAGTTTGGAGTAGATACAAGAGGCGTAAGGTTTCCTGGTCTAATATCATACGAAACCTTACCAGGCGGAGGTACCACCGATTATGCAGTTCATATCTACTATGATGCATTAAAGAATAAAAAGTATACAAGTTTTATAGATAAAGGTACAAATATGGATATGATGTATATGCCTGATGCCATTAATGCCATAATGCAGCTCATGGAGGCAGACCCGAAAAAGTTAATCCATAGAAATGCATTTAACGTCACTTCCATGAGCTTTGATCCCGAAATGATAGGGAATTCAATCAGAAAATATATACCAGAATTTATACTTAATTACGATGTGGATCCCGTTAGACAAAGTATTGCAGATTCATGGCCAAATTCATTGGATGATTCAGCTGCTAGGGAAGAATGGGGTTGGAAGCCAAAGTATGATTTAGATGCTATGACTGTAGATATGCTAGAAAAGTTAAAGATTAAACTGGGATTATAGAATAAACTAGAATTTAAAAAACTAGAAATTAAGTAAAAACCTTACCTGATTTCTAGTTTTTCTTTGTTTTCTGTAACCATATTCCATAAATGGACATACAATATTATTAGAATGAACAAGCTATACTGTTGATTCTAAAAACTTTTAAATAAGGAGAGGAGTAAATTAATTATGAACTATGGAATAGAAATGTCATCAAATTCATGTGTAATTCCCAGAGACTTTAATGGAAAGAATATAAATTATAGATATGAGAATAGCTGTTTCAGGTACCCTTGCCAACCTGGATATTGTCCGCCAGGACCATGGCAACCGGGACCATTTCCCCCGAATTGCAATTTACCTTGGTGGATCTGCTGTGTACCTGGTCCAAAGGGACCACAAGGGCCAGTAGGTCCCCAAGGTCCCCAGGGAGTCCAAGGGCCACAAGGGCCACAAGGTGCCCAAGGTCCTATGGGTGCTCAGGGGCCAATAGGAGCAACAGGCCCCATAGGTCCAGAAGGCCCAGCAGGTCCAGAAGGCCCAGCAGGTCCAGAAGGCCCAGCAGGTCCAGAAGGTCCCATAGGTCCAGAAGGTCCGACAGGTCCAGAAGGCCCAGCAGGTCCAGAAGGTCCGGCAGGTCCAGAAGGTCCGGCAGGTCCAGAAGGTCCCATAGGTCCAGAAGGTCCGGCAGGTCCCACAGGAGCAACAGGTCCAGAAGGCCCAGCAGTTACAGGAGATTCTATGTTTGCTGCAAATACTACAGGAGATGAAATATCGGTAATACTTGGTGGTACCTTAGTTGAACTGCCCAATAATAATAATTTAGATGGATTTGTTGCAAATGCAAATAATACCCTATTTACTGTACCAACCACAGGTCGTTACTTTATAGACTATAAATTAAGCCTGACAGTAGGTATTGCAATAGGAACTAGAATATCAGTAAATGGAACTGCTTTAGGCGGTTCAGATATAGAACCTCTTATTGGAACTGAATACGACGCATCGTTAATTGCTGACCTCACTGCAGGAGATAATGTAGGGTTTGAAATATTCGGCTTAATTGGAGTTGCAACCCTCAGGGCAGGAGTTGGTGCTTCATTGAATATTATTAGAGTGTCATAGAGATAAATTGTGAAATAATATTAATAGGGTTATCTAGTCTAGATAACCCTATTAAAATATCTTTCGATACCAAGGTATTTTTTTATTTAGTACTTCTTCCCCTTTAGTACTTTTTTCTTCTTCAGTCTTTCCTTTATCAAGAATTATTTTATTGTGCAACATTGGATAAGATTTGAAAAAGCATAAGTCAGTTGGGATGGATAAACTACTGATACCATATTTAATTTTACTTTCCTGTACTCTTAAATTTGTGTTTACCTTTGTTAGCACTAAAGGATCAGAGAAACATTCGTTATTCTTTGTATCCCATGTATTACCTAAATCTGTTGATAATAATGTATTAAGGGTTTTATCAGAGAAAAATTGCATAACAAGCATATCCTTTTCTTCAAATATAATTGGATATGACATATTTAATGAAGGTGTGGATAAATTAATTTCTTTCCACACAAATTTATCTATGCCGTTTGCGTTTACTTTATGATATTTTATAGCTGATTTATTTTTTGATTCTTCTATCCATAAATTATGTATATTATTTTTTGTATCGATAAATAGAAAAGGATAACGGGCACTTGCAATATTTGAAGATACAAGTTTTGGTGAAGGGCTCCAAGTATTTGTAAAAGGATTATAAAAGGTATAATATATTTTAGTATTGCGGTCGTGGAAGGCAGGATATAAAAGATGTATAATTCCCTGGTCATCTACATCTAATGAAAATGGTTCAGGGAATTTAGAAGATATATATCTTATTACATTATGTCTTTTACTTTGCCCATAAACCACATGTTGAATAGTACATATATTTGAATTAATCAAATTTGAATAACCATAAATCATATGTAGGATATCTTTTACGATTATAATTTCAAACTGATGATAATGATTAGATCTTATGTCAAAATGACCTATGATTAGTTTATCCCATATTTTGTTTCTGTATTGAGAATAAATTAAGTTTCCATCATCTAAAAGGGCCATTAAATGAATAACATCATCTGCACTAATAGATGTTGAAAATCTTATAACATTGTTCAGTAAAATTTCTTCAGAAATGTTTTGGTTTAACTGCGAATTGTCAATTTTGTACAGTAGCCCCCCGTTATTATCCAAAGTAAAAGTAAAAAGTTCAAATTTTGAGTTAATTACAAGAATTGTATTCCATTGAAACATATCTAACACCCCCATAATAAATTGGTAGCATTATCCCCTATATATACATAATATGATAGTGAAAATTAATTATTAGCACTTAAATTTATAATTAGGGAGTGAATAGAATGGGAGAAATGAATATTGATGAAAAAGCAACAGCTATGTTCGGCGGAGTTGACATGGAATGTCTCATAGTTGATAAGGTATTTGCTGCTTGTCAGCAGAGAAAATGTTTTCCCACTGTCGAAGCAGAATTAAAATGTGATAGATTTGGGAGAGTAAAATTTAAGCCAGGATTCATAGTACCAAATACATTAGTAGTGACAGATACAGATACGCCAAATTTTAGGAGAGTCAGGTTTACCCTTAGAATTCCATACCAAATTCTAGATTCCAGGGGAAAGGTGGACTCAGAAGGTTTATTGCCAGATATAGATAAGGATATACTGACATATATACCAGATTCACCAGATGAATTTGAGTTTAGGATTGTAATAGAAACTAGGTCAGAGGTTTTAACGCCACCTATAATAACTGAAAAAACGATTAACTTCACAGTTGGAACATTTATTATAATAAAGGTCGTTGGAAATGTTCAGCTATTGATACCTGCCTTCGGATATTGTCCTGAACCACAGGATTGTACAGAATTCAGTCCAATAGACATATGCGATAGTTTTGATAATGCAGATTTTCCTGAGTTTTTTCCACCTCAGTTAAAATGCTGACTCGAAAAATAAAAGAAGAGCAAGACTCTTCTTTTTTTGTGTTTTTTATGGCATAAGAATGTTGACAAAAATAGTAGGGTATAATATACTAAAATAGGATAACCAAGCGAAATGCTTGGGATTAAAAGAGGTGAAATAATGAAATTGTCTACTAGAGGAAGGTATGGTTTAAAGGCGATGTTTCAATTAGCCCTACATCATGGCGAAGGCCCAATTTCTTTAAAAATTGTTGCTGATAAACAGAGCCTTTCAGAGAACTATTTAGAGCAATTATTTTCTACATTAAAAAAAGATGGATTATTGGATAGCGTTAGAGGGGCACAGGGAGGATATTTGTTGTCAAGAGATCCTAATGAGATTACAGTCGGACAAATACTTAGATCCCTAGAGGGCAATATGGCACCATCTGATTGCATTGTAGACAACGAATTCGGCTGTTCCAGAGAAGATAGTTGTGTTACAAGGCTTGTGTGGATAAAAATTAAGGACAGTATAGACGAGGTAATAGATTCTATTACATTGCAGGATATGGTAGAAGACGATAAAAAGATGAAAAATGGGGAGGAAAAACAATGAAAAAGTATATATACATGGATAATGCAGCTACAACACAGGTAAAAAAGGAAGTTCTAGAGGAGATGCTCCCTTATTTTACTGAAAAGTATGGAAATCCATCGTCAGTCTATTCTTTGGGAAGTCAATCTAGAAGAGCAGTAGAAGATGCCAGGGAAAAGATTGCTAATGCCATTGGAGCTGAAAAAAGAGAAATATTTTTTACAGGTGGAGGTTCTGAAGCCGATAACTGGGTAGTAAAAGGAGTTGCCTATGGAAATTTAAAAAAGGGTAATCATATCATAACTACAAAAGTCGAACATCATGCCCTATTACATACATGTGAATATTTGGAAAAGAAGGGTTTTGATGTTACCTATTTAGATGTAGATGAATACGGATTAATTGATCTGGAACAGCTTAAGAAGGCAATTACAGATAAGACAATACTTATTTCAATAATGTTTGCCAACAATGAAATTGGCACTATACAACCAATAAAGGAAATTGGAGCCATAGCTAAGGAAAATAAAATATTTTTCCATACCGATGCTGTGCAAGCTATCGGCAATATTAAAATAGATGTGAACGAATTGAACATCGATTTATTATCTATGTCAGCCCATAAATTCTATGGACCAAAGGGCGTCGGTGCTTTATTTATTAGGCAAGGGGTCAAAATAGATCCATTAATTGCAGGTGGTGCTCAAGAAAGAAACAGAAGAGCAGGTACAGAAAATGTGCCGTCTATTGTGGGAATGGGAAAGGCCATAGAAATGGTTTATGAAAATTTAGACGAACACAACAACAGATTAATAAAAATGAGAGATAGTTTAATTGAAAAAATTAAGTCAAATATTGACCATGTTAGATTAAATGGTCACCCAACTAAAAGATTACCTGGAAATGTAAACATGTGCTTTCAGTTTATAGAAGGCGAGTCGTTGTTATTGAGCCTAGATTTAGAAGGCATCGCAGGTTCAAGTGGCTCTGCATGTACTTCAGGATCCTTGGATCCCTCCCATGTATTATTGGCAATTGGTTTACCTCACGAAATAGCCCATGGTTCTTTAAGACTTACCCTAGGGGATTTTAATGAAGAGGATGAATTAGATTATGTGGTAGAGAAGCTTGTTAAAATTGTTGCTAGGCTTAGGAGCATGTCTCCATTATACGAAAAATTCAAGGAGGCGAACTAATGTATTCAGAAAAGGTAATGGATCACTTTCAAAACCCAAGAAATGTTGGTGAGATAACAAATGCGGACGGAGTTGGGGAAGTGGGCAATCCAAAATGCGGGGATATAATGAGAATGTATCTTAAAATTGAAGATGGAATAATAGAAGATGTTAAATTTAAGACCTTTGGCTGTGGCTCAGCAATTGCATCATCAAGTATGGCTACTGAGCTTATTATGGGGAAGACCATAGAAGAGGCTATGCAGCTGACCAATAAAGCAGTAGCTGAGGCATTAGATGGGCTCCCACCAGTAAAGATGCATTGCTCTGTATTGGCTGAACAGGCTATTAAATCTGCTTTATTAGATTATTCTAAGAGGAGCAATGTCTACATAGAAGGATTAGAAAACATAGACTTTAGTGAAGAACACCATTAAGTTGCAGAATTTTATATTAATGTAGAATTTTAATTCCCTTTTGTGATAATATAATATACAGAAGGGAATTTAATTTAGCAAGGGGAGATGTTCAGTGGACTACTACAGAACTCCATTATTCTTATTAAAAATGGCATGGATACTAGGGATTATTCTATTAGTATTAATAATATATTACCTTATTAATATAGGTAACAATTATATACCAGATAGGAAAAGAATAAGAGTTAGGGACAAAAAAATCTTACCCTATGTTTTAGGTTCTATATTTCTATTCCTATTTTTTTCCCTGCTAAATAAATATACTATACTTTCAGATACATTTTACACAATAATATTTTCTGCCATTTTAGCCTATTTATTTAATCCGATTATTAATTACTTAGAAGAGAAAAAAATCAGAAGACATATAGGAGTTTTTATACTATATTTTACCATAATAGATATATTTATTATTTTTGCACTTTTAGTAATACCAAAGTCGGGAGCGGAGATAAAAAGGCTAATGTCAGATATGCCTACTTATATGGAGAAAATCTCTCTATTCACAGATGAAATATATAACAAATATTACTCGACTTTAGGAGAGTTGCCTCCTTTATTCTCCGGAGTTCAGCAAGTAGTTATGGAAAATATAGTTGGGCTGGAGCATTTAGTTATGGATGGGCTGAAATCATTTATAGGGGGAATACTAAAGACCTTTTCAAAACTTATATCCCTTATACTAACTCCTATATTGACTTTCTATTTTCTAGTGGATAAGGATTATTTCAAGGAAAGGATAATGAATGGCATTCCCAAAAGATTTAGAAGTGAGAGCAGAAAGCTTTTTCTGCTGATGGACGATTCCCTATCTAAATTCGTAAGGGGCAGGATTATTATGGCTGCTTATGTGGGAGTTGCTACGTCAATTATATTATTGATATTAAGAGTTGATTTCGCATTGGTCATTGGTTTTATTACGGGAATTGCAGATATTATTCCGTATATTGGTCCATTTTTAGGATTTTTACCCGCTGTTTTCTTTGCATCTTTAGATAGCCCCGTAAAGGCTATTTGGGTATCTGTGCTTTTCGTACTGATTCAATGGGTTGAAAATAATATAGTAGCACCAAAAGTTATTGGAGATACTACAGGTATTCACCCTTTAATAGTTTTAATATCTATTATTATTGGAGGAGGGATTTTTGGAGTATTGGGAATGATATTAGCTGTACCAGTTGTAGCAATATTCATAATACTATTTAAATTCGCTAAAGACAAGTTTACAACCCCTTTCAAGACAGGTAAATAAGTTCATGAAGTATTGACAAACAATGGATATTAAATTATAATCCAAATATAAATAAGAAGGAATCTCGTCCCTCGGGGGACGTTTTTTTAAAATACTTGGAGAAAATTTTGCGGAGAGGTGTAAAATATGAAAAAAATGGGTTTACATGAATTACGGAAGGAATTTTTAGAGTTCTTTAAAGAAAAAGAGCATTTGACTGCACCTAGTTTTTCACTTGTACCTAAAAACGATAAATCTTTGCTATTGGTTGGCGCTGGAATGGCACCTTTAAAGAAATATTTCACAGGAGAATTGACACCACCAAATAAAAGAATGGCCACTTGTCAAAAATGTATACGTACAGGCGATATAGAAAATGTAGGGAAGACAGCCAGACATGCTACTTTTTTTGAGATGTTGGGAAATTTCTCTTTTGGAGATTATTTTAAGAAGGAAGCTACTGCATGGGCCTGGGAATTTTTGACCAAAAACCTAGAAATTAATGAAGATGATCTGTGGGTCACGGTATATTTGGAGGACGATGAGGCTCATGAAATCTGGGAAAATGAAGTGGGTGTTCCCGTGGAGAGAATTGTTAGGCTTGGTAAAGAAGATAACTTCTGGGAATTGGAAGTCGGCCCCTCTGGCCCATGTTCTGAAATATATGTAGATAGGGGAGAAGAATATGGTTGTGGTTCGCCTACTTGTCAACCTGGATGCGATTGTGACAGGTTTATTGAAGTGTGGAACTTAGTATTTACACAGTTTGACAAGGATGAAAAAGGCGTATATCATCCCCTTCCAAATCCAAATATCGATACTGGAATGGGCCTTGAGCGTCTAACTGCAATCATGGAAGGTGCCAATACTATATTTGATATAGAGGCAATAAGGGAAATACTCAACAAAGTTGAAGAATTATCTGGAGTCACTTATGGTAAAGACGAGGATAAAGACATTTCTATTAGAGTAATTACAGACCACGTAAGGGCCATGACATTTCTTGTTTCTGATGGTGTCTTGCCAAGTAACGAAGGCAGAGGCTATGTTCTTAGAAGGCTAATTCGTAGGGCCGCAAGGCATGGGAAACTCTTAGGTATTGAGACTACATTTCTTTCAGAGGTGGCTGATGTAGTTATTAATTCATGGAAGGTTGAATACCATGAACTTAAAGAAAGAGAAGATAAAATCAAAAAGATTATAAAGGCAGAGGAAGATAAATTTCAAGAGACTATACATCAGGGGATTACTATTTTAGAAGGATATATAGATAAGATGTCAAACGAAAAACAAAATATTTTAGAAGGCGAAAAGGCATTTAAATTATACGATACCTATGGTTTCCCTTTGGATTTAACAAAGGAAATATTGCTGGAGAGATCCTTAATGGTGGACGAAGATGGATTCAATACACATATGCTAGCTCAAAAATTAAGGGCTAGAAAAGCTAGGGATGAAGGAGAAAGTGGTTGGACTGCTGGTAATGGAGAAGATCTCTTCAAGGACTTAAATACAGTGTTCAGGGGATATGAAAAAGATAATTTAGTAACGGAAATAATTGGTTTATTCGCGAATCAGGAAAAAGTTAATGAATTGAAGGCTGAGGAAGAGGGATTTATTCTATTAAAGGAATCGCCATTCTATGGAGAAGCAGGCGGACAAGTAGGAGATACAGGAATTATCGAAAGCTCGGAATTTAAAGCAGAAGTATTGGACACAAAACATTCCAAAGGTGATCACTTAATTCATATTGTAAAAATTTTAGATGGAGTAGCCAAAGTGGGGGATAAGGTAGTTGCATCCATTGACGACAACAGAAGAAATTCTATCAGAAGAAATCACTCAGCCACACATTTACTTCATAGGGCCCTTAAGGATGTGCTGGGAGAGCACGTAAATCAAGCTGGTTCAGTTGTAATGCCCAATAGGCTAAGATTTGACTTTACACATTTTGAAGCTGTGACTGAGGCTGAAATCAAGGAAATTGAAAGAATAGTAAATAATAAAATATTGGATGCATTGAATGTTCAAACCGTAGAAACTTCCCTTGAGGAGGCTCAGGATTTAGGAGTTGTGGGATTATTTGAAGAAAAGTATAAGGATCGAGTAAGAGTACTTTCCATGGGGGATTATTCTAAGGAACTATGTGGTGGAACCCATGTGTTTAATACCTCTAATATTGGACTGTTTAAAATAATTTCCGAATCTAGCATTGCCGCAGGTGTTAGAAGAATTGAGGGAATAACTGGACAATCGGTATATGAATATATAAATAACTTGGAAGAAAGCATGGAGGAGCTATCCAATGTCTTCAAGACAGGTAAAGATAATTTATTAGATAGGGCTAAGATTCTAGTGGAAGATTTAAGAGATAGGGATAAAGAAATTGAGGTCCTGAAATCAAAGATGGCCATATCCATAGCCGATGAAATAATATCCTCTAAGGTCGATATTGACGGGGTATCGTTGATTACCTATAAGGTTGAAAACATGGATATGAATAGCTTGAGAAATTTAGGGGATAAAGTTAAAGACAAACTAGGTTCTGGGGTAGTTGTTTTAGCAAGTATAGATGGCCACAAGCTATCCTTTGTAGCCATGGCCACAAAGGATTTAATGAACAAGGGAATTCACGCAGGAAATATTATCAGGGAAGTTGCAAAGGCCACTGGAGGCGGTGGTGGTGGAAGGCCGGATATGGCACAGGCAGGAGGTAAGGATATAAACAAGGTAGATGAAGCCTTATCTATTGTGGCTGATATTTTAAAAAAGCAAATCATATAGTATGACTAATAAATAAATATTAGCGTATGCTAATATTTATTTATTAATAACCTAGCTGATATGTGGTATAATTAGTATATTAGGGGGTGTATTTGTGAACAATAAGTTTAATGAAACCATGAAATTTGAACCACCAAGGGAAAAAACAGAATCCATTAAAGAGATTATATTGTCAGTTTATTCATCTCTTGAAGAAAAAGGGTATGCTCCCGAAAATCAAATCATTGGATATATATTATCTGGAGACCCAACTTATATAACTAGTCACAACAATGCTAGGTCTATAATCAGCAAAATTGAAAGAGATGAATTGTTGGAGGAACTAATCAGATCATATTTACATCACAACAAATAATTACAAATTTTATTGGATTCAGGTGAATTAATTGGACAAAACAACATTAGGAAATACAGGAATTGAAGTATCGAGACTTTGCTTTGGTTCCCTTACTATGACGCCGTTTCAAGCTAATTTATCAATTAGTGAAGGTGCATACCTTATTGAATACGCCCATAGTAAGGGAATAAACTTTATAGACACTGCAGAAATTTATGACAATTACGAATATATTAAGACTGCTTTAAAAAATATTAAAAGGGAAGAATTTCATATTGCGACAAAGACCTATGCCTATACAAAGGAATTAGCCAGAGATAGTTTAGATTTGGCATTAAAAAAATTAGGCACAGATTATATAGATATTTTTTTGTTACATGAACAGGAGAGCATTCATACTGTCAGAGGGCATTTTGAGGCTATCGAATATTTTATTAAACAGAAAGAAAAGGGAAAGATAAAGAGCATTGGCATATCTACCCATAGGGTTTCAGGCGCAGAGGCTGCCCGAGATGTGGATGAAATAGAAGTTATCCATCCAATAATAAATAAATATGGCATAGGAATTCAAGATGGGAATGTGGAGGATATGTTGAAAGTGTTAGAGGAAATCCACCAAAAAGGAAAGGGCATTTATGCCATGAAACCTTTAGGAGGAGGACACTTAATAAAGGAAGTAGAGTCTGCATTTAACTTTGTAAAATCTATACCATATATTCATTCTATTGCCATTGGGATGCAATCTACAAACGAAATAGATGCAAATTTATCCCTTATGGAAAACGGGTATATTCCTGAGAGCATCAAGGCTAAAATTGGGACAAAGAAGAGAAAATTAATAGTTGCAGATTATTGTTTAGGTTGTGGGAAATGTGTAGATAGATGTACTCACAATGGCATAGAGGTCATAGATGGTATGGCAACGCCAAATGAAAATTGCGTACTATGCGGATATTGTGCCCAAGTGTGTCCTGAATTCTGCATTAAGGTAATTTAAAATGGGTGAAAAGATGGAAAGAATAATGGGATTAGATATAGGTGATAAGACCATAGGAGTGGCTGTATCGGATGTGTTAAAGATAACTGCCCAGGGTATAACTACAATTAGAAGGGAAAGCAAAGCTAAAGACTTTGCGGCTTTAGATGGAATTATTAAGGAATACAATATAAAAAAAATAGTTATTGGATTGCCTATAAATATGAATGGAACCTTAGGGCCACAAGGAGAGAAGACCAAGAGTTTAGGGGAGAAAATTAAGAATAAATTTAAAATTGAAGTAATTTATGAAGACGAGAGGTTGACAACTGTGGCAGCCGAAAGAGCCCTTATAGAAGGGGATATGAGAAGGGAAAAAAGAAAAGGCGTAATTGATAAAGTTGCGGCTGTATTTATATTGCAAACATATCTTGATAGGAAAGGAAGATGAGCTATGGGAGAGAGAATAACATTAGTTGACGAAATGGGAGAAGAACATGAATTTATTATTGTAGCCACTTTTGGAGTCAATGATGAAGACTATGCAGCTCTTTTGCCAGCAGATAATATAGAAAGCCCTACATTCATACTTAGGATGGAAAGGGATGACAATGGCGATATGTTGCTACTAGGTATTGCAGACGATGAGGAATTAAATGATGCCATAGCTGTATATGAGGAAATCCAGAAGGAAAACTATCAATAGTTGACAAGAACATAAATTAGTAGTATTGTTAATTTAATATTATAATCGGGTGAAGGTATGGATACAAATTTTAATTCAATAAAAAATAAGTTGCAAAGCAATGGGTATAAACTAACTACTCAAAGACGTGCTATACTTAAGGCCATGATCGAAAACCAAGAGGACCATTTAAGTATAGACGAGATATACAATATAGTTAGGAAAGAGTATCCAGAACTGGGAATTGCAACTGTTTATCGGACATTACAATTATTTGAAAAGTTGGATATTGTTTATAAATTAAACTTTGATGATGGGTGTAGTAGATTTGAATTGAGTAGCGAAAGTGACAGTCACCATCACCACCATTTAATCTGTTTAAAATGTGGGAAAGTAACAGAAGTAAAAATAGACCTTTTAGAGGCTTTAGAGGGGGAAATAGAGAGAGAAGGGCAATTTACAATTGTAGATCACAATGTGAAATTTTATGGATATTGTAGTGATTGTAAAAATAAATCCCTGTAGGGATTTATTTTTTAGCGTATATCTCATCGGATTATAGAAAAAATAATATAAGAAAAAGGAGTTGGTAGGGTGAGAAAACCAAATAATGTAAAAATAATACCCCTTGGTGGAATGGGGGAAATTGGAAAAAATATAACAGTAATTGAACAAAAAGACGATATTGTTTTGATAGATTGTGGTATGACTTTTCCAGAAGATGAAATGTTGGGTATAGATGTGGTGATTCCCGATATAACATATTTATTTAAAAATAAAGAAAAAATAAGAGGTATAGTGTTGACCCATGGTCACGAGGATCATATAGGTGCTATACCATATATCTTACAAAAACTAAATCTACCTATATATGGTACAAAACTGACATTGGGACTATTGGAAAACAAGTTTAAAGAGCATAAGTTGGAAAATGTCAATTTGAATACTGTAAAATACGGAGATAAGATTAAGTTGGGAACCATGGAGGTAGAATTTATAAAAACTAGTCACAGTATTCCCGATAGTGCAGCACTGGCTGTTTATACATCAGCAGGTGTAATAGTTCACACTGGAGACTTTAAAGTCGACTATACCCCAATCGATGGAGACATAATCGACCTAATAAGGTTAGGAGAGTTGGGCAGTAAGGGAGTTCTGGCTCTAATGGCAGATAGCACAAATGCCGAAAGACCAGGGTTTACCATGAGTGAAAGAACAGTAGGTAATACTTTCAGAGAAATATTTCAAAATCACAAACACAGGATTATTGTCGCTACTTTTGCATCAAATGTCCACAGGATACAGCAAATAATAGATGCATCGGAAGAGAATAATCGAAAAATTGTATTGTCAGGTAGGTCTATGCTCAATACCACTAGTGTGGCTTTGGATTTAGGATATATCAGGATAAAAGAAGATACCTTAATTGACATAAATGATATGAATAAGTACCCAGATAATGAATTAACTATTATAACGACTGGCAGTCAAGGTGAGCCCATGTCTGCCCTTTCAAGGATAGCATCTTCCGACCACAAAAGAATTCAATTACAACCAGAAGATTTAGTCATTATTTCAGCAACCCCAATACCTGGGAATGAAAAGACGGTTTCAAAAGTAATAAACAATTTAGTGGAAAGAGGTACTGAGGTAATATTTGAGGCATTGGCTGATGTACACGTGTCAGGCCACGCTTGCCAGGAGGAATTAAAGCTAATACACACCTTGGTGAGGCCTAAATTCTTTATTCCAGTTCATGGAGAATATAGGCATTTGAAAAAGCACGCTGAAATTGCCAGGTCTCTGGGAATGAGCAAAGAGGATATTTTCATATTGGAAAATGGCGATGTGCTAGAACTAACTAAAGATAAGGCCCATGTATCAGGAAACGTTCCGGCTGGAAATATTTTGGTCGATGGCTTAGGCATTGGAGACGTAGGAAATATTGTCCTAAGGGATAGAAAACATTTATCAGAAGATGGTTTAATTGTCATAGTTGTCACCATGAGCAAAAGGGAAGGTAAAGTAATTTCAGGTCCAGATATTATATCAAGGGGTTTCGTTTACGTTAGAGAATCTGAAGACTTAATGGAAGAGGTTAGAAACCTCGTCAAAGATGTCCTGACAGAATGCGAAAGAAAGAGGATTACAGACTGGGCAACATTAAAATCAAATATTAGAGATGCCCTAAGAAATCATCTTTATGGCAAAATAAAGAGAAATCCAATGATACTACCCATAATAATGGAAGTTTAAAATGTGCCCTGGTATAGATTTATACCAGGGATTTTGGTATAATAATTAAGAATATGGACATCAAAGGAGTGTAAATGTGCTTGTAACTTTAATAAAATATTTAGGAATTTTATTTATAGGTGGAGTCTTCGGTTATAAAGGCTTAATAAAGGGGAAAATAGAGGCTAATTTAGGCAATATACAAACTATTGCCCTGCTGTTTTTGCTGTTTATAATGGGAATAACCATAGGAATCAACGACGAAATAATATCTAATATATTTTCAATTGGACTGAAGGCAGGTATAATTACCATATTTACCATGGGATTTAGTATTCTTGGAGTTAGACTCGTCAGGAAATATGTTGTACTGGAGGATGAGGAAGTTGAGTCTTAGTATTTTATTAGCTGTATTATCTGGAGTTGGAATGGGCTATTTTTTCCTTCCAATTACTATATTGCCAAGTTTAGGAGTTATAATTGATATTGGATTAATGGTTTTATTATTTTTCGTTGGGATAGATATTGGTAAGCAAAAAGGAATATTTGGAGTTATAAAAAAAGTAGGTTTTCGGGCACTGCTAGTTCCTTTGGCTGTTACCATTGGAAGTATTTTAGGAAGCATATTAGTAGGTCCGATGTTAAAAATGAAAATTAACGAAGCTGGAGTCATTGGTGCTGGCCTTGGTTGGTATTCATTAAGTTCTACCATGTTATTGGCAGAAGGCTATGTAGAATTAAGTGCATTGGCATTTTTAGCAAACGTTTTCAGAGAAATATCTGCACTTATTATTATCCCATTAGTCGCTAAATACTTTGGCGAGCTGGAGGCAATTGCTCCAGCGGGAGCCACGGCAATGGATACTGCATTACCTGTAATATCTAAAGCTACAGGTCCACAAGTATCTGTAATTGCCTTTATAACAGGAGTCTTATGTACCATAATTGTACCTATTATTTTGCCAATAATTTTGAACTTGTAATTATATTTATACTTATATTTTAGATTGAAAGGGAGATTTTAATGAACACAAGATATTTGACGAAAGCAAGTTTGATAGCTGCAATTTACATAGTCTTGGTATTGCTGCAGGTTCTACCCTTGCCCTTTGTAAATTTAACATTTGGACCAGTACAGCTTAGGATAGCAGAAGGATTAGTATTATTGCCTTTAGTTGAATCAGCTGCCATTCCGGGAGTGTTTATTGGATGTTTGCTATCCAATTTGTTGCTGTCATTCTATTCTGGTTTTGGTCTGATAGATATACTTGGGGGAAGTTTGGTGACACTTTTAGCAGCCTATATTACTTCCAAAATGAAAAATAAGGCAATGGGAATAATTCCCCCTGTTTTCTTAAATGGATTTATAGTATCTATATGGGTATCCTATTTTACAAAAGTTCCATACTTAGTCACGGTATTGGGCATTGGCGGAGGGGAACTTATTTCAGTAGCTATTTTTGGCAGTATTATACTGTCTGTATACGAAAAGACAACTAATTTGAAGGAGTATTAAAGAATTTCAAATGATGAATATACATGGAATGGAGATGTAAAAGTGGAAAAATCAAAAGCACAAAATCCAAAGAAGAGAAAATCCTTAAGCTTGGTTTCTGCAATAATCATATTTGTATTGGCCATAGGTTTTCAGCAGGTAAAGGAGTACTACTATGCCGCTCTAGGTCCTATGGATGGAGTTAATCCAGTTACTGTCAATGTAGTTATACCACCTGCAACTGCAACACCGGAAATAGGAGATATATTATTTGAAAATGGTTTAATAAAACATCCCTTTATATTTAAGTACAGGGTGAAAAAGAGGGCCGTAGACAATCAGTTGAAGGCAGGAGTGTATACATTGTCAACTGGGATGGATTTAAACTCCATAATCGACAATTTAACTAAGGGAGTAAAGGATTTAAATACGGTGAGGTTTACCATACCTGAAGGCTATGAAATCCAGCAAGTAGCTGATAAACTAGAAAGGGAAGGACTGGTAAACAAAGAAAGATTTTTAGAATTAGTAAGCGATAAAAATAATTTTCAAGATAAATATGAATTTTTAAGGGAGTTAGATAAACAGAGTCTAGAGGGGTTTTTATTTCCATCAACTTACGAGATATTTGTAGGCTCCAAGGAAGAAGATATAATTGAAAAAATGCTTAATGAATTTGAAAAGATTTACAACAAGGACATAAAACATAGCTTAGATAAATTTGATTTAAGTTTAAACGAGGCTGTTACATTGGCATCTATAGTTGAAAGGGAAGGAAAGCTAGATAGTGAAAGGCCCATTATGTCGGCAGTTTTTCACAATAGGCTAAAGAAGGGTATGGCATTGCAATCTTGTGCTACAGTTCAATATATTTTGGGAGAGCGAAAAGAAGACCTCTCCACAGAAGATACCAGCATAGAATCTCCATTTAATACTTATATTTATTCAGGTTTGCCGCCTACACCTATTGCTTCACCAGGAAAAGCTTCCATTGTAGCCGCATTAAACCCAGAAGACGTAGACTATTTATTTTTTGTATTGACAGGTGAGGATGGTTCCCATACTTTTTCAATAACTTATGAAGAGCATTTAAGAGCAAAAAACAAGAAATAGAGGAAAATCAAATGAGCCAAATAAATGAGGAATATATAGAGGAATATATACGTACGTTGCTGCCTAAAAGCGAGGGATGTTTTAGGGAATTGGAAAGATATGCTGAAGAATTTAATATTCCTATTGTACAACCAGAGGTAGCTCAATTGCTTCGATTTCTAATAAAAATGAATAAGCCAAAGAGCATATTAGAAGTAGGCACTGCCATAGGATACTCGGCTTTAATAATGGCAGAATCCACTGGTAAGGGTAGCAAAATAACCACCATTGAACGGCGGGGGGATATGGTTGATAAGGCCATAGAAAACATATCAAAAACAAGATACAAAAATAGAATTAGAATAATAGAAGGAGAAGCTGAGGAAATCTTGTCTAAGTTAAATGAAAAATACGACTTCATATTTCTAGATGCAGCAAAGGGTCAATATATGGATTTCTTTAACAAGTGCATACTTCGCTTAAATTTAGGTGGAGTTATTGTATCAGACAACGTATTATATAAAGGTATGGTGGCGACAGACGATTTAGTAATCAGAAGAAAAAGGACCATAGTAAAAAGACTTAGGGAATTTTTAAAATATATTAATGAAATAGATGGATACACTTCAAGTATACTGCCTTTAGGCGATGGAGTGGCCTTAACATACAGGGAGGAATAATATTTTGGATAAAGTTGAATTATTAGCACCAGCAGGAGATTTAGAAAAACTTAGGATGGCAATAAATTACGGAGCAGATGCCGTTTACCTTGGCGGAGAAGGGTTTGGTTTAAGAAAGGCGTCAAAGAACTTTAGTATAGATGAAATAGAAGAAGGGGTAAACTATGCCCATGAAAGGGAAAAGATGGTTTATGTCACACTAAATATAATTCCCCACGATGGGGATATGGATGGACTAGAGGAATACGTAAAAGATTTATATAGAATAGGTGTGGATGCTGTCATAGTGGCTGACCCTGGCATGTTTTCCGTAGTCAGCAGAACAGTTCCAAACCTACCTATTCACATTAGCACTCAGGCCTCTGTCACAAATTATGAAACAATGATGTTTTGGTATAATCTTGGGGTAAGGAGAATAGTCCCTGCAAGGGAATTGAGCTTTGCAGAATTACAAAATCTAAGGGATAAATTACCTAAAGATATGGAAATTGAAACTTTTGTTCACGGTGCAATGTGTATTTCCTACTCTGGAAGATGTTTAATTAGCAACTATATGACTGGAAGGGATGCCAATTTAGGCGATTGTGCACAGCCCTGCAGGTACAAATACGCCTTAGTGGAAGAAAAGAGACCTGGAGAGTATTTCCCTATTTTCGAAGATGAAGATGGAACTTTTTTAATGAATTCTAAGGACCTTTGTATGATTGAACACGTACCAGAGCTTATTAGGACGGGTATAAAAAGTTTTAAAATTGAAGGTAGAGTAAAATCATCTTATTATGTAGCTACAGTTATTAGGTCCTATAGAATGGCAATCGATCAGTATTACAACAATCCAAAAAACTACAAATTCAATATTGATTTGCTAGATGAAATAAAAAAGGTTAGCCATAGGGATTTTACTACTGGGTTTTATTTTGGAAAGCCTACAGATAAAGCACAAGTATATACAACTGCCTCATATATAAGAGGGTATGACTTTGTCGGACTAATATTGGACTTTGACCATAAAACAAATATTGCTACAGTAGAGCAAAGAAACAGAATGTTCTTAGGAGATAAAGTTGAAATATTTGGACCCAATAAAGAATATTTCACTCAAACCATAGAAAAAATGTGGAATGAAGAAGGCGAAGAAATAGACGTTGCACCTCATCCACAGCAAATTGTCAAGGTACTGATGACTGAACCTGTAGAGAAGATGGATATCATAAGAAAAGAGCGGGAGGACTAGACTATGAAAAGACCATTGTTAATTGGAATTACAGGAGGGACAGGCTCTGGTAAATCAACTGTTTCAAACGAAATTTCAAAATTGATACCAGAGAAAAAAATTGTAATCATAGAGCAAGACTCTTATTACAAAGATCAATCCCATTTAACATTTGAAGAGAGGGTAAAAACTAATTATGATCATCCTTTGGCCTTTGACAACCAACTACTTATAGAGCATCTTAAAAAGCTTCTAAAAAACAAATCAGTAGAAAAGCCAATATATGACTTCGAAAAGCACAATAGAAAAAAAGAAACAGAAGTTGTTGAACCAAAAGACATAATAATCCTAGAAGGAATATTAGTGTTATCCGAGGAGGAAATCAGGGATTTATTGGATATTAAGATATTTGTCGATACTGATGCCGATGTTAGAGTAATCAGGAGAATACTGAGGGACATCAAGGAAAGAGGAAGGACATTGGATTCTATAATTCTTCAGTATATGGAGACTGTAAGACCGGCACATCTACAGTTTATAGAGCAGACAAAGAGATATGCAGATATTGTAATACCAGAAGGCGGATACAATAAAGTGGCTATAGATATTTTAGTCGCAAAAATCAATTCAATATTGGAAAAATAAATTATAATCTCCCCCAATAGGGCAATAATATTAGGGGAGGTTTTTTTATGCAAAGATACGAAAAAAACTTGATACGCTCAAGATTGGGAAAATTAAAGTTTATTGCTACTGTTTTATTTATTAGCCTTATAGGAAGATTATATTATGTGCAATTGTACGAAAACGAAATATTAAAATTAAATAGTTTAAGACAAAGAAGCACGGAAGTAATATTAAGCCCCAATAGAGGTACAATTTTCGATAGGAATTTAATCCCACTTACTAATGGGGAAGTAGAAAAGACTGCAATAATCCCTAAAAACAATAAGTTACTGTATATACCAGTCGATGAAAATACAACAATTAATGATAAA
The DNA here is from genome assembly GCA_023229175.1 of Tissierellaceae bacterium. Lineage (GTDB taxonomy): Bacteria > Bacillota > Clostridia > Tissierellales > Tissierellaceae > JAAYFT01. The sequence continues at coordinate 88,678 of JALNZV010000001.1, read as the reverse complement.
AAGTACTTTGTTGTAGATATGGTACACAGGTATTCTAAGGAAAATCTCTTGTCACACACCATAGGATATATAAACAAAGCAGAAAATCGTGGAGAGACTGGTATTGAAAAAGTATACGATGAATTTTTAAGAAATACTGATAAGACATCTTTTTTTGTAGAATACGATAAGGATAAATCCATTGTATTAGGGTCTTCCTATCACGTAGATAATGTATTGGATCCTTATGAACCAGCAGGAGTAATGCTTACCATAGATATGAGAATTCAAAAGATAGTCGAAAGTGTATTAGATTTTTCTGGAGTAAAGGGGGCGGTAATAGTTACTGATATAGAAGAGGGAGATATTTTGGCATTGGCTAGTAGACCGAATTTCGACCAGGATGATATTATGAAATACTTAAGTAAGGACGATATGGCTCTGTACAATAAGGCAATTCAAGCCTCCTATCCTCCTGGCTCTATATTTAAAATAGTAGTACTACTAACAGCATTGGAAGAGCAAGCTGACTTTCTTAGTAGGACTTTTCATTGTAAAGGATATGAAGTAATCAATAATACAACTATAAAATGCAGTAACAGCCATGGAGATATATCCCTGAAAGACGGTTTTGCAAAATCCTGTAATTCTGTATTTATTCAAATTGGTAAAGAATTGGGGGCAAAGAAGATAATAAGTATGGCAAAAAGACTTGGTCTGGGAAGTAAAATTAATATCGGTTTGCTAGAAGAAATAGAAGGTATACTCCCAGAAGGGGAAGAGTTATTGGGTCCAGCTATTGGAAATATATCCATAGGACAGGGCAAAATTGAGGTCACGCCATTACAAATAGCCAATATATTGCAGATTATTGCCAATGGGGGAGTACAAAAGCATATAACGCTAGTGAAGGGAATAACCACCAAAGAAGGCTATATGCTAAAACCATATAATAAAGGGGAAGAATATAGAGTAATAAGCAAAGCAAATGCAGAAATAGCAAAAGAATTTCTGGAAGAAGTCTTAAATACAGGCACAGCAAGGTCCTTAAACCTAGAAGAAATTGGTGGGGCTGCAGGGAAAACTGGCTCTGCGGAAGGTACTTTGAAAGGTGAATTCACTATTCATGGATGGTTTGCAGGCTACTATCCAAAGAAACTACCTAAATACGTAATAACTATTTTAGTAGAGGAGGCCAGTTCAGGTTCAAAGTCAGCTGCTCCAATATTTGAGAGGATTTGCAAAGAAATTTATGAAAAATCCTTGTAAAAAGAACTATTTATATCCTTGCGGCATATACTGATATATGCTGGGAGGTGTAATCTATGAAGAACCTAATATTGCTGATTTTAAATGTATTGGTGAAACCATTTGTCATATTATGTGGATATATGGTAAATACAAATTCTTTTCCAAAGCCCTTATCTAGGGAGGATGAAAAGAAATATTTAAAATTGTATTCCTTAGGTGATGAAAAGGCAAGGAATATATTAATTGAAAGAAATTTAAGGCTGGTAGCTCATATTGTAAAAAAATATAATAATACTGGAAAGGACATAGACGACCTTATATCCATTGGTACAATAGGATTAATTAAGGCAATAACTACCTATGATTTTACAAAGGGCACTAGGCTGGCTACATATGCAGCAAAGTGTATAGAAAATGAAATATTAATGACTATTAGGTCAAACAAAAAATTAAAACTTGAACTGTCATTGCATGAACCCATTGGAAGAGACAAGGAGGGCAATGAAATAAATTTACTGGATATTTTAGGATCGGATATAGATAAAATATTAGATGAAGTGGACCTTAAGTTGCAAATAAAAAAACTATATGAAGCAATAAAACTGGATTTAAAAGAAAGGGAGAGAATAATTATAGAACTTAGATATGGGCTTATAGATGGAAATTGCAAGACCCAAAGGGAAATAGCGGGATTATTAGGTATATCCAGGTCCTATGTATCTAGAATAGAGACTAGAGCCTTAGGAAAACTAAATAAATCACTACTAAACAAAAAATAAATTAATCCAGGTAATTGACACCTGGATTAATCCATTATAACTATCTAGTAGGTGAAGCGATGTTTCTAAATAAATCGTTTATCTCCCATACTGCAACTGTTTTTACGTTTCTATCTGCATTTTTAACTTGAGCTTCAATTTTATTTCTTAGATTAGTCCCTATGGTATTGGTTGTATTTCCATTTAGACTACATCCTACAATGGCTTTATCTCCATGTACTAGAACAGTAGCATCATTTACTTCAGGCAATTCCATTACTTTGTCTGCAATACCTTTCATCCTCGTAAAAGATTCACCGAGTCCAGTTTGACCAGTTGTTTGCATACCAGGATTTACATGGGGTTCATTTCTTACCATACCATTATTTAGGTTGTCATTTAAATTGTTATTTAACCCATTGTTCATTCCATTATTAAGCCCAGTATCCAAATTGTTATTTAGGCCGGTGTCATTGCCTGTATTGGTTCCTGAATTGGTACCTGTGTTAAAATCATTATTAAGCCCAGTATTTAGATTAGTATTTAATCTATCTCTGGTGTTTAAAGGTGTATTGCCTAATAAATCATTATTCATGTTGTCGTTTAATCTTGTTTGAGTACCTAGATTTCTTAAATTTGTATTTGTTGGACGACATCCAGCCACGGCTACCAATAGAATTAGAGATAAACCTACAAATTTTATTTTGTTAAATTTCAAAATATCCACCTCCTATAAATAGTCTTGCACATAAAAGTTATTTTATTTAGGCTAGTTTTTCTTTAATTTGTATAAACTAACCAAAAAAAATAAACAATTTTACTTTTAGATTATTGAGAAAATTAACAGAAATTGTGATATAATGTTACTAAATGGTGGTATTTCAACATTGGAATCATAAAAAATTCTGACAATTTAATCCGTAATATAACATTAATTAAAAAAATTTTGAACAGGTGATATCGTGATAAACAAAAAGTTAAAGCTAGGAGAATTATTAGTATATGCAGGTAAGATTACCCAAGAACAGCTTGATGAAGCACTTGAATTTCAAAAAAGAACTGGTAAAAAATTTGGAGAAATATTAGTTGATGAAAAATATGTAACCGAAGACGAAATCATCGAAGTTTTGGAATTTCAACTGGGAATTCCTCACGTAGATTTGGACAAATACAAAATTAATCGGGATATAGTAAATATTATTCCGGAGAATATAGTGCGAAGATATGAACTTATAGCAATAGATAAAAGAGATAGTATTATAACTGTAGCAATGGTAGACCCATTGAATATATTTGCTATTGACGATGTGAAACTTTCCATTAAATCTGAAATCCAGCCAGTTATATCTACTAGGGACAAGCTATCTAGAGCCATAGATAGATTTTATAGCCAGGAGACCGCAAAGAAGGTGGTAGAAGAATTTGAAGAAAGATTTGTCGCCATCTCCTCCGAAGAGCTCGATGAGACCGAACAGTTGGAAATCGCTTCAGCTCCTATTGTAAAATTATTAAATTCAATTTTTGAACAAGCCATAGTCGAGAGAGCTTCAGATATACATATTGAGCCTTATGCCGAAGAACTTAGAGTTAGGTTTAGGGTAGATGGCGAATTAAAGGAAATTATGAAATTAAGCAAAAACAGTCTCTCAGGCATTATTACTAGAATTAAAATAATAGGGAAAATGAATATTGCGGAAAAGAGGGTACCTCAAGATGGCAGAGTAGAGACAAAGATTGCAAATAGAGAAATAGATATGAGAATTTCAACCTTGCCTACTGTATACGGTGAGAAAACTGTCATTAGATTATTAGACAGGACGAACTTTCAGTTTACAAAAAATGCTTTAGGTTTTAGCGATAAAGACTTGAAAGTGTTTGACAATATTTTGAATCAACCTTATGGTATGATTTTAGTCACCGGGCCTACTGGCTCTGGAAAGACAACCACATTATATACTGTACTCCAAGAGTTAAACCAGATAGAAAAAAACGTAATAACAGTAGAAGATCCAGTAGAATATAAATTAAAGGGTATAAATCAAGTTCAGGTAAATATTAAGGCGGGGCTTACTTTTGCATCTGGGCTTAGATCAATACTTAGACAAGACCCAGATATAGTCATGGTAGGGGAAATTAGAGACGGGGAAACGGCAGAGATTGCCACTAGAGCTGCTATTACAGGACACTTGGTACTTTCCACGTTGCACACCAATGACAGTCCATCAACTGTAGCCAGATTAGTAGATATGGGAATAGAGCCGTATTTAGTATCATCGGCAGTAATTGGAATAGTTTCCCAAAGATTAGTTAAAAAACTTTGTCCGAGATGTAAGAGACCTCGAGAAGCTACAGATTTGGAAAAAAAGCTTTTAGGTGTTGATGAACTCGTGACTATATACGATTCAGTAGGATGTACATCATGCAACAATGGATATAAGGGCAGAACGGCAGTACATGAATTAATGCCCATTAACGAAAGCATTAGGAAATTAATAGATGTGGGAGCCAACACAGATGATATAAGAAAACAAGCGATTGAAGACGGAATGAGCACATTACTTCAATCTGCTTCAAAATTAGCTTTAGAGGGGATTACTTCCTTTGAGGAAGTTTTAAGAGTAGGATATACATTGGGATAGGGGGATAAGATGAATATAATTGAATTGGTAAACCTTGCCACAGAAAAGAAGGCATCGGATATACATATAACAGTTGGAAGGCCTCCAATATTTAGAATTAATGGGCAATTAGTAGTACAAGAAACTGAAAGGCTAATGCCTGATGATACTAAAAGACTTGTATATGAGACTGTAAATGAGAGCTTAATCGATGAATTTGAGAAACAGGGAGAGATAGATACCTCTTTCGCCAGCCCTGGAGTTGGAAGATATAGGGTTAACGCATATAAACAAAGGGGCAGCTATGGAATGGCACTAAGGATAATTCCTTTGGAAGTACCAAGTATGGAGGAACTAGGATTACCGAAGATTGTAAAAGAATTATCAAGATTACCTAGGGGCCTGATTTTAGTAACAGGTCCTACTGGTAGTGGAAAATCAACAACATTAGCTTCTATGATAGATTTAATAAATAAAGAACGAAGTGTTCATATTCTTACCTTAGAAGATCCCATAGAATATTTGCATAGGCATAATCTTAGTATGGTAAATCAAAGGGAAATTGGTATAGATTCACAGTCTTTCGCCAATAGCTTAAGAGCGGCTCTTAGACAAGATCCTGATGTAATATTAGTTGGAGAAATGAGAGATTTGGAAACTATATCTATTGCTCTGACAGCTGCTGAAACTGGGCATTTAGTCATGTCTACTTTGCATACTTTAGGTGCAGCAAAGACAATAGATAGGGTAATTGACGTATTTCCTCCCCATCAACAGCAACAAGTCAGGGTTCAATTTGCTTCTGTACTGCAATCTATAATATCCCAGCAATTGTTGCCAAAGGCCAAGGAAAAAGGAAGAGTAGCGGCATTTGAGATAATGATAGCTACAACTGCAATTAGGAATTTGATTCGAGAGGAAAAAATTCATCAAATCGACACAGCAATACAAACGGGCGGAAAATTCCAAATGCAAACTATGGATTCTTCCTTACTTGATTTATATAAAAGGGGTATCATCACGAAAGATACTGCTCTATCCCAGGCTATAAATCAGGATAATATTAAAAAATATATTTTGTAGGGTGATGGTATGATATATAGATATAAAGCAATAACCCAGAATGGAGATACTGTAGAAGGTTTTTTCGAGGGAGAAGATGAAAAAGATGTCGTTTCCATGCTTAGGGGAAACAATTATATACCAATACATGTGGAAAAAGATGTGGCTGAAAGTGCAAAAGTAAATCTTTTTTCTCAAAAAGTTAAAAAGAAGGATTTAGCAGTATGGTGCAGACAATTTTATACCATGCTGGATGCAGGCTTGGGAATTGTCAACTGTCTAGAAATATTGGAGCAACAGTCTGAGAATAAGACCTTGGTAAATGCAATGGGTTCTATATATGAAAACGTTCAAAAGGGAATCACACTGTCAGAAGGAATGAGGCAAAATTCAAAGATTTTCCCCCCGCTTTTAGTTAATATGGTTGAAGCTGGGGAAGTTAGTGGTACCTTAGATGTAGTTATGGAAAGAATGGCAGTACATTTTGAAAAGGAAAACAAATTAGAACAGAAAGTAAAATCTGCCATGATTTATCCTATAGCATTGTCTGTAGTTTCAGTTGCCGTAGTAATATTTTTACTTGTTGTGGTAATGCCTACATTTATAGGTATGTTCGAAGGAAGTGGACAGGCACTCCCTGCGCCGACACAGTTGTTACTGAATGTAAGTGATTGGCTTAGGGAATTTTGGTATATATTTGTTTCAGGAATAGTGGGCTTGGGGGTTGGCATCAATATATTTAAAAAGACCAATACAGGTACAATTTTTTTCGATGGATTAAAGCTTAAAATACCTATTATAAAAACTACAAATGTAAAGATTATTACTTCTAGATTTACACGTACATTGTCCACTCTGATGGCCTCAGGTATACCACTTATTCAAACTATAGAGGTAGTAGGCAGAGTCGTTGGAAATAGAATTATACAGGATAGACTAAATATAGCAGCAGAAGATGTGCGAAAAGGTGCATCATTTTCTAGAGCTGTAAAAGACGTGGGCATCTTCCCACCTATGGTGTATTCCATGATTAAGATAGGTGAAGAATCAGGTGCTTTAGACGATATATTATATAAGACAGCAGATTTTTACGATGACGAAGTAGAAGAAGCCTTGCAAAGAATGACAACAATAATGGAGCCATTAATGCTTGTAGTCATGGCTTTAGTCATAGGATTTATAGTCATAGCTATGGCAATGCCAATGTTCGACGTAGTGAATACCATATAGCTATAGTTGTAATTTACAATTTGTCATTCGTCATTCGTCATTTATTATTTATCATTCGTCATTTATTATTTATCTTTATCACATTAAGGCGAAGGACTTTGATAATATTCGTTTATTGTGGCGTGGATAACACGTGGGAATTCCGACCATAGGGAGGAATCTTGTATCTCGAGGAATCTTGTATCTCAAGGAATACTTATTGACAACACTTATAAATTCATATAGTATATTTTGTAAAATAATATCAATAATTGAATATTACCTGGGCAAACCTAGGGAAACCTAGGGGCGCAAAGCTAGAGTCTAAGGTTATCCAGTTGGATAATGAAGATCGTTCAGCTGCATATCTGTCAATAGATTTATATTGGTGTGTATGCAGCTTTTTAACACTTTGGTTATGATTTTTTCATATAACAAATATACACCAGTTCATTGACGTGTACGATTATTTGCGGGGTAATTGGGATTACGTATAATATTATAAATCGTACACTGTCATAGGAACTGTGCAGAAAGGAGTGATTTTGGAAGTAGGACAAGGATTACTTATTTGCAATATTTATTCTTAAATTTTAAAAAGGGAGGAAATTTTATGTTAAAATGGATTAGTAAAAAAAGAAACAGAAAAGGTTTTACATTAGTTGAATTAGTAGTAGTAATAGCCATATTGGGTATATTGGCAGCCATAGCGGTGCCGAAACTGAGCAAGTCAAGAGAAAGTGCAGCTATAGCAGCACATAATGCAAATGTCAGGACTTTGGAATCAGCTGCTACATTGGCAGTTTCTGAAGGTGGTTTGGATTTTGGTGACGATGGAAACATTACTTGGGGTAATGGAAATGATGATAATAAAACTTGGGAAGATTATCTCCAATCATGGCCAGAAGTACCAACAGGAGTTGCAGGAAGAGAGTATACGGTTGAGGGGTCTAGCGAAAATGAAACAATAGAGTCCTCTTATACTGTTACAATTGGTGATGATGGTAATATAAGCGTTAAGCCTGGAAAAATCACAGACCAATTAGACGATTAAGTAATAAACCTTTAATATATATTTTTAACTTATCTAAAGGAGCCATTACATGACTATATTAATTTCCCTATACGGACTACTAATAGGTTCATTTCTAAATGTATGTATATATAGGATACCTAGGGAGGAAAGCATTGTTTTCCCTTCTTCCCATTGTCCCAGTTGCAATACAAAACTAAGATGGTATGACAACATACCCTTAGTTTCCTATTTGTCACTTATGGGGAAATGCAGATACTGTGGGGGGCCAATCTCCCCCCAGTATCCCATAGTCGAATTATTAAATGCTTTTTTATACATAATTATCTACCTGCAATTTGGATTTTCATTTAATTTTATATTTTTCGCCATTATATTTTCTATTTTGATAGTTATTGGGATTATAGATTTAAAAGAGATGATAATACCAGATGTTTTAGTTTTATTGATTATGGGCATTACGGTAGTTTACAAACTACTATCTTACATATTATATAATAGCCCACCAGATATACCTAATAGCATAGGTGGATTAGTTCTAAGCAGTTTATTATTTGTTGCAATTATATTTTTATCTAAAGGTGGAATGGGGGAAGGAGATGTTACCTTAATAGCTTCTTTGGGGTTTATATTGGGAGTAAAATACATTTTCTTAACCATTTTTTTATCCTTCATATTAGGTGCAATTATATCTATTTTACTATTATTATTTAAGATTAAGGGAAAGAAAGATCCAATTCCCTTTGGACCATTTATTATATTGGGATTTATGATTACAGTGTATTGGGGAGAACAGTTACTTAATTGGTATATAAGTAATTTTTTCAGGGGTGTTTAGGATGAAGAAGAGAGAAGGCTTTATAATGATATTTATATTTATCATTTTTACAATTTCATTAATTATTGGAATAGCTATACAATTTGTTGCATTATCGAATTTAAAACAAATTAAGAATCAGGAAAATAATATTAAAGCATATTATTTGGCATATTCGGGTGCTGAAATTGCATATGCAGCATTGTTAAAACCAGATAGCAAAGGTAATAAGAAGATTGATTCTTATAATAATAGTATTATTAATCCAGAACCAATAAATTTAGATTTTGATGAAGATGGAATTGATGATGTATCAATCAAGATAAAATATGATAAAGAGAAAGACACAATATTTATAGAATCTATTGGAATTTTAAATGATGGTGATAAAACATATACCTTAAATATGTCTTTTAGTAAGCAATATCCAGAAATTAAACTATGGGAGTAGGGGATAAAAATGAAAAGTAAAAAAGCCTTTGGATTTACCTTAATAGAATTGATTTTGACAATTGCTCTATTTTCGTTAATAGTATTGATTGGGTTCTCAATATTAAATATTAGTAGCAAGCCATTAACTATTGTAAATATGGAGTATAATGTTCAATCAAATATAAGAGGAACGATTTCATCTATTTCAAACTATATTGAGAAATCTAGTGCTATATTTATACATGCTGATATAGAGCCAGTATTTACTGATAATGATTTATTTTCCATTGCAGATGACACAAATGAAGTTATAAAATTAGATGATAATTTTATAAATACCCAAAACTCTAGCAAAAAGAATGAATTTCTATCAGCTATTGAAAAGTATAAGGGATGGAACTTCCTTGTTTTTAGTGATGATGGTAAAGAATTAAGGGAGTTTACCTATAAAACAGAGAACGGTAAAGGATATTATGAATTAAGAAGAATTATAAATAGGCAGACTGTAGATGGAAAAGACATAGTTTATAATCTAGAATTTAAAAAGAATTCACCAGAGTTATATGATAATTTAATTTCCTTTATACTAAAGGGTAATTTAGAAAATGAAGATTACATTGAAATAACTACAGAAATGAAAGCCTATAACAGTCTACAAGTAGTAGATAGATCAGGATATGAACAAGGGAGGGTACTATTCTACAAAGAAAATCTAGAAAGTCAAGCTGCTGTCGCTATGGTATTAGATACCTCGGGGAGTATGAAGGATAAAACAATTTACGAGGGTCAAAATATTAAGAAAATTGATGCTTTAAAGAAATCGTCAAAAAAATTAATTAATTCATTTGCTGGTTTAAATAACACTGAATTAAGTATCATTAAATTTAATACAAATGCCAATAACCCCAATATTTTAAAACCAGTTAGTTCAAATATATCATCTTTATTACAGGAAATAGATAAACTGGTAGAAGGTGGTGGGACAAATATAGGTGATGGGATTAGGCGTGCGTACCATATATTAAAGGGTTATAATGATACAAGTCTAGCCCATGAGGAAGCATATAAATATTTAATAATTTTAATGGATGGGGTCCCCACATATGGAAGTGTCAATAATAAAAGTTATGAATATAAAGAATTTGATCAAGATAAAGGCACAATTTTGGATGAGGGAAATGGAAACTTGTATTATTTGTATAAAACCTTAAGTAAAACTTCAGGTACAATATGGAATAGAACTACAGTGCCCTATGAATGGCACTACAGGCGACCATCAAATTATAAACTCACCGATGGAAACGTTAGTAGCTCAAATTTAATAGGGACAGGAACTGAAAATGATGAAAATATTGTTTATGGTATGGGGTATATAACTAGAATAGAGAATGAATTAATTAATATAAAGAACTTGAAAGTTTTTCTTATTGGATTATTTACCGATTTGGGCGAAGATTCAAAAGAAATCAAGTATTTTAATATGATTAAAGATGTATTATCAAAACCTGATAGAGAGGTTGATGGATTTATTACAACAGATGGTGATAAGCTAAATATGGCAGTAACGCAAATAGAGGAATCAATATTAGGTAATTATTGGAGAATTTATGGGCCAGGAGAATAAAGGAATGATATGTATGAGAAAAAGAAATGGACTTACCTTAATAGAGGTATTATTGTCTATAGTATTAATTGGTTTTATTGTTACATTTTTATATCCACCAATATTTATGAATTATTCAATTATATTTAAAGGAAGAGGCATTACAGAAGATATTTATATTGCAAGGAAAGAGATGGAAAGCTATATAAAGGATATAGAAGGTGGAGATCATACTAATATTAATTTTAAAAACATAACATTATTAGATCGAAATATTGAGGTCACATCTGTTGAAGCAATAATTAGCGGTAATAACTATATTAAGGCATATATACCCAAGCATTCAAGTATTGTTAGTGGCTCAATACTTGATGTTCCAGTAATTAAAGACGATACTGTGAAAATTTCACCATCTGGTCCAACATATGGTTTTAAGTCAAACTTAATATTATCTGGATCAAATGTCATATTGGAGGATAATACTAATTATTATATGAGTATTTATAATTGGTATATATCAAAGCCAGGATTTGAAGGGTATGTACCTACTAAAGTTACAAATGTTAATGAAGGAGAATTTGGTTATAGATATCCTCAATGGCCCCAGGATTATGTAAAGATAAAGACGGATTATAATTCGTTTAGTTCTTTAGATAATGTTAAAACTTATATTGGCGACTTTAAAGGAAGACATTTGGTTTATTCGATAATTCCAATATCTAATTTAGGTAAATATGGAACTGAAGTACCAAGTGAGCCTTTTTATTTGTCAGGATTACCTGTTTTAGATCCTGTAATACATCTTGATGTAGACACAATTAAGAAAGAAATTGTTAATGAAGAAAAATTAAATTGGATGGATATTTTAAGTGGGAAAAAATCTAGTATAAAAGATGTTACAGTCAAGTATAGTGAAGAAAATAAAAAATACGTAGAAATAAACAATCAAATACTTTTTGATGAGGAGCCAAAATTGGGTGACCATAATACTATTTTCTTAGTATTTAAGAATCCGCCAAATTTTGCAAATACAAATTATGATATAATGAACAGCAATAAAGGCTGGAAGTTTGAAATGAATGAAGGTAAGGTTAAATTTACAATTGGTAAAGATAATAATATTAATTTTATTGAATCAGATAAGTGCGAAGAAAATGTGATATATATTGTAGTGGGGCAAGTATCCAAAGGCAACAGTGGGAAAATTAAGCTATATGTTAATTCACGGAAATATGAAATTAACACTATAAATACTGATAATTATAAGTTTCAAGGTTCAAATATATCAATTGGCGATGTCAATTCTCATTTTAATATTTATGAAATAATAATTTATAATGATGCCCTGCAAGAGAATGACATAGATGAAGTAATGGATTATTTGTTTAAAAAGTATGAAATAGAACAAGTAATAAAACCTTAAAGGGGGGATAGCAATTGAAGCTGCCAAGTTTTGGAAACAAAATATTGTCTTTAGATTTTGGAGGGAATGAAATAAAGATAATCGAAGGACAAGCTGCAAGAAATAGCATTAGTATATCAAAAGCTTTTGCATTAAAGCTGCCACCGGATGTATATTATGATGGAGAAATACTAGATAAAGATGCGGTAGTTTCCCTTATTAAAGAAGAATTAAAGAAAAACAAGATTAGAACCGATAAGGTCCATGGAATAATTAATAGCTCTGAAATAATCACTAGGGCTGTTTCCTTACCCAAGATACCAGAAAAGGATTTGCCATCGGTTATTAGCTATCAGTTGGACGAGATGCTACCCGTAGATCCCGACGATTACGTTGTCAATTCATTGATACTAAGTTATTTTACGGAAGATGGGGCAGATAAAGTTAATGTATTATTAATAGGCATACCAAAGAAAATGGTTTTAGAGCATTTAGATTTAATCAAACAAATAGGTTTAAAACCAGAAATTTTGGACTATCAGGGCAATGCCATTGCAAAGCTATTAAATCATAATTCTTTGGTCAATGAGTTTTACAATACATCAGAAATGGTTGTGACCTCCATTGACATAGGTTATTCCAATTCTAAATTAACTATTGTAAAAGAAGGGGCCATTCTAGTAACTAGGGTGCTGGATACTGGAACAAAGACTATGATTGACAACATTTCCTCCCTATACGATTATACTGAGGAAGAGATAGAAGAGAAATTATTTGGCATAGACAATATTAACGAAAGCAGTGAAGAATTCACTGATTATTACAGGTTTTTAAATACTGTAAGGACCACATTGGAAAATTTAATGGATGAAATTGATATAATTTTTAGGTATTATACCAGTAGAGAAACCAGCAATGTTATTAACTATATCGTTCTTCAAGGTGGACTTGCAAATATTGAGGGTATTGAAAACATGTTTTCCAATCGCTTTGCAATTCCATCTGTTAAATTAAACAAACTAGACAAATTAAAATGGGATGGAGAATTATCCAAGTATAGCAATGCTATTGGAGGTCTGATTCGAATAGAAGGGGTGAAAAAATGAGAGATTTAAACTTTTTTGAACCCTATGTTGAGAAAAAAGAATTTAAAATTGATAGAAAACTTGTATATTTTACTCTTTCTAGTCTTGTAGTCCTTTTATTGGCTGTTTATTTTGTTTTCAATGCTATTATCATTAAACAGGAGACAAAGATTGTGGAAAGCCTTAGGTCTACTGCAGAGGATCCAAGGACATTGGAAAAGGTAAATGAAATTAAAGATAAGGAAATAGAGGTAAATGATTTTAGAAATTCTGTCGATAAAATCACACAATTGGATAAGACTATAGAAAATAGGGATATTGTGGATGAGTCCCTATTAAATGATATTACGTCAAAAATACCTGATGACTTGTCTCTTACATCGCTTAGTATTCACAATAGGGAAGTAAATATAGTCGGCATATCGAGGGATAAATGGTCCATCGCTGAATTCGAAAAGGGTTTGGAAAACTTAGATATTCACGAGGATATATTTATCTCCAATATCTCATTACAGGAAACTTATTACAATTTTAGTATCAATATGGTGCTGAGGGGTGAAAGCGATGATGGGGAATAAGGATTTAAAGAGCAAGCTATTTAAGAGGAGGGAATTGACTAAAAGCGAAAAAACCCTTATTGGGCTTTTAGGGGCTGTAATAATTATATGGCTGGTATATAGATTTATATACATACCTCAAACTGAAAAACTGCAATTGTTGTCTGAACAGAAAATAGAGTATGAGGCAAAAATTGCAGAGATAAATAATACATTAAGGAAAGAAAAAAAGATAAATGAAGATTGGGATTTGCTTCGCAAGGAAAGGGATGCCATTGTTGCTAGATATTTTCCCAGGCTAGATCAGGCTCAGATTATCTATTTACTAAATAATTTAGTAGAAGATGAAAATATATATATGAAGGATTTTAATTTTAATAGGCCAAGCTTTGAAAATATTAGCGATTTTGAAGTGAAAAATATGGGCATTTCCATACCATATAGTGGAAATTATATGGGGGTTATTGATGTTATTAACAGATTAAAGGAGAGCCCTAGGAGAATTTTAGTTGACAATATTACTATGGATTTAGGTTCTGATGGAGAGTTAAATGGCAATATGGCACTTAGAATCTATAGTTTAGAAGGTATTGCTGAAGCTGACGACAAGGTTATCTACATAGATGTAGCTGAAGGTACAAAGGATACGCCCTTCGCAAGGCCAGAGTCTATTTCAGATAGTACAGGCTTAGAAGATTCAGAAGATGGGGGGGACCTAAAGCCCTATGTAGAGGAAATCTTACATGATTTTGAAAACAGAAATGTTTATTTTATCCCTTCCCATAGAAATATAAAAGGAAGTGTTGGAATATCTACTAATTCCAAGTCAAAGAATTATTCACTAAAATGGGAATATAATATTTTGGCTGTGGAAGAGGAAAATATGGCTTATGCAGATGTTTCCAGGACTAACATAAACTTAAAGTATCCGCCAAATTCCATTGGCCTTTGGATTTATGCCTACGATTATTCACCTGCTGCTATTGGTATAGTGTTTAAGGGTCAAATGGGAGAGGAAATTTTATTACCTTTTATCGACGGTATAGGATGGACAGGTTGGAAGTACGTGGAGCTATCACCTCCTGGAGATATAGACTTATATCCACTTAATATAGAGAAATTATATTTAGAGATACCAAAAGATAGAGATAATTACGGTATTGTTCTGGTGGACAAACTAGAGGCTGTCTATAATAGGAATATGGATGAAGACGGCGAGGATAGGTCTGTATCTACTAAGTATATTTTCCATAATGTAGAAGAAGGGGAATCCATAGAGAGTATAAGCAGAGAATACTATGGGACCGATAGTTACATGAATGAAATATTGAAATTAAATGAAATGAAGGCTGGAGACATTTTACCTGTAGGTAAGGTCTTGGTCCTTAAAAGACGGTAGGAGGTGGAAGCATGAAAGCTATTAGGCGAATAAGTTTGTTGCTGACAATAATTATGGTATTTTCATCTATACCTGTATTTGCCGTTACGGCAGATGACGTAAAAAGAGAAGGTGATGTCAGGGGATACGAAGATGGTAGAATTGTAGCAGAAGCATTTAACGATGCAAAAGAGTTTTATGACTATAGTAATAGCAAGGTTCCAAAACCAAATAGGGAAACAGTATTTAGTGAGAATAATGACTATTTAAAGGACAAGTATAGTTATAGGGACACATTTTATATTGCATATATAGGTGGTTATAAAAGGGGATACACGGATTATATTAGAAGACAAGGTTCTAATATACCCGGGAGCCCATCAGAGTCTGGCGGAGATATTGTAACAAATCTTGGGGGAGTATTTGGGTTAATATACGGTGAAATTGCAGGATTAAAAGATTTCCAAGAGGGAAAAACTTTGAATTGGTCTAGGGTTATACCAAAAGACGGTGCCATTAATTCTACCTACGATTTAGGTAATTTACCTTCTACTTATAGGATTATGTTTATTAGGGAATTTAAAGATGAATTTCAAAAAGGATATGAGAAGGCTTATTTAGAAGCTCAGTTCCATTTAAAAAGGGACAATTCTGATTCAGGTAGAGGGGATGGGGAGACTTTTGGAGCAACTCTAGGAAATGCTTATGGAGCCAAAGATTTTTATGATGGTAGAATTTCCAATTACAAAAAGGATATGCCTACCGACAGCAAAATAATAGCCGATTACCTCCTAGCTACGGAGAGCCAGGATTATTTAAATGGATTTGTAAACGGATTTAAGGAGGCATATAGAGACTCATATATTAAAAGTTTTAGCGAGGCTAAGAACTTTGCTATTTCTACTGATGATAAAGAAGGATATGAGAATGGGTACAGTGCTGGGAATTTAAGGGGCGGATATCAGGCTGAAATTGATTATCTTATGGGAGATGATACCAAGACCATTCCTTTGGGGTCAGAAGTAACTAAAGAATATAATCTTTCATATCAGTCAAAAGCATATAGGGATGGTTTTTTAGGTGGATTTTTTACAGGCTACACTGTAGGGTATCAAAACATCTACAATAATTTAAGGCAAGGTGATGCACGGCAACATACTTCGTCTTATAGTGTGCCAATAAGTGGCGGTATATTTGTTAGCTATGACAGGCATATGAGCCTAGAAGTAGACAGCGGTATCTTCTTCAATCCTACCATTGTCAATATGTCTATTGTAAATACCAATTACGCAGTAGATAAAAGATATATTACAGCTACTGATTTTTATAGGATAAACCTCGTGAACCCTTCTGGTGAATACAATAAGGATAAGAGAATTGAAATCTCCTTTGAGTATTATGGAGATAATGATGGGGGGATTTATGTACTCAAAGATAATAAGTGGCAATATTTAAAATCTAGAGTGGAAAATGGGAAAATAGCAACTAGCATTTCTCCAGTACTACTGAAGGATATGGGTAGCGTATTTGTAGTATTTGTTGACAAAAACAAAGATGTTTTCCACGATATACGAGGTCATTGGGCTAAAGAAGAAATAGAAGTGTTTAACAGGAGAAATATTATATATGGATATGGAGACAATACATTTAAACCGGAACAGAATATTACAAGGGCTGAATTTCTAGTATTGCTTAGTAGGGTATATAATTGGAATCTTCCAAATGATGTATCAAATTTAGGTCATTTTAAAGATAGGGCCGCCATTTCTAAGGATTATGAAAAGGCAATAAGCTACGGTTTATCATCTGGCTATGTAATGGGATATGGCGATGGGAGCTATAAGCCAAACAATAATATTTCTTATAATGAGGTAGATATAATTATGAGAAGGGTATTGGGTGACAATAGCTTTTCTTGGAAGTCTTTTGCGGAGTATTTAAAATACAGTAAGAAAGTCCCTTCTTCCAGTTTAGATAGTATAGATAATAAAATAACTAGGGCAGAGTTCTCATATCTTCTTTACGAATTGACAAAATGGGATTTTTAGGGGTGGATACAGATAAATACGGCTATACCCTAATCGAATTGATGGTGGTAATAGCCTTAATCGCTGTAATCCTTTCTATTTCACTTCCAGGTATTGAGTCGATCTTTATAAGTATGGAGAAAAGAGAGCTTATGGAACTGAAAAGGGATTTAGTATATGCAAGAAATAGTGCTATTGTAGAGAACGTAAACTACGGTTTTATTGTGAACAAAGGAAAAAACATTTATAGTATAACAAGGCAGGAGAAGGTCAGTAAGATTATAAAAAAGGTAGAACTTAAGAATGGGATAGAAATTGTAGGTAATAATTTTGGCAGTTCATTGACATTCACCCCATCTGGTGCCCCTGCAGGTGGGGGCACTTTGGATTTAATAAACAAGAAAGGTCAAAGCATAGAAATTACTATTACCCCTGCCACCGGAAAAGTAAATCTCTATGTTGACAGGAGGTAGCATTTTGTGAAAAGAAAAGGATTTACGTTGATTGAGGTAATGATGGGGTTATTCTTATTGGGCTTAGTTAGTGCAACTGTCCTTCCAATATTTAATACGACATTTATGAATATTAACAAACAAAGGCAAAAGGCGGAAATGCTTTATGCAAGTGAAATGGCAATAGAGAAGCTTAAGGCCTATAATCCACAGAGCTCAGTTAACTTATATATTTACAATACAGATGTGAAGGAGATAATCCAATTATTCTACGACAATGACCGTGTGGACGTGGAAATAAGCGAAGGGGGAGAATATACTATAAAAATAGTAAAGGAAGACAAGTCAAAGTTCTTGTGGTTCATAGAAGTATTCGTGTATAATAAGGATTGGGGTAACAAAAACCATGTTGAGCTCGAAGCGTATTTGCAGAAAAAATAAAGGTTTTACACTTATAGAAGTAATATTAGTTTTGGCCTTATCTTCTTTAATTATGTTGCCCTTATTGAGCATTTTAGACTTTTCCATAAAAGCCTCTACAAGCGGTAATGAAAAAGATGAATTAATTCTCAATGGCAGGTATGCAATTGAATATATAAAAGATGAAATTAGGTCTGCTGACGTGATCATGCCTTCTAATAAAATAAAAGGAATAGAGAATGAATACAGGAACATAATTGGATTTATATTAGTGATAAAGGAAGACAAAAATACAGATAAATTTGTTACTTATCACGCGAAAGGTGGAGAGATAATAAGGATTGTAAACACAGCCAAGAAAGGGACTCTTCCACCTTATAATACATTTACCGGCAACAATGCAATATGTGAATATGTCCATAGCATTGACGAAACTTTTCTAGATTTGGAAAATAAGATAATACATTTAGATTTTTGTTTAAAAACGGATAGTGAGGAGAAGCTTAGATTGCAGTCAGATATATTTATTAGGGTACCAATAGATTATTGACTTAGAGGTGATTGAACTTTGGGAACGACGGCTTTATTTCCTTAATGGTTTTAATAATCATGACTATAGTATTAATAATGGCTTCCTATCTTGGATATACAACAAAACTAGAACATTTAATACTAGTGTCTACTAACAATGAACTTCAATCATATTATTTGACCGAGGGAAAGATTTTAATGTCATTATACGGCGATTACTATGATAAAAGTCTACACCCTATTATTTTAGATACCTTCAGAAATAATAGTTTCAAAAACATAAAAAGTTTTGCCATAAATAAATCTGATTTAAACGAAAGCGATAACTATGAGAATGTATCTGTCTCCTTCGCGGATTTAGACAACAAAAAATCTATTGTGCTGAAAACTGAAGCTGAATATAGAGGAAGAAAAACAAACATGGTAGCTACAGGAACATTAGTAAACGATTTTTTTGAGACAAATAACCCTATACTAAACTTTGAAACCATAGGCGATTCCAATGAAGAAAGTTTTAATCAGCTGTTATTGGGGATATTCGACGATTTGAGTATTGATTTTACTGGCAATCCCCTAGATACCTATTTACGAGAAATAAATAATTATGAGGAAATAAGGCTAAATCAAAATGACGACAAGACATATTCAATTATTTCTAGTAGAGAGACGATGGGAGAGCCATATGTGGAAAACTTTGATAAAAATGAGTTCATTCTTATAATAAGAGATGAAGAAGATATAAGACCTTCGCTGATTTTGGGCGAACAAGAACAGGAAGATACGACCATGGACCTAAATGGTTTAATATTTGTCGACGGAAATATAATTATATCAAAAAATGTGAACTTTAATGGTATAATGATTGTGAAAGATGGGGAGATAGACGTTGTTTCAGAGAAAAAGTTAAAAATCAATGGGATTTTCATATGCAACAACCAAATGAATAGGGAGAATAAAGAGGGAAAGATTGACGTATCGTATAATAAAAAATATATATATAAATACGGTACCTATTTACCAGGTTTTCTCAATTTAGAGATAAATGCTTTAAAACTAAATTAGAAAGGGTGATACCATGAAACTACATAATTTGATGGAAGATGAGGTAGTTGCTGCGGTAGATAAAATAACTGAAGGCATGAATGATGTATGCAGATGTGAAATTTGTAGATTGGATATGGCTTCCATCGCACTAAATAATCTAAAACCTAAGTACGTTGTTACAGATAAAGGAGAAGTATTTGCTAAGGCATATAGTTTAGATTTTCAATTTAGTACTGATTTGGTGGCAGAAGTTACTAAGGCTATTGAAATAGTAAAGAAAAATCCAAGACATAAATAAAATTATAAGTAGATGAAAAATTAATCTTGAGGTAATTTATATGGGTTGATATAATAGTGAGGCAAGTGGAACAGGAAGGTGAGGAGGATTTTGAAAATTCTAGTTATTCACGGCCCTAATCTCAATCTTTTAGAAAAAAGGGATTCAAATATATATGGAATGAACTCCCTAGGTGAAATAAATGAATTGATTGAAAAAAAGGCAGAATCATTAAACTTAGACGTTGAAATTTTTCAATCGAATATAGAAGGTGAAATTGTAGAAAAGATACAACGTAGTCTTGGAAATCTATATGGTGGTATAATTATTAATCCTGCTGCATTCAGCCACTACAGCATAGCCATTAGGGATGCACTAGAAATGGTAGATATACCCGTTATTGAGGTTCATTTGTCTAATATTTATAAAAGGGAAGAGTTTAGGAGAAAATCTGTTATTGCTCCAGTATGCAGTGGACAGATATCTGGCTTTGGCGGAAATAGTTACATTTTAGCTTTAGAGGCCATAAGCTTATTAAAAGTAGATTAGGAGGAAAAACATGATATCAGCTGGGGATTTTAGAAAAGGTATTACTTTTGAAATGGAAGGCGATGTTTATCAAATCGTGGATTTTCAACACGTTAAACCAGGAAAGGGAGCTGCTTTTGTAAGGGCAAAAATAAGATCAGTAATGAGTGGCAGTACGAAGGATGTTACTTTTAATCCTTCAGAAAGATATCCTAGGGCTCAAATTGAAACTAAGGAGATGCAGTATTTATATAATGATGGAGAGTTGTTCTATTTCATGGATACTGATACTTATGAACAATTGCCTCTCGACAAAACTGCTGTAGAGGATGCCATGGTATACCTAAAGGAAAACGACAGTGCCACCATTAGATTTTTCAAAGGCAGGGCTTTTGAGGTACAGGCGCCGAATTTTGTGGAACTGGAAGTTACAGAAACAGAACCAGGGGTTAAGGGCGATACGGCTACTGGTGCAACAAAGCCTGCAACGGTGGAGACTGGTGCTATAATAAATGTTCCCCTATTTGTAAATATCGGGGATATCGTCAAAATTGACACCAGAACAGGAGAGTATTTATCAAGAAAGTAGGCAATAATCTTAATAAAATAAAAATTAGGAGGGGCGAAAATGGATTACTTAAAGCAGAAAGTATCGTATTTACAGGGATTAGCTGATGGTTTAGGCATCGACGAGAGCACTAAAGAGGGAAAGTTGCTATTACTTATTGTAGAAATTTTAGAGGATTTTGCAGATGTATTAGATGAAACAATTGAAAATCAAATGGAGTTGGAAGAGTATGTGAATTTCATAGATGAAGATTTAGCGGATGTAGAGGATGAGATATACGACTCCGATGACGATTTTGATGATGATTTTGACGATTTCTATGATGAATTTGACGAAGACGACGATTTTGAATTCGAAGAATTTGACGACTGTTGTGAAGACGATTGTTGTGGCGAAGAAGATTGCTGCTGTGATTGTGAGGATGAAGAATAGCATATTTTGACTCAGCTTCTAAGGTATATATACTTTAGAGGCTTTTTCTTTTTTTGGAATAAACATTACATTAAGTCATAGAATTATTACAAGGGGGACATGTTATGGAAAATAATCCTGGTATATATAATAATTTAGTAGAAATTTTAAGCGGAGAACTAAAAACAATTCTGTTTAATATTCCCATGGAATACAAAAAGAAGATTGAAGAAATCAGGATTAGAAATGGTAAACCCCTGATGATATCCTGCGGTGGCAAAGAATATATGATTACTAAACGAAGTGAAGTAAATATGGATGCCTCCAGTGCTTTCATTGTGAATGAAAGTCATATTCAATCAACTTTTCAAATAATTACTAATTATTCACCCTACGCCTATTTGGAGGAAATAAGCAAGGGATATATAACCATAGGCGGTGGTCACAGGGTAGGAATCGGTGGAAAAGTAATATATGGGGCAAAGGGGATTGAAAATATTAAAAATATCTCCTCACTAAATATCAGGGTTGCTAGGGAAGTGTTAGGAGTTTCAAATAAACTAATACCATATTTAATTGATAGTTCAAAATTATTTATAAATACATTAATTATCTCTGCTCCCCAATGTGGCAAGACTACCCTCCTAAGAGACATCGTCAGGAATTTGAGCAATGGAAACTATAGAAATCAAAGTTACAAACTTAGTGTAATCGATGAAAGATCAGAATTGGCTGGTATGTATAAGGGAACTCCTCAAAATGAGATTGGGATTCGAACTGATGTATTAGACGGCTGCCTAAAATCAGACGGTATAATAATGGCGATTAGGTCCTTATCCCCTGATATTATAGCAGTAGATGAGATAGGAGGGGAAAAGGATATAGAATCTATACAAGAGGCCTTAAGAGCCGGAATTAGGCTTATAGCGACTATTCACGGTGATAGCTTCCGCGAGGTAAATGAAAAGCCTAGTATGAGGAGATTATTTGAAGACAAAGTATTTGGCAGATACATCTTACTGGATAGGTCCAAGGGAGTTGGGACAATTGGGGAAATTAGAGACCGTTCTGGCAATATAATAGAATTTGAAAAGAGGTAAGGACATGGGTTTACTTAAAATCCTTTCAGCATTTTGTATTTTTATCACTAGCTCTGCAATAGGCTTTTCCTACGGGCAAACATTTTCCCTTAGGTTTGAAAATTTATTGTATTTGGAACATTGTATAAAGATACTAGAAACAGAGATAGTCTACGGTGCAACGCCTTTGCCTGAGGCCCTGGCTAATGTAAAAAAGAAGGGGAAACCAAGGGTATCTTTTATTTTCGATGATATAAGAAGAGATTTAATTTCAAACAAAAGGGAGGCCATATACCATAGTTTTCTCACTGTTGAGGAAAAACTACACCATAGACTACATCTAAAAAAAGAAGATATAGAAATTTTCTTTTCTTTGGGAAGAGTCTTAGGCAGTTCTGATAGGGAAGACCAAAGC
The DNA here is from genome assembly GCA_023229175.1 of Tissierellaceae bacterium. Lineage (GTDB taxonomy): Bacteria > Bacillota > Clostridia > Tissierellales > Tissierellaceae > JAAYFT01. The sequence goes on along the minus strand of JALNZV010000001.1, from coordinate 65,742 downwards.
AAAATCTTTAAAATAGTGTTAGCTCAATTAGAGGGACAGTTGGATGAGGCTAAGTTGGAGAAAAATCAAAATGCAAAATTGTATAGAAGCTTAGGTATAATCACTGGCCTAGGGATAATAATTTTACTAATATAGGGGGGAAGGTTATGGAGGTAGATTTAATTTTAAAAATTGCTGGTTTAGGATTATTGGTAGGTATAATTCATACCTTGCTAAGTAAATTTGGAAAAGACGAATACGCATACATAGCCACGGCCATTGGATTAGTAATAGCATTTAGTATGGTGATTAATATGATAAGCAAGTTATTTGATAACCTTCGAGTATTGTTTAGATTGTAAAAAGGGGAAAAAACATGGAAATTATTAAGATTGTTGGAATAGGAATTTTGGCGACATTTGCAATAGTATTAGTTAAGGAAATAAGACCTGAATTTCCATTATTTATTAGCCTCATAACTGGCGTAATTATATTTACCATGGTCCTAGGAGAATTGTCCTATGTTGTGGAGACATTGAATACCCTAGGGAGAAAAGTAAATATAGAATTTACATACTTTTCTACCCTTTTAAAAATAATAGGTATGGCTTATTTAATTGAATTTGGTGGGCAAATATCCCGCGATGCAGGGCAAGAAAACATTGCATCTAAAATTGAACTAGGTGGAAAGGTAATAATCATGGTAATGGCTATCCCTATTCTGTTATCTCTGATGGAACTTATTTTAAAAATTCTTCCGTAGGGTGAAAATATGAAAAGATTGATTTTTTTTACTATATTTACGTTATTGTTTTTTAAGGATACTGCTTACTGTGAAAATATGAATATACCCATTATAAATGAGCAGATGAATTATTTAAGTCTACAGGAGTTGGAAAAGACCATAGAAGACATTTCTAAAGAATATGAAGTGTTGCCTAATATAAGTGTAAAAACTATTGTCTTAGACCTAATCAAGGGAAAGTCACCTTTAAATTTTAGAGATATATTAAACAGCATTGGTCAAATCTTTTTTAAAGAGTTAAGGTCCTCCATGGGTTTATTGGGCAAAATATTGGTTATAGTCTTGATATCTTCACTACTTACGAATATTCAGTCTTCATTTGAAAATGCATCAGTGGCAGAATTAGCAAACTATATTGCCTATATTTTAATTGCCATACTATTAATCAGCAGTTTCAAACAAATTATGGACCTAACTACTTCTACTATCGATAAAATGGTTAATTTTATGCAAATTATTTTGCCTTTGTTGCTTACGTTACTGACTGCTGTATCGGGAGTTAATACTAGAATACTTTTTCATCCAATGATCTTAATGACCGTCAATTTAATTGGTATATTGATAAAATTTATAATCTTACCGCTGATTTTTTTCTCTTTTATTATTAGTATTATTTCCAATTTATCCACAAGGATTGAATTTAGCAAGCTGTCGGAGCTGGGAAGGCAGGTAATTGCTTTTACAATCTCTGCTGCCTTGACCATTTTTATTGGGATTATAACGATATATGGAATAGGCTCAAAAATAGATGGTCTGACCATAAGAACGGCTAAGTTTGCAGTAGATAACTTTATCCCAATAGTTGGCGGTTTTTTATCTGATGCGGTTGAAGCTGTTGTTGGATGTTCTGCTATTTTAAAAAATGGAATAGGATTCATTGGCTTATTGACGTTGTTATTTATTTGTATTTTGCCAATTTTGAGGATTTTAGTGCTGCTATTAGTATATAAACTGGTAGCTGTAGCCATACAGCCTATTGGTTCAAGTAATTTAGTTGAGCTGTTTAATCAAGTAAGTAAATCATTGTTGCTTCTTTTAATAAGCCTTATTTCTGCTGCAACAATGTTTTTTATCACAATTACTATTGTAGTAGAAGCAGGAAATAATTTGCTAATGCTAAGGTAGGTGGGTTTATGCCTATAATATCTTTTATAAGTGCTTGGCTTAAGGATATAGTAATCTTATTTGTGTTGATTTCAATAGCAGAATTAATTATGCCTAAGGGAAATACGAGGAAATACATAAATTTAGTAATTGGACTTTTAATTATCTTCACCATTATTAACCCTTTTGCCAGGCTGTTAAAAATGGACATTGATTTAGGTGAGGTGGCATTTAATTACAATAAACCAGCAGAAATATATTATAATCAGGATGAAAATTTCGACATGCTCCAAGATAAACAAATTGAACAATTGTATTTAAGTAGGGTAAAAGCGGATTTGAAAGATTTAGTCGAGAGGGAAACGGAATTTTCAGTAAAGGATTTAGATTTGAAGTTCTTCAAAGGAGACGAATACAGAAAGATTGAAAGTTTAACAATTTACATAAGTAAATACGAAGAGGAAGAAGTTAGTGGAATCTATATAGAAAAAGTTAAACCTATAGATATTAAAAAAGACAATCATATAGAACAGCCTACTCAGGAAAGTTATGAAGAAATAGGGGATTTGGTGCATCGTGAATACAATATAGATAAGGCAAAGATAGAAGTAATATTCCTTGATAATGGAAAGGGTGGAAGAAATGAGTGATTTGATTAACAGGATTAAAAACCATTTGGAAAATGTGAACAATAAAAAATTTATCAATAATTTACTCATAATACTAGTTGTGTCCATCATATTTTTAATTGTAAGCAAAAAAATTGTGGGTCCAAAGGAAAATGTTATGGACAACTCAATTAATAGCTTTTCAAATGAAATATTAAGGGATTTAGAAGAAGACTATAGTGAATATTTGGAAAAAAAGCTTGCTAATACATTGGAAAAAATCGAGGGAGTAGGAGAAGTAAATGTTATGATAACTTTGGAAAATAGCATTGAAAAAGTAACTGCTGCAAATACTACTCAGATTTCTGAAAGTGTAATTGAAAATGATTCAGAGGGAGGTACTAGGGAATCCAATAGGGAAGATTTAACAACACAAGTCTTGACAAAGGGAAGTGACGGCTCTTTATTAGTAGTAAAAGAGATAAAGCCAAGTATAAATGGTGTAATAGTCATTGCACAGGGGGCTGATGAACCAGTTATAAAAGAGATAATTTATGAGGCGGTAAAAACAGTTTTGGGCATCAAAGGAAATAAGGTTCAAGTATATTCAGGTAAATAAGGGGGGATAATCTTGTTTAAAGTGAAAAGGCCTGTTATTATAGGTATATTAGTTTTACTATTAGTATTCACTGGGTATATTAATCATTATTTTACTGAGCAGGCACAGATTAAGGCATCTAAGGATTATAAAAATTATGAATTAGAAGAAATGGCCAGATATGGTGAAATGGAAATGAATGAGGACAAATTAGTGTCCAATCCTTATGAACATGTGGATATTGTGGAGGTTACAAAAGAAGATGAAGGATACATCCTAGAAACCATGTATACAGATGCCAGCAAAGAAAACAAAAACTATTTTGTAGAATATAGGCTTTCTAGGGATAAACTTAGGGCAACTCTGGTAGATAGATTAGATCAAATAATTAACAATGAAAATACATCTGAAGATGTGAGGTCCGATGCACAAAGAGAGATACTAGACTTGGGAAAAAACTCAGAAACAGAGCTGCAAATCGAAGGTTTAATTAAAAGCAAGGGATATGAAGATGCTATTGTATTTTTAACTGACAAGGATATTAAAGTTGTGGTTTCATGTGCGGAATTAGGAGAGCAAGATATGGTAAAGATATTGGAAATTGTAAAATCTGAAACAGATTTGGAGGCAAATAATATTAAAATAATGAAAAAACAATAGAAATGTTTGTAAATAATTATTTGCTTTGGTATAATATCTTTAAGTAATGTAGAAGCTTGGAGGTGTAAATATTGAATGATACTTTTAATAGTGGAGATAATGATTATGGCAGTGTAAGAATTTCCAATGATGTAGTTGCAATCATTGCAGGGGTCGCCGCTACAGAAATTGAAGGCGTTGCAGGGATGAGTGGAGGAATTACAGGTGGCATTGTAGAGATGCTAGGCATGAAAAACCTTTCAAAAGGTGTTAAAGTCGAAGTTGGAGATAAAGAGGCTGCAATAGATATATTTGTTATTGTTGAATACGGTTCAAATATTTCAGAATTAGGTCAAAAAGTTCAGGAGAATGTCAAAAAATCCGTTGAAACTATGACGGGATTGGAAGTTGTTGAAGTAAATGTAAATATTCAAGGTGTAAATATTTCAAAAGAAAATAAAGTAGAAGTAGAACCAAGAGTCAAATAGTATGTTTACCCTCTGTGAAACAGAGGGTAATTTTAAATACTTATCCTGCATCTATTTAATTTCTAAGGAGGGTGAAATGGGCAGAAAACAAGCTAGAGAAGGAACAATGAAATTGCTATATCAAATGGAGATAACGGAGGATTTTTCAGAAGATGCATTATCAGTTTATTTGGACATTTATTCTTTTAGTAAGCCTGAAAAGGAATATATTATAGATGCAATAACTAAAATAGCTGAGAATTTAAGTTCAATAGATAATCAGATAGAAAAACACTTAGAAGGGTGGAATATCAATAGATTAGCAAAGGTAGATTTGGCTGTTCTGAGAATAGCCATGTATGAATTTCTTTATAGGAAAGATATACCTATTGAAGTTTCTATTAACGAAGCTATTGAAATTGTGAAAAAGTTCAGTACTGAGGACGCATTTAAATTTATAAATGGAGTACTGGGTAATATAGTTAGATCGGAAACGGAGGAATAACTCACCGGAGGGATACTATGGATATAAGGCCTTTAAAGGTTAGTGAGGTAAATAATTATATTAAAAAGCTAGTATTAAATGACATGATTTTGTCCAATATTAGTGTAGAGGGTGAAATTTCTAATTTTAAGCATCATTATAGTGGCCATATGTATTTTAACTTAAAGGATTACAATGGAAAAATCAAAGCTGTTATGTTTAAAAGCGACAACGATTCTCTAAAATTTATTCCTGAAGAGGGCCTAAAGGTCGTTGCGACCGGGTATATTTCCATTTATGAAAGGGAAGGAGAATACCAACTTTATGTAAGGCATTTAAAGGAAAAAGGATTAGGAGACCTATACAAGGACTTTGAGGAGCTTAAGTCCAAGTTAGAAAACGAGGGATTATTTTCTGAAATATATAAAAAACCCATACCTATTATGCCCAGAAAAATAGGAGTAGTGACATCTTCCACGGGAGCGGCAATTAGGGATATAATAACAGTGATTAAAAGGAGATTTCCGCCATGTGAGATATTGATATATCCAGCATTGGTACAAGGGGTAAAGGCACCAGAAGAGATTATAAAAGGTCTAATATACCTGGAGAGTAGAGAAGATGTAGATTTAATAATAACAGGTAGGGGCGGAGGCTCTATTGAGGAATTATTTGCATTTAACGACGAAGATTTGGCTAGAACCATATACAAGCTTAATACTCCTATAATAACTGCTATAGGGCATGAAACTGATTTCACTATAGCTGACTTTGTCTCGGACCTTAGGGCGCCAACGCCTTCTGCTGCAGCTGAATTATCGGTGCCAGATGCGGAAGAATTAATGGAAGGTCTAAGGAAGAGAAAAGGTTATTTGTCCAGAATTTTAAGAGAAATAATTAGAAGAAATAAATCTGAAGTTGAATTACTAAATTCAAATTTAAAATATTACAATCCAATTAACAGGTTACGCGATAAAAGACAGGAGCTGGATGGAATATTTAAAGAACTGGATTATAATTTTGAAAAGATTCTATCTGCTAAGAATAAAGATTTGTTAAATTTTAAATCGAAACTAAATATACTAAATCCAGTTTTAATACTGGAGAACGGGTATGGAATAATAGCCGATGAAGATGGTAATATTATAAAGTCTATTGAAAACATAAGAATTGGGGAAGAGATTACTATAATGCTAAAGGACGGAAAAATAAAATCACAAGTTAAACACATTGATGAAAGGAGTGTCTTGAATGGATTTAACCTATGAGGATGCCATTATAAAACTGGAAAAAATATTGGACGAGCTGGAGAAGGATGATTGCACTCTAGAAGAATCCCTTGAAATGTTTAAAAAAGGCGTGGAGCTTTATAATTATTGTAATGATTTAATTACTAAAGTAGAGGGAGAGGTAAAGATTTTATTAGAGGATGACAAAGGCGATTTGGTGGATAGCCCATATCCTATGGAGGGTTAGAATGGATTTTAAGGAAGAGCTGGAAAATATAAAAGTAATAATTGATAAAGAACTAAAGGACATATTAAAACACAAGGATCTGCATCAAAGAAAAGTTTTAGATGCCATAGAATACAGTTTGTTTACGGGAGGTAAAAGGTTACGTCCTATATTGGCAATAAAAAGCTATGAGATTTTTGGCAAAGATACAAGTGAAATAATGCCTTTTGCCTTGGGCATTGAAATGATACATACATATTCCTTAATTCACGATGATTTACCCGCAATGGATAATGACAGTTACAGAAGGGGAAAACTCACAAATCACGTAGTATTTGGAGATGCCATAGCGATTTTAGCAGGTGATGGGCTTTTAAATTTGTCGTATGAGGTAATGTCAGATTTTATATATGAAAATGCCAAAAATTTAAATGATTATGAAAAATATAATAAGGCAATAAGGGAAATCGGCAAATATTCTGGAATTTACGGAATGATTGGGGGCCAAGTAGTGGATTTGACTGTCAATCTATTGGATATTACCGAGGAGAAATTGCTGTTCATGTATAGAGCAAAGACTGCTGCTTTAATACAATCTGCCCTTGTTGCAGGTGCTATAATTGGAGAAGCTATGGACGAGGAAATTGAATTGATGAGGGATTTCGGTCTAAATTTAGGTATGGCATATCAAATCAGAGATGATATTTTAGATATACATAAGGATTCAAATGCGGAAAAAGTAACATATTTAACATTTTTTGATGAAACCAGTGCAAAATATGCTGTTGAAGAATATAGCAATGCGGCAATGGAAAACTTAAACAAGCTATCTAAGAGAGATACAAGTTTTTTTAAAAATTTAACTAAAAAATTAATGGGCAGAAATCGATAAATTTATGTAATTGTATTTATAGTTTGATTATGCTATAATATGCTTAAGATGAGTGGTACAGTATTCTAGTCAGCACAACTATTCTAGAAGGCGGGGCTAAAAATCCGTCGAAGGGCATATCGATGAAGTTCTTTATATGGGCTTGCGACGCCCAGTCGTGGGTCCTTATGGGGAGTAAAGGGGGATGGGGCGATCTGCAATGGCATGCAGGCGATGACCCTACCCTCGCGGAGACATGTTATAATATATAGAGCATTTAACATGATAAACCTGCTGTGTACTACAGTACTAAAAGCAGAGTAGCCTGCCTTGAGTGAAATTTGGCGGATGATAAGTTCAATCTAATTTGTTGAAGGGCCCAATACTCATTAGATTCTGTTATCGAAACCAATTTTGCAAAAGAGGCTAAGGAATAGAATGGCTGTTGAGGAAAACTCCTAGACTGTTCTCGTGGAGGTAAATTGTGGATTACAGTGCGGACTAAGTGGCAATCCAGTTCCTTCTATGGCGACAAGAAGGTAATAGAATTAAAGGGAAACCGCTGTCATGGCGACAGGCAGTTTTTATTAGGGAAATCCTGCTGGACCTAAAGCCGTAAGATTTACACCGTTTACTACCACTCTTTTATTGCTGATAGCAAGAGCTATCAGCTTTTTACATATAAATTACAATTAAAGGGTTCAGGGGGTTTATATATGGGTAAAAAGGAAGAAGAAAAGGCTTCCGAGAAATATAATTTTAGATGGGTATTCTTTATTAGCTTATGGACCTTTTTTATGGCTGTAGGTATATCCATTATTACTGAAAATTTAGTAAAAAATTTAGACATTGCCATAGCATTTTTTGTGCTCTTAGTTATTATATTTGTAGGGATTTTATTCGATATTATAGGAATAGCTGTTACTACTGCAGAGGAAAAACCCTTTCATGCCATGGCTGCAAATAAGGTCAGGGAAGCTAAATATGCAATAAAACTAGTGAGGAATGCAGGACAAGTTTCGAATTTCTGCAACGACGTTATTGGAGATATTTGTGGTATTATCTCAGGAGCTTTAGGTACGACCATAGTGTATAAGCTGATGACAATTTATACTATTGTAAATGCAACTGCACTTACAATTATTATTTCTTCTTTAGTTGCATCTTTTACTGTGGGAGGAAAAGCCCTTGGCAAATCCATTGCCTTAATATATCACGAGAGAATAATATACACTATAGCTAAGATAATTATGGTGTTTGAAAATAATTTAAATATTCGTTTTTTTTCAAAGGAAAAAAACAATAAAAAATAATTTGGAGAGATTAGTTTGAAAAAAAGAGCAGATGTGATTTTATTTGAAAAAGGATTAGTAGAATCTAGGGAAAAGGCTAAAAGAGTGATTATGGAAGGGGCTGTCTTTATAGGCGATAGAAGGGTGGAAAAGCCTGGAGAGAAACTTCATGAGGATTCAGAAATTTTCATAAAGGAAAACCCTATTTCTTATGTCAGCAGGGGCGGGTTGAAACTGGAAAAGGCTATTGAACTATTTGCCATTGATATGAAGAATATAGTTGCTATGGACATTGGTGCATCTACCGGTGGTTTTACAGACTGTATGTTAAAGAATGGGGCCTCGAAAGTCTATGCCGTTGACGTCGGATATGGCCAACTAGATTGGAAGCTTAGAAACGATTCTAGAGTTGTAGTGATGGAAAGAACTAATATTAGAAATGTGGGTATAGAACATATAGGCGGAGACGTGGATTTTATATCTATAGATGTATCTTTTATCTCCCTGAGGCTGGTACTGCCAGTTGCTAAAGATTTATTGAAAGATAGCGGGGAAGTGGTAGCATTGATTAAACCTCAATTTGAAGCTGGTAAAGATAAGGTAGGGAAAAAGGGGATTATTAGAGATAAAAATGTACACTTGGAAGTATTGGAGTCTGTGGCAAGCTTTTCCAATAATCTGGGATTTGGCATTAAAGGAGTGACCTTTTCCCCGATTACAGGTGCAACTGGGAATATCGAGTTTTTGATTTACCTGGAAAAGGGTGGTATAAATAAGGTAGATAGTGAAAGTATATTAAATTTAGTGGAATCGGCTCACATAGAATTAAGTAAGTGATTTTATTGATATGGAGGTCTATATATGTTGGTAGAATTAAATATTCGAAATTTCGCTATTATAGATGAATTAAAAATTAATTTTACTAAGGGTCTAAATATAATTACTGGAGAAACAGGAGCTGGAAAATCTATTTTAATAGAGGCCATAGGTGTCATATTAGGTTCTAGAATTAATAGGGAATACATACAAACTGGTAAGGAGAAGGCCACCTTAGAAGGAGTTTTTTACATTGAAAATCCTCAATCGTTGAAATCCGCCTTAGATGAATACTCCATAGAGTTGGGCGATGACAATTTATTGATTATTACTAAAGAAATTTACTTAAACGGTCCAAGCATATCTAAGGTAAACGGAAAAAATTTAACTTTATCTATGTTAAAATCCGTGACTAATCAATTAGTGGATATTTTTGGGCAACACGAACATCAATCCTTGTTAGACGTGGCAAACCATATATCTTTGGTCGATTCCTTCGGTGACGAGAGACTCCTTGAATTAAAATCTAAAGTTAATTCTCTATATGAGGACTTAAGAATAGAGAAAAATCGAATAATGTCTTTATCTAATGATAGCGGTGAAAGAGACAGAGAGATAGATATCCTAAAATATCAAATTCAAGAAATAGAAGACGCTAATTTAACGCAAAATGATGAGGAAGATATTGAAAACGAATACAGAAAGCTTTCAAATATAAATACTATTTCCCAATCCATAGAAGAGGCAGTTAATTATTTAAGCAGCAATGATTTCAATTATCAGGATATTATAAGTTTATATAACAGGTCTTTAGCATTAATAAGTAGTGCAAAAAAATACGACGGCGCATTGGAAGATTTATATAAAAGAATGGAAGATATTAATTTTGAATTGCAGGATATTAAAAGTGAATTAACGTATTACTTAGAAAATATAGATGTGGATTCTAAAAGAATGTTTTTTTTAGAAGAACGTATTAACATAGTAAATAAGTTGAGAAAAAAATACGGTAATTTTATAAACGATATTATACTATTTAAACAAAAGGCAAAAAGTAGGTTGGAAATCCTACTAAATTATGAAAAAGAATATGAATCTCATAAAATTAAGATTGAAAAACTGCAGGAGTTAATTGAAGATTACTCCACTAGGCTTTCCCTCGAGAGGAAAAAGATTGGCAGAATTTTAGAGGAGAAGATTGAAGTGGAATTAAGGGAATTAAATATGAGCGATATAAATTTTAAAATTAAGTTTGACAAATTAAATGATATTACATTTAATGGACATGATAAGATAGAGTTTCTTATTTCCACAAATCCCGGCGAACACTTAAAATCCTTGACGAAAATTGTTTCAGGTGGGGAGATGTCCAGAATCATGCTTGGCTTTAAAAGTATCATTGCTGTCCAGGACAAAATTCCGACTTTAATTTTTGACGAGATTGATACTGGTATATCCGGTAGAACTGCACAAATAGTGGGCCAAAAAATCAGCAGAATTTCCGGCTCCCATCAAGTAATATGTATCTCCCATTTGCCTCAAATTGCAGCTTTTGCAGACAGTCACTTTGCCATCAATAAAATATACACGAAAAACAAGGCGAAGACCACAGTGACAATGCTCTCGGATAAAGACAGGGTTAAAGAGATGGCTAGGCTTTTAGGTGGAGCCAATCTTACGGATACGACATTGAAACACGCTTCTGAGATGATAAATATGACAAAAAAATTCAAAAAAAATTAATATGAAAAATTAATAAAATGAACCTTAATTCTGTCAATAAGGTTCATTTTTTATGGAAAAATTTAAATTACTTTCTATTTTAATAAGTTTTTAGAGAGAATAATTAATTATAAAAAAGGCTAAATTAAATATGAAATTTTAATTAGGAGGTGGATAAAAGAAAGTTCATTAGGAGAGTGATTTTATTTGCACAAAATAAAGAGTTTTGGTAAGTTATTAACTTTAGTTTTAATATTTATTTTATTTGGTCTAAGTTTAAAGTCAAACAAGATATTATTTTATCCTTCAAATATTAAGATTGTAAAAGGAGAAAATAAAAGTTTTGACATTGCTTTTCCATTTTATCTTACTTTAAACCAAGACGAAGAATCGGTGATTGAGGCCAGTTCTAGTAGTTCAGACAGCATTAATTTCAAAAAGTCTTATTTATTAAATGGCATTGATACAGGTGAAACTAAAGCACAATTAAGATTACTGGGTTTAATTCCAGTGAAGAGTTACAGCATAAATATAGTCAATAGACCGGAATTAATACCTGGCGGCAATGCTATTGGCGTTAGACTTAACACTAAAGGGGTTTTAGTTGTAGCTATAACCGACATAATAGATATAAATGGGCAAAGAAAAAGCCCAGCTAAGGAAGCAGGTCTGAAAGTCGGAGATAATATTTTGGAAATTAACGGTATAAAAGTTGCAGATGTGGAACATATAGTTAAAATATTAAATGATGTAAAAGAGAAAACTGTAAAAATATTAGTTCAAAGAAACAAAGAGGAAATAGTCACAGAAGCTAAACCTATACAAAGTATGCAAGACAATAATTTTCGATTGGGAATATGGGTTAGAGACAAAACATCTGGAATAGGTACTCTTACTTATTTAGATAAAGAGACCAATGAATTCGGAGCATTAGGGCATGGCATAGTAGACGCCGATACTGGAAAATTATTGTCAGTAGACAAAGGAAAAATAATGAATGCAAAAATCTCTAAGGTGGAACAAGGGAAGAAAGGTACACCTGGAGAAATAAGGGGAGTATTTTATGAAGCTAACAATATTATCGGAGATATATCGGCAAATAATTCCTTTGGGATTTTTGGTATAGTAAGGGAAGACTATTTAAAACTATTTAAAAGTAAGCCATTGCAAATAGGTTTTAAAGAAGAAGTCACTGAAGGAAAAGCATATATTTTGACCACTGTTGACAATAATGTTCAAGAAAAGTTTGAAATTGAAATTGTTAAAACACAACCCCAATTAAAAGCTGAACAAAAGAGCATGATAATCAAAATTACGGACAAAAATTTGTTAGATAAAACTGGTGGTATTGTTCAAGGGATGAGTGGTAGCCCTATTATTCAAAACAACAAATTAATTGGAGCTATCACTCATGTTTTTGTTAATGACCCGACAAAAGGTTATGGTATTTATATAGAATGGATGCTGGAACAGTAAGATTTAAATATAAAGTCCTAGAATAATACTCTGGGACTTTTTTAAAAATATATAAAAAAAAGAAGGACTTTTTATAAAGATGTCGAATTAATAAATAGAATAAATTAACAAACTAATAATATAGGGGGATTTTTAGATGAAAAAAACTAGGGTTGTAATTGCGGATGACAATAAGGAATTTTGTGAAATTCTAAATCGACTTATTTCATCTTATGAGGAATTTGAAATCATAGGGATAGCAAAGGACGGCGTAGAAGCATTAGAGTTAATAGAAGAAAATAGACCTGACATATTAGTTCTCGACATTATAATGCCCCATTTAGATGGTCTTGAAGTATTAGAAAGGTTACATAATTCAGAGGACATGTTTTTTCCAAAGGTCATTGTATTGTCTGCAGTGGGTCAAGACAAGATAACCCAAAGGGCCATTGAACTCGGTGCAAGTTATTATGTTGTCAAGCCTTTCGATTTTCAGGTTTTCATTAAAAGATTAAGGGAAATCGCAGGGGACGAATATTCATCTTTTAAAATTAATGAAGTGGAGGATGATTATTTTGTTAAAAGGCAGGTGCCTATAGAAAATAATCTAGAGACAAGAATAACAAAGATTATCCACGAAATAGGTATACCAGCTCATATAAAAGGCTATTTATACTTAAGGGAAGCCATAACTATGGTAGTTAAAGATATGGACTTTTTGGGGGCAATCACAAAGGAATTATATCCCCATATTGCTGAAAAATTTAACACAACGCCTTCTAGGGTTGAAAGGGCAATCAGACATGCCATTGAGGTATCTTGGACTAGGGGCAGACTGGATACCATAAACCAATTATTTGGTTATACAATAAATAATGACAAAGGTAAACCAACTAACTCTGAATTCATTGCACTTATAGCTGATAAATTAAGGCTTGAACAAGGCGATAGAGCCGCAAATATCTAGTTATTTAGACATCCGCCTAGTTGTTTAGGTGGATGTCTATATTTAAAAGTTTACTTTTATTGATGCAGGTTTCCAAGTTTTAGGATATACTATATATATCATTTTTATTAGGATTAATAATTAGGAGGGATATATACTTATGGGTTTTGAAGAAAAAACCATGAAATCAGATAAACTTTATGAGGGTAAGATTCTTAACCTTAGGGTAGATACAGTGGAGTTGCCGGACAAAAAATACTCGAAACGCGAGATTATTGAACATCCAGGAGGTGTAGGAGTTATTCCAATTGCTGAAGATAATACCATAGTTTTAGTAAGACAGTACAGAAAAGCAGTAGAAAAGTTTTTATTGGAAATACCTGCTGGTAAATTGGAATTGAATGAAGAACCGAGAATAACGGCAATTAGGGAGCTTAAAGAGGAAACGGGGTATACTACGAAAAAAATGGATTACCTTCTTGAATTCCATACATCACCAGGTTACACTAACGAGAAAATTTATCTGTTTTTAGCGACTGAATTAGTTGAGGGGGATCCTATACCCGATAACGGCGAATTTATTGAAGTAGAAAAATACAGTATTGATACCCTTGTAAAAATGGTAGACAGGGGAGAGATATTAGATAGTAAAACTATTATAGGTATTAATTTTGCTAAAAAGTATTTAGAAAAGAACATGAAGTGATATTATTTTCCTTCTTAGCATACTATATTTTAAGGTTTGCATGGAAGGAGAAAACTTAAAATGCTGATTAAATTTAAAATATTATGTAAAAGACATTTACAAAATAACTTTACCTTATATTTAGTACTTATTAGCTGTTTTATGGTGGGAATAATCGTAGGTTCTATTATAGTCAATCGTTCTGATGGAGATTTTGACGATAAGTTATATGAAATTACAGACAACTTATCTTCGTCGTTAATTACAAATTTTAAATTTGTTTTACCCATTTATTTACTGGGATTAGTACGATTTGGCATAATTTTCACACCTTTAATTTTATGCTGGAAAGGGTTGAATATTGGATTTACTGTAGGTGCCATAGTGAAGATATTTGGAGCAAGAGGGTTTATTTTTACAGTCTTAGGATTGTTACCTCAGTACTTTATTACCATACCTGGATTGTTGGGAATTAGTGCAATTAGTTTATCTAATTCAAACCATCTAAACAAAGGCATCAGAAGGGGAAAAGATAATTATTCAAACTTTGGGGACTATTCTATGATATCAATACTTTTACTAATTTTATTTTTCATAGGGAGTCTTGTGGAAGTTTACGTTACACCTTTTTTTTACAATTTTATTAATTAATTTTTCTATTTTGTTTTAGGGGAGAATAATATGGATATTATGATTGAGTATTCAGACTATATAAAAAATGAAAAGAAATTGACACCTAATACTTCAGAAGCATATTTGAGAGATATTAATCAATTTAAAAAATATTTACGAAAGATGGAAGTCGGAGATATTGACAAGGTCAGTAAAACCACTATTATTACGTATTTACTGAGTCTTCAAAAAAGTGGAATTTTAGCTTCTACCATTTCAAGAAAGTTAGCTTCCATTAGATGTTTTTTCCAATACTTGTTGAACAACAACTACATAAGTGAAGATCCCACATTAAATTTAAAATCCCCCAAATCGGAAAAAAAGCTTCCAACTATCTTAACGGAAGATGAAGTAGACTTGTTACTATCTCAACCAAAGCCAACTAATTTTAAGGGAATGAGGGACAAGGCTATGTTGGAGCTACTGTATGCAACCGGACTTAAAGTCTCAGAAATAGTTGCGTTAAATACGGGGGATATCATGTTAAACTCTTCTTTAGTGGCTATTAGGGATAAGGATAATAAAAGGGTTATTCCCATAGGAAAGACGGCCATGGAAGCTTTAACGAAATATATGGAGACCTATAGATTAGATGATCAAAAAGAAGACCAAATAGAGCCTCTTTTTCTGAATTATGCAGGAAAGAGGCTAACAAGGCAAGGATTTTGGAAAATAATAAAGTTTTATACTAATAAAGCAGATATTAAGAAAGAAATAACGCCGCATATGTTTAGGCATTCATTTGCTGTTCACTTAATTGAAAATGGAGCAGATATGAAGACTGTTCAGGAAATTTTAGGTCATTCAGACATATCTACTACTCAGATATATGCATTTGCTTCTAATCAAAAAGAACTTGGAGAGGTATATAAAAATTCACACCCAAGAGCATAGGAGGAGAATAATGGATTATTTAAAAAAAATCAAAGCAAGCGTAGATTTTATTAAGGAAAAATTAGATAGCAATCCGACTGTGGGACTGATATTAGGTTCGGGTCTTGGAAGCTTGGCTGAAAAGATATCAGAACCGGCAATTTTTAAATATGAAGATATACCAAACTTTCCCAAGTCTACTGTAGAAGGACATGCTGGAAGATTGGTGATTGGTAAGTTAGGGGGGAAGATTGTAGTAGCTATGCAGGGTAGATTTCATTACTATGAAGGTTATCCCCTTAAAGACGTGACTTTCCCAATAAGGGTAATGATAGGTCTCGGCATAGATAGCCTTTTGGTTACCAATGCAGCTGGAGGTGTTAATCTCGACTTTATTCCCGGTGATTTAATGATTATCAAAGACCATATTAACTTTGCGGGACAAAATCCCTTAATAGGGAAAAATCTTGATGAGTTAGGGCAAAGATTTATTGACCTGTCTAGGGCATATAATAGGGAATATATCGAAATAGCTAAATCTGTAGGAAAAGATATTGCAATTGATTTAAAAGAGGGAGTTTATATGTGGTTTTCAGGGCCTACTTATGAAACCCCTGCAGAGGTAAGATTAGCAAGAATTTTGGGAGCTGATGCTGTGGGTATGTCAACGGTTCCCGAAGTAATAGTGGCAAATCACGAGGGAATTAAGGTTTTAGGCATTTCAACTATTACTAATATGGCCGCTGGTATTTTAGACCAACCTTTAAGCCATGCAGAAGTAGTAGAGACTTCTAAAATGGTAAAGGAAAAGTTTGAAAAACTAATAATTGAAATTCTACACAGAATTTAGATGGAGTGATTTTTTTGAGGATATATGACATTATTAAAAAGAAAAGAGATGGGTTATCTCTCTCTACTGAAGAGATAAATTATTTTATCAGCAATTATACAAAAGGAAATATACCTGATTATCAAGTTTCTGCCCTTTTAATGGCTATTTTTATAAATAAAATGAACGAAAGAGAAACTTTTGACTTAACTAAGGCCATGGTAGATTCAGGAGACACTTTTGATTTGTCGTCTATAAGGGGGATAAAGGTTGACAAGCATTCTACTGGCGGTGTAGGCGATACAACTACATTAATCTTAGGTCCAATGATTGCTGCAGCTGGTGTTCCTTTTGTGAAGATGTCTGGCAGGGGCCTAGGTCACACTGGAGGGACATTGGATAAATTAGAGTCAATAAAAGGTTTTAAAGTTGAGTTGACTAATGAAGAATTTAGCAAAATTGCAAATGACGTTAATTTGGCTATTTGTAGTCAAACTGGAAATATTACCCCTGCCGACAAGAAACTTTATGCATTGAGGGATGTAACAGCCACTGTAGATAATTTATCGTTAATTGCTGCTAGTATAATGAGTAAAAAACTTGCCATTAAATCAGATGCCATAATTTTGGATGTTAAAGTGGGTTTAGGTGCATTTATGAAGAGTTTAAAGGATGCCACAAAATTAGCTGAGGAAATGGTTAGGATTGGAAGTTCCTATGGAAGAGAAACAGTTGCAGTAGTGACAAATATGGATGAACCTTTAGGAAGAACCATAGGAAATGCCTTGGAAGTTGAAGAAGCAATCAATACATTAAATGGAAAGGGGCCCGACGATTTAATGGAGGTTTGTTTGACCCTAGGTTCAAAGCTGTTGGTCTTGGCTAAAAAGGCAAGTGACGAATCCAATGGCAGAGAAATATTACTGGGTACAATACAGTCTGGTAGTGCCCTGGAAAAGTTCAAGCAAATGGTGGGCTTACAAGGTGGGGATGTTTCGTATGTTGAAGATACTAGTTTACTGCCAAAAGCGAAATATATAATTGAGGTAAAATCAGAGAAAAAGGGTTTTGTAAAATCCTTAAATGCTGAACAAATTGGAGAATGTGCTTTAATTTTAGGTGCTGGAAGAGATACAAAAGAAACGAAATTGGATTTGGCAGTAGGAATTGTGTTAAATAAAAAGGTCGATGACGAGGTTGGTAAAGGTGAAACATTGGCCTATATACATGCCAATAATTTAGAAAAGGGAAATGAAATTAAAGAAAGACTACTTAATATTTATAATATTGGAGAAAAAAATCCAGAATTAAAAACTCTAATATATAGAGAAATACATTAATCAGCCAATTATTGTAAGATGAATTTTTGCATAAGCCTTGATTTTATGGATAACATAAAAGTAAATATATGGAATGGAGGTAATAGGTTGAAGAGGAGACTTGTATCCATTATATTAGTACTTTTTGTTTCCATAATTTCTTTTAGGTCTTTTGCTGATGCTGATTTAAATATCAATGCGAAATCTGCCATACTTATGGATGTCAATACTGGTGAAATCATATACAATTTAAATGAACACGACAGATTGTCACCTGC
Organism: Tissierellaceae bacterium; assembly: GCA_023229175.1. Taxonomy (GTDB): domain Bacteria; phylum Bacillota; class Clostridia; order Tissierellales; family Tissierellaceae; genus JAAYFT01. Next base: position 47,845 of record JALNZV010000001.1, on the reverse strand, counting down.
CAGTATAACGAAAATCATGACTTTGTTGTTGGGAGCTGAGGCGGTTGAATCTGGAAGAATTTCTTTAGATGACAAGGTTATAATTACTGAACATGCTTCTAGAATGGGAGGGTCCCAAGTGTATCTAGAGCCAGGAGAAACTCAGCTTGTAGAAGATCTTTTTAGGGCTATTGCCATACGCTCTGCCAATGATGCTTCAGTGGCATTAGCTGAATTTATCTCTGGATCAGAGGAGGCATTTGTAAATCTAATGAACCAAAGGGCACAGAAATTGGGAATGGAAAACACCTTTTTTTCAAATGCCAGTGGTTTACCAGATTCCAATCACTATACATCTTCATATGATGTTGCATTGATGTCTCGTGAGCTGCTAAAACACTCCATGGTAAGTGAATGGCTAACTACTTACATTTATGATATGAAGGTTGGTAAAAACAAGTCTAGCACACAAACCATGGTAAATACTAACAGACTTATTAAAGAATACGAAGGAACGACAGGTATAAAGACTGGTTCTACTAATGAAGCAGGGTTTTGTCTTTCGGCATCAGCAATGAGGGGCAATCTTGAATTAATTGCAGTCGTTATGGGTTCAAACAGTTCGCAAATTAGGTTCAGTGAAACTAAAAGAATGTTAGACTTTGGTTTTGCAAATTACGAATCCATAAATATAGGTAAAAAAGGGGATCTTATGGCTACTTTGCCTGTGGAGAAAGGGAAGGTCACAGAAGTTGATATAGTATTATCTAGAGATAGTTATGTACTGCTGCCAAAAGGAGAAAAGGGAAATATCTCCCAAGACGTCATCTTACCTGATGTAATTAAGGAGCCCATGGCTGCTGGAGAAGTGATTGGTGAACTTGTCATTGTCTTAGACGGTAAAGAAGTAGATAAAATCAAACTGATTATAAAATCTGATATAGAAAAGGCTAATTTATTTAATATGATAAATCGGGTTCTAAAGGGTTATTTTAAGGGAATATAGATTATTTAACATTACAACCTCGACTTTAACTAGCCGAGGTTGTATAATATTTATATAGAATAAGGAAAGGGGTATTTTGTGGGCATAGTTTACAGTTTACCTGGACTTCTTGTGGCTATTATTTTTCATGAATTGGCCCATGGATATACTGCCTTCATATTGGGAGATAGAACAGCAAAAGATGCAGGCAGATTGACCTTAAACCCCATAAAGCATATAGATGTGATGGGTTTTATTTTCATGCTTATTTTTAAATTTGGTTGGGCCAAGCCCGTTCCAATAAATCCGTATAAGTTTCGAAACAGAAAATTAGGAATTATATTAGTATCCTTAGCAGGACCAATGACCAATTTTATACTTTCAATTATAATAGGTTTAATCTATTCTTTAAACATTTTCAAAGGCCCTATTGCCAACGAAATATTGATAGTTGCTCTTTGGTACAATATCATGCTGGGTGTATTTAATCTATTGCCTTTCCCGCCATTGGACGGATCAAAAATATTAGCCAGTTTATTGCCAAAAAAATTGGAATATAAGTTTTATCGCTATGAAAGGTATTTTTGTATTGTCCTCCTGTTTTTAGTAGGCACAAATATTATACCCAGGATAATGGGACCAGTAATAGAAGGTGCACTTAATATTTTACTGGTAATATTAAGTTTTTTAAGGGGAATTATTTATGGATTATAAAGTAATGATTGATGTATTTGAAGGACCGATGGACTTACTTTTGCATCTAATTGATAGAGCTGAATTAGATATTTACGATATTCCTATTAATGAAATCGCCAGTCAATTTGTTGAATATATAAGAAAAATGGAAGAATTAAACTTAGATGTGGCCAGTGAATTTTTAGTCATGGCAGCGACTCTTTTAGAGATTAAATCCAAGATGCTTTTGCCTAAAATAGATAAAGAGGATGGGGAGCCTTTGGAAATTGAAGAAGATCCAAGGGCAGAGTTAATTAAAAGGTTGGTAGAATATAAAAGGTATAAAAATGCAGCTGATGAGTTAAGAAATTTTGAAGACCTTCATTTAAAAGTATTCTATAGACCTAAGGAAGATTTTTTTGAATACAAGGACGAACAAATTACTCTGGAGGGTTTTGATTTATATTCCCTGTATGAAACTTTTAATAGTATTTTAAAACGAAGGAATATAGAACCAAAATTCTTAAATATTACGGAAATACAAAGGGAAGAGTACACACTTGAAGGATGTATCCTCGATATCAAGGAAAGACTTAATAAGGGGCACCCAATTAAATTTAGTAACTTAATTGAAAATAGCAATTTGGGAGAAATTATCGCATATTTTTTATCTATCTTGGAATTGATTGATGTAAAGTATATCAACGTAGTTCAGGAAATAGACTTTGCAGATTTAATTATTTTCAGAAAGTTAGAAGGTGAACAGTAACATGGAAAATCAAGAGTTAAAAGCCATAATAGAGGCATTGTTATTTACTTGGGGAGACCCATTGGAATTAAAGGATATAGCAGATGTTTTGGAAAAGGACGAAAAGGCAGTAAATGAAATTTTAGATGAAATGATGGGAGAGTTTGACTACAGTAGAAGAGGAATTAGAATTGTAAAGGCAAATAAATCTTATCAATTTTCCACAAGACCGGAGCATTTTAATTGGATTAAAAAGTTGTCTAGTCCTAGATTTACTAGAAACTTATCTAATGCTGCAATGGAAACCTTGTCCATTATTGCTTACAGGCAACCGATTATAAAATCAGACATAGAGGCAATTAGGGGAGTCAGAAGTGATAGGTCCATAGAAACTCTCATGGATAGGGGATTAGTTAAGGAACTGGGAAGATTAGAAAAAGTAGGAAGGCCTATTATATATGGAACTACAGATTTATTTTTGAGGTCTTTTGGATTAGAAAGTTTGGATAATTTACCTATTTTGGAAGAATTCAACGAAAATATGGAAAATATTGAATTTGGAGAATAATACTATATGGGTATTATTTTTCTTTTTTATAGGCAAAATACTTAGTAAAATCAAGGGAGGAATATTTGTTGAATAAAGTAAAATATCTATTAATATTATTGATAAGTATTTTGTCTTCTAGTATAGTATATGGTGAAAACTTAAATTTGAGCGGTCAATCAGCAATACTGATGGAATCGCAAACAGGTAGAATTCTTTTTGAAAAAAATGCCTATAAGAAATTGCCAATGGCTAGTACAACAAAAATTATGACTGCATTGGTTGCCATCGAAAAAGGAAATTTGGAGGAAAACGTTTTAATCCGAGGCGATAGTGTGGGGATAGAAGGTTCAAGTATTTATTTAAAGGAAAAAGAAGTAATAAAACTTAGAGATTTACTTTATGGACTAATGCTCCAATCAGGCAATGATGCTGCAGTGGCCATAGCTTCTCATATAGGGGGTACAGTTGAGCAATTTGTGGATTTTATGAATATAAAAGCTAAGGAAATAGGTGCCGTAAATACTAATTTTAAAAACCCCCACGGTCTTCCTGACTCTGAGCATTATACAACGGCCTATGATCTGGCAATGATTACTAGAGAAGCTTTTTCCAATAGTGAATTTGTCGAAATTGTAAGCACTAAGTCCTATGTATCCAATAGGACAGAAAATAATTATTTCTACAATAAAAACAAGACCCTATGGGATTATGAAGGGGGAGATGGCGTTAAAATCGGTTATACAATGAGCTCAGGCAGATGTCTAGTTTCTTCCGCAACAAGGAATAATATGAAAATCATAGCTGTAACTCTTAACGGCCATGATTGGTTTAATGACAATTATAAATTATTGGACTATGGTTTTGAAAATTTTAAAATGTATATGTTATATGACAAAAGCCAATTTGTAGGCAAGGTACCCACTGAAGGAGGTATTGTAGATTATCTTAATTTAATTACGGAAGATCAATTATACTATCCATTAAAAGATGGAGAAAGAGAAAATGTAAAAATAGTTGCAGATTTGCCTGAATTAATTCAACTACCTGTGGAAAAAGGAGAAAAGATTGGTAGTATCTATACTTATTTAGATGGAAAGTTACTATCAAGGAATATGGTAGTGGCGAAAAACTCCATTACAAAATCCAATATAATACTTAGATTATTTAATAGAATTAAGGGTAAATAGAATTTATACGCAAAAGAGAAGAGGTATTTAAATGAGACTTCAGAAATATATAGCACTGTGTGGCGTTACATCAAGGAGAAAGGCAGAGGATTTAATTGTTTCAGGTAAGGTAAAGGTCAATAATAAAATAATTACAGAACTGGGTACAGTAGTGGATCCTAATAAAGATAAAGTAAGGGTAAGTGATAAGTTAATTAGTCTTGAAACCACTAAGGTTTATATAATGCTAAATAAGCCTGTGGGATTTGTAACTACATTAAAGGATGAGAAAAACAGAAGAGTAGTTACAGACTTGATTGAAGGAGTGGAAGAAAGAATTTATCCCGTAGGTAGATTGGATGCCGACACAACAGGTCTTCTTATTTTGACAAATGACGGCGATTTGGCGTACAAATTAACTCATCCTAAATACGAAATACAAAAGAGATATATAGCTATTGTGGAAGGCGTACCAAATAGATTTGAATTAGAAAAATTCAGGAATGGTCTTAAAATACATGGCAAGTTGACAGCTAAGGCAGGTATCAAAATTTCTAAAAGATATGAAGACGAATCGATTTTAGATATAATAATTCACGAAGGAAGAAATAGACAGGTAAAAAAAATGTGCGAAGCTATCAATCATCCAGTAAAAAAATTAAAGAGAATCGCCATAGGAGAGTTGGAATTGGGAGGATTAAATCTAGGAAATTGGAGATATCTTGAAGAAGAAGAAATAAAATATTTAAAACAATTGTAAATTGCGGAGGTATATATGCTGATATTCAGGAAATATCAAAATAAAGACAAAGATGATATTGTAAAATTATTGGGACAGGAAGGAATTTTAGATTTTAATTTTGGCGGTACAATATATGTAGCTGTAGAGGATGAAGGATTAGTAGGTGTAGGCAAAGGAGAAAAAATAAAGGGCAAGTGGTATATTAGCAACCTAGTTATATTGAAAGAAAAAAGGGGACGAGGATTAGGAGATGCACTTCTTAGATCCGTATTAAATAGAATTAACAACCAAGGTGCAAAATGGATTTATTCAAAGGTTAATGAGAAATATTTAATCAATAAAGGCTTTGAATTGAATGAAATAGGAGAGTTACAGTTAGATATGGATGAATTCTTTGATCAACCATGTGTCGGTTCATGTAGTTGCCATGTATAGGGAAATAGTAAATAATATTAAGATATGGAAAGACATAGTCACAAAATGCGTAAAACCTGGACAAATAGTAGCCGATTGTACAGTAGGCAATGGAAACGACACATTATTATTGTGTGAACTAGTTGGGGAAGAAGGAAAGGTCTATGGATTTGATATCCAGAGGGAAGCACTGGATATAACATCGAAAAAACTTAGTTTATCACAAAAATATTGTCAGGTACATTTGATACAGGACGGTCATGAAAATATAGATAAGTATGTAAATGAAAAATTAGATTTTATTGTCTATAATTTAGGATATTTGCCCAAGGGGGACAAATCCATAAGGACTAATAAGGATACTACAATAATTAGTTTACAAAAGGCGATACTGCTGTTAAATAATAATGGTATTATTTTAATCACTAGTTACACAGGACACGAAGGCGGCATGGATGAAAAGATTGCAGTTGAAAAGTTTTTGAAAGATTTGGATCAAAAGTTATTCAATGTGTTGAAATACGAGTTCATTAATCAAAAAAATTTTCCGCCTATTTTATATGCTATAGAAAAATCAAATAACAGGAGGTAATTAAATGTCAGGCATTAAAATTACTGATACTATTTTAAGAGATGCTCATCAGTCATTAATCGCTACTAGGATGACATTGGAAGATATGCTTCCAATAGCCGATAAACTTGATAATGTGGGGTTTCATGCCTTGGAAATGTGGGGAGGAGCTACATTCGATTCCTGCTTAAGGTATCTAAATGAAGACCCTTGGGAAAGGCTACGGGCCTTAAGAAAGGCATTTAAAAAGACTAAACTGCAAATGCTCCTAAGGGGACAGAACCTTTTAGGATACAGGCATTATCCAGATGATGTCGTTGAGGAATTTGTAAAGAAATCCATTGAAAATGGAATCGACATCGTTAGAGTTTTCGATGCTTTAAATGATATTAGAAATATTAGGACTTCCATTGAAGCCACAAAAAAATATGGAGGCCACGCTCAGGCAGCAATTTCCTATACAATAAGTCCAGTTCATAATACTAAGTATTATGTGGATTTAGCTTTGGAGATGGCAGATATGGGGGTGGATTCCATATGTATAAAAGATATGTCAGGGATATTATTACCATATCCTGCAGAGGAGTTAGTAAGGGAAATGAAGAAGGTAATTAAGGTACCCATAGAGGTTCATTCCCATTTTACTAGTGGAATAGCTAATCAAACTTATATGAAAGCTATAGAAGCAGGTGCAGATATTGTAGATACTGCAATATCGCCTATGGGCAACGGAACATCTCAGCCTGCAACGGAACCATTGATTGCATCTTTAGAGGGATCACCATATTATCCTACGGATATAAATATGGAATTGTTACTAGAAGTATCTGATTATTTTAAGGGCCTAAGGGAAAAATATCTAAAAGAGGGCCTTTTAGATCCAAAAGTACTAAATGTAGATGTAAATACGTTAATCTATCAAGTACCTGGCGGAATGTTATCTAATTTGGTATCTCAGCTAAAGAGCCAAGGTAGAGAAAACCAATTTGAGGAGGCTTTGAAAGAAGTTCCAAAAGTAAGGGAAGACTTTGGATATCCGCCTCTAGTTACTCCTATGAGCCAAATTGTAGGCACTCAGGCTGTATTTAACGTTATACTCGGTGAAAGATACAAAATGGTCCCAAATGAGGCTAAAAACTACGTAATGGGCTTATATGGTAAACCTACTTTGCCTATATCAAATGAAATAAAGGAAAAAATCATAGGTTCTGAAGAAATTTTCACTGGAAGGCCAGCAGATTTAATGGAGCCTCAGCTAGATGAATTTAAGGAGGAGATTAAACAATATATAGAGCAGGAAGAAGATGTTTTAACATATGCATTATTTCCCCAGGTAGCTTTAGAGTTTTTTAAAAACAGACTGGCAGAAAAATATAAAATAGACAACAATTTATTGGACCAAGAGTACCAGATATATCCAGTTTAACCGAGTCGAAAGACTTGGTTTTTTTATGCTTAGATAGGACAGAATGTTAAGTATATTGCAATAAAAAATTCATTCCCATATAAAATGAAATAAATCTTGCAAAGAATATTCTAGTTTGATATTATTAAGTTAAGGAATTAATATCTGGGGAGGGAGAAAAAATGACAACAGCTACAAAGACAAAAAAGACTCTTGTTGTTGAAGAAAACTGGTGTAAGGGTTGCGGTATTTGTGTTGCATTTTGTCCTAAAAGCGTATTAGAAATAAGGAACGGAAAAGTAAATATAAAGGATTTAGATTCATGCATTCAATGCGGTCAATGTGAGTTGAGATGTCCAGATTATGCAATTTATCTAGGGGGAGATTAATATGGGAGAGAGATTTGTTAAACTGATGCAGGGAAATGAAGCCTGTGTCGATGCAGCTATTGCTGCAGGCATGAAATTCTATGCAGGGTATCCTATTACTCCGTCAACGGAAATAGCTGAATTGTCTGCGGAAAAATTGCCTAGGATTGGTGGTCGTTTTATACAAATGGAAGACGAAATTGCAGGTATATCAGCCATAATTGGAGCATCCATAGCAGGGACTAAGTCTATGACAGCCACAAGCGGTCCAGGGTTTTCACTTAAGCAAGAAGGCATTGGCTATGCTGTAATCACCGAGACCCCATGTGTCATAGTTAATGTGCAAAGGGGAGGACCCAGTACTGGATTGCCTACAGCACCTGCTCAAGGCGATATAATGCAAGCTAGATGGGGTACCCATGGAGATCATTCGATTATAGCTCTGTATCCATGGTCCGTAAGAGAGATTTACGACGCCACCATAAGAGCTTTTAATTTATCTGAAAAGTACAGAACTCCCGTAATATTATTGATGGATGAAGTAATTGGACATATGAGGGAAAGAATTGAATTACCTACAGATGAAGAATTGACAATAATTAATAGAAAAAAACCTTCCTGTCCACCTGAAGAATACAAACCATATAAAGTAAATGAAGGAGATATAGTGCCGGAAATGGCTGGATTTGGCGAAGGATATAGATTTCACGTTACAGGTTTAACCCATGGAGAATCGGGGTTCCCAAGTAGCAATGGAGAAGTGGCTGAAAATTTAATTAGAAGATTGGTCGGCAAGATTGAAGACAATAAAGATGATATTGTAGAAGTTCATGAGTATTTACTAGATGATGCAGATATGGCCGTAATTGCTTTTGGATCAACTGCAAGATCAGCTAAATCAGCAGTCGATATTTTGAGAACAGAAGGGTATAAAATTGGAATGTTTAGGCCTATTACAATTTGGCCATTAGCGGAAAAACAATTAGAGGAATTATCTATAAAATTAAAAAAGGTTATTGTAGTGGAGATGAACGTAGGCCAGTATTATTTAGAGGTTGATAGGGTAGCTGGTAAAAATACAAAAGTTGAAAAATTCGGCAAAGTAAATGGTGAATTAATTACCCCAGAGGAAATAGTATCTTATATAAAGGAGGGTAATCATGCCTAGTAATTTAGTAAATGAATATTTCCGAACTGAAAATCTACCTCACATTTGGTGCCCCGGATGTGGAAATGGAATAGTTACAAGGGCAATTGTAAAGGCAGTTGACAATTTAGGTTTAAATAGAGAGGATACATGTGTCGTTTCGGGCATTGGATGTTCCTCAAGAGCATCTGGATATCTAGATTTTAATACAATTCATACGACACACGGTAGGGCCTTAGCTTTTGCAACAGGCATCAAATTAGCAAAGCCTGATTTGAACGTAATTGTAATAACTGGTGATGGAGATTCATCTGCTATTGGTGGAAATCATCTGATCCATGCAGCTAGAAGAAATATAGATATTACAACTATTGTTTTCAATAACAATACCTATGGTATGACTGGCGGTCAATATTCACCGACAACACCAACTGGCGATAAGGGCACAACAGCACCTTACGGTAATATTGACATGGCTTTCGATTTATGTAAATTAGCAGAGGCAGCAGGTGCCACCTATGTCAGTAGAGGTACAATATATACGACAAATATGCTGATAAAGCTAGTGGAAAATGGCATTAAAAACAAGGGTTTTTCCTTTGTAGAAGCCATGACTATATGTCCTACTTATTACGGGAGAAAAAACAAAAAAGGCGAAGCTGTGGATATGATGACTTATTTAAAAGATTATGCAATTAATGTGGCAGCTTATGATAAATTGACAGATGAACAAAGGGAAGGAAAATTTATTATTGGAGAACTTTATAAAAGCGAAAGACCTGAATATACAGAGGAATATCAAAAGATAATAAATTCTTTTGCAGAGGAGGTATAATATGGCACACCACGAAATTAGATTGACAGGTTCTGGTGGTCAAGGACTTATTTTAGCCGGGATTATACTAGCTGAGGCCGCTTTATATGACGGATTAAATGTTGTTCAGTCACAATCTTATGGTCCAGAGGCTAGAGGAGGAGCCAGTAAGGCTGAAGTAATCATCAGCGACAGTGAAATCAGCTATCCAAAGGTAGATAAATGCGATTTGATGTTAGCTCTGACTCAAGCGTCATGTGACAAATATATAGATACTTTGAAACCAAAAGGCATACTAATAGCGGATAAATCCGTCGACAATATACCAAAAAGGGATGATATAACTATTTATATCCTTCCTATTTTAGAAACAGCACAGAAGGATTTGGGAAAACCTATGGTATCTAATATAGTAGCCCTAGGGGGAATCTATGAAATAACAAAGCTAGTATCTAGGGATTCTTTGGAAAAAGCTGTACTTAGGAGAATTCCAAGGGGAACGGAAATGTTAAATAAAAAAGCTTTAGAAGAAGGGTATAATCTTATAAAAAATCATAAGGAAGAGTGTTATGGCGATGGATGTTGATCTTATAAAAAAAATTCAAAATGATTTTAATACTTTAAGTAAAGGGCAAAAATTAATTGCCGAGTACATAATAAATAATTATGGAAAAGCAGCCTTCATGACAGCTGCCGCCTTGGGCAATACTGTTCAAGTGAGCGAATCAACAGTCGTTAGATTTGCCCACGCATTGGGTTATGAAGGCTACAAGGATTTACAAAGAGAACTACATGAGCTTATTAAAAACAAGCTAACTACTGTCCAGAGATTATCTATGGTGGAAAGCCATTCTAATAAGGAAAGCGAATTAAAAGGTGCTATGGAAAAAGATATAGACAATATTCAAAAAACTATAAATGAAATCAGCCACGATTCCTTTAGAAAAGCCATAGAATTAATATTAAAGGCAGAAAATATCTATATCCTTGGACTTCGATCTTCGGCATTTTTAGCGGGATATCTAGGGTTTTACCTTAATTTCCTGATAAAAGGCGTTAAAGTGGTCACATCTGGCCCCAATGACGTATTTGAACAATTGTTAAAGGCGGATGCTAATGATGTTATCATAGGTATTAGTTATCCGAGGTATTCTAAGAGAACTTTAGAGGCGTTAGATTTCTGTAAGGAAAAGGGATGCAAGATTATAAGCATCACAGATAGTTTAATATCTCCAGCATCTAAGTATTCTGATATATCCTTAATAGCTAGCAGTGATATGTTATCCTTTGTTGACTCTCTTGTAGCTCCCATGAGTCTAATCAATGCGTTGATAGTGTCAGTCGGTATGGAAAAACGAAATGATATAACGATGTATTTTGAAGAATTAGAGGGTATTTGGAACAAATATAACGTTTATGATGTTAGTAATTATTCAGACAAATAAAAATGGCATTGCCATTTTTATTTACTCTAGATTATCATAAGAGATGTTATCATAAATGATAAATTCCATTATAACTTTTTTCTGCTATAATATAAATATGCAAACTAGGATTTTTTACTACATTGGGGGGATAAATATGAAAAAGATTTTTTTAATTAGACATGGTGAATCGGAATGGAATATCTTACATAAGATTCAAGGACAGAAAAATGTACCTTTGACTGATAACGGCAGGGAACAGGCTAAACAACTTGGCAATCGATTAATTAATGAAAATATAGATATAATATATACTAGTGACCTATCCAGGGCTCTGGAAACGGCAAATACTATATCAAAATTCATTAGAAGGCCAGCCATTAAATCTAAAGAAATAAGGGAAATTAATTTCGGCCCGTGGGAAGGTATGACACTAGAAGAGATTAAAAAAGGATATAAGCAAGAATATTGTAAATGGTTAAAAGAACCACATAAATTAAAATTAGATGATGGAGAAACTTTAGAAATGTTGGAGAAAAGGGCAATGGGATTTGTGAATGATATATTGAATAACAACAATAGCAAAAATATTGCAATAGTCTCTCATAGTGCTACTTTAAAGGTAATCATATTAAATTTATTGGGAATTGGAAACTCTTATTATAAAAATATAACTTTAAAAAACGTATCTGTAAGTATTATAGAGAGAAGAGATTATAACAATGTATTGACATTGCTAAACGACACTTCACATTTAAAGGGGTTAAAATAGATGACAGAAAACATTGGAATAATTGGTGCTGGACCCTCTGGGATTGTAGCTGCAGGAATTGCAGGCTCATTGGGCAAAGATGTTACATTGATTGAAAAGAACGAAAGAATTGGGAAAAAATTATTTATTACTGGAAAAGGCCGATGTAATATAACTAATAGTGCACCTATTGAAGATTTTTTTGATAAGGTAATGAGAAATAAAACATTTTTATATAGTAGCTTTTATACATTTAACAACATCGATATTATGAATTTACTGGAAGACTACGGTTTAAAAATTAAAATAGAGCGAGGAAACAGGGTATTTCCCGCAAGTAATAAATCCTCCGATGTAATTTCAACATTTCATAAATTTTTACAGGATAAAAATGTCAGTATTGAATTAAACACGAAGGTAGAAAAGATAATTTTTACTGATAATAGATTTACAGTTTTAGCAAATGATAGGAAATATATTTTTGATAAGCTATTGCTTTGTACAGGTGGGAAGTCTTATCCTTCTACTGGTTCCACTGGTGATGGATATAGATTTGCAAAGGAACTAGGGCATTCTATAACTCCCTTGAGACCTTCATTGGTTCCCATTGTTTTAAGTGATTCTTGGGTCAAGGAATTACAGGGATTATCTCTAAAAAACGTAAAAATTTCTGCTTTCTCTAGTGGTAAGCTACTATATGAGGAATTTGGTGAAATGGTATTTACACATTACGGCATATCGGGCCCCATAGTCCTATCCATGAGCAATTATTTACATAAATATCTAGAAAAGGATATTACTATTTTTTTGGACTTAAAACCTGCCTTAGATTTTGAAAAATTGGATAATAGACTACTTAGAGATTTTAATCAGAATGCTAATAAGCAAATTAAAAACTCCTTGGATGATTTATTGCCACAAAAAATAATTCCTCTCATAATTACCCTCTCAAAAATCCATCCTGAAAAGGTAATTAATCAAATTACCAAAGAGGAAAGGAAAAATTTAATTAGCATATTGAAGGGATTTCCCATGAATTTTAAATCTTTTCGTCCCATAGAAGAAGCTATAATTACTTCAGGTGGTATCTCTATAAAGGAGATAAATCCTTCAACTATGGAATCTAAAATAATACCTGGATTGTTTTTCTCAGGTGAAATAATCGATGTAGATGCTTTAACAGGTGGATTTAATTTACAAATAGCATATTCAACTGGCTATTTAGCAGGCATTAATATTTAATATATATTGAAAATCTCTTGTCTACTCCTTGAATTTAATATATAATTATGAAGAAACCATATTTAAACATTGATAGGTTACTTTGTTTAAGTAAGGCTTAAATTAGCCACCTAATGGTGGTTATTGTTTTGTTGATGTGGATTTTGGGAGGATAATTATGAAAAGAAACATAACAGTTGCCATAGATGGGCCTGCAGGGGCAGGGAAAAGCACTGTCGCCAAAAAACTGGCTGCAGCATTATCATTTGAATATGTAGATACGGGTGCAATGTATAGGGCCTTGACTTTAAAGGTACTTAGTCTTGGCATCGATCCCAAAGATAGGATTGGAGTAATATCTACCATGGAAAACACATCTATCGATTTTAGGGACAATCATATTTACCTTGACAATGAACAAGTAGATAAAAAAATAAGGGAAAACATAATAAACCAAAATGTTTCTTTTATTGCCAAAATCAGTGAGGTTAGAGCTGGGATGGTTAAATTGCAAAAACAACTGGCAAAAACAAAATCTGTGATTATGGATGGTAGAGACATTGGCAGTATAGTATTACCTCAAGCAGATTATAAGTTTTTCATCACTGCATCAGTGGAAGAGAGGGCAAGAAGAAGATATAAAGAGCTAATAGAAAAGGGAGAAACCAATATTTCATATGAAAATATTAGGGAGGAAATAGAATTAAGAGACCATATAGATTCTACTAGGGAGATTTCTCCGTTGATTATAAGTGACGGGGCTTATGTTTTGGACACTACAAATAAAACTATTGAAGAGTGTGTGGAAATTTTAATTTTACAAATGAAGGAGAAACAATTATGAGTTTGTATAATACCGCCAAGGTCGTTGTAAATATAATATTTAGATTGATATATAGAATAGAAATATATGGAGAAGAAAACATTGCTAAGGATGGAAGAGTCATTTTATGTGCAAATCATTCCCATAATTTTGATCCATTTATGTTAGCGGTTGTTTTTCCAAGACAGATACATTGGATGGCAAAAAAACAGGCTTTTAAATACAAGCCATTAGCTTATCTATTAAATAAAGTAGGAGCATTTCCAGTAGACAGGGAGGAAACAGATTTGTCTACAATTAAAAATTCCTTAAAAATTCTTAAGCAGGAAAAGGTACTAGGAATTTTCCCTGAAGGGACAAGGGTAAAAACTATGGATCTAGAAAATGCTAAAGCAGGAATAGGTTTGATTTACGTAAAGTCTCAAGCTCCCATTCTCCCCATATTCATAGATAGTAATTATAAATTATTTAGTAAAGTTAAGATATACTATGGAGAAATGATGACTTTCTCAAATGAGACTAATAAAAAGCTAACCAGAGACGATTATCTTTCCCTAAGTAAAGACATTTTACAAAATATTTATTCAATTAAAGATAAAGGAGCTGTAAAGTAGTGGAAATAATCATAGCAGATAATGCAGGGTTTTGTTTCGGAGTAAAAAGGGCCATAGCCATGGCAGACAGCTTTGTTACAAATTTAGATAGAGTTGTTTACTCTTTAGGGCCTTTGATTCATAACCCACAGGAGGTTAAACGATTTGAGGAAAAGGGGCTCGTGGCCGTTGACAGCATTGCCGAAATAACTGGGAACAAAGTAATTATTAGATCCCATGGAGTTAGCAAATTGGTTATTGAACAGATGAATGAACGGAATATAGAAATAATAGATAGTACTTGCCCCTTTGTAAAATCTGTACACAGAAGGGTTGAAGAATTTCAAAAACAGGGATATAATATAGTAATAATTGGTGATGCTAATCATCCTGAAGTAATTGGAATAAATGGATGGTGCAATAATGAGGCTTATATTATAAACTCAGAAGAAGAAGCGATAGGCTTACCTGAATTTGATAAAATTTGCGTAGTTTCACAAACTACCAATACACAAAATAAATTTGAAACACTATCCGAAATCCTTATGGGAAAAGGAAATGAAGTCAAGGTATTTAATACGATTTGCAATGCTACAAATCTTAGACAGCAATCTTGCAGAGAAGTGGCACAAAAAGTTGATGCAATGATTGTTATCGGAGGTTACCATAGCTCTAATACAAAGAAATTAGTGGAAATTAGCGAGGAGTATTGCAAAGATGTATATCATATTGAAACGCCTGAAGAATTGAATTTAAAGAAATTACAAGGATTAAAAAAAATTGGTATAACAGCAGGTGCTTCGACACCTGATTGGATAATTAAGGAGGTTATTAAGACAATGGACAATATTAATAATAATGAGATGATGGAAGCGATTGAAAGCTCCTTCACGAGGGTTCATCGGGGTGACATTTTAAAAGGAAAAGTATTATTTGTTACTGACAATGAGATTATGGTAAACATCGGCTATAAATCCGATGGAATTATTAAAAGAGAAGAGCTATCTGATGATCCAGATGTTAAGCCAAAGAACTTATTTAAACAAGGCGATGAAATAGATGTATTTGTAGTTAGGTTGGACGATGGAGAAGGAAATGTCGTACTTTCCTTAAAGAAGGTCGAAGATTTCAAAAATTGGGATATTGTTGAAAAGTTATTTGAGGATAAGGAAAGGGTTGAATGTAAAGTATTGAATGTAATAAAAGGTGGATTATCAGTCTTGGTTCATGGATTAAATGGTTTTATGCCTGCTTCCCAGGTTTCTGTAAGCTATGTATCTGATTTATCACCATATAAAGGAAAAACCCTTATAGCTAAGGTAATTGATTTTGATAAAAATAAAAAACGAATAATATTATCACGAAAGGTAATCGAAAGAGAAGAATTAAATAATAAAAGAAAAGAACTTTGGGCGAGCCTTGAGGTTGATAAAATCATTGAGGGTACCGTACAGAGATTAGCAGATTTTGGTGCTTTTGTAGATTTAGGTGGTGTCGATGGTTTAATTCATATATCTGATCTTTCGTGGAATAGAATTAAGCATCCTTCTGAGGTTGTTCACGAGGGGCAAAATGTTAAAGTGAAGGTTTTATCCTTTGACAAGGACAAAAATCGCATTTCTCTGGGGTTAAAGCAAACTATTGAAGAACCATGGGTAGCATTTTCAAAGAACGTCAATATAGGCGATATCGTTGAAGGGACAGTTGTCAATTTACTGGATTTTGGAGCCTTTATTAGGTTAAAAGAAGGTGTTGACGGTCTGCTTCATGTATCTCAGATTTCAAAAGAACATGTGGAAAAACCTTCTGATGTATTGAAAATTGGAGATATTTTAAATGTAAAAGTAATTGATATAAATGGAGAAGATAAAAAAATCAGTTTAAGTTTAAAAGAAGCCCTAAAGGAAACAGAAGAAGTAGACGAAAAAGAAAAGGAAACTATGGTGGAGGAACCTGAAGTTACAATTGGAGACATGGTAGATAAGAATTAATTGTTTTAGGGTTTTAATGTATAAACATTAAAGCCCTATATTAAGTTGATAGTAAATAAATTGGGGGAGTAGAATGAGCAACTATGAGGAATTCAAATCCAATATAAATAGACTTATTAATATTGATTTGAATTATTACAAAGAAAAACAGATGAAAAGGAGAATAGAATCTCTATTAACTAGAAATGGATACAAAGATTTTAGCGATTATTATATTGGGCTTAAAAGTGATAAAGCTTTATTAGACCAATTTGTTAATTACCTTACTATAAACGTCTCGGAATTTTATAGAAATACAAATCAGTGGGAAGTATTAGTTAAGGATATTTTCCCCGATTTAATAGAAAAAAACAAAAATATAAAGGTATGGAGTTCCGCTTCTTCTACTGGTGAAGAACCATATTCTCTAGTAATGGCTTTAACAAACTTTTATCCATTAAGGGATATTAAAGTTTTAGCCACAGATATAGATGCAGAGGCTATTAACAAGGCAAAACTTGGGTTATATAGTGAAAAATCCTTGGAAGGTCTACCTAGGGGATTTAGGGAAAAATATTTTAAAAAGGTACAGAATTCATATCAGATTTCAGACGATATAAAAAAAAGTGTCGAGTTTAAAAAGCTGGATTTGTTAAAAGATAAATTCCCCACCAATGTTGATTTAATAGTATGTAGAAATGTTATGATTTATTTTACCGAGGGAGCAAAAGAATTATTATATTCTAAGTTTTACGATTCTTTAAGTGACCATGGAATTTTATTTGTGGGAAGTACAGAACAAATTATAATGCCAGAAAAATATAAATTTAAACCCGTTAGGACGTTTTTTTATAAAAAGTTAAGCTGATAAGGAGGGAGAGTTTTGGATACTAAGGCATTTTTAGAATTACTATGCAATGAAAATGGTGTTTCAGGTTATGAATCAAATTTAAACCCTACAATAATAAAGGCTTTTGAAAGATATACTGATGAGATAAAGGTTGATAAATTGGGAAATGTAATCGCATTAAAAAAAGGCAAATCTCTGGATAGCAGCAATAATATAAAGATAATGATTGCAGCCCACATGGATGAAATAGGGTTAATGGTTGCAGATTTTGAAGATAACGGATTTATAAGATTTACTAATATTGGTGGAGTAGACCCCAGGACTATATTAGGACAAGAGGTGATTGTTCATGGGAAAGAAGATTTATTGGGAGTAATTGGATCTAAACCACCTCATTTACAAGATCCTGAAGAACAAGACAAGGCTGTTAAAATGGAAGATATGACCATAGATATAGGGTTATCAAAAGAAAGGGTCCAAGAATTAGTCAACATAGGTGATACAATAACCATAAATAGGAAGTTGCAAGATTTAATTGGAAGCAGAATAACTGCAAAAGCCTTAGATGATAGGGCTGGAATAGCAGCCATGTTAGATTGTATGAAGGAATTAAATCAAATTAACCATGAAGCAGATATATATTTTGTCTCTACTGTACAAGAAGAGGTAAGTATGGCAGGTGCTTTAGTGGGAGCATATAATATCGACCCGGATATTGGTATAGCAGTTGACGTTGGATTTGGATCGACTCCTGAACTGTCAAAATCTAAAACCCTTGAATTGGGAAATGGACCTGGAATTACCTTAGGTGGAAATATCCATCCTAACCTTAGAAAAAAATTAATAAATGTTGCTACAGAATACAATATTCCCAATCAGATTGAAATAAATGCAGGACCAACAGGTACTGATGCCAGAGTTATGCAAATAACAAGAGAAGGAATCCCTTCTTTGGTATTATCTATACCGCTGAAATATATGCATACTTCTGTGGAATTAGTAGATATGAAGGATATTAAAGATACTGGCAAGTTACTGGCATTTTTTATCGCTTCTATTACTAAGGAGAGTCTGGAGGGATTACTATGTTATTAAGGGAATTAACAGAGGCGTCTGGTGTTTCTGGCAATGAAAAAGAAGTTAGAGATTTAATAATTTCGGAGATAAAAGATTATGTTAGCAGTTTTAAGATCGATAGGATAGGAAATATTATAGCCCATAAAAAAGGCAAAAGTACCGGAAAAAAGCTTATGATTACAGCCCATATGGATGAGGTTGGACTGATAGTAACTGAGATAGACAATATGGGTTTGTTGAAATTCATTACTGTTGGGGGTATTGACAAAAGAATCCTAGTGTCAAAAACTGTTTTAGTTGGTAAGGAGAAAATTTTAGGTGTCATCGGTGCCAAACCTATACATTTGCAAAAAAAAGAGGAAAGAACAAAAGCACTAAATTTAGATGAATTATATATTGATATCGGAGCTTCTACAAAGGAAGAAGCAGAGGAGAAAATAAATGTTGGTGATTACGTTTTATTTTCTACTAAATATACAGAATTTGGAGATGACTTAATAAAGGCCAAGGCACTCGACAATAGGGTTGGATGTTCTTTGTTAATAGATTTAGTTAAGGAAGTAGAAGATATTGAATTCTATGCTGTATTTACTGTTATGGAAGAAGTTGGCTTGGTGGGGGCTGGCCCTGCAGCTTACGAAGTTGACCCTGATATAGCCATAATATTGGAAGGAACTTTATGCTACGATATGCCGAAGTTAGATACTCACTTAATCCCAACCTATTTGAATAAGGGGCCTGCAATTTCATTAATAGACAGAACAACTATATATAATAAGGAAATGAGGGATAAGATAGTTGGAATTGCAGAAGAAAACAATATACCCTATCAATTTAGAAAGACCTCCATGGGAGGGAATGATTCTGGAAAAATTCATATTGCAAAGGAAGGTGCAGTAACCACAACTATTTCAGTACCTTGTAGATATATTCACTCTCCAGTTTCAGTAATGAGTAGAAAAGATTATAATAATACTTTTGCCTTATTAAAGGCGATTTTGTCTGAATTCAAAAGGGAGGTATTATAATGGAAAAGAATTTTGATTTGTTAAAGGAACTAGTGGGTGTATATGGGCCATCTAGTAATGAGAAAGCTATAAGGGATTTTATTACAAAAGAGATTAAAGACTTTGTAGACGAAATAGAAGTAGATTCTTTAGGGAATTTAATTGTTAGAAAAAAGGGAAATGGAAAAAAAGTTATGATATCTGCCCATATGGATCAAATAGGGCTTATGGTCATAGATATAGATGAAAACGGATTTTTGAGATTTACAAATGTAGGCGGAATTTCACCTTCAGTTTCTCTTAGCCAACAAGTTATCTTTGAAAATGGGACCATAGGAGTTGTTTATGCTGAACCAATGGAAGATATTTCAAAGCGAAAATTAGAAAACATGTATATCGATATCGGTGCCTTTAGCAAGGAAGAAGCGGAGAAAAAAGTCGGCATTGGTGATATTTGCATATATAAATCCGAATTTGCAGAAAATGAAAATGTGGTTTTCACCAGATATTTAGACGATAGGGTAGGCTGCTTTATAGCAATTGAGGCCATTAAAGAAATAAGTTCTCCTAAAAACGATTTGTACTTTGTTTTTTCCGTTCAAGAAGAAGTAGGACTTAGGGGGGCAAAAACAGCTGCATTTAAAATTAATCCTGATATTGGAATGGCACTAGATGTGACTTCCCACGGGGATACTCCTAAAGCAAAGAGGTTTGCTGTAGGTTTAGATAAAGGGGCTGCCATAAAAGTAAAGGACAATTCTGTAATAACCCATCCTAAAGTTAAAGAACTGCTTGTAAATTTGGCATCGAAAGCTAATATTCCCTATCAAATGGAAGTATTAGAGTTTGGTGGCACTGATTCTGGGGCCATACATACCAGTAGAGAAGGGGTACCGTCGGGGGTAATCTCCGTTCCTACTCGATATGTCCATTCAACTGTGGAAATGGCTTCGAAAAATGACATTATAAACTGTCAAAAACTTCTAGTAGAATTTCTAAATGATGAACTAAATATCTAACCATAAAAAGGGCAAATTGCCCTTTTTATTTAATAAGAAAGTCCATTTTTATTATACTGTTTTGTTAATTATAGTTCTTTTTTCTTGTAATTTTGTTATAATACTTATGATGGACTTTAGAAAGAGGGGAAGGCAAAATGAACAGTAAAAAATTTTTAATAAAAACATATGGTTGTCAGATGAATGAACACGACTCTGAAAAGATTTCCTGGATATTAATTAATATGGGTTACACCGAAACAGAAAATCTGCAAGAAGCAGATTTTATTATATATAATACTTGTTTGGTCAGAGAAAACGCAGAGCTAAAAGTGTATGGCAATTTAGGTGCCTTAAAACAACTAAAAAGGGAAAAACCTGATTTGATAATAGCTGTATGTGGATGTATGATGCAAAGAGAAGAGGCAAGAAACGTGATTACTAAAAAGCATAAGCATGTTGATATAATATTTGGTACTCACAATATCCATAAATTACCACAGTTAATCAATAATCACCTAAAAACAGGACAAACTATAGTCGACGTTTTGGAGGATAGCAGAGAAATTGTAGAAGACATTGAAGCAAACAGAAAATACCCATACAAGGCATTTGTTGACATTATGTATGGATGTAATAATTTCTGTACTTATTGCATAGTACCCTATACTAGGGGAAGGGAAAATAGCAGAGAGCCTGAAAATATTTTAAATGAAATAAAAGAATTAGCAAATCAAGGATATAAAGAGATTACTCTATTGGGCCAAAATGTCAATTCTTACGGCAAAACCTTAATAAGGAACTATGATTTTGTAGATTTGCTTGAAGAAATTAATGATATTAGTGGCATTGAAAGAATTAGGTTTATGACATCCCACCCAAAGGATTTATCGGACAAACTTATTAAGGCATATGGTAAGCTAGATAAACTTTGTGAACATCTACATTTACCTATACAATCTGGCAGTAATAAAGTATTAAAAGAGATGAATCGGAATTATTCAAGAGAAGACTATTTAACAATAATAAGTAAAATTAAAAAAGAGGTGCCTAATATTGCCATCACAACAGATTTAATTGTAGGTTTCCCTGGTGAAACAGAAGAAGATTTTAATGAGACGTTAAAATTAGTGAAAGAAGTTGAATTTGACTCAGCTTTTACTTTTTTGTATTCTATTAGAGAGGGTACAATTGCAGCGAAAATGACAAATCAAGTTGATAATGATATAAAACACGATAGATTTCAAAGATTGTCAGAAACCCTAAATGAAATTTCCCTTGGTAAAAATAAAAAACTAATGGGAGAGACACTAGAGGTTCTTGTAGAAGAAGTAAGTAAAAACAACCCTGATGTATTAACTGGAAGAACTAGGGGTAGCAAACTTGTACATTTTAAAGGCAAAAATAATTTAATTGGTTCTATTGTCAATGTGCATATCGAGAATGTCAAAACTTTTACTTTAGAGGGAAATATAGTTTAAAGTTTTTGTTCATTGAGGAGGGGTGCCTTTGGAAAATTTAACGCCGATGATGAAACAATATACCAGTATAAAAAAGCAACATGAGGATTCTATTCTATTCTTTAGATTAGGGGACTTTTATGAGATGTTTTTTGAGGATGCTATAATTGCATCTAAAGAATTGGAAATCGCATTGACACAGAGAGATAGTGGAATGGGTGAAAGAGCACCTATGTGTGGTGTACCTCACCATGTGGCAGACAACTATATCTCCAGATTGGTCGATAAGGGATATAAGGTTGCTATTTGCGATCAGGTGGAGGACCCAGCTCTAGCAAAGGGAATTGTTAAAAGGGAAGTAGTCAAAGTAGTTACACCGGGAACTATAATAGATAATTCTATTCTAGATGATAAATCTAATAATTACTTAGCATCTTTATATCTTGATAATTTAGGAGTAGGTCTTTCATATGTAGACAACTCTACTGGAGAAATATACACTACTGAATATTTGGGAGATAGGGATGAGTCGTACTCATTTTTAATTGATGAATTGGGAAAGATTTCTCCCTCTGAGATATTGTGCAATGAAAGACTTGGGCTAGACTCAAAGTTTATTAAGATTTTAAAAAATACTGTTAACCCATATATAAATATTACTGAAAACAACAGAGAACAGGTGGAGGATTTAAAATCAGTAATCAAAACTCATTTTAAATTGTCTTCATTAGATAAAATTGGTTTGGAAGATAAGATAATTGCCTTAATTTCTCTAACAAAATTAATTAAATATCTATATAAAACTCAGAAATCCTCCCTAGATCACATTAACAATTTAACATACTATAAACCAGAGAAATATATGGTTTTAGATATTAATACTAGGACAAATTTAGAAATACATGAAACTATGATGAAAAGAGAAAAAAAAGGTGCCTTGATAGGGCTTTTGGACAAAACATCTACATCGATGGGTGGGAGGTTACTAAAAAAATATTTAGATCAACCTTTAATAGATAGTAATAAGATAAAAAAAAGATATGAGATTGTGGAGTTTTTTTTAAACAATTTAGAGCTGATGGACGATGCAAAGGGTCTACTTAAACAAATATACGATATTGAAAGATTAGGCAGCAAAATATCCAATGGAAACTGTAATGCAAGGGATCTGTTATCATTAAAAAATTCCATCGGCATTTTACCAGAATTAAAATCTTTATTGCTGAAACAAGATCATAAAGGATTGAAAAAGATAGTATCGCAGTTAGATGTACTTGACGATATCTGGTCATTAATCGAGGATAGTATAGAGGAAAATCCACCTATTACCATTAAAGATGGAGGATTAATCAAGGAAGGTTATAACGGTGAACTTGATGAAATTAAAGGGTATTTTATAAAGGGAAAAGAATGGCTAGGAACTTTAGAATCTAAAGAAAAAGAGAAAACGGGAATAAAGAACTTAAAAATTGGATTTAATCGTATTTACGGATATTATTTCGAAGTAACTAGGTCGAATATAGATTTAGTTCCAGATTATTTTGTAAGAAGGCAAACTCTGGCTAATTCCGAAAGGTATTACACTGACGAGTTAAAAAGTATGGAGAGCAAAATTTTAGGAGCAGAAGAAAAATTTCTAGAGCTGGAATATAAGATATTTTTGGATATTAGGGATAAAGTTAAGGATAATATAATAAGGATTCAAAGTGCCTCTAAGATAATTTCCACAATAGACGTCTTAAATTCTTTTAGCCAAGTAGCATATAGATATAATTTCGTAAAGCCAAAATTGAATAACAGGGGAATAATTCATATTAAAGACGGTAGACATCCAGTTGTTGAAAATAATATTAAAGATAATTTATTTGTATCTAACGATACTTATCTTGACACGAAGAATCAAATGATTCAAATAATTACCGGTCCAAACATGGCGGGTAAATCAACATATATGAGACAAGTGGCTATTATTACTCTTTTAGCCCATATAGGCTCTTTTGTGCCTGCTACTTTTGCTGATATTTCCATTACTGATAGGATTTTTACTAGAATAGGTGCATCCGATAATTTATCACAAGGTGAAAGCACTTTTATGGTTGAAATGAAGGAGGTTGCCAATATTTTAAAATCGGCGACGAATAATAGTTTGATTATTTTAGATGAGGTCGGCAGGGGCACTAGTACCTATGACGGTTTAAGTATTGCGTGGGCAGTTGTGGAATATATAATTGAACATATAAAGGCTAAAACCATGTTTGCCACGCATTACCATGAGTTGACCCAGTTGCAGGAAGAAAATAAGGTAATCAGGAATTTAACTATTGTAGCTGAAGAAAAAAATGATGAAATAGTGTTTCTGAGAAAAATTGTGGAGGGAAGTACAAATAGATCCTACGGAATTGAGGTAGCTAAACTTGCAGGTATTGGAAGAGAGGTTACAGATAGAGCCAATGAAATACTTCATACAATTGAGATAAATCACGAGATTAAATTAAATGATAAAGTAAAAAAAGAAGTAACTCAGATGAGTTTCAATGATTATAGGAAGGATTATTTTGTCGATAAAGTTGTTAATATAGATATAAATAGCTTGACTCCAGTTGAGGCCATTAATACCCTTAATAATTTGATTAAAGATGCAAAATCACTGAGAGGTGAAGGTGATGAATAGAATAAAATTGTTGAAGAATGAGACCATAGAAAAGATAGCAGCTGGGGAAGTCATTGAACGCCCGTCCTCCATTGTCAAGGAATTAGTAGAAAATTCCCTGGATGCAAATGCTGACGATATTACTATTGAAATCAAAGCTGGGGGAAAAACATATATAAGGGTGACAGATAATGGCGATGGAATCAATGAAGAAGATTTAGAATTGGCATTTAAGAGACATTCTACATCTAAGCTTTCTACAATTGAAGATTTATATAAAATTAAGTCTTTAGGTTTTAGGGGTGAGGCCTTATCCAGCATTTCTCATGTAGCTAAAGTTGAAGTAATGACTAAAGTGGGCAATGCAATAAGTGGTATACAAAGTTTTTTCGAAGAGGGGGAAATAGTTTCTAAAGAAATCGTCGGGTGTCAAAAAGGGACCACTATGATAATTAGAGACCTATTTTATAATTTGCCTGTCAGAAAAAAGTTTTTAAAATCGGATATAGCAGAATCTAACCATATTTCAGATATGGTTTATAAAATTGCCTTGGGAAATCCAGGAGTATCATTTAAATTTATAAAAGATAATAAGATAATACTGAGGACCTCTAAAAACAACCACATAAAATCCCATATTTATAGTGTTTTGGGAAAGGAGTTTTCAAATAACTTAACAGAGATAAACCAAGAAGAAAATGGAATTAGAATAAAAGGATATATTTCAAATAATGAATTATATAGGGGTAACAGAAATCACCAATATCTTTATATAAATGGAAGATTTATAAAAAACCATATAATTTCTTATACTATTGAAAAGTTTTATAAGTCAATTATTCCCCTTAATAGATTTCCTTGCTTTATTGTATTTTTGGATATCTCACCAGGTTCTATCGATGTAAATATACATCCAACAAAGGAAGAGGTAAAATTTTCAAACCAAGAAGACGTTATTTTAGTCCTAGAAGGAGCGGTGAAAAATGCTTTATATCCTTCGATTACTATACCGAAAATGAAAATAGATAAAAATCGAAGTAAAGAGGAAGAAGAGTCCATACCATTGCTGTTTGAGTTAGAAAATCTTGGGTTAGAAAATATCAATATGGAGAAAAATTTTATAGTAAAAGATTTTACAACAAATAGAAATTCAAATATTGAATCAATTGAAGAATATAATGAAGAAAACGTAATTTTAGAAGAAGATAAAAGGATTGAAGACAAGTCCATTCTAGATAATCTTGTTTTAAATGGAAAAATTGTGGGGGTAATATTTGGAACCTATATAATAATGGAAAATCCAATAGAAGAAAAAATATATTTAATAGATCAACATGCTGCCCATGAAAGAGTAATGTATGAAAAATATCTATTGGAATATAGAAATGATAGTATTCACAGCCAGCAATTAATTACACCTGAAATTTTGCAGCTGACAAATCACGAAATGAATATATACAATAAAAATTCTAATCTTTTCAATAAATTGGGTTTTGAAGTAGAACCATTTGGCAACAACAGTGTTGCCATTAGAGCTGTACCATTAATTTTTGGGCATCCCAATTTAAAGGATTTGTTTTTTGACCTACTGGATAACATTGACGAAGTAAAAACCAGCTACGATACAAGATTAGAGAAAATAATGAAAATTGCTTGTACGAAGGCGATAAAAAGTGGTGATATTATCGGTAAGACCGAAATCTTTGGTTTGATAAAACAGCTAGGCAAGACGGAGAATCCCAATAGCTGTCCCCATGGCAGGCCAACAATAATGGCCGTTGACAAGAAAGATATAGAGAAGGCTTTTCTAAGAATTATATAAAAGGTGGTTAAATGAAGAAAATAGATAATTTATGTGTTTTAATCGGTCCAACTGCCATAGGTAAAACAAGTATTTCCTTGGAGTTGGCTGATTTAATAAATGCGGAAATAATTTCCGCAGACTCAATGCAAATTTATAAATATATGGACATTGGTTCAGCGAAAATCAAAGAACATGAGATGGAAGGAATTCCACACCATTTAATAGACATAATATATCCGGACGAGGAGTATACTGTTGCAGATTATAAAAATCAAGCAAAAAAATTAATTAGAGATATAAACCGAAGGGGTAAAATTCCTTTAGTAGTGGGAGGAACAGGTTTGTATGTCAATTCCTTAGTTTATGATTTAGATTTTACCCGAGTTAAAGCAAGTGAAGAAATACGTAATAGACTACAAGCCTTGGGAGATAAATATGGCAATGAATATTTACATAGTAAATTGACCAAAATTGATAGTATAAGTGCGAATAAAATAAATATAGAGGACAGAAGGAGAATTATTAGGGCAATAGAGATATACGAAGTAACTGGGAGAAAAATGTCTGAACAAAATATGAATTTTAGAAAAGAAACTAATGACTATAATATTTCCATGATAGGACTTAATACGGATAGGAAAAAGCTTTACGAAAGGATAAATTATAGAGTAGATAAAATGGTAGGAGAAGGTCTTATAGATGAGGTTAATATGCTCTTAGAGATGGGATATGACAAAAATCTACCTTCTATGCAGGGAATTGGATATAAAGAAGTAATCATGTATCTGGAAGGAATAATTTCCCTTGACGAGGCTGTTAATATAATCAAAAAAGGAACCAGGAACTATGCTAAAAGACAATTGACATGGTTTAAAAGAGATAATAGAATAAAATGGATATACACAGATGATTTTGATAATGCCAATGAATTACTTATCAGTATAGCAAGACAAATAGAAATTTTGTAATAAAATTAAAGGAGGGTAAAAATGAGACAAAATATTAATTTACAAGATTTGTTTCTAAACAAAGCGAGAAAGGACGGTGTGGGTATTACAATATTTTTAATTAATGGTTATCAAATCAAGGGACAAGTAAAAGGATTTGATAATTATACTATCGTATTGGAAAGTGATGATAAGCAGCAGTTAATTTATAAACATGCAATTTCCACAATAATACCTGTTAGACAAATAGAATTGGAGAATTGACCTTGAAATCAACAAAAGAGTTTACGAAAAATATATTATGTAAACAATACGAACTAGATAGAAAAGTAATCGACTTTGTAGAACAAAAAGAACGTTTGATTTTAGATTATTTCTTGGAAATTGACAATATTAAGGAGTATAATCAGTATAAGGTTTTAAATGCCATGCAGAAGTCTAGGCTTTCTTCTACTGATTTTAACTGGACTACTGGTTATGGTTATGGTGACATAGGAAGAGACAAAGTAGAGGAGATATATGCCAAGGTCTTTAATACAGAAGATGCACTTGTTAGGCCTTCTATTGCATCCGGTACCCACGCTATTACCTTGACATTATCGGGAATTCTAAGGCCTAATGATGAGCTGATTTCAATTACAGGTGCACCATATGATACATTACAAAAAGTGATAGGTGTTAAAGGTGACTTATCAGGTACATTGATAGAATATGGGATTACTTATAAAGAAGTGCCGCTGGTGGATAACTTAATAAATATAGATGAAGTTATTAAAAATATTAGCCAGAATACTAAGATGCTTATGATTCAGAGGTCTACTGGATACAGTGATAGAAGGGCACTAACTGTAGAAGAAATACAAGAGGCTATAAGTCAAATTAAAGAGTATAACAGCGATATAATTGTAATGGTAGACAATTGCTACGGTGAATTTCTTGATTATTTAGAGCCTACTGATGTAGGTGCTGATATTATGGCTGGCTCATTAATAAAGAATCCTGGTGGGGGAGTTGCTTTGTCTGGGGGATACATAGTAGGGAAATCGAATTTAGTTGAATTGATAGCCAATAGGTTGACTGCACCAGGATTAGGCAAAGATTGTGGTTTAACATTTGGCACCACGAGATCTACCTTGCAGGGTCTTTTTTTAGCTCCCCATGTGGTTTCAGAAGCAGTTAAAGGTGCTCTTTTAGTTGCAATAGTATATAAAGAACTAGGATTTGAAATAGTACCAAATTTAAAAGACAAAAGATCTGATATTATTCAGGCCATAAAGTTTAATACTCCGGAAAGAGTAGTTGAATTTTGCAAAGGGATTCAATCAGCCTCTGCCGTTGATTCCTATATTATTCCCGAAGCCTGGGAAATGCCCGGATATGAAGACAAAGTTATTATGGCTGCTGGTGGGTTTATTGATGGCTCTTCAATCGAACTTAGTGCCGATGGACCGATGAGAGAACCGTATTTTGCATATTATCAAGGAGGTTTAACTTACGAGCACTGTAAACTTGGAGTATTAAAATCTTTAGATAACTTAATAAGAGGTGGATTAATCCATAAGAATAAACTTAATATAGAAAAATTTAAAGCAGAATAACTCTGCTTTAAATTTTTCTGTATAAACCTATAACTTTTCCCAATATTAAAACATTTTTAGAATATATAGGTTCCATAAACTGGTTTTCTGGTTGTAATCTAATAACGTTTTTTTCTCGATAAAATCTTTTAACTGTTGCTTCATCTTCTAGAAGTGCTACTACAATATCGCCGTTGGTAGCATTTTTTTGTTCTTGCACTAGTACCAAATCGCCATCAAGAATTCCTGCCTCAATCATACTTTCACCCTGTATCTTTAAGATAAATACGTCATGTCCTTCTACCATATCTGCAGGAACAGGATAAGTATCCTCGATATTTTCAACTGCTAAAATCGGGGCACCAGCTGTAACTTTTCCAACTATGGGAATATCTACAGTTTTTTTTGATACCAATAGAAAATCGTCATTTTTATCTAGGATTTCAATGGCTCTTGGTTTTGTAGGATCTTTTCTTATATATCCCTTAGATTCTAATTTTTCTAAATGGCTGTGTACTGTAGAAGTGGATTTCAAATTTACACCTTTGCAAATATCCCGAACAGAGGGGGGATATCCCTGCCTTTGCACTTCTGATTTTATATATAACAAAATTTCAATCTGTTTTTGAGTTAAATCTTCATACATAAAAAACACTCCTTATATGATTACTTTTTTAAATTATATCATATTGACTAAAACAAATCAAACAATAGTTCGTAAAATAGAAAAATGCTATTGACAAGGAACTAATGTTTGTATAAAATAGACTTAGAACAATTGTTCAGAACGAGTGTGCGAGGTGGAGTAATGAAAAGATATAAAGTAGTAGACAAAAATAGGTTTTATACGTTTTTAACTTTCTTATTTATTATTATTATTATTTCTGTATATTTTCTCTTTTCAAAAAATACAGCTCTTAGTTCTGTACAGGATATCAGATTTTATGAAATAAAAGTAGTGGAAGGGGATAATCTTTGGAATATCGCATCTAACCATCTAAAAGAGAAGAAAAATATGCAACGGGCAATTTATGATTTGAAAAAATTTAATAATTTGAAAACCAGCTACATTTATCCTGGTGATATTATTAAAATACCTATATCATATTAATGGCAGATTAGGGGCGAATTTTGCCCCTGAGGCCTACGGTTCTCTAGTCTTTACACTTGTTGTTCTACTTGCTAGAGGATTGCTTTTTATAGCAGCTCTGAGCCTTTCGTCGTCAATATGCGTATATATTTGAGTAGTAGACACTGATTCGTGTCCCAATATCTCTTGTAAGGCTCTTATATCTACATTGCCATATTTGTACATTAATGTGGCAGCAGTATGTCTAAGTTTATGGGCAGAGTAAATTGCAGTATCTAACCCTGCTTTTTCTAAATACCTATCTATCATGTGCTGTATAGCTCTATTGCTCATCCGATTGTTTCTTTTACTTAAAAACAAGGCTTTGTCGTCTGCAGTATTTACTGGTCTAACCTTTAAATAGTCCTTAATTGCAAATATGCAGGCATCGTTTAGGAAGATTGTTCTTTCTTTATTTCCTTTTCCAATTATAGATAAAGTATCATTATCTTTAATTTTATCCATATTTATACTAGAAAGTTCAGATAGACGTAGACCGCAGTTTAGAAAAAGCATAATAATGGCATAATCTCTTTTTCTAAAGAAATCATTTTTATTTTCTAGTACCGCATTTAAAAGGTTCTCCGATTGATTTAAAGTCAAATAAACCGGATGCCTGTTTTCTGTCTTTGGGAACTCCAGTGATTCAGCAGGATTTTTCTCCAATAGATTTACTTTAGAATATAAATAATCAAAAAAAGATCTAATGGATGCAACTTTACGAGACTTAGTAAAGTTTCCATTATCCCTATTTTTGTCTGCAAAGGATATGTAGGAGTGGAGGTCCTGAATATTAACTTTTTTTATAATTTCCAAATCAACATCGTTAATTTCAATTTCATCAAAATTTTCACTTTGGTCAACAAATTGATATCTTAATTTTAAAAACCTAAAAAAAGTCCTTAAATCAAAAAAATATTCCTTTACAGTATTAGGGGAAACTCCTTTAATAGTTTCCATATAATTTAAATAGTCTTCTAATAATAGAGGAATTTTACTCATAGTATCACCCTTACTTAATATTCATAGTCACAAAATAACTATTTTGTGACTAATGCTGTATTAATTATTATTCTATCAAATACTTTTTAGAAAATCAAGGATAATTCGTCATTTTTGTACTTAAAATAAGTCTAGATGTTAGAAGGCATCTATTAAGCGATATTTAGCCTTAATAAGCTATGAAATAAATTGTTAATAGTATTCTATTAAAAAAACATTTAGTAGCCTTATAACTCATTCTGGAGGGTTATATTTCTTGAAATTATAATTCATTCTTAAAATTACATTTATTGACGCTAAGATTTTTATTCACTAAAAATATTTTAAAAAAGATATAAAATCTTCCATATTTCCAATCTTATGTATTAGTAAGTATCAAAAACAGCAAAGGTCTACATAATAATATTATGTAGACCTTTGCTGATATAAATTAATCTTCGAGGGTCTTTCTAATTCTTTCTAATCCTTCCTTAATGTTATCCAAAGAAGTCGCATAGGATAATCTTATAAAATGATTCACTCCAAATCCTATTCCGGGAATAACGGCCACTTTCCCTTCTTCCAACAATAAGCTTGCAAAGTCCAGTGAGGAACTGATAGTTTTACCCCTTATCACTTTGCCAATTAGTTTTGAAAAATTAACCATTATATAAAAGGCTCCTTCAGGTTGTCTACAACTTAAACCATCAATAGAGTTAATAGTATTGTACATATAGTTTCTTCTCTCTTCAAATTGCACCCTCATTTTTTCTATATTGCTTTGATCTCCCAATAGACCTTCCACGCTGGCGTATTGAGAGATTGAAGATGGATTTGACGTAGCATGGCTCTGAATATTGCTCATTACTTTTATAATATCCTCGTGTGCAGCTGCATATCCTATTCTCCATCCTGTCATGGCATATGCTTTTGACATACCATTGATTACAATTGTCAAGTTCTTTATATCTTCTCCGAAAGAAGCAATTGAAATATGTGATTTTCCATCGTAAATTAACTTTTCATATATTTCATCTGATATCACAATTACATTATTTTTAACAGCCCATTGGGCAATGCTCCTAAGTTCATCTTCTGAATAAATAGAGCCCGTAGGATTATTTGGGCTATTCAATATAATGGCTTTTGTTTTCGGAGATAATGCGTTATCTAAGTCATTTATACTGAATTTAAAATCATTTTCCTCATTAGTTTGAATGTAAATCGGAATTCCATCTGCTATTCGTATTAGTTCTGGATAGCTTACCCAATATGGCACTCCAAACATTACCTCGTCACCTGGGTTTAGTATAGCTAAAAGTGCATTATGTATTGAATGTTTAGCTCCGCTAGATATAATTATATTATTAGCTTTATATTCAAGTCCATTATCTTTACTTAGTTTTTCACAAATAGCATTTTTTAGCTCAATTATTCCCGATGCAGGTGTATATCGAGTCAGACCTTCTTTAATGGCTTTAATGCCCTCTTTTTGAATATTTTCAGGGGTATTAAAATCAGGTTCTCCCGCACCAAAGCTAATAATATCAATTCCAGAATCCTTCATAGATTTGGCCTTGGCCGTTATTTCCAGAGTTACTGAAGGCTCAATAGCTAATCCCTTTTTCGATAATACAAAATCCATATAACCCTACCTCCTTAAATTTTATATTTTCTTTATATGCTTTTGCATACTTTCAATATCTTTCTCCATATATATCTTTTAACACATTTTTAACTATTAGTAAAGAATCTTCGAATGCTAATTTATTTTGTAGTAAAATAATATTATAATGTTTAATCCCTTCATCAGTTATTTTATATCTTCTAATAGATTTTTTGTTTGGTTGATCCCACCAGCCGCTGATATATCCGTGTTTTTCTAAATCTCTTAACAAAGGATAAACCATTCCTGGGCTTGGCTCCCATCGATAATCCATTCGTCTTTTTATTTCATCTATTATCATATTTCCATAATAAGGTTTTTCGTTTAATAGATGCAAAATATACAATTTAACAAATGAAGTGGTGCTAATCTTCGATGGGAATTGTCTTTGTCTTTCTTTTCGACTTGTTTCCATTAGATTCTCTCCTTAAATGCTGATATCTCATTAATATCTATAAAATAATCTCCCAATAAAGCAGCATTACTGTTTCCCTTATTGGTATCACCGTGAAAATCAGATCCCCCTGTGGCAATTAAACCGAAATCATTTACAATGGTCTTAAAATAGTCTATATCAGAATCGGTATGCTTAGACTGAATGCATTCTATCCCATCGATTCCTTTTTCTATACAATAATAGGTAATATCCCTATTCTTTAAAATACCCGGATGGGCTAATACTGCAATTCCACCACTGTTTTTAATAGCTAATATAGTTTCTTCAATAGAGAGCTTATATCTATCTATATACCCTGGTTTTCCCAATCCCAAATACTTTTCAAACGCCTCTTGGACATTTTCGACATATCCCCTTTTAATTAGAGCCCTGGCAATATGAGGCCTCCCTATATAATTGTCAGATGAAAACTCTCTAACATCTTCCATGGAAATATTTAGGCCCAATTCAATTAGCTTATTTGTCATGGCGATACCTCTTTTTACCCTACTTTCACGCAGTCTCGCAGTTAATTTGTTTATGAATTTATTATGTATATCGATAAAGTATCCAAGTATATGAACTTCCTCATCGTCATGTATGCACCCAAATTCAATACCAGGAATAACTGTAAATCCCCCATATTTCCTGCCATGATTTATAGCTGGAGCTATGCCCGAAATAGTATCGTGATCAGTGATTGCTATACCGTCTAGTTTTTTTTGTATGGCTAAATCGACGACTTCTTCAGGCGATAATAATCCATCCGATTGATTAGTGTGAACGTGTAAATCGAATCTGATAATAAAACCCCTTTCCATAGCTTATTTTCTCACAAAAAACCTGCCATTTGGCAGGTTCTTTATGAGGATTATCTTGGTTCAATAATTAGCTTAATAGCTGTTCTTTCTTCACCGTCTATTACTATGTCTGTGAAGGCTGGTATACAAATAAGATCTATTCCGCTTGGTGCAACAAATCCTCTTGCAATAGCTACTGCCTTAACAGCTTGGTTTAATGCACCTGCTCCTATTGCTTGAATTTCAGCAGATCCTCTTTCACGTAGTACCCCTGCTAACGCACCTGCAACAGAATTTGGACTTGATTTTGCTGACACTTTTAATACATCCATTAAATTAGCCCCCTCTATAAAATTTTTTAAATATATATCAATAAACAAAAATTAATTTAAAAAATTGTTATTTTGCATATTCTATAGCCCGAGTTTCACGAATCACATTTACTTTTATTTGACCTGGATAATCCAATTCCATTTCAATTCTCTTAACTATATCCCTGGCAGTATGGATAATTTGACTTTCAGTTATTTCATCTGGCTTGACTAGTATCCTTATTTCCCGTCCTGCTTGAATAGCGTATGATCTTTCAATACCATCAAAGGAATTTGCTATTTCTTCAAGTTTTTCCAATCTCTTTATATATGCTTCTAAGGTTTCCCTTCTAGCACCTGGTCTTGCAGCAGAAATGGCATCTGCAGCTTGTACTAAAACTGCCTCGACGGTTTGTGGCTCTATGTCGCCATGATGGGCTGCTATTGCATGTAATACTTCTTTTGATTCTTTATATCTTCTAGCCAAGTCAACGCCAATATCCACATGTGGCCCCTCTACCTCATGATCCACAGCTTTTCCTAAATCATGTAGTAATCCTGCCCTTTTAGCTATTTTAATATCGGCACCAAGTTCTGCCGCCATGATTCCGGCCAAATGTGCAACCTCTATTGAATGTTTTAGTACATTTTGTCCATATGAGGTTCTAAATTTCAATCTGCCTATAAGCCTTATGAGTTCAGGATGTATGCCATGGACACCAGTATCGAAAGCCGCTTGTTCTCCTTCTTCCCTAATTACATTGTCAACTTCTTTTTTTGCTTTTTCAACCATCTCTTCTATCCTAGCAGGGTGAATCCTTCCGTCTACGATTAGTTTTTCCAATGCAATTCGGGCGACTTCTCTTCTAACAGGGTCAAAACCTGACAATACTACTGCTTCAGGTGTATCGTCTATGATTAAATCGATGCCAGTCAATGTCTCTAAGGTTCTAATATTTCTACCCTCTCTGCCGATAATTCTACCCTTCATCTCGTCATTTGGTAAGGCAACAACTGTAACTGTGGCCTCTGCTACATGATCTGCAGCATATTTTTGTATTGCTGTAGAAATAATCTCTCTAGCTTTTTTATCTGCTTCTTCCTTTGCCTTATTTTCCATGTCCTTAATCATGATTGCCGATTCATGAACAATATCTTTCCTTATTTCATCTAGTAATATTTCCCTTGCTTCCTCGGATGTTAAGCTTGAAAGCCTTTCCAATTCTAAGACTTGGGATTTATATATATCGTCAATCTGAGTTTCCTTTTCCTCGATGTCCTTAATCTTTTTATTAAGAACTTCCTCTTTTCTTTCGATGGCATCGGATTTTCTATCTACATTTTCCTCTTTGTTAAGAAGCCTTCTCTCGAGTTTTTGCAGTTCATTTCTACGTTCTCTAATTTCCTTCTCATTATCATTTCTAAGACGGTGTATTTCATCTTTTACTTCTAATAACAACTCTTTCTTTTGTGCTTCACTATTTCTTTTAGCATCTTCTACGATTTTTTTGGCTATCTCTTCTGCATTTTTTATTTTACCTTCACCAATGGTTTTTCTTATGATATAACCAGCGGGAACGCCAATAATTGCTCCAAGAATTGCGTACATAATTTCAATAACTAAACACCTCCAATTGTATAAAGTTTTCAAGTTCCATATTGCATTTCATCATATCAATTTTATTTTACAAATATGAAAATTATTAACATGTATTTAATACATATAGTTCAATTCTATTACTTTTATCAACATATGTCAAGATGTAATCTTGGAGGCTGTACTTACATTGTCCTTAATATCAATTCTGTACGCATTTGTTCCTATAGAAGATAAATAATTATTATGGGTTACCATAATTATTTGCCTATTAAAAAGTTCAGAAGTTTGTCTTAGAAAATCAGCAACGTTATAAATATAATCATCGCTAACATGTTTCGCAGGCTCATCTAAAATTAGTGGTCCTTCAATTCTGGGTTTATGTGTCTGTAAAAATGCTATTCTTAAGGCTAAAGACACGATATCCACGACTCCTCCACCTCTTGATAATTCAGGTTTGGTTTTAATTATTAAATTTTCATTTTTGTTAGTTACGTAGAACTCCGCACTGGATTTTCCTCTAAGCTCATCGATTTCTATAGTGAATTGGATGTCTGATTCAAAAATAAACTGTAGACATTTTGTAACAAGGGACTCAACTTGTTTTTTCGCCTGTTCCCTTGAAAATTCCGAAGTTTTTTGCAACAAAACAGCAACCTTAGAAAGCAAATCTAACTCACTTTGTATTATATTCAATCGTTCAGTATAAGTATCGATTTGTTCTATAATTTTATCCCTTTTCCCTAATTCGCGGGATAGAACGTCCCTTGATTCGTTTAAAATGCTTTCTAAGTCCTGTAAATTGTCTATCATATTAACCCTTCTTTTCTAATAAGTCTTTAGGTAATAATTGATTTGCTTCTTGAAATAACTCTTTAATCTCCTTTGTTAATTTCTCAATTTCATTTTCTAATTCCTCTGGTTTAATACCAAGTTTGTTCAATTCATTAATTATCTCTTGTTCTTGTTGATTTAATTGTTCTAAACGAGCTTCCGCTTTATACTTCAAATTCTTTGCTTTTTCTAAATCTTCCTTTAGGGAATTTAATTCCTTTTCATAATCCATCAATAAACCTCCTAATTATAGTGATCCATTATATGTTTTATTTTATGTTCATCTATAGTACTAAAACACAGAGGACAGACTTCCTGTTTTAGAAGTAACTCCTCATATTGGGAAATATACTTTTCCATATATTCTTTATGTGCTTGAACATTAGCAACCATTGTATAAATTGCATTATTGTTTAATTTGTAATTTTCATGTAATCCCTTGAGTTCCAATAATGATTTGATTTTTATGTTAAGTTCACTGGTCAGAGTTTGTAATTCGTCAGTTGTTTTTAATCTATCCATATATCTTTTACCGATTGCTATACTTTTAGTAATTGAATCTTTTTTTTCTACAATCTTTTTTAAAAGTTGTAGATTGTTGTATTTATTACCGATTATTTCTAAATTGCTATGGACTGTAGACAAATATTCCAACTTTGTATAAATAAAGTTATTGTTTTTTATTTCCAATTTAAGTTCTTTAAATTTATTGTTGTAATTGGAAAGTTGTATAGTCTTGTTGAAAAGAGAGTTTATACTATTAAGGTTTCTCTCTGCTTCGTCAATGTTTCTTAAGGAATTTGCTATCATAAGGTTCTTATCTTTATTGTGAATTATATTATTTAAAGAATTAAGTTTGATTTTAAAATAATCATATTTAGATATTTTCTTTGTAACATTGTCAATAATATTAGCTAGCATATCCATATAGCTAAGCTTTTCTAATACACCGAGAGTTTCCAGCTTATCGTTCCTGATATTTAACAATTTAGTTAATAATAATTTATACTTATCTAATTTGTTGCCTTTCCTAGAAATTATTTCCTTAATAGAATTGACTTTTTCGAGTTTTAATATTATTTCATCTAAGTACTCATACTGAGATAGTTCTTTTTGTAAATCAGATAACTGTTCTTCTGTGTTTTTTTTATTTACAGACAGATTTCTACTGTCCTTAAGGGTTTCCCTTAGGGCGTCGTCAATGATATTTACTCCTACCAAACGACCAATAGAATTCGAACGAATAGATGGACGTTCTGATAAGAGAAAAGCCCCTTCCAATTGGTCACTAAGATTAATAGATTTAGCCACATCTCTATCCAATAATATCTTGTGAATTTCAGTTGCATCTATTATTTCCTCCGGTACAGTAGTTCCAAAACCCTCAAAAACAGTTTCTTTACCTTTTGAATCATACATGGTATATGTGTTTTTACTTTTGCTTCGGGCTCTTATTATTTTAATGCCGTTGTTAAATTCAATTGTTACGCTGCTTTCTTTTTCGCCTTCCCGAATGAAATAATCTCCAGTAGGTTCATTGTATAAGACCCATCGGATGCCCCTTAAAACAGCAGTCTTTCCACTATCAGATGGACCAACTATGACATTTAATCGATTATCAAATTCAATTACAGTATGTTTATGGGATTGGAAATTTTTTAAAATAACTTTTTCTATGTATTTCACTTTAATCACCATTTAAACCTTTCATTTGAACAAAGGCTATTCGTCTTAGGGCCTCCTTAATTACATTACTTTCTACTTTATCTGCATAGGATACTTTCATCAATATTTCATTAATATCCATTTTATCAAAATCTAGTGCTTCGTCAATGCTTTGTTTAAACTCCAATATTCTTTCATTCTTAAATAAGTTTTTTTCTATTTCAGTTCTATCTAGCACCTCTTCGCCTGGTAGGGCTGATAAAAGAGGAATTTCTAGAATAGAAATGGTGTCATTTAATTCTATGATGACTACTTTAGGTATCCGTTCAATTTCCTTAAGGCTATTTGCAATTCTCACCACACTCCCTGGATTGACAAAGTAATGGTTATCAATTTCTATTGTTTTAAATCCTCCATGATAGTGGCCAGATAGGGTTATATCTGCCTTCGTATCCCTAATATTCTCCACAAGGGTAAAGGGTATCCCTTTAATAAAAGGCTTGTCTAATAGCATACCATGGACCATATGAATAGAGAAGTCAATTTGAGGGTCCACATCCTTGACTAAATAATAATCTAATTTGCCAGGGGAATCCATATCATAAACGTAGGGGCTACCAGTTAGTTGAACAGAGATATTATCCTTTTCTAAAATAACCTTCTCTTTACTTCTGATGATTTTTATGATGCCCAATACGTCTAATAATCCAAGCATGGTTCTATTTATTGTGTCGGGGTTATGTCCATATATATCGTGGTTGCCGCTAATTAAATATATAGGAACTTTTATTCTATCTAGTATAACCAAAAACCTACTGACAATTGAAATAGAAATGTCAGGTCTATCGAACAAATCTCCTCCGTGTAGGACAAAATCAATATTATAATCTTCAATAATATTTGTTATTTCCAACAATTTTTTCTCTACTGAATCCACAAATACATCTTTCCTATTTTTTGGAGTCGTTCCCCTAATATGTGTATCTGTGAAAAATAATATTTTCAAATCTAACACCTCACAGATAAACCCCCTTAAAAGGAGGTTTTGTCTATTTTTCTTCTTCAGATATATCAGCCTTACCTTGGTCATCTTTATCCTCACCAAGGCCAAAATGTATTCTAACTTTTGTTTCTATTTCTAAGGCAATTTCAGGATTCTCTTTCAAGAAATCCTTTGCATTCTCCCTTCCCTGTCCAAGTCTTTGGTCATTATAGCTGTACCAAGAACCTGCTTTGTTGATTATGTCAGCAGAGACTCCAGAATCTAATATGCCCCCCTCTTTTGATATTCC
Source organism: Tissierellaceae bacterium (assembly GCA_023229175.1). Lineage (GTDB taxonomy): Bacteria > Bacillota > Clostridia > Tissierellales > Tissierellaceae > JAAYFT01. Next base: position 8,418 of record JALNZV010000001.1, on the reverse strand, counting down.
AGTACCATACATAATATCAAATTCTGATTGTTTAAATGGAGGTGCCAGTTTATTTTTGACCACCTTGACCCTAGTCCTGTTACCAATTATATTATCGCCTTGTTTAAGGGACTCTATACGCCTTATATCTAGTCTTATGCTAGCGTAAAACTTTAACGCCCTGCCACCAGTAGTTGTCTCAGGGCTACCGAACATTACACCTACTTTTTCTCTAAGTTGGTTGATAAATATAACAGTGGAATTAGATTTATTAATAGAACCAGCAAGCTTTCTAAGTGCCTGGGACATTAGTCTAGCTTGTAATCCAATATGGCTATCTCCCATTTCTCCTTCAATTTCAGCCTTTGGAACAAGAGCTGCTACTGAATCCACGACTACTATGTCAATGGCACCACTTCGCACTAAAGCTTCTGCTATTTCTAGGGCCTGCTCACCGGTATCAGGTTGGGAAATAATTAGGTCCTCAATATCAACACCTAATCTCTTTGCATAAGAAGGATCTAGAGCGTGTTCCGCATCTATAAAAGCTGCAATTCCTCCAAGTTTTTGAGCTTCTGCAATCACGTGCAAAGATACAGTTGTCTTCCCCGATGATTCAGGTCCAAAAATCTCAATTACCCTTCCCCTAGGTAAACCTCCTATTCCCAATGCTATATCCAGGTCTAATGAGCCTGTAGGTATTACATCCACATTTAGCTTGGCATCTTCCCCAAGTCTCATAATAGAACCTTTTCCAAATTGTTTTTCTATTTGACTTATTGCTAAATCTAATGCTTTTTTCTTCTCAATATTATCTACCATATAAATCCCAGTTAAACTGGATTCACCCCTTTCCATATTCGAACATTCGTTCATGTTTCTATGATACAATAAATAAGGCTCTAAGTCAATCACTTACTTAACAAAAACTTTCTTAGTTCTGAAAAAGCCTTCATAGTCGCCTTATCCTGTATAATTTCCCTATTTCCAACAAAATTAGATTTAATAATTTCTGTATTGAGCCTATCTGAAATGCAAATATAGACGAGACCAATGGGACTATCTTTCGTATCTCCATCTGGACCTGCTAACCCTGTAACAGATAATGCAATATCCAAATCCGTTCTATTAAGCATTCCATTTACCATTTCTAATGCTGTTTTTTCGCTTACAGCTCCATATTTATCAATAGTTGTGGGGTTAACACCTAGTTCCTCAATTTTCGAATCATTACTATAGGATATTATACTTCTATTAAATACCTCCGATACACCAGGTATTCGGCTAAAACGTGCACTTATCAACCCACCTGTGCACGATTCACAAAACCCTATTTGCAAATTTCTATCTTTTAATAAATTGAACACTGCCATTTCCATAGGGATATTATCATATCCAAATATATATTCTTTAAATCTATTTTCCATAGTTTTAATAATAGTATTCATATTTCTTTCTATATTACTTTTATCAAGTCCTCTTCCAATGATTTTAATCTCAACCTGACCATCTGAAGGAAATGTAGCTATGGAGATATTGGGAAATAAATCTAGTAAGTCTTTGATTTTCATTTCGAGTTCCGCTTCTCCTATTCCCACGGTGTTCACAGATCTTTTTATAATATTATAGTCTTGTTTGATTAAAGGAATTACTTCTCTATCAAACATAATCTTCATTTCAGAAGGTACTCCTGGAAGCATAATTACTATCTTTTCATCTTGCTTTAAAAATATGCCTGGAGCTGTTCCAATACTATTCTTTAAGAAGATACTACCTTGCAATTTTGTAGCTTGTTTCAGATTGTTATCTGTCATGACTGAGTTCATTCTAAGAAACTTATCCCTAATTGTCTTAACCATTTCATCATCCAAAATCAAATCCAACCCTAAGGATTTTGAAATTATCTCTTTCGTCATATCATCAGATGTAGGACCAAGTCCGCCTGTTGTAATAATTAGATCTGATCTCTTTAAGGCAAGTGTTATGGCATCGTGAATTCTATCTACATTATCGTCTACTGTTGAATGATAATGTACATCGATACCTAAGTCTAATAGCCTCTTTGACAGGAATTGATTATTAGTATTTAAGATGCTTCCTGTTGTAATTTCAGTTCCAATGGTCAGTATTTCAGCGTACATAAGTATCACCTTCTTATTTTATTCCTGTTTTAAGTGTAGAAATATTTTTAAATATATAGTCAAACCCCGAAATCACTGTAAAAAATACAGAGATATAATAAATAATTAGGTCAATTGGAAAATCAATGTGATTAAAAGGAAAATTATTTAACAACAATAGGATTATTGCAACTAATTGAGTTACAGTTTTAATTTTTCCCAAGGAACTTGCTGCTATGGTAATCCCTTCCGAAGCGGCAAGTATTCTAAAACCGCTAATAGTAAATTCCCGTGCAATAATAATTACAACCGACCAGCCAGGGATTTTTCCCAATTCCAGAAGGGAGATTAAAGCAGCGGAGACTAATATTTTATCTGCCAAAGGATCTACAAATTTCCCGAAGGTTGTAATCATATTTCTACTTCTCGCAATGTATCCGTCTAACGTGTCTGTTAAGGAAGCAAAAATAAAGACAAAGGCTGCAATATAAGTACTATATGGAATATTTGAGTACAACACCAACATAAATACTGGGACCAAAAATACCCTAAAGACAGTAATTTTGTTAGCTAAATTCACTTAATTACCTCCCCCATCAAATCGTATTCGAGATAATCTATAATCTTTACCCTTACAAAATCTCCAAGATTTAAGAAATCTTCACTCTCAAGATAAAGAATACCGTCTATATCGGGACTATCCATATAGGTACGCCCTATATAAGTATTATTACCATGATACTCCTCTATTAATACAGAAAATTCTTTATGGAGTTTTTCCTTCATTTTATCTGAAGAAATATTTAATTGGGTCTCCATAATCTTATCTCTTCTACTAAATTTAATATTTTCAGATATTTGATTTGGAAGATTATATGCAGGGGTGCCTTCTTCTCTAGAATAAGTAAAAACACCAAGCTTGTCTAATTTGTATTCCTTAATAAAATCTAACAATTCATTAAAATCATTTTCTGTCTCACCAGGGAATCCCACAATAAATGTAGTCCTTATGATTATGTCTGGAATTTCTCTTCGCAAAGTGTTAATTAAGTTTTCTATATCAGTTCTTGTGGTTTTTCTGTTCATCTTTTTTAGTATATTGTCACTTATATGCTGCAGTGGAATGTCTACATATTTTACAACTTTGTTGTTATTTTTTATCGAGGCAATTAATTTGTCAGAAAAATTGTCTGGGTATAAGTATAACAGCCTAATCCATTTCAAATTTTTAATTTCATTTAGTTTATCTAGTAAAATATGCAATATATATTCTCCATAAATATCTATACCGTAATCTGAAGTGTTTTGACCTATAAGTATTATTTCCTGTACACCGTTTTCTACTAGATATTCGACCTCATGCAAAATATCTTCCATTTTTCTGCTTCTGTGTCTTCCCCTAAGTTTTGGAATGATACAGTAGGTACATAAATTGTCGCATCCTTCAGAAATCCTAACATATTCAGTTGGACTAAAGTAAATCCTATTTATATCTTCCAAATATTCTGTATTTATCTTTCCCGTTTTTTTAATCCTATCTTTATTTTCATTTAAATCTTTAATAATAGATGGTAAATCCTTAATATTTCCAGTACCAATGACAGCATCAACATCGTCAATCTCATCTAATAATTCATTAGAATACCTTTCCGCTAAGCAGCCAGCGAGTATTAAGTGATTACATTGACCTTGAGTCTTATACCTTGTCATTTCCCAGATTGTTTCTATAGATTCTTCCTTAGCTTTATCTATAAATCCACATGTATTAACTACGATTATATTGGCCTCCTCTGGTGAATCAGCAGCAGTATAATTGCTATTTTCCAATAAACTCATCATAAGCTCGGAATCAATTTCATTTTTAGAACATCCTAAGGTTTCTATATAAACTTTATTATGTATCATTTAATCACCCCTTCCCTTTGAATCTAAGTCTTCTTGTGTTATTAAAACTTTTCGTGGTCTGCTGCCTTCATATCCTCCTATTATGCCTCTATCCTCCATTTCATCTATTATCCTTGCGGCCCTAGCATAACCAATCTTTAATTTTCTTTGTAAATATGAAATAGATGCTTGTCCCTCACCCACAACTAAAGAAATTGCCTCTGGTAACAGTTCGTCGCCGTTTTCCGTTGTTAAGCTTTTTGGATTATCTACGACATCTAAAATTTCAGGATCATAGCCTGCTATTTCTTGAGATTTAAGAGAATCGACAACAGCTTCAACTTCTTCACTGGAAATAAAAGCTCCTTGGATTCTTGCTGGCTTTGAATAAAAGGAAGGGTAAAAAAGCATATCACCTTTTCCAAGTAACTTTTCTGCACCTGACATATCCAATATTGTCCTTGAATCGACTTGTGATGATACGGCAAAAGATATTCTTGACGGAATGTTTGCTTTTATGGTCCCCGTTATCACATCTACTGATGGCCTCTGTGTTGCTACTATTAAATATATTCCTGAAGCTCTTGCCATTTGCGCTAATCTGCAAATGTAATCCTCAATTTCTTGTGCGGCAACCATCATTAAATCTGCCAATTCATCGATAATTATTACTATACTAGGTAGTTTAGCATCTTTTACTTTCATTTTATTATTATAAGATTCTATGTCTCTTACGCTGTTTTCTGCAAACATTTTGTATCTCTTTTCCATCTCCTCAACAGCCCAGTTAAGGGCAAATGTTGCTTTTTTCGCATCTGTAACTACTGGAATTAATAAATGAGGTATGCCATTATATACGTTAAGCTCAACAACTTTAGGGTCAATAAGCATTAATTTTACATCTTCCGGCGAAGACTTATATAAAATACTCATGATTATAGTGTTTATACATACTGATTTACCGGAACCTGTTGCACCCGCAATCAATAAATGCGGCATCTTATCTATTGTTGAAATAACTATTTCTCCGGAGACATCTTTTCCTAGAGCTAGAGTTAGATTAGAATCGATATCTCTGTATTCCTTAGAATTTAAAATTTCCTTTAGAAAAACACTAGATTTAGTTTTGTTGGGAACCTCAATACCAACTGCCGACTTTCCCGGTATAGGTGCTTCAATTCTAATATCAGAAGATGCCAAACTTAGAGCTATATTGTCAGATAAAGAAACGATTCTATTAAGTTTAATGCCCGGTGAAGGCTGTAGTTCATAGCAAGTAATAGTTGGTCCTACATTGATTTCTAAGATTTTAGCATCAATACCAAAGTTTTTCATGGTTTCTTCTATTTTCTTTGCATTGTTTCTAATTTCTTTTTCATCGTTTAAACTTTGCTGATTAGGATATGTCTTCAACAGGTGAATAGAAGGCCTAACATAAGAGGAGATTATATTTTTATTCGTGTTTACTTTGATTTCACTTTCAATATAACTTTTTTCATCCTTAATATTGACATTTTTATTAGATAACTCAGCTTGTACTCCATAATCTATGATTTTTATATCGTCTTTGGATTTAGTCTCTGTATTAATATTTGATATATAAGGTTTTGTGTCATTATATTTGGTCCTTTCGAATAAATTAACTGTACCAGTCACGATATCTTTAATTCCGATTCCTGTGATTACTAGAATATTAACTATTGTAATTAAACCTAAAACAAAATAGGTCCCTACAGAACCAAATAGCTTATAAAAGAAAAAACCTAGAAAACTACCTATTATCCCTCCTCCTTTGCCAATTTTACTTAAAATAATTGAATTTTCTATCCTTTCAACAAATTTTAAATTTATAGGATTTTTTCCATCTAGTAAAATCAATACAGTGAGAAGTATGAGAGCAGCAGATATTATAGATACCTTTTCTTTTTTATTAAACCTATCAAATATAAAAATTATTCCAACTGATACTAAAAATAACGGAAACAGATAAGCTCCAAAACCCATAAATGAAAGGGCACTACCTTGAATGATAGCACCGACCAATCCCATTTTCGAATTAAATAGGCTTAGTACAAACAATATGCCTATGGCTATAATTACAAAACCGTATAAGTCCTTATTAATCTCCTTTTTATTAAATTTTTCTACTACCTTTTTCTTAGTATTTTTATTTTTCAAAGCATTCACCTCTAGCCTGTGTAAACTAAAACAACTGAGTAATAATTGTGATTATACCGATAATCCATAGATAATATGAAAAAAGATGTAACTTATTCTTATTTAATAAGGTAATTAAGACTTTCAACGAGAGAATTCCCACTATAGCTGATGTTATCACGCCAACAACTAAGGGGAAATTAACTACAATTTCTGAGTTTGATTTTACAAGTTTTAATATACCCAACAGACCTGCACCAAAAGTAGCAGGTAAAGCTAATAAAAAAGAATACTCAGTAGCCAATGGTTTGTTCAGACCCCTTAATAGTCCTGCCACTATAGTCGAACCAGATCTGGATATACCTGGTATTATGGCAATTCCTTGAGCTGTTCCGATTATTACAGAATCTAGGTATGTCATATCTTTTGCTTTTTTATTCTCATAGGATCTTTTTTCTGCAATCCACAACAAAAAACCTGTTATTATAAATGCAAATCCAATTGGAAGAATTGATGTATATAAAGACTCAAAAAAATCCTCCAAGGTTAAACCTATTATTGCAGTAGGTACAGAACCTACAATTATTAATATTGCAAGTTTTTGATACTTATTTAAACTATGTATCTTTTCTCCCCTAAACAACGAAGATAAGAGTTTTAAAAATTCTATTATCATTTTAATTATATCATTAAAATAAACTACAAAAATTGAAATTAATGTACCCAAATGTAGCATTTCCGTAAAAAACAAATTGCCCTCTTTTATACTAAATAAATTTTGCAGTATAACAAGATGGCCTGAGCTGCTGATTGGCAAAAATTCAGCAATACCCTGAAATATTCCAAGAATAATGGCTTCAAATAAATTCAAATCAATTCCCCCTTTTAAAGATGATACTGTTGATATTATAACATAGTTTTCCAGGCTATTCTATTCATTTTTACTTTTAATCATTTCATATAACTTGTTTAAGGCTACTGAAAAACCGCCAACTTCATTGATTAATCCATATTTTACAGCCTCTTCGCCTACGAGAATGGTACCAACGTCATTGGCTATTTCATCTGTTGAGTACATAAGACCCTTCAATGTTTGTTCGTCAATATTTGAGGTTCTTAGTATGAAGTTGATAATTCTTTGCTGCATTTTTTCAAAGTATCTAAAAGTCTGTGGAACTCCGATTACTAAACCAGTCGTCCTTATAGGATGTATAGTCATAGTTGCAGTAGGTACGATAAATGAATAATCGGTTGAAGTAGCCAGGGGAACGCCTATACTATGTCCCCCTCCTAAAACCAAAGATATTTTGGGCTTATCGACTGAGTTTATAAGCTCAGATAAGGCTAACCCTGCTTCTACGTCACCGCCAACGGTATTCAATATAATAAATATACCCTCAATTTTAGGATCCTGTTGAGAAGCTATAAGAATTGGTATGATATGTTCATATTTAGTTGCTTTTTTATCGTTTGAAGCAATGCTATGTCCTTCGATTTCGCCAATAATCGAAATAAACTGTATGTTATTCTTTGTCTCAGGTATATTTGGAATTCCCATATTTTTAATATCTTCAAATTTTTGCTCCTGTTCTTTTTCGTTTTCTAAGTCTTTATCTACCATTTTTACCTCCAAATATTTGATACCTATAGTTTTTACCCAATAGATAAATATATTCTAATTAAAAACATATATCTTAAAAGATATATGTTTTTATATGGGTTCAGATTCTATAATTATCATATCATATCCAATTTTACGGATTGATTCCCATGGTATTTGGGTTTCATTGCCTTCTAAACCTAACAATCTAAAACCTAGCTTTCGTTGGTTTACAAGTAAAGATAATATTTTACCACTATCCTCATCGATTAAGAAATCACTATCAGCTATTAATCCTAATCTGCCTCCGTTATTTAGGTTTACAATTTCTTTATTATTTAATTCAAATAACCTCATATTATCACCTCAATACCTTGTAAAATAATTTGATACAAAAATTAAAATTCTAAAATAATTAACATAAAAAATAAAATTTTGATTTTATATCTTATTATATATATGAGATTATAATTAAAATATTCATTATCAATTATGATAACATCTTAATTGATATTAATATCCTGAATGACCAAAACCTCCTACTCCTCTATCAGTCTTGTCCAGATCATCTACTATATTAAATTCTGCCTTTTCATATTTTATAAACACCATCTGGGCAATTCTATCCCCTTTATTAACTATATATTCCTCATCGCTTAAATTAACTAAGATGACTTT
>JALNZV010000062.1 GCA_023229175.1 Tissierellaceae bacterium | reverse complement strand
GATTCCTAAAATAGTGTAAATAATTCTCTTAATCTTTCTTATAAATAGTAATCTCTCCAAAATATGTCCCCCTCTTCACTTTTTATAATAAAAAATCTTCAACTGTAATTTAATTATATCCATATAATTTATATTATACAATTAAATCGTGAGAAATGTCATATTATATTGTGAATTAATTGACTACTACTAGGTACTATTTTGATATAATATAATCACAAGAATAGGGAGTGATATATGTGGTGGTGAAAGTCAGCAATTTAGTGAAAAAATATAAGGAAAGGATAGCCTTGGACAATTTCAATATGGAGGTAGAAGAAGGTGAGATATTGGGCCTATTAGGTCCCAATGGATGTGGTAAGACGACGGCGATTAATTGTATCTTGTCCCTGTTAAGCTTCGATAAGGGGGAAATAGAGATATTTGGTCAGAAGATGACCCCTAATTCCTATGACATAAAAAGGCAAATTGGCATTGTACCTCAGGAGGTATCAGTATTTGAAAATCTAACAGTTAAAGAAAATATAGACTACTTCTGTGGTCTATATGTGGAGGAGAAAGGGCTAAGAAAGCAATATGTAGAAGAGGCTATAGAATTTGTAGGTCTAAGTGACTATATAAAATTTTACCCAAGGAAACTGAGCGGTGGATTGAGAAGAAGACTAAACATAGCATGTGGAATAGCCCATAGACCAAAACTCATCTTTCTAGACGAACCTACAGTGGCAGTTGATGCCCAAAGTAGAAATTTTATTTTAGATGGAATTAAGAGGTTAAATAAAGAAGGAAGCACCATAATTTATACAACCCATTATCTAGAGGAAGCGGAAACGCTTTGTAAGAGAATAATCATAATGGACAATGGAAAGAGCCTAGTATCGGGTACCAATGAGGAATTAAAGGCAATGATAACTACAACTGAAAAGATAGTCGTAAAGTTTCTAGAGCCAGGGAGTATAGACGATAAAATGAAAGAAATCCCCCATGTTGTTGACATAGAAAGGGATGGGGAAGACTATATCGTCAAATTCGAAAATGGATTTAACAATATGGCAAATTTGCTGGAATTTATAAAAGATAATAACTTAACCTATACGAAATTCTACAGTCAGATTCCAACCCTAAATGACGTATTTCTACAACTCACAGGGAAGGAGCTGAGAGATTAATGAAAAAGATATCTAGAAATATATTCTATCAAGGGAGGAATTTATTTGGAGATAAAACCCTTATATTTTGGAGTATAATATACCCTTTAATAATGGCCATATTTTTTTATACTGCCTTTAGCGGCATAATGAATATGGAGTTGGAAAGTATAGCCATTGGCATAAGCAAAGATAACCCCATAAGATATATACTAGAAGAGATTGAAATAGTTGATGTTTATTCCATGAAAGATGTTGAAGCAAAAGAAAAATTGGAAGATGAAGAGATAGTAGGATTTATAGATGGGGATTTAAATTTATTGGTAAAGAAGTCAGGGATTAATCAAAGTATAATCAAGGAAATCCTAGACCAGATTAAACAAATGGAAAAGTTAAACGTAGCTATGGATAGATTCGATTATTCTGCAAATTATATACAAAATAAAAATCAAAGGGCCGATACCATAATAATTATATTCTATTCTTTAATTGCCATGGTATCTACATACGGGATATTTTCAGGCATTGAAACAGTAAGTCTAATGCAGGCTAATTTGTCCAATGTTGGGAAAAGGCTAAATGCAACCCCATTGAAGAAAAAGGATTTTTTACTAGCGGGAATTGCAGTTGCATTGTTTATAAACATGCTATCAAATGCAATATTGCTGATTTTCATTAAATATGTTCTAAAACTAAATCTATTTACAGAGATGCTATATAGCGGGATATTTATTATTTTAGGGAATCTATTTGGAGTAGGCCTAGGCATATTAATCGGTGCATCAAGCAAAAAAAGTGCAAATGCAAAGACCATTTTGGGAATACTTATCACACTTGTCCTCTCTTTTCTATCTGGTATGATGTCTACAGATATAAAGATTATGCTCGATAAAAAGGTTCCATTACTGGGGAAAGTTAATCCTATTTCTATCATAACCAACAATTTATATAAGATAAACTTACTTGCTAATACAAAAAATGCCATGGGGGGAATAACGATTTTGGGGATATATTGCCTGATTTTAATCTTTCTATCCTATGGGTTTTTGAGGGGGAAGACCTATGACAGTATATAAGTATTTTATTAAAGTAGCCCTAAAAAATAAAGGCTTTATTCTTTCATATATCATTATATTTTTTATACTGTCCATAATTAATGGCAGCACAAATGTACAGAGGGAAAGCAGTTTTATAGAGTCTAGGCCGGATATAGGAATAATTGACTACAGTGAAACCCAACTGTCCAAGGGTCTGGCAGAATATCTAGGGAAAAAGAACAATATAGTCCCTATGGTAGATGATGAAATATATATAAAGGAACAAGTCTTTTTACAGCTAGTAGATGCAGTAGTTATAATCCCGAATGACCTTGAAAGCAAGGTCATAAATAGGAAGTCTGAGCTACTGATATACAACGATTATAGAAATATTAGCTCTTATAAAGTGGAAAATCAGATTAATAAGTACTTAGCATTTGCAGTAGCTAGCTATGAAAATGGGGAATTTGACATAGAAAGAGTAGGGTCTGCCTTAGAGAAAAGCGTACATGTAGATTTAATGGTTACTGAAAATGGCATTAACGAAAGGGTAAATAATTGGTTTAAGTTTTATTTCAACTTTACCTCCTATATTATTTTGGCCCTATATATATCTGTAATAGGATTTGTAATGATTGAATTTAACGAAGTACAGGTAGAGAATAGGAGAAAAATCTCTTCGATAAGGTTTTTAGACTTCAATAGACAAATGTACTTAGGTCAACTAAGCATGGCAGCATTCATATCCGCAATATTTATACTTGGAAGCATTGTCCTAAAAGGAAAATACATTGGAGAAGTAAATTTTGCAAAATATGCAATTAATTTAACAGTATTTTCAATAGCTGCCCTTTGCCTTGTATTTTTGGTAAACAATATAACTAATAATAGATTTGTAATATCGGCCATAAGTACAGTATTGTCTTTGGGGCTATCATTTATATCAGGTGTCATGGTCCCTCAGGAATTCCTCGGAGAAAAGGTCCTTTCTATTGCTAAGTTCTTCCCTATATATTACTTTGTAAAGATAAATGAGACGGAAATAGCTTCCATTTTGGAAGTGAAATACGACATACTGATACAATTGTTATTTGCAGGGATATTTTTAATTATGGGATTATATTTATCTAGGGTAAAACAAAGAACTTAAAAA
>JALNZV010000033.1 GCA_023229175.1 Tissierellaceae bacterium | reverse complement strand
AGATGCTATACTAGATCGGATTGTTCATGACTCCTATCAAATACTAATAGATGGGGAGGTTTCCATGAGGGAAAGACATGGTATTAATAGTCAAAGGGTAAGGAAGCCTGATAGAATATAAATTGCTATGGCAGGCCACAATCTCAGGCCTGCCATAGTTTGGTCTAGTATCAGGCACTAGCTGGCCTAATACTAGGCACTAGTTGGTCTGAAAATAGGCACAGGTGGACTAATATGAAGGCAATACTCAAATTAGAACTTTGAAAATATCCACCAAGGGGGCACTATTTCCCTACGACATCTTTATTGACCTCTCAAGGCATGTGGAGTGCATAGCGTTGATACAAAGAGAAATTATGTAGAAATCCTGAGATTCAAGCTCTTTCACGACTATTTTGCTTTCGAGGAAGATGATCACAATTTTAAGAAAAAGGTACTGAAAAAACATTTCAATGTTTCAGTGGTAGTTGACCTAGTTAGTGGAGACACAAGGAAATAGATTATAAAAGATGAGAATCAGCAAGGATCAGAAAACTTGCTGATTCTTCCATATATGGATTCAGACTTGTCAAAAGGACAAGTCAAGAATGGTGATTTTGATAAGTCTAGAATGGCAAAAAAGATAAGTCTAGACTTATCAAAAAGACAATCTAACTATATAGAGATTAGTTAGATTGATAAGAGTTATATTGATATTAGGGCTGATACGGTGATTTGCAGTATTAGTATAGAAATCGTTTTTTGCTAAATCCTAAAAGATGTTAAAAATACAAGGAAATAGTAGATTAATAAAAATATTTTATTATAAGGTTTACACTTCGGCAGAGTTAAGGATATATATATATGGGCAATATTTTTTACAAACTTGTATTTGGAAAAATATCATTTAATAATATTTTAATAGGGGGAAGATAGGATGGCTAATTCAATTAACAAATCAGATTTTTATTATGGAGCATTTCTAGCTAAAGTTATTGACAATGGAAACAGACCAGCAATAGTTAGTAAGGATAATGGCAGGGGAATATATAAACTAAAGACTAATGGTGATAAGGAAGAATATATAGTATATATAAAATATGCAACTAATAGAAACAAAAATAGTAGGACATGGACTTTTCAATATACAGATAATAATATTGAAGAAATAAAAGGATACATAGACAAGGGTGACAATATAATTTTCGCCTATATATGTGCCTATAATGATTATAAAAATAGTGAAATAGCAATAGCAAAATTAGAAGAACTAAAGAAATGTATAAATCCAGAATGTGAAATTAATAAAAGTAATAGAGTCAGCATATACAAAGTACCAGGTAGTCCAGTATTAAGGATGTATGGAACAAAAAGAGCAGATATGATAAATAATGCAGATAATACAATACATTTAAAAAGAAGTAGAATAAATGAACTATAAATATACAGCATAAATAAATAATCTTGATCTAAAAGTTAAAAACTAAAATATTTCAAAGGTTACACTCTATAAAGCTACAGATATTAAAATATAAAATACAAAAAGCTAAGGAGCTGGTTTAATGAAAGATATTAAATTTAATAAAAAGACAGGTTATATTTTGCACAAAACAACAGATGATGATTTCCAATTATGTAAAATCTTAAAAGAATATGACAATATTGAAGATGCACAAAACGATCTGGTAAACTTGCTAACTAATAATACTACAGAAAAGAAATTGTTGAAGGAGAACTCTAAGATAAGGAAAATGCAATAAGGGGGAGGAAATGCAATGAAAAGCAGAAGAATAAAAAATGGAGTAGGAAGATTAACAGCTAAAGAGGTATTTGAATTCTATGCAGGAACAGATGAAAAAACATTTCTATCAAATTTCCACTATGATAACCCACCAGTAACAGATATTAGGGAAATGTGTAGAATTTATGCAATGGAAATACCAGGAAATGAGGATCTATTATTTTCATTTGAGGAACTGAAAAATATAGAAAGTATCTTATTAGGGCATTTAGAAAACTATATTGAAAGTAAAGGGGGACTGGATAAAGTTGATTTATATACAAGAGAAGAATTAGATAAGATAGATGAGGGAGATACCGAAGAAATGATGGATGCATTAGCAAATTACTATGGATTAAGTAGGGAAGAACTTAGTTTGGTTTTGAGAAAAGGGAGGTAAAGAAAATGAATACAAGTGGATTTATTAGGGGTTATATGGCAAAAAACATCAAATATCTATAAGCAAAGATCTTGCAGAGGAACTAAAAAGTCCTTATGGATTAGATAAATATATTCTAGATGAGTTTCAAAAACAAGGATTCGAGTTAGATAAAAATAGAAGTCAATATATAGAGTATTGTTATGGGAACTTTGCAAATGCTGAAGTTATTGATATAGAAGAATAGAAACAGTAGGGATATAATGTCTAAAATTAAACTTGCTGATTTTTGTATTTATACTTTCAGGCTTGTCAAAAGGAAAAGTCTAGACTTATCAAAATGACAACCTAACTATATAGAGATTAGTTAGATTGATATTAGGGTAGAATCTATGGTTTTATAATGAACTTTACACTTCTTAAAAGTCTTTTTTAAAGTAAATATATATGTTATCAACATAATTAATATGGTATAATAACATATACCTTAAGTATATGTTTAAGCATATGAATATTTCATAATAAAGAATAGAGGTGTTACAATGTCATGGTCATATAATAAACTATGGAAATTATTAATAGATAAAGATATGAATAAAGTTGCCCTTAGAGATGGGGCAGGATTTACCCCATCAACACTTTCCAAATTAAGTAATAACAAACCCGTAAGTATGAATATATTGGCTAAAATATGCGAGTTTTTAGAATGTAATATAGGGGATATTGTTGATTATATCCCTAATCAAAAAGAGAGCAAATAAAGCAATTAAAATAATGGGGGGGATAAAGTTGAAAACATTATATGAAGTTTGTAAACCAAGGGAAAGTGTATTTGATGAATCAAAGAGGGATGATACATTAGATCTTTCTAACCTATTAGACAATTCTATAGATGGTACAGAGTTTTTCAAAGAAACTTATATTACAGATGGAATGCAACTTCTATTTGACACAGCATTCAAGAGATTTGAAGGAAAAGCAGCTAGTGGAGTTGTTAAATTAACTCAGTCTATGGGTGGAGGTAAGACCCATAATATGTTGGCATTAGGTGTTTTAGCTAAGAATAAGGATATAAGGGCTTCTATTTTAAAAGGCAAGTATAAGAGTTTTACAGAAGAAATCAACCTTGTATCCTATACAGGAAGAGAATCAGATTTAAAATTTGGTATTTGGGGAGAGATAGCTGAACAACTAGGGAAAAAAGATTATTTTAAAGATTACTATTCACCACTAATGGCACCTGGACAAACAGCTTGGATAAATCTTTTAAAAAGCGACAAACCAACACTAATCTTAATTGATGAATTACCTCCATACTTGCAAAATGCTAGAGCAATACCAATAGGTACGGGAACTTTAGCTGATATAACTACCACAGCCTTAGCCAATTTATTTAATGCAGTAGGCAAGGCAGAACTATACAATGTATGCATAGTAGTATCTGACTTACAGGCTACATATGAAGAGGGGTCTCAATTGCTTCAAAGATCCTTTAAAGAATTGGAAAATGAAATAGGAAGGTCTGCTATTAATATAGAGCCAGTAGGTGCAAATACAGATGATCTATATAATATATTGAGAACTAGATTATTTGAAGAAATAGGAAATCAAGAAAATATAAATAAAATTATAGAGGGTTATAGAAAATCTATAAATGAAACTAGGCAGATGGGTTATACAAACTTTACGGCAGATGAAATAGCTAGAGGGATTCAGGCATCATATCCATTTCATCCATCTATTAGAGATCTTTTTGCACGCTTCAAGGAAAACCCAGGTTTCCAACAAACAAGGGGTTATATTAGACTTACTAGATTGATGGTAAAAGATTTATATACGGGGGAAATGAAGGCTAAGAATAGATACTTACTTAATGCTTACGATATAAACCTAAATGATGGACAAACTGTTATAGCTGTTAAGGGGATAAAAGAGAGCATATCTAATGCTATATCCCATGATATAGCTGATGGAGGAAATTCAGTAGCGGAAATTTTGGATGATAGCATAGGTAATACAGATTTACAGGATATTAGCAAACTAATCTTAGTATCCTCCCTAGGTAATGTTTCAAATGCCATATTAGGCTTATCAGTACCAGAAGTTATAGGTTATATGGCAGGACCAGGAAAAGATATTACAGGATTAAAACAAGGATTGGAGGAATTCTCCACAAAGGCCTGGTATCTATACAAGGATAAAGCCAATAGAGTATATTTTAAGGATGTAAAAAATGTTAATGCTGAGCTAATAGATTTAGTAAATGGCTATTCTTATGAATTTGGGAAACAAGCAATAAAGAACATATTAGAAGAAAAGTTTAAACCAGAACAAAAACATTGCTATCAAGAAGTTAAGGTATTCCCATCCATAGATGAAATAGATTTATCTAGGGATAAGATTACCCTTGTTCTAACTGAACCAAGTACAGATTCTTCCGGATTAAATAAGGATTTAAAAAGATTTTATGAAGATTCTACCTATAAAAATAGGGTAATGTTTTTAACTGGGCAAAGGAATTCTATGGATAATCTTGTAGCCAAGGGAAAAGAATATTCGGGAATAAATGCTATTTTAAATAAGATGAAAAATGAAGAAAAGTTACCAGAAACAGATCCTCAGTATCAACAGGCCCAAGATCTCTTTTCTAAGGTTAATTTAGAGCTTATAAGTGCCTTAAGGGAATCTTTTGTAACTCTTTATTATCCAAAAAGACCAGGGCTTGTAAGTGATGATATAACCATGAAGTTTGAGGAAAACAACTATGTATTAGAAGAACAAATTAAAAATTTGCTGATTAGTGAAAAGAAGTTTGATACTAATACTGAGGCCAGTGACTTTAGAGGGAAATTTGAGGATAGGATATTTACACAAAGACAAATGTCGTGGAATGCCATAAGAGAAAGAACAGCTAGTCTATCATCTTGGTCATGGCATCACCCAGATGCTTTAGAAGACTTAAAGACTAATATGCTTAGAAGGGGAGAATGGGTGGAGACAGGAGGCTATATAGACAAGGAGCCACCAGCACCAGAAACTTCTTTAACAGTAATACAAATTCATGAAGATGAAAATACAGGGGAGGTCACACTAAAGCTTGTACCTGAATATGGAGATAGTATATATTATGAAATAGGTCAAGTAGCTACAAAATCTTCCTTAAAAATAGAAGATATTGAAAACTTTAAAACTAAAGAATTAAAACTATCATTTTTGTGTGTAGATAGTAAGGGAAAACATGAAACAGGTGCCCCAGTAGAATGGACTAAAGATGTAAAGCTTAAGTACAAGCCCTATGATAAAGATGGAAATCAATATATGGAATTAAAAGCAACTGCAGACAATGTAAAAATATTATATAGTACAGATGGATCTAACCCAAGAGAAAGTGGAGGGGTTTTTGAAGGTGATTTTATAGTACCTGAGGGTGCTAAATTTATACAGGCCGTAGCCGTAAACGAAGCACTAGGCATATTTTCAGAACCTATACAAATAGAAGTTAAGGAACAAAAGTTTGAAATAGATAGAAAGAAACAATTAAAAATAATTGATACAACAATATTTAATAATGCAAAGGATGCTTTTAAAGGTCTAGAGCTACTAGAAGAATTTAACGCATCCCTATCTAGGTTAACCTTGGTTATATCAGATGATTCACTTCATGGGAAAGGATATATACAATTTATGGTAGGTGGGGAATTTACTGTAGATAGTCCTAAAAAAATTCTTGATGAATTAAATCATATTATTAAAAATTTATTTAAAGACAAAGAATATAAGGTAAATTTGACTATCAATGAAATAATATTTGAAACCGGAGAAGATTTTGAGAGGTGGGTTTCAAGTAAAAAAGAGAAGATTGAAGACTATAAAGGAAGAATTAGGCAGTAGGGAGGTTTTAATGTGTCAACTATTCAAGGGTTTGGATTTGGATATATCCCAGAGGAGACTATACACCATTATTTAGTAAGAATATCTAGAAGTAAAAATGATAAGGTTTTGGTCTATGAAAGATTTCACTGGGATGAAGGGGAAGTCCAAGAATCAGAAATAAATTATGATAATACTAAAGTTATACTAGATAGACATAAATGGGATTTAGTCAAAGATACTATCCAAACTGAATTAAATAAATCCTTAAAAAACAATAAAATAAAGGTAGGGAGATTTAAAATTGGTGACAACCCCATAGATAGGCTTCTTGGCAAAGAGATGATACTTCTCTTATGGGCAATAGAAGACTCTGATCCTAGCCTGATACCAACAGCCGTAAGAAACTGGCTAGGTTTTTCTAGAGAAGAAAGATGGTGGCTATTTACTATGACAAATGCTACCACAGGTCATGCAGATGATAAAAGGGGTTGGAGAAAAGCAATTAGGTATGCTATTACAGAAAATCCTATAGATGATAAAAATAAAAGTCAATTAAAATTATTTGACTTATAGAGGTGGGTGAAGTCTTGTTAGATTATAATAAATCTTTTATAGAAGTACAATTTCCAGTATCGAAAGTATCAAAAGAAAGTTATAAGGAAAGAATGGCAAATTTAGGACAAACCTTAACAGGATTGGGCAAATGGTGGGGAAGAAAGCCCTTGGTTTTAGTAAGGGCAACTATACTAGGAGTTCTTTTGCCTGTATCTGATGATTTAGATAAGGACAGAGAAATATTTTTAAAATTAATGACTATGGATGATGATGGGTTATTTGCTAGAAAGTTTAAAAACTTGACCCAAAAAGAGCTTTATGAAGTATCAGATGAAAAATTTATTGATAAATATATGGAGATAAATAAAAAGGGATCTCCTACATATAAACGGGGACTTTCCAACGATGATAAGGACAGAATACAAAGGCACGCCTTTAATCAAATGTCCTATGATGATAGGCTTAAGTATTGCTCTAGACCAGAACATATAGAGAATCTATCTTTAGATAAATGGAAGGAGATAAATGAACATCTGGAAACTAATGCAGATTCCTTTCAATCTTTAATAGAAGAATTAGGCATAAAAAGATTTGGACATAGACCTAAAATAGGGGATGTATTTTCAGGTGGTGGGTCTATCCCTTTTGAAGCAGGGAGATTAGGAGCAGATGTTTATGCCTCAGATTTAAATCCAGTAGCATCCCTTTTAACCTGGGCATCACTTAACATTGCTGGTGCAAGTAATGAAGAGGTAGAAAAGTTAAGAATCTTCCAAGAAAAGGTATATGATCAAGTGGACAAGCAGATTACAGAATGGGGAATAGAACATAATGAAGAAGGACACAGGGCAGATTCATACCTCTACTGTATGGAGACCAAGTGTCCAGAATGCGGATACAGGGTTCCTTTAGCACCTTCCTGGGTAATAGGGAGGGGAACAAAAACTGTAGTCTTACTTAAGGATAATGGCAAAGATGGGTTTGATATAGAGTTAGTACAGGATGCCAGTAAGGATGATTTTAAAGAAGCTGATAGAAAGATTACAGTAAAAAGAAACAATATGTACTGCCCGCACTGTGAATTAGAGACTCCCATAACTGCCCTTAGGGGTGATAGAAGAACAGATGGACAAACTATATATGGGCTTAGACTTTGGGAGAAAAATGAATTTATTCCAAGAGAGGATGATGTATTTCAAGAAAGGCTTTATTGCATAAGATATGTCTCCAATGAAGGAAGGTATTATGCAGCACCAAGAGAAGAGGATTTAAAAAGAGAAGAGAGAGTAATAGATATCTTAAGTGAAAGATTCATCGATTGGCAGGAGCAAGGTTATATTCCATCAGATATTATTGAAGATGGTGCCGAAACAACCAGATTGAAAAGAGA
This sequence comes from Tissierellaceae bacterium, assembly GCA_023229175.1. Lineage (GTDB taxonomy): Bacteria > Bacillota > Clostridia > Tissierellales > Tissierellaceae > JAAYFT01. Next base: position 12,074 of record JALNZV010000033.1, on the reverse strand, counting down.
AAGAGGTTGGCAATATTGGCATCAATTGTTTAATCCTAGACAACTTTTGGTAAATGGACTGTTTGCTAAGCTAAGTCAGGAGAAGGCTAGTGGGCAGGTGGAAAAGGTAATGGGCTTGTTGGGGGTTAATAAAATAATAACACATAACTCTAAATTAAGCATGTGGCATGCTGGAAGTGGAAATGAAAAAGTGGAATCAGTATTTACTAATCAAGCTCTAAACACAATGTATGATTATGCTTCTAGAACATATAAATCACTTACTACTAATTGGTTTTATAGCATAAATAATTTTATAATAGATAGTGAATCTAATATAAAAACTAAGGACGCAAGAGATGTATCTGACACATGTGATATATGGATTACAGACCCACCCTATGCAGATGCTGTAAACTATCATGAGCTAACAGAGTTTTTCTTAGCTTGGGATAGGGTTTTATTAAAGAAAGCTTTTCCAGAATGGTATACGGATTCAAAAAGGGTCTTAGCTGTTAAGGGGACTGGAGAAAGTTTTAATAATTCTATGATAGAAATTTATAGGAATTTAAATGACCATATGCCAGATAATGGTGTTCAAGTTGTCATGTTTACCCATCAAGATGTAAAAGTATGGGCAGAGCTTGCCATGATACTTTGGTCTGCAGGCCTTAGGGTTGTATCAGCTTGGACTATATCCACAGAAACGGCTAGCGGAGGCTTAAAATCTGGTAACTATGTTTCTGGTACTGTTATACTAACACTTAAAAAACAAACAGAAACTGAAAAGATTTATCAGGATGAACTATATGATGAAATAAAATATGAGGTTGAAAGAACTATAGATTCTATGAAGGACATAAATCACAAGGATGATCCTGACTTCAATGATGCTGACTTTATATTGGCTTCCTATGCATCTACATTAAAGGCAATAACATCCTATAGAGAAATTGCTGGTATAGATATACCTTATTGGCTAGAAAAAGGCAGAGATAGCACAGAAACCAACCCTATAGAGGAACTTATATCTAAGGCACAGGATATTGCTTACAACTATTTAATACCTGAGGGTTTTGATAGCTTTTCCTGGAGAGAACTATCTAAGGAAGAAAGATTTTTTATAAGAGGTCTTGAGCTAGAGATGAATAATATCTATCAAATAGGTGATTACCAGGAGTTAGCAAGAGGATTTGGAGTTGCAGATTATACAGATATGTTCCAATCAACATCTGCAAACAAGGCTAGGTTTAAGACGGCAAATGAATTTAAGAGAAGGCAAATAGGTGGAGATGGATTTGGCTCTAGTTTGACAAGACATCTTTTAGTAGCCTTAAATGACTCTATAGCGGAGGATAAGGCTTCAGCAGGTATAACTTATTTAAGAACCTTCTACCAAGAGGACAATGAATATTGGAAAAAGAAAAACCTAATGATGGAAATATTAAATTTCCTATCAAGAGTTGAAAATATAGATCATATGAACCATTGGAATTCAACAGGATACTATGCAAAGGTCTTAAGAGAAGCCCTTAGAAATGATGGAGTCTAGGAGTGTGATTTTATGATTAATAGATATTCATCTAGAAGAGAGTCTTTATCTGACTCTCTTCTTAATAAAAAGCTTAAAGATGCTAAGTCCTATGATAGGATTGCCGGATATTTTTCTTCTTCTATATTAGAAGTAGCAGGAGAAAATATTGAAAGTATGGAAGGGAAAACTAGGATTATATGTAATTCAGACTTGTCCAAGGAAGATGTATTAACAGCAAATTTAGCAAAAGGAGCCTTAAGGAAGGAATGGTGCGATTCTAAACCAGAGGAATTAAAAAACTCACATTCTAGGTTTAGAAAACTTCATGAACTTTTATCTTCAGGCAAGCTAGAAGTTCGTGTCCTTCCCAATGAAAGATTTGGTCTAGTTCATGGTAAGGCTGGTGTTATAACTTTAGCAAATGGTGAAAAAACTTCTTTTTTAGGCTCAGCCAATGAGTCCTACTCTGGTTGGAAATTGAATTATGAATTGATTTGGGAAGATGATTCTAAAGAGGCAGTAGATTGGGTTCAGGAAGAATTTGACTCCTTATGGAATGATAAATCAGCTATTCCTTTAACAGACTTTATTATAGAAGACATAAAAAGAATTTCTCAAAGAGAGATCCTTGATAGGGTAGAAGATTGGAAAGATGAGGATCCAGACCCCTCATCAGTTGCAGTAGAATCACCAGTATATAGAGAACAATTAGGCTTGTGGGAACATCAAAAATACTTTGTAGAAAAGGTCTTTGCAGATCATAAGAAGCCCTATGGGGCTAGATATATCTTGGCTGACCAAGTAGGACTTGGGAAAACCATACAACTTGCCATGGCAGCCCAGCTTATGGCTTTATATGGGGATAAACCTATACTTATTATAGTACCTAAAACTTTAACTTGGCAGTGGCAGGATGAAATGAATAACCTCTTAGATATGCCTTCAGCTGTATGGGAAGGTAGATTTTGGGTTGATGAAAATGGTATGGAATATAGAGGGGTATCCATGACCAAATGTCCAAGAAAGGTTGGAATAATATCCCAAGGATTAATAGTTGCTAAATCAGAACACATAGGCAGAATTTTAGAAAAAGAATATGAATGTATAATAGTAGATGAGTGCCATAGAGCAAGAAGAACTAATTTAGGTGAAGGAAAAGAGCACCATAGCCCTAGTCCAAATAACCTATACAAATTTCTCTTAAGTGCCTCATTAAAAACAAGATCAATGCTACTGGCTACAGCCACTCCCATACAAATGTATCCTGTAGAACTGTGGGATTTAATGAATATTCTTTCACAAAGAAATGATAGTGTATTAGGAAGCCCTGCTTCCAATTGGAGGAAGAAAAGTCTTATTTCAAAAGGACTTAATTTGGTTATGGGTAAGGATACAATTGATATCCTGCCTGAAAACTGGGATTGGATTAGGAATCCTTTGCCCCCTAGAAATGAAGGACCATTTTTTGATACCCTAAGAATGGCTGGGAATATGAAGGACGAAGACTTTGTATTCAAGAAAACAATTCATGAACTGGATGATGCTGAGCACCAAACAATTGGTAACATACTATCCCATGGTTTTTACGGTCATCATAATCCATACATAAGACATGTAATCAGAAGAGAAAGAGAATATTTGGAGGAAAAAATTAATCCAGACACAGGACAAGCATATTTAGAAAAGATAAATGTAAAACTCTTGGGAGAAGAAGATCATGATGCCCTTATTCTAAGCACTTATTTAAAAGAGGCATATGAATATGCAGAAGAATTTTGTAAGATTTTAGGAAAAAGAAACAAGGGGGCAGGCTTTTTAAAGACTCTACTTTTAAAGAGAATAGGGAGCTCCATAGAAGCAGGAAAAAGTACTGGAAACAAGATGCTAAACGAATGGAATACCTATATGGAGAATAGTTTTGAAGATCAAGAAGAAGAGTACAAGGACGAGAAAGATATTAAGAAACCAACTGATATTAAAAACTTAACAGAAGAGGAAACAATTTTACTTAGAAAATTTGTAAGAGCATTGGAAACAACAGAGGCTATAGATCCAAAATATGAAAAGACCCTTGACTTATTAAAAAATGAAAAGTGGATGGAAAGGGGAACTATTATATTTTCCCAATACCTAGTTACAGCAAGGTGGATTGCAGATAAATTGTCTAAGGAATTTCCTGAAAAGATCATAGGCTTGTATGCTGGGGGTTCGGCTTCTGGAATATATGAAGATGGAAAGTTCAAGGTAAAGGATAAGGAAGTTATAAAGGAAATGGTAAGAACTAGAGAAGTAAGGATACTAGTTGGAACAGATGCAGCAAGTGAAGGATTGAACTTACAAACTTTAGGCTCATTGATAAATATTGACTTACCTTGGAACCCAACAAAATTAGAGCAAAGAAAGGGTAGGATTCAAAGAATAGGGCAACAATATGACACAATTTATATTTACAATATGAGGTATAAGGATTCTATAGAGGATAAGGTTCATAAAAAATTATCTGAAAGATTAAAGAATATTACCAATGTATTTGGACAACTTCCAGATGTTCTAGAAGATGTTTGGATTAATATTGCCTTAGGTGAAGAAGAAAAAGCATTACAAATAATAGATGAAGTTCCTAAGAAGCATCCTTTTGAATCTAGATACAATGATGATGTGAGACATATAAATTGGGAATCCTGCACTAGAGTTTTAGATAATAGGGAAAAGAGAAGAGTGCTAGAGAAGGGCTGGTAAGTATAAAAGAATATAAATCAACTTCAATAATTAGAGTAGATGGAGTGATTATGTATGTTGAAAATAAAAAAGACCGACTTGGAAATAAATAGAATAGAAAAAGAATTTAGAGAAAATGCATATATAGATCCCGGATATCATTCGGATCCTTTATATAAATATCAATCATTTTATATAAAGAAGGGAGAGGAATTGGAGCGATGTGGTATTACCAAACTTTCGATAGGTCCTGCAATGATGGGTAAATTTGAAAGAAATCATGAAAAAATAGACTTAAGATGTTATTCAAAACAATCTGGATTTTTTGAGCTATCTGAAATTTCAACGGATGTTTTGATTTACTATAAAGGGGAAGATGAAGATAATTATTCAATCTTAAGATATGGATATATTTATGAGGAAGCTGACATTCAAAATACTATGATTATTTGTAGTGAGTTATCAAAGCCAAAGGTTGATTCTAATTCCTACAATCTGAAAATTATTATAAATGGAGAAGCTAGATATGTTATTGAAAATATTCATAGATATAATTATATTTCTAATATAGATAATGAAATAATCTATATTAGAGAGGCCAATAGAAAAAGGCTTCCCTATGAATTTTATTCTTTTAATTATAAGACTGGAGAAACAATATTTCTAGGCAAGTATCCAACCTTTAATTTAAATGCTCGTCAATGGACAAATTCGCGTGGACAGGCTAAAGGGGGAATAGTAAATAAAATAACAAAAAACTTAAATTCTGAAAAAAGAAAGATCTTAGATGAAGATAATATATATTTTTACTTTTCTATTGACGGAACTGCAGGAAGTCATGTTTTAATGGAGTTTTTTAAGACCGCAGATTTATTGGAGAGAATAGATAATATATCACAATTGGATGTTACAGAAAATTATGTGGCAGGTTTTAATAAACAAAGATTAGAGGATATCCAATTTACTTGTTATATGATAGAAAAGTACAATATACCAGGATTAAAGATATTTGGTTATAGCATTAGTGATATAATAGATGTGATAGATTTTGGTTTGGAGCCGTATAAATATTATTCACGTAATAAACTTGGAGAACATTATTATAATTTAAGAAGAATATATGATTATTTAAAGGATAAATACACTATGGATGATGAGGATATGGTTGAACATATGGCTTATGAATATGGAATATTTTCAGTAGATTCATTAATCTCCAGAATGGGTCCATACATAAAGATGAACCCTAATAATTCGAAGATGGATTGGTCTGCTTATGGCTATAAAAATCTAATAAAACATCCAAAAGGTTTGACTAAGAATGAAGTGGAAACATATAATTTTAAGATACAAAAACTATATCAGGATTCGTTACTGAATGATGAAAGTAAAGTTAGATGGAAAAGTGAATTCTCTTTATTTAAACTTGTACAATCACACTTTACAGACGCTATTTATCAATATCGTGCCCCCTGGCTTAGTTTACAAAGTTTAGATATATTTATCCCAAGTATAGATATTGCTATTGAGTATCAAGGAGAACAACATTATAAGGCAATAGATGTATTCGGTGGTAAGGAAGCTTTAAAAGAAACAAAAAGTCGGGATAAAAGAAAAAGAAAGTTATGTAAAGAAAATAATATTAAACTTATAGAATGGAAATACGATTTACCTATAAATATTATTAATTTATCAGAATTATTTAAGGCGTATAATGTGGAAGTGTTTTTTGAAGAAAACATTTTGGTATAGTAACGATGATATATCTTGTAGCTATATTGAAGATTAGATTAACAAAAACATCATCTTAGAGATGGGTGGTATTATGGGAAATATATTAAATTGTATGAAAGAAAATGGTCATAATGTTTATATAAAATATTATGGGAGCAATGACTTAGGAACAGAGCATGATCTTAAACACATTATTGAAGGAAAAGATGTGCTAAAGGATTACTATAAAAAGAAAAAATATGAGGATGAATTTGACTTTAATGACTATGTTGATTATCTTATCATGGAAAAGATAATCAATATGGAGGAAATGATACCTTTGATTATGGGTTCAAAAAATCAAGAAATAATGAGAGGCATAATTGATGGATTAGAAGGAATCTATAATAAAATTGATTTTGGAAAGCAAATAAAATTTATTAACACCAATATAGAGGAAATTTTTTCGAATATAGAAGATTATTATGACATAGGAAAAGTTACTCTTGAAAAAATTATTAGCTTTCAAAGTGGGATTGATGAAGAGGTTTTTATTTATTTAATAAGGAACCATTTTTTCATAGTGATAGACAACTATGAAAATCTTCAGAAAATAATAGAAAAAAACGAGAAAATTGCTAGAGTATTTTTTGATGAAAATATTTTAAGGAAAAATATTATTTATAGACTAGAAGTTATATGTGAGATAGTAATATCAGTTTCCAGAAGAAAAGGGAAGGGCTTTCAAAACCTTCTACAAAATGCGGTTAAGATTATTCTGGACTATGGAGAAGAGGTAATAGATAAGCTTAATGAAAACAATATAATGAGGCACCATAATATTGTAAAATGTATATATAGATTCACTCAGGAACTAAAGCTGTTAGAAGCCAATAAATTTGAGAAGTATATGGAAGAGGCAGATAAGTTACTTGGAGACCATCTTAATGAAAATGGCTTAACGATTGAACTAGATTCTAAACTTCAGGATAGTATAAAAGAACTTATAGATGAGAGGATAAAAGATTTAAAGTCGGATATTTCTTGGCAACTTAAATTACTGATACTGACCCATGAAAAAAGCATAGGAAATATGGATAGTATATTAAATCAACCACCAAAACGAGAAGAAGCTTCAATCCTTGATTATGTTTCTACGAATATAGATACTGATGAATATTTTACTTTCTCCCATAGGGATAGATTAGAAATATCAATGAGACTAGGATCTACAATTCTTTATAAGGCCTTAAGAGATAAAAAAGCATTTGATGAGTTACATTCATCATTTTATATGGCTTTTAACTATATTACAGATGAATTATCTTATGATAGAGAAGATATTTTAGATGATCTGGGTCTATTGTTTGTTATGTTAGAAAAATTATTTATTGAATCTGAGAATGTAGATAAATACGATAGACAATCCCAGAGCTATGGTTTATCAATGTTTATTTGTGCTTTGACTGAGAAAATTTTGAGAATAACATATAAATATATTCAACAAGATGAAGAGTATGTCTCTAGTCAAAGAGGGACAATGGGTAGTTATATTAATCCAAATAATAAAGTAATGAGCAGGGTTCTAGGGGATTATCAAATTAAACATTTGCAGTTTTACTTTTTACAAACGGATGATTCAAAGATTGGTTTTAATTATAGAAATAAGCTGGCCCATTGGAATGGGATATTCAATAATGAATGTAATGAGATTTTAGTATGTAGATTATTTTTTTTATTTCTTAATGTATTCAATTCTATATTATGTTATCTATTTAAAGAATCGGAGGAGTAAATACTTGGGAGGAAAAAATATACAATTTTTTAATATGAAAAATTATATACAGGTTTTCTCCTGCTAATATAGGTCTCTAGGATAGATTAAAAAATCAACTGGAGGCTTTTTCTTTATTTTAAACAGGGTATTAGGGGTGTCCCCTAAATCATTCCGATAGGAACAAGTAGAAAATTGGATAAAAATAAACGAGCCTAAAAAGGTTCGCTTCATCAATTTTCTCGTAAGTGTCCGTACACTTACTGTGCTTGCTCATATACTAATAGTATAGGAACAGCTTTAAGCATGTTTCTAAAAATGAACCTAATCATCGATGGTATAATGAAAGTACTAGGGATGTAATGGGATTGTTTTATGTGCTTGCTGGGTTCCTATAAGGATAACTCTTTTAGTAGACTCCACCCTCATTCTATCACCTATCATCTTTTCGGTTGGTTAGGTTCATTTACTGATTACCTGGATAAATCGTGAGCCTGGTGTGGTTTTAGAATAATAGGGCATCCCAAATAGAAGGAGGTAATAACTATGCCAAACAAATTAGTTGCTGGAATTGATATCAGCAAAGCTTTTAGTGATATATGTATTTTATCACCAGAAAATGAAATTATTGTCCATACTAAAATCAATAATGATTATGAGGGTATGAAATCTATTGATTTAACTTTTAAAAAGTTAGAAACAGATTATAATACTCAGCTAGTAGTTATTATGGAGGCTACAGCTCATTATCATCAATTATTGGCTAATTTTTTTCGCAAGCTTGATTATGAAATTATTGTTATTAATCCAATCCAAAGTAATGCTATAAAAAATATTAACATCAGAAAAGTAAAGTCGGATAAAACCGATGCATATAATATTGCACTACTCTATAGGCTTAAAAATTATAGTGAAACCGAGACCCATGCAGATATAATTATTAGTATCAAAAAACTTTGTCGCCAACATAAAGAATTGACTGATGAAATAGTTGAGCATATCAACCGTTTAACAGGTTTTCTAGATACATCCTTCCCTGATTTCAGAAAGGTTTTCACTGATTTACAAGGAAAGACAGCCTTAACTATCCTTGCAGAATATCCAACAGTAACAGCTATTTTAGATCCTGAGTTAGATAAGGCAAAGATAATCAATCAAATCAAAACTATCTCCCATAAAAGCGAATCTTATGCTATTAAGAAATATGACAAGCTTTATCAAGCTGCTAGAAACTCAAGTGAAATTTGCATTTCTAACCTTAGTACATCTATTCTTATACAAACTACAATAGCTGTTATTTTTAGCTTACAAGAAGCTTTAAGGGCTATTGATGATGAAATAACCAGACTATCAATTGTAGACGAGCAATTCCAAATCAATGTAAAGCTCCTGCAAACAATTCCTGGCATAGGAGAATATACAGCCTGTGTTTTATTATCAGAAATAGGGAACATTGAAAACTTCTCTAAACCTAAACAGCTGGTAGCTTTTTTCGGATTGGATCCAGGTGTATCGCAAAGTGGAAGCTATAACAGAAAAAACAATAAGATCTCAAAAAGAGGCTCCCCTTATGTTCGTACAATTCTTCATATGTTAGCTAAGGCCAATGTATATTCAAATCGTAACAGAGAATATCCAAACCCTGTTATGCGAGATTATTTTGAAAAGAAAATTGTAGATAAACCCTATAAAGTTGTTATGTGTGCTGTAATGAGAAAGATGGTACAAATTATTTTTGCAGTTCTTAGAGATCAAAAACCATTCGAATTAAGAACACCAGATGACCATCAAAAGATGATTCGTCTAAATAACAAACAAGCAGCTTAGTTTTCAAAATTACACATATATTCAGTGGATCTTTTTGTTGTGCCTATTTTTAAAATAACATTTGTTTTTAAAAAAATGGAATTGTTTTTTAAAATTCTCTTGACTTTCTTAGTTGGTCTATTAAAGTTATTTTAAAAGCAAGCATTAAGCTAAGTATTTGATTTATATATTTATATTACCGCACTATGGAGAAAATATCAGCGTAGATTAGCCGCTTTCTCTGTGTCCATTTTTCATTTAATCTTTCCCAACTTTTTAAAATAGCGAATCAAGCGGGTCATATTTTCACTGTTATATATAGGGGACTTAAGTAAACCTATGTAAACAAAGAAAGTCTTGGTGGGAATTTTAAAGGAGGAAGAATAGATGGAGGACATATTAGAATATAGCATTCAGCTTGCCATGCTCAGGCAATTATTAGGTGAAAAGCTAATAAACAAGCAAGAATATTTTAAGATTAAAAAGCTTCTTATGGAAAAATATAATATTTATTCAGATTTGACCTGCAAAATGTAACTAGTCGCGGTAAAATAAAACTGTATAGAGAAATACAAAAGTGAGGTGAGATTATGAAGAAGGTTGAAGTCATAAAAGGTGAAGGTCTTTTAAATGGTAGAAGAAATGGTGCAGAGATAAATTTAAAAAGAGTAGCAGCCTATTGTAGGGTTAGTACTGATAGTGAGGATCAGCTTCAAAGTTATCATTCCCAGGTCAAATACTATACAGATTTAATAAATGAAAATTCTGATTGGACTATGGCAGGAATCTATGCAGATGAAGCTATCACAGGGACCCAGGTAGATAAAAGACTAGATTTTCAAAGGCTGATAAATGATTGTATGAATGGAGATATAGACATGATTATCACCAAGTCTATATCCAGATTCGCTAGGAATACTTTAGATACCCTCAAATATGTAAGGCATTTAAAAGAAATGAATATAGCAGTATTTTTTGAAGAAGAAAACATCAATACCTTAACCATGGATGGAGAATTACTCCTAGTTATTCTTAGCTCTGTAGCCCAGCAAGAGGTAGAAAATATCTCAGCCAATGTTAAAAAGGGATTAAAGATGAAAATGCAAAGAGGGGAATTAGTTGGATTTCATGGGTGTCTAGGTTATGATTATGATAGGGATAGTAAAACCATATCTGTAAATGAAGATGAGGCTGAAATAGTAAAATATATCTTCAGGAGATACTTAGAGGGGGCAGGTGGTAGTGTAATAGGTAGGGAGCTAGAAAACCTTGGATATAAATCACCAAGAGGGTCTAGCAAATGGTCAGCAACCACTGTCTTAGGAATTATAAAGAATGAAAAATATAAAGGGGATCTTCTAATGGGAAAAACTTTTACAGTAGACCCTATTACTAAAAGAAGACTAGATAATTTTGGTGAAGAAGATAAATTTTATATAAAAGAACATCATGAGCCAATTATAAGTGAAGATGATTTTGATAAAGCCCAGGAAATCAGACTTAGGAGAGCTAAGAATAGAAATACTATCCAATCAAAAGATGGAAAAAGGGAAAAGTTTAGTAGGAAATATGCTTTTTCTTGCCTACTGGAATGTGGATTCTGCGGTTCAAATTTGTCCAGAAGAACATGGCACAGTAACTCCCAATATAATAAGGTTATCTGGCAGTGTGTAACAGGAACTAAGAAAGGTAAGAAATATTGTCCCAATAGCAAGGGGATAGAGGAAATTGCTATAGAGAAGGCCTTTCTAGAGAGCTATAGACAGCTTACTTCAAACAATAAAGATATTGTAAATAAGTTTTTAGAATTAATAGAATCAACTTTAAATGATAATACACTAGAGAAAAATATCAAGAAACTAGAAAGAGAAATATCTAAGATTTCAAACAAGCAAAATTCCTTAGTTGACTTAAGATTAGAAGAAAAAATAGATAGTGAACTATATGAAGAGAAATATATATCTCTACAGAAGCAATATTCAGAGAAAAGCAAAGAAAAAGAAGCTCTGGAATATAACTTGAAAAATAACAATGAAATAAAAAACAGGATGAAGACTTTTAAAACCATGCTTGAAAGAAAGGAAGTCTTAAAAGAATTTGATAGGTATGTATTTGAAAGTATTGTAGACAAGGTAATTGTTGGAGAAGTTGATGAAAATGGCAAGGTGGATCCATATAAGCTTACCTTTGTATATAAGACTGGCTTTAAGGATGATTTAGATGGAGGGAAATTTAAGACACCAAGGAAAAATGCTAGTTCAAAAAATAAAAGAATAGGGAAAGACTATGCTGAATTGTCTTCCTATACTAGTAACCATGTAAACAAATCATATTCCCATAGTAGTGACACCGCACGTTGAGGCAGCAATTCTGATGACGTATTGTGGTTCTGACAAGGAATAATAGACTTTGACCACAACATATAGTGGTTTAGGGATGAAAAAAGTGTCAAAAATCGGTGAAAAAACACCCTTTTTTGACCCTTTAAAATAGGGCATTTGACAGATGACATTGGATAGTTGGAGATATATATGAAGAGTAAATGGTTAA
>JALNZV010000032.1 GCA_023229175.1 Tissierellaceae bacterium | reverse complement strand
CTGCGTTATTTAGCTGCACTTCTATATTTATTCTTTCTTCTCTTTCTGTCTTTATTTTTATGTCTAGGATAGATCCTTTGTCTCCGTCAAATTCCTGGATGTTAAAGGGGCTTAGATGTATTATTTCCTTGATTTTCATTTCCCCATCTAATTCCAATATCTTGTTTAAAAAGTCCATTAGTATTATTTTGCTGTTTTCCTCTTCTCTCCCGAATAATGCCTTAAATATTATATCGCTTAATGGACTTAACAGTTTGTTTCCCATCGATACCACATCCTTATCAGTTGTTCTCTTATCTTTATTATACCCTATTTTAGTAACTATTTTAATAGGAAATTATAATTTAAGGTTTTGTCTTGCAATTACAAATCCCCATAGTCGCAAAATTGTCTTTTGTGTCTATGGGGATAGGTTGTGATAAATCATCAATATATTAGTGTAACTTATTTTTTATTGTCTCCTAATCTTGTCCTTAATTAATTTAATAGCCCAATTTACCTCTTCTATCTTAAATATATATATTAAGATTCCATAAGCTAAGGCCCCTGCTCCCACGGAAACTAATAGAGAAGTAAGCTCATATAGGGTACCTATACCTAGTCTTATGGAAATAATATCATATAGGAAATAGACTACAATACCCATAATAATTGATGCAGTCAGGGATTTAAGCCCAGTTTTAACAGAACTTAATAACCCAAATGGACCAATTTTTATCCTTAATTTATATAATAAATATATTAGGGTAATTATCGTTGATAAAGATGTAGCCAATGCCAATCCTGCATGTTCCATATACTTAATTAGAATTAGGTTTAGTACTATATTAAGTCCTAGGGCTATTATGCTATTATTCATCGGTGTTTTAGTGTCTTGAAGGGAATAATATGCTCTATTTACCATGGATTTCATAGATGAAGCAACCAATCCTACAGAGTAAAACATCAAGGCCCCCATAGTCATATAGGTTGCTGTAGAATCGAATTTACCCCTCTCAAATGCAATCTTAACAATTGGGTGTGCTAGTATTATTACCCCTATGGTTGCAGGTATGGTAATTAACATGACTATATTCATTCCGTGTATTATTGTCTTTTTTAGTTCTTTGTAACCTTCACTGCTGGCATCCTTTGAAAACATTGGATATATTACTGTGTTTATGGCTGATATAAATGTTCCCCTTATGATACTGTCCAATCTTTTCCCGTATTGCAGGGCCGATACGCTTCCTTCTACTAGATTTGATGCCATGGACTTATCTACTATATTGTTTATATCTTCTATGGTGGCACTAATTAAAACTGGTGGCATTAGAGATATCATTTTCCTTACGTATTTATCGGTGAAGTTTAACTCAAACTTATATTTAAATCCTGATTTTCTTAAACTTGGATATTGTATTAATACCTTTCCAAGTACTGCTATTACTGATACTATCATCAGTCCCCTTATGTCAAACTTGCTGGATAAAAAAAGAAGAAAAAATATGTATATTAGGTTATAGGGAAATGCTGATATTGCAGACTCAAAAAACATGGATTCTGATTGAAGGTATCCCCTGAAGGTTCCTTCCATACTGGCAAAGAACATGGTAGGAAGTCCTATTCGCATCAAGAGAACAGCTAATTTAAACTGTTCTCCCTCAAATCCTGAGCCTATTATCTTTATGACTACTGGAGATAGTATCCAGGCTACTATCATTAGTAATATTGATATTAGGGATATGATATTTAATAGATTGTTTGTATGGTTTAGTTTTCCTTCCTTGCCTTTCTTTGTCTCTATATCTGCAAGTACTGGTATCATGGTAGTATTTATTGCCTTTGTTATCATGGTGGTAAATAGAGCTATGGCTGATAAAGATATGAAAAAGGTATCTGTTATATATCCTGAGCCGTATTTATTTGCTATTAAGGATTCCCTAGCATATCCTAAGAATTTACTGACAAATGAAAAATATATTATTATTGCTACTGATTTTGCTGCTTTTTCAGACTTTGACATGTGATTCCTCCATTGATTAGGATTCTAATCCCTTGCAAATATATCCCTTGTATATATCTTTTCTTCTACATCTTCTATATCTTTATCTATTCTGTTTACTACTATGACGTCTGATGTTTTCTTAAATTCTTCTATGTCTTTTATTACTCTTGAGTTGTAGAAGTTATCTTCTTTTAGTACTGGTTCGTATACTACTACTTCTACTCCTTTGGCTTTTATTCTTTTCATTACTCCTTGGATGGCTGATTGTCTAAAGTTATCTGAATCTGTTTTCATTGTTAGTCTATATATGCCTACTACTTTTGGTTTTCTTTTTAATATCATGTCTGCTATATGGTCTTTTCTTGTTCTATTGGCGTCTACTATGGCTTTTATTATGTTTTGTGGTACGTCTTTGTAGTTGGCTAGTAGTTGTTTTGTGTCTTTTGGTAGGCAGTATCCTCCGTATCCAAAGGATGGGTTGTTGTAGTGGCTTCCTATTCTTGGGTCTAGGCCTATTCCGTCTATTATTTGTTTTGTGTTTAGTCCTCTTACTTCTGCATAGGAGTCTAGTTCGTTAAAGAAGGCTACTCTCATGGCTAGGTATGTGTTTGCGAATAGTTTTATGGCTTCTGCTTCTGTAGAGTCTGTGTATAGTACTTCTATATCTTTTTTTATGGCTCCTTCTTTTAGTAGGTTTGCAAATTCTTCTGCTTTTTCAGATTGTTCTCCTATGATTATTCTAGATGGATATAGGTTGTCATATAGGGCTTTTCCTTCTCTTAGAAATTCTGGTGAGAATATTATGTTTTCTGTTTTATATTTTTCTTTTATTTCTTTTGTGTAGCCTACTGGTACTGTGGATTTTATTATCATTGTGGCTTTTGGGTTTATTTTAAGTATGTCTTCTATTACTGACTCTACGCTTGATGTGTCAAAGTAGTTTTTGTTTGGGTCATAGTCTGTTGGTGTGGCTATTACTATATATTCTGCTTCTTTATAGGCTGATTCTTTGTCTGTAGTTGCTATTAGGTTTAAGTTTTTATTTTCTAGGTATTCTTCTATTTCTGTATCTGATATTGGCGATTTACCTTTATTTATCATTTGAGCTTTTTCAGGATTTCTGTTTAGTACTTTTACTTCGTTGTGCTGTGCTAGTAATACTGCATTGGCTAGTCCTACATATCCTGCTCCTACTACTGTTATTTTCATTTACTATTACCTCCGTTACCTTGTAGTTTCTGCTTTTTCCCAAAATGGTTTTGATTTTCCTGTTAATTGATTTATTGCACCAAACAATTGTGCTACCAGTGTCATACTATAATAATATGGATAATAAAATATTCTATTTTTGAATCCAAACATCTTCCTTAATAATGCCAAAAGGTAAAATACTAACTGAAGGATAAAAAATATTAAATAAAAGTTGCTTTCTTTTACTAACAGTCCATTTGAGACAAATGCAATTGAATGAAGTATAAATAGTGAATATCTGAGTCCCCTGTGACCAAAGTAAAAGTAAGAAAACCAACCATTTTTGAAAATATTGTATCTTTCCACATTGACGAAGGCTCCTAATATTCCCCTAAACATTCTAACTTTTCTTTTGAATTCATCTTCTGACGTCTCTCCTGCTTTTTCATAGGCTATGGCATTTTCGTTGTAAATTGCCCTCTTTTTGTTCATTCCTGCATATTGGGGCATAGCTGAGTCATGGCACCTTATAGGGTCAAAATCTATATACTCGCTTTTCCTGATTGCATATACAGCTCCATTTCCTGCTGTAATAGTTTTTATATTGGATTCTACTTTTCTCATATATAAATCATAATTCCAGTATTTATTTTCTGCTGCACTTGATGTATGTTCTAAATCATTTACATATTTTAATCTCCCCGTTACATAGATAATGTCTTCTGATGTGAAAGAGGAAACTAGATGAATAATTGAATCCTTATCTAACATCGCATTAGCATCGCTAAAGACAAGTATTTCGCCCGTGGCAGTTCTAACAGCCTCATTTTGGGCATTTGTTTTTCCCTGCCTTTTATTTACCTTGTATAATGAAATCTTATTAGCTTTATTTGTTTCTATATATCGTTCTACTATTTCATTAGTTCTATCTGTACTGTTATCTGATGCTATGATAATTTCCATAAATTCCATGGGATAGTTAAGGCTAGTTAAATTATCTAACTTCTTTTCTATAACATCTTCCTCATTGTGTGCTGGTATTATTATAGAGACAGTTGGCCTCAGATTTAGATTCACCATATTCTTTTTATTTTTTATTGTTCTATCTAATATCATTAGGGATAAGGGATACCCAATGAAAGAATAGAATATCAAGAATCCACTCAACCAAAATAAAATTTTATGTATTAGCATTTTTTATTCTCCTAAATTGTAAAATTCATTCTTTCATTTCACAAACGAATGATTTATTTATTTTTTTAGATACTTTTTAATATAAAAGGTATCTAAATTAATTTACGTTGCAAATATTCACAACACCTATTCCGATTTCAGGTGTTTCTGCGTTATCTCTGATTTTCCTAAATAGTGTAACTAAAGGGTATCCATTTTCAAAGGCAATCGACTCACTATCTAAAATGCCTTGATCATTATACGAGAGGCTTCTATTTCTCAATACATTACTCATAGAAGGAGATCTTAAGGATATATTATTAGAATTTTTAATGTATTTGACGATTTCTATTATGGCATCATCTCCTGTTCTTATGTATATATCATGTAATTGTTCAATACTTTTATAGGCTATTATTATCTTTGGCTTATATTTTAAAGCCTCTAGCATGTTTTTACTTTGTAAGATGTATAGTGCAAAATTATTTATGACGAATGGCTCATTTTGTGGTATGCTAATCTCTGGGTTATCTTTGGGTACCTTTCTTGCTAAACCTTTTAAGTAATTTTCATCAGTAGACCAGTCTGGCCTTACCCTCTTTTGTAGGATATCTAATCGGTTTTCTAAGGTTGTTACTAATTGATGTGATCTATGATCAACATGCCCATTGGACTTGTATAAATTGATACAATATCTAGATTTTTCAAATTCATTGTTAAAAAGATATGCTACAGCAGCATTAAAAGCGTGAATTATGTCTCCATAGATCTTATATTTATCATATAAGTACATAGATTCATCTGCCAATTGACTGTAATCTTCAAGCCTCATCTTTAAATCTACTTCGACAAGCAATTGAGTATCTGGCGATACATGACCTCTAATTTTATTTTCGTACAGCCAAATTGCCCTTTCTATATTATCCACTCCCATTAAGTGAAGGTGGTATGCCATATAAAAGCTATTCTTGTCTAGTTCAACAAATTCTGGTTTGTTTATTAAGATGTCCTCGTAGACTTGTCCAATCTTGCCAATTTGCCTTGTCCTAGTATAAAAAGAAGTAAGCACATTGTAATTAGTTATTACTGGTTCTTTAGCAATTCTTTTTAAAATCTTTTCTTCTGCCTCTATATATTGTCCATTAATTTCGTAAAACAAACTATCAGCGAAATCCTTATTTTCTCCATTGGGCCAGTTCATATTATAAATTCTATAATAGCTGTTAAACCTTTCAATATCATTAGTGTTAAAACAGGAGGCTAGAAATTGTACAAAAATCTCCTCATTAATATCGCTGCCTTTATCTATGATATCCTCCATAACCATAACAGCATGGTCAAACATTTCATTCTTAGTATAATATTCGTTTAAGATTAAAACCTTATCTAATTCTCTTTGACCTTCAACGTCACTTTCTTTGAATTTATTCAACCATAAATTATTTAGGGCTCTCATTCTTTTTATTTCCAACAAATCATCTTGACAATATTTCACATGATTATCATACATTGTATCAAATTCAATAATTCTTCTTAAATAAAATAAGCTTCTTAAATATGGGATTGAAAGCCTTGAATATACTCCTTTTATTCCATTTGATTTTGCTTTTGAAAATGCAAGTTCAAAGTATTCTACAGCCTTAGACAGCAGACTTAAATCAATTTTATTGATTTTGATTATAGTACCATTATCTGCTTGTTCCAATGCCTTTAAGTAATATGCTATTCCTAGGTCCTCGATATTATAGATATTATCGTTTAATTCATATGCTTTTATTAAAAAGATAATAGCATCATCATACTTTCTTTTGAGTAGTGCTATTTCACCAGATAACCTGTATATATATTGCCTTTCTATATCGTCTTTAGTGTCTACCTTTATTTCCTGTTCTGGGGTCAATAATATTTCAATCGTATCTTCATATGATTGCTTTTCATTTAAAGTCTTGGCATAAAGGTATAAGGCTCGAATAATAGAGTTCCTCTCAAACTTTTCATACCAATCCCTAGCAGTTTCATAAGCACTATTATAGTCCAATGTGTTTACATAATAATCTATTATATAGGAAAAAATATCTAATGATTCCTCTAATTTTGGCAATTTTTCTCCTATCTTTACAATCTCTGCCGCTTGTGTATAGTCCCTATTCAGCACATGGCAATGCAACAGCCCTTTAATTACAAGTTTCTTTTCCTTTGATGTTAATGGTTCGCCTATACTTGCCTGAAGGATTTTGTTGTATTCTATTATAGCTTCATCTATTTCTCCACGATTTTGTATTTCTATGATTTCCTTTAGTTTATTGTATATCTTAGAATCTTTACTTGGTAATTCTGGTTCTTCGTTTACAAGTAGAAAACTTTCTGATTTTTGAATCTTTAGATTTTGCTCATTGTTAAAATAATTTAAACCCTTGTCTAAATTTTTATCATATCTAATTTGTTCTTCTATTTCATGACTTATTTTAGTTATCTCATTAAGTATATCTCTAATCCCTGCTGTATGATCACCGTTTATTACTTCATATTCTAAAATAGTTATATTGTATCCCTCTTCTAGTATTTTGCGTCTTTCCTTGGATAGCTGTGGTAAGATAACAAAATGTCTTGCCTTTAACTTATCTTTACTGACTTCTAATACCTCTTGTATATATTTATCTTCAAGTGATGTACCTATAAATAGCAATATATACCTTTTCCTAAAATGCTCTAATATTTCCCTAAATCTTCTATCATTATAGTATAGATCATCATAGGATTTTTTTGATAACACTATAGATGATGGAACTTGGTAATCGCCGTGAAGATTATATACTATGTTTTCATAGAGTGAATCGTCTATTTCGTTTATAAATTCATCTGAAAGATGCTTTATATTTCTTGGCTGTGTATTGAGATAATCAGATAAATAATTGTCATAGTTAGTTGTCAAATATTTTTTAAAGTTCATTTTTGCTAAATCATTATATATGTTGTCTGGCATTTCTTTTAACTTCTTCTTACTTTTTATCTCATTGCAAATAGATTTCCTAATATCTTCTTCGCGTACCCCATGTTTCTTTATGTTTTCTACTGCTTCTAGATATTTCATATCATTGATAAGATTAATAATGCTGTTTCTTTCTGTGTCGGGTATTGTTATATTATAGTCTCTAGAGATACTCTCTATAAGGCTTCCCCATCCTGGCATACCAAAGGGTATAGATAGCCCTGCCCCTATAAATGGAACTATTAAATCTTTCCTGTAAGCATTGTTTAATTGTCTTTGATGGGCCTTATCAATTTTACACATCTTTTATCTCCTTTGGATATAGCACTAATATTGTGCAAGTAAAATAAGTTTCGATAATTTAAACTATCTTATTTTGCAATAAAATCCAGAGTTAGTTGTTCTGCTAGTTTGCTTTTGTAATATAATCTTGTGATTTCTTGATTATCAAGTATACCAACAAATTTACCTAAGTCTTCATTCTTTTCAAATGTATAGAAATTTCTATCCAATTTTCAATAAGAGGTTTTATTAAGCTAATTATATCATGTTTTTTTACTTAGTTTATAATTATATTTTAATTGGTAAACTAATTCACCAAGTTCACCTCTTATAGTATCATATCTCGGTCTTCCATATTGTTCTTCTCCTAGATATGTGCTGGATATGCTATGTTTATCCATAACATAACCTTTGTCCCAATTACCTTTTATCTCAATTGGATTAATTTGCATATAAACTCTCCTTGTTTTTCTATACTATGCCTTTTATCTTAATCACCTTTGCAGGACTCCCTACAGCTGTACAGTTATCTGGTAAATCTCTGATAACTACAGAGCCTACTCTAATAGCTGTAGTCTCCTTATTATTGAATCTTTCTAGCTGGCACACCTACATACACTCCTTGCTCCCTTATATCTTTCAATACAAGTGTACCTGCTCCAATTGTAACATCGCTTGTTATCAATTTCAGTCCAGTTACAATAGTTGCACCCATTCCTATAAAAACTCTATCACCTATTTTTATGGATGCTCCCACACCCGTTAATGTAGATATTAAACAAGCTTTACCAACTGTAGTATGGTGTGCAATCACTACATTAGGGCTAATTATAGAAAAATCATTAATTTGAACCTTTGTCCAAATATAAGCATTTGCTTGAATATATACACCTTTCCCAATTTCAGCACTAGGACTAATGGTGGCTTTTGGATGTATCAAAGTAGGTGTTCTTCCACCTAAATCATTTATCGTTGTCATTATTTCATATCTTATTTTATTATTCCCTATTGCCACTATAAACTTCTTATTCTTTATATCTCTTTTATTTAACTCAGAAAATTTGCCAATAACTCTTGAATTCAGTATAATTTCATTTTGTTTCTCATCATCTTCATCAAAGAAACCTTTAACTTTATATCCATGCATTTCAGCTAATTCAAACATTGCTTCTCCGTATGTCCCCGCACCTACTATATATACTGATTTATCCATTTAATTCACCTTCTCGAGAATAATCTTATACTAGATTGTCCCCTTAAATTTTTCCATTGTTACTTCCTCACTACTATCTATATCTTCCCTCTTAAATACCTTTAGTATAGTTTTTATAATAATCTTACAATCTAAAATAAAATATATATTATCTACATATTCTACATCCAAATCAAATTTATCTTCCCATGATATTGCATTTCTTCCACTTACCTGAGCTAATCCCGACAAGCCTGGCCTTTCTTCATGCCTTCTCCTTTGATGTTCATTATAGAGTGGTAAATATTCTATAAGTAGTGGTCTAGGCCCTATTATAGACATATCTCCCTTTAATATATTCCATAGTTCTGGTAATTCATCTAAGGATGTTGATCTAAGTATTTTCCCAAACCTTGTAAGTCTTAAATTGTTCGGTAAGAGTTCTCCATCTTCATCCCTTTCATCTGTCATTGTTCTAAATTTATATAAAGTAAATATCTTTTCATTTAAGCCTGGTCTTTCTTGGGTGAAGATTACTGGACTCCCTAGTTTTACTCTTACTAGGATTGCCACTATTAGAAGTACTGGCGATAGTACAATAAATGCTATTAGGGACAATATAATATCCATAGGTCTCTTAAAATATCTTCTATACATCTACCCCCACAATCCCTTCACTATCCTACACACCCTATCCAAATCCTCATCTGTCATCTTTGTGTCACTTGGTAGGCATACTCCATTTTCAAATAATGTTTGTCCCACATTTTCACCTATATAGTCGTATTTTTCAAATACTGGCTGCATGTGCATCGGCTTCCATATTGGCCTAGATTCTATGTTTTCTTTCTCTAGAGCTGTCATTATGTCTAAGGGTGATGGATAAGGATAAGAATAAGATCCTTCGTCGCTACGCTCCTCTGGATGACTGGAGGGGGACTCGGGATGATAAATAGTGCGTTCGGAATGACTCTCACTTAATCCAACGGTCATGCAAGTTAGCCAACAGTTTGGTTCATTCCACTCATTTATTGGCATGAAGTTTATTCCTTTAAGGCCTTCTAGTTCCCTTTTATAGTATTCAAATATATATCTTTTCTTTGCTACTCTTTGGTCTAGTACTTTCAGTTGTCCTCTGCCTATGCCTGCCACTATGTTGCTCATTCTGTAGTTGTATCCTATTTCTTTATGCTCGTAATGTCTTTCTTTCTCTCTCGATTGTGTTGCCCAAAATCTTGCTTTCTCTATCTTCTCTTGATCTTTTGATACTAACATTCCCCCACCTGATGTGGTGATGATTTTGTTTCCATTGAAGCTAAATATCCCATAGTCCCCAAATGTTCCTGTGTGCTGTCCTTTATATGTAGTTCCTAGGGATTCCGCTGCATCTTCTATTAGTGTTACATTGTGGTATTTGCATAATTTTACTATATTATCCATATTTGCTGATAGTCCATAAAGATGTACTACTATTACTGCCTTGACTTCTGGGTATTTGTGAAATGCTTCTTCCAGTACCTTGGGGTCCATATTCCAAGTTTCATAGTCGCTGTCTATAAATACTGGTATGGCCTTCTCGTATATTATTGGATTGGCTGTAGCTGAAAAAGTAAGGCTTTGGCAGAATACTATATCCCCTTCACTTACACCTGCTGCCTTTAGTGCCAAATGTATAGCTGCTGTACCTGATACCAAAGCTGCCCCATGTTCTATTCCTACATAGTTAGCCAATTCTTTTTCAAATTCATTTACATTTGCGCCTAGGGGTGCTATCCAGTTTGTGTCAAATGCTTCTTGTATGTATTCCATTTCGTATCCTTCTTCACTCATATGAGGGGAAGATAGAAAGATTCTTTTTGCCATGTAATTACTTCCTTTCGTTAAAATCCTTCGTTAAGATCCTTCGTCGCTACGCTCCTCTGGTTGACAAAGTGACGTAATGCTCAGGGTAACAGGGAGATAGGATAGTTAGGTTTACATTCCCGTAAAGAACAATTCTACCTTATCCATTGGGTAGTTTATTTCTTCTAATTTCTTCTTTATTTCGTCTTCATATGTATAAGAGGTGATTACTATTCCGTCGTGGTTGTGATGTTTTATATTACTTCTGGATATAATCTCATATCCCAATAGTTCATTGGATTTTTTGCTTACATCGTCATCTACTAGTGCTACGACTCTTAAAGGTTTGTCCTCTCTAGACTTAACGATGGAAAGAATCGTCTCTGCCACCTCTCCTGCACCGTAAAATAAAACATTTTCGTAGCCCTTATTCTCCAGTTTTTCTAAAAAAGTTTCTATATTTTGCTTTGCTAATCGGTAAAGTGATAGAAGTTCGTGATAATAGGTTATGGATAGAAAATTTTTTCTTTTGATGCCCTTGAGTGTCATATTGTAGTGAACTATTTTTTGAGATTGATAATCCCTTACTAGGTATCCTTTTTCTTCAAACTTATCTATATAAATATTAACTGATGAAGCGGCAACCCCTATGACCTTTGCCATTTCATGCTGTGATGTGCCTATGGGTTTAGATTCTATAAATTCCAATAGCTTTAATTCCTTAAGTGTCGCCGAAGGGCTAAAAAATTTCATAAATATATTCTCCCCTTACCATTTGTTCATTGATTGAACAATAAAATTCTACCACATCCCCTTCGTATTGTAAATGATTATTCCAATAATTCTTCCTTTTTCTTTTTTAATTAATTTTACTCTTTGGGAATGGTAGGAAATGTTACGGTTATACGGGTACCTATATTTATTCTGCTTACTATTTCAAAATACGCTCCATGCCTCTCTACTATCCATTTGGCTATGGATAGACCTAGGCCAGAGCCTCCGCTTTTCCTTGCCCTGGATTCATCTGAACGGTAAAATCTATCGAAGATTTGAGGAAGGTCTTCTCCATCTATGCCTATTCCACTATCTTGGACTACGATGCTAATGGACTCTTCCGCTTTTTTGACTTTTAATACTATTTCTTTTCCCTTGGGGGAATATTTTAGGCTATTGTCGACTAAAATCCTAATGGCCTGTTTAAATAATTGTCTATCTGCCTCTATTAATGCTGGGCTCTCTAACTGAGAGATTAATTTGTGTTCCTGGTGGATCATTTCAGTTTCCTTTATTATCTCTCCTATGACTTCACAGCTGTCGAATACTTCCTTGTGAAGTTGTATTGTCTCATTATCTCCCCTGGCGAGGAATAGAAGCTTTTCTACTAAGTTTTTCATGGCCTCTATTTCGTCCTTTATGGCATCTATGGACTCTTGGAGTGCTTTTTCGTCTTCTTTGCCCCAGCGATCCAATAAATTTATATATCCCTGTATAACTGATATTGGGGTTCTTAGCTCATGGGACGCATCTGATACGAATCTAACCTGAGATTGGTATGATTGGTTAATTCTGTTTAACATTCCGTTTATGGCAGATGCCAAGTCTTTTAATTCGTTTTGAGAGCTGTCTACGGATATTCGCTTATCTAATTTACTGGCATCTATGCTGCTGATTTCCCCTGCCATATCCTTTAAATTTTTATCGTCGAAGGACTGAAGGGCATTTAACGTCTTGGCTTTTTCAGCCAATTCTGCCAGGGGCTTTAAGGTTTTCCTTATGGATCTTTGGCCCTTAACTAAGTTTCGAAGGAGTATCAAAATTTCCACTATGATTATTGTCAATAAAAGCCTTAGATACCTTAGGAGCCTAGGCCCTACCTCATAGGATATTTCGTAGTATTGCATATCTAAAGAAAGACTCACTGAGTACCTTAGGGATCTTATCCTTTGAACCCATGAATCTTTGCTATGGGATTTGTCTATGGATATGTTTCTTTTAGCGTCTTTTATTTGTATGGGCAATAAGTTTTGTACCCCTTTGGGCAGTTTGATGCCTTTTGGCTTTTTTATGCTTATTATCTCGTATTCCCTATTTTGTCCTATGGCTGTTCCTTCGCTTTGGGGTATTTCATTTGCAGTTTCTGCAATATCCTGTATAGCAATTTCCGCTTCCCATATTACCATAAAAAAGCTCATGACTAATATAAGGGTATTTATGGCTAAAAATCCAGTTAATAACCTTATGAATATCTCCAGATTTAGTTTTAATACGAGGGACGAACGTATTCTCGACGAGAATGTATTTTGACTGTCTTCCTTTTTAGTCTTCATCTTTGATTACATACCCCACTCCCCTAATAGTGTGAAATATCTTTAGTCCAAAGGGCTCCTCCAACTTCGCCCTTAAATACCTTATGTAGACATCTACTGCGTTTGTTCCGCCGGAAAAATCGTAATCCCATATTCTATCTAATATAGTTTCCCTAGTCATGACGATATTTTTATTTTCCAGCAGTAGTTCCAATAGGTCGAATTCCTTTTTTGTCAAATGTACTGACGTGTCTCCTACGTGTACTTCCCTTCCCTGTGGGTTTAGTGTCAATTTCTTAAACCTAAGGGTATCCTCTGTCTTGACCTCGGAGATTTCCCTTTTTCTCAATACTGCCCTTATCCTAGCTAATAGCTCTTCTATGGCAAAAGGCTTCGTTATATAGTCATCTGCTCCGCTGTCCAAGCCCGTTACCTTATCTACTACGGCATCTCTAGCTGTCAGTAATATTACGGGTATGTTGGAATTTTGCCTTATTCTCCTTAGGACCTCGATGCCATTTAGACCTGGCAGCATTATATCCAGTAGCACAATGTCAAAAGGACTGGACCTTATTAGTTCCAGCCCAGCCCTGCCATCATAGGCCTTTTCTACGTCATAGCCTTCGTATTTCAGCTCTAATTCTACAAATCGAGCTATTTTTTCTTCATCCTCAACTATTAATACTTTAGTCGTCATTGTCATCACCTTTGAATTCTTTTTTGATGTTTTTTGCCACATTGGATGCACTGTCCATGGCACGATTTACTGATTCTTTCCCTAAATCAGGACCTACGAATTTATAGCCATACCCAAAGAACAGCCCCAAAATCATCAAAGGTATCGTTATCCAAAATGTGAAAATCATCAGCAATACCAATATGGTCACTGGAAAGGACATGACCTTTGACCCTCCCTTTGTAACTTCAAATAAATTGCTGTTTCCCTTATCGAATAATTTATTTAGAAATACACCAAACTTTCGTACTGTCCCCTGAAATGAAGAAGTGGACTCTTCTCTGTATTTTGATTTGTCTTTGGGTTCCTCTTGTGTGCTTTCTTTTGTGCTGTAATACCCCCCATCCTTTGGCTGTTTAATCAAACCTTTCTTCTCTAGGTTGATTATGGCCTCCAGAATATCCCCATTGGTCTCTTCCAGGGCACTCCTTGCCTCCTTGAAACTAATATTTGCATAGGCTCTCAATTCTTCTACTTGCTGTAAAGTTACCATATCGTACCTCCTACTATTTATTGTAATTACATTATAGTAGTTAAAAGTTTAAATAAAATTTAATATAGATTAAAATTTCATTAAATTTCGTATTAATTTCATTGTACTATTGTTTTCTTGGGATTTCAATGCGGACATATTTATTGTGATTATTTTTTAGTCACCATTTCAGTACTTGTACATAAAATAATATTAGGATATGTGTTGAGCATATTGAAGAACTTTTATGACGAAAGGGGAGATGAAATGGCGGTAAAATTATTTAAACTTGTAATCGATGCAGACACTGATACAGTAACTACTATTAATCCCGAGGTCCTTAGGTATTTCTACGAATTCGATGCAGACGATGTAGAAGATAGTGTCCTCACCATTGAAGCAGCTGATTTTATAGATGACGAAGGTAATGCCTTGACGACTATAGAGACAGTCACAGAAGAGGAAGGTTATTATCTGTTGTTTATAAATGGCGTATTGCAGCAATCAGAGTTATATGAAGTTGAAACAGACGGCTCAGAAATCACTGTTGACGATGTAGACACCATTCTCCCAGGAACTCCAATTATACTTGTGGTAACGAAATTTGAGCCAGATTCAGATTCAAATACTGCGATTGAAACTTAAAGGTCATATCTGGGATGTGCGAATTTGCACATCCCAGATTTATATAGATGTAATTCATATATTGAAATAGAATTATCGCAAGGGGTGAATACGGTGAAAAAAGTCGATTTTTCCAGCTTAGTATACGCCAGCGTATACCAATATAATACGCTTGCACATAGGGATAAGATAATATATACGGACAATGACGAATTGAAAATCTACGGCAATAGGGGCATATTAGATCCAAACTCCGTCTCATATTATAATTTATATATAAACGGAGTACTCCAACCTAAGACCAATTACCAGGTCCAAAAAGGATTACTTACTTTGACTACGGAGGACACCCCCCTTGAGGGTTCTACTATTGTTCTCTCCTTTGTCATGTTTACGGGCAAAAAAAACTTATGCCTAAATCCAGATTTTATGAAATGCCCTATGATCCAAAATCAAATACCACCGCCTTCTGAATTGGGGAAGGCCTTTATCATGGTACCTAAGGTTCTTTCCCAATATAAGGATAGAATCTGCCTCAGGGACTTTACAGTCCACATTGGCCCTCATGGATTTTCAAATATTTCCTTCAAGTCAGGATTTATAGTGGATTCCACATTGCAAATCGAAGAAATCCCATCTAGGCCCAAATTTAGAAGAGTCGGGTTTAGCTTTAGGATACCATATGAAATAGTAACCGATGACAATACCACCATAGAGGGCTATCTTCCCGATATAAATAGGGATATAATCATGTATATGCCCAGGGACTTTGACGAGTTTACTCCCCATATTGTAGTGGAGACGAATTCCAAACTGCTATATGCAGATGTTGAAACAAAGGGGCGGTTGAACTTGATAATAGGAGTATTTATTATAATAAAGTCTGTGGAAAGGGTCACTGTCCAAGTGCCTTACTTTAACCTGCGTTGGAAATATACTCTTTGTATTGACTTTCTAGATTATATATGTGAGAAATTCAAGGAGGGAGACTGCCATCCTCGAGACGTCCTAAAGGCGGAACACTCTTTATTTAATGCCTATTCCGAAGGGGATAAGAGGACCTTTACAAATGCCGACCAGATACCTGCCTATGGAAGTGGAAGTATCCTCGACCCAGTGGATGTGTCCTATTACAATTTATATATAAATGGGGTCCTCCAGCCAAAGACAAATTACGTCTTAGAAGAAAACTTTTTGGAGATAATCACCATGGATATCCCATTGGATGGGGTGCCGATTACTTTAGAATTTGTAAAGGTCAAAGACAGGGGCGGCAAAGTCCTGAAGGGAGAGACGCATCTGTATAATGCCTACGGTCATGGCCATGAAACCTATACGGATTTTGATGAAATAATGGTCTACGGCCAAAATGGGATTTTGGATCCAAAAGAGACTTCCTTTCAGCATCTCTTTGTCAACGGCGTGCTTCAGCCTGAGGTCAATTATACTGTTGAAAAAGGCATCCTAAGACTGGCCACAGAGGATTTACCCCTTAGGGGAAGTCCCATCTCATTGCAATTTGTCTCCTTATACAAGTGATTGCACTGAAATATTACCTATTAAGTTTCTTAATAGGTAATTAATTTGTATTAATATTCTCAATTTTTATTCCTTAAGTTACAATGATATAATTTTAATAGTTGTAAACTAATTTATTCTGGAGGGATAAAAGTGAATATTAAAAGCAGTGTAAATTTAATAGAATCTTATTTAGAACTAAATCGAAAACCAGTTGGGATTAAATTTTTCTTTGACAAATACGAATTTCTTAATTTTCACGTGCCCCAGAGAGAGCGGAGGGTGACATATTGCAATTCTGTCCAGTTGGCAAGCAAAGGGGCTTCCATGAAACTGACCAAGGACAACCAGGCCTGTCCCAATGGAGCTATGGCCTTGAAAATGAGAGAAATACCCGAGCCCATGGCAAGCGGGCAAGTTCGGTTTAGCAGAAATATATATTGCAGCTTAGATATATCAAAGAGCATCACCGATGAGATGCTGTTTTTAAAAGAAGAGCCTGTTGGCATTTCAGTTATGCCCTTGGAAAATTACGATGTAAATCCAGATGTGGTTGTAGTAGTTAGCAACCCCTACAATATTATGAGGTTCATCCAAGGCCACGGTCATTTCAACGGATATACGTCAAATTTAAGGACTGTTGGACTGCAAGCAGTATGTCAGGACTTAACTACATATCCCTATAATACGAAGGACATCAATATTACCTTTTTATGTCCTGGTACCCGTTTAGTTGCCGACTGGCAGCCCAATGAAATAGGTATAGGTATTCCCTTTGAAAAGTGGTTTGAAATCGTAGAGGGAGTTGGTGAAACGGTCAATCCCTTTGAGAGAAATAAACAGAAGGAAACCATCGTTAAAAGGCTGCAGGAGCGGGAACTAGATGCCAGTGGCATTAGATTTAATGAAAACTACGACGATGGAACTTATACTGGCGGTAAAATTGAAATTATTAAATAAATAAACTTTTAGCTCCCTTTTTCTTAATTTCCCATTATATAATGTTTTTTACAGACCTTTATAGTATAATGGAAATAATCATCATTTGGTCTGTCTTCGGAAATTAGATTTAAAAGGGGGACTTTTTATGTCTAAACTAAAGAGAAAAAGTGTATTGTTATTGACATTACTAATTGCTGTTGCCATAGTGGCCACCTTTTTTATAATTAACACTAAAGACGACAATGCCTCCGATATTTTCCTTACGGAGGAAGAAAAGGCATGGCTAGATGAGCATAAAGACGAAATTAGAATCGGTCACACCATAGATTATCCTCCTGTGGAATTTTCCAGCAATGGAAAGTATGTGGGTATCTCTGCCGATTATTTTAAACTTCTAGAACGAAAACTAGGTATTGCCATTGAGATGGTGGAGTTCGACAACTTTGACGACCTTATTACTCAAGTTCAAAATCGAGAGTTGACTGGGATAACTGCGGCGACAAAGACTCCTGAAAGGAGTAAGTATTTGGATTTCACAATACCCTACATAGATAATCCCAATGTCATTATAACTAGGAAGAATTTCTCCGAAAACCTTACTTTTGAAAAGCTGGCTAATACCAGTATGGACATCATAGTTATCGAGGGATATGACATCATAGAATTTCTCAATGAAAGGTTCCCAAAGCTTGAATACAGAACGGTAAAATCTCCCAGCGATGGCATGAGAATGGTCGCATTTGGAGAAGCTGACGCCATGATAATAGAGATAATGAGTGCAAATGCAGAGATTGAAAGGGATAATATATCAAACCTTATGGTCAATGTGGAGACTCCCTATGAATCAAATCTCTCCATTGCTACGAGAAATGACTGGCCTATTTTAAATCAAATATTCAACAAGGGCCTTTCACAAATTACCGACTATGAAAGAAAAGTAATTGAGGAAAAATGGATGCCCCTGAGGCAGAAAGGTATGCTGCAGAATAAGTATTTTTGGGTTGCAATACTGGCATTTGTTCTAGTTTTGATAGTCATTATAATTGTAATTTCAATGTGGAACTCCAGCCTTCAATTGGCTGTAAGGGAGAAAACTGGTGCACTTGAAGAATCCAAGAAAAAGCTGATGTTTAAGACATACCACGACGAGCTGACTGGCTTATACAATAGGGTTTATATGTCTGAGCTTTTGCAGCAATACGAGAAGGAGAGCCCTATGCCCTTTTCCATTATCGTAGCCGATTTAAATGGCCTGAAAATCACAAACGATACGTTTGGACACAATATAGGTGACCAATTGCTAATTAAGGTTTCCAACATAATTAAAGAAAATATACAGCCCCACCACATTGCCTGCAGAATTGGCGGAGATGAAATAGTGGTGTTTATGCCATATACCATTGAAAGGACCTGTGTCAATATTGTCAATGCCATAAGGGATGCTACCTTCGCAGCGGACGAGGACCCTATTAAGCCTTTGGTGGCCTTGGGATATGCTACCTCTAACAATGAGCACTACGATTATACAACTTTGTTTAAGCTGGCAGAGGACAAGATGTATGCAAATAAAATGGATAACAGTGAAATAAATTACGGTATGATAATAAGTTCCATAAAGAATAACTTAAATAAAAATAAGTATGAAAATGAAGAGCATCACGAGAGATTGGCGGCCATGGCAAAGGAAGTGGGCAATGCCTTGGGACTGGAAAAAAGCATAATCGAAAATTTAATTCTATTGGCGGATTTACACGATATAGGCAAGGTGGGAATAGACGAAGAAATCCTTATGAAAAGCGGTCCCCTAACCCCAGATGAGTGGAAAAGCGTAAGAAGACTGCCGGAGCTGGGATTTAAAATTGTCAGCGGCTCCACTAGGCTTTCCCACATTGGAAAAAGTATCCTAGCCTTAAGGGAGCGTTGGGATGGAATGGGATATCCACAAGGATTAAAGGGCGAAGAAATCCCCTATACTTCCAGATTATTTTCCATAATTGAGGCCTTTGACGTCATGACCCACGAAAGGTCCTATAAGCCTGTGATGTCTGCGGAACAGGCACTAAAGGAAATTGAAAACAACTCAGGATCTCAATTCGACCCTGAGCTGGTTAATTTATTTAAAAGTCTTCCTTCGTCAATCTATGAAGGATATTCACATCTCGATCAAAACTAAGGGAGTTGACTGCTGGCCCATTGAGCACATTCCCATCTACGTCGTATCTGGAACCGTGGCATGGACAATCCCAGGATTTTTCCGCTGGGTTCCAGTTTACTTGGCAACCCATATGTGCACATACTGGGTTTACAAAGTGCAGGTTTCCATTTTGATCCCTGTAGGCTCCGACTTTTTTGCCGTCAACTTCGATAATCTTACCTTCGCCTTTTTTCACATCTGTGTCTTTTAAAGGCCTTTGAGAGTCATGCTGTGCCAGATGTTTTTCTGCTCTTTGACTCTGTTTTTTTGTCTCCTCTATGGCGGAGATATTTTTATTTCTAGAGGGATTGTATATTTCTTCCCAAGGGCTAGAACCGTTGACTATTAAATTTCTTAGCAAAATGGAGGAAACTAATCCATTGGTAATACCCCATTTTCCAAAGGCAGTAGCTATGTAAAGATTTGGCATCTCTGGCGAGAACCTACCTATGTATGGGACTCCGTCTACGGCTATGCAGTCCTGTGTGGACCACCTATACGGGATATCTTCTACGGTAAATAGGCTATTGGCAAAATCTATTAAAGCTTCATAGTGGATTTTGGTGTCGTGCCCATGGCCTGTTGGGTGGCTTTCTCCCACTACTAAAATATATTGTCCCGAGCTGGCACTTAATTCCCTGAATGACCTATTGGGATACTCTGCATTGATAAATACTCCCTCTGGGAACTTTTCTTTTGCCTTTACGACAATGGCATATGTCCTAGATTGGGAGATGCGGGCAAAATAGGCGTCTAATTTGTTGTAGAATGGATAGTGAGATGCAGTTCCAATCC
>JALNZV010000061.1 GCA_023229175.1 Tissierellaceae bacterium | reverse complement strand
TAACTGAACAGGAGGCAGAATTTATACCATTAAATGGGAGATTGTATTTTGCCAATAACACGGGGTTTGAAACCTATTTAGACCTATTCAAAGAGTTTTGCAGGACGTACGGTCTAACGGTATTGGTTGACAACAATAACAAGGTGGTAAAAGCCAATACCATGGACAAGTTATACCAAAACAAAAGCATAGCTAAAGACTGGTCAGGAAAGACCAGTAAAAGCGGTATCGAAATGGGCTTCGTATTAGACGGTTACGGACAGAACAACTTCTTGAGGTTTGAGAAGGCTAAAGTAGGGGATGAGGAGTTAGAAGAAAAGGGCAATTTTTACATAGATAACCGAACATTAGGTAAATGGAAAGACCTATTCACGCTTAAGTGGGAAAGCGGTAAAGACGTAAGAGCCGGAGGGCTTGAATTAGCTTATATACCTATCTACGAATATTCTATAGAAGGGGTTACAGAGGTTAAAAAATTCAAAGGGACTAAACCCCATCTGGTGAGAGTTAGGCAGATATCTACTAACCCTTACGTAATATCTAATCACATAACAGCACAGAGCCTATTAGATAATTACTATGATAAGCTAATAAGCAGAATGCTGGTAAAAGCTAGAACGATGAACGTAGAATTGGTTTTAAATGAACAGGATATAGAGGAGTTAGACTACTTTACACCTATATATCTAAAGCAATTCGGGGCTTATTTCTACATAAGCAAGATAAGCAATTTCATAAGTAATAAGAAGTTAACTAAAGTGGAGTTGATAAAGTTATGATAAGATTAATCCCAAGGGAATATATTTTTAAAAGGGTTGCCGGAAGATGGATTCTTCTTTAAATGCTCTTTAAACCCCTTATAATCGACTATAAAAGGTCTTATGATTAGGGAAAACAACCCAAAACATAATATAGCTCCTACCAAATAACCCCAATCAGACATATAAATGATTATTAATTAGAATGCAAATATACAACATAAATCAAGAAAAACCAAATTATTATGGCAAATAGCGAAAAAAAAGTATTAGTAGACGTAGAGATTAAAGCTACAGAAGCTCTCGAGAACTTGGCAAAATTAAAAATCCGTGTCGCCCAATTAAAGGAGGAACAGAAAGCCTTAAGGGAAGAGCAAAAGAATAGTAAACCTACTAATGAGGGGGAAGTAAGAGCTTACCAGGAGAAAGAATTTAAGTTAGCAGAGGTAAGTCAACAAATCAAACACCAATCAACCCTTATACGTTCTTATGAAAAGGAAATCCAAAACAATATAATAGCAGAGAAAGCCCAAGGAGATAGTCTTGACGCGTTAAAGGCTAAACTATCTTTAGCTACTGCCGAATATAATAGCTTGTCCAAAGCGGCAAGACAGGACGCTTATGGGATGGAGAAAGCTCAAGAGATAAAGCAACTTACAGAGGAATTAACAGAAGCTGAAACTTCGTTAGGAAACTTCCACCGACAAGTTGGAAATTATGAGTTAGCCGGTAAGGGGCTAAGAACTACTATAATGGATATGACCGAGGAGCTAACAGTGATGAAGTTAGAGGGGAGAGACACCTCGGCAGAGTATAAGGCTTTAGCTACTCAACTCGCAACGTTTAAGGATGCAATGGGGGACGTCCAGGAGGAAGCTAAGAAAGCAGCGAGCGACACCAGAGCTTTTGACGGTCTCACAGAAGCGGTAGGAGGGGTTATAGGAGCATACGGAGCTTACGCGTCATTGACTGGAATGCTTACCGAGTCTGACAATGAGTATTTGGAGTCGATGAAGAATATGCAGATAGTACTAACTGCTTTAACGTCGTTAAAATATCTCCAAAACATGGTGCAAAAGCAAAGCACCGTATACAAAGCCGCGGAGTGGGCATTAGATAAGCTGAGGATTAAAACCTCACAAGAAGAACTAGTAACCGAAAACGCACTAAATACTACAAGAGTTAAAGGGGGGGTTATAACAGGGATATCAACGGTCAAAGAAGCGGTTTTTACCGCAGCTAAGGTAAAAGGGAGTATAGCTACTAAAGCTATTGCAGTGGCTACGGCAATATGGAATGCCACATTGCTGGCTAACCCAATAACACTTATTATTGCAGGATTAGCCGCATTAGTCGGGGGTATTATTTTGGTTACAAAATGGATGGGCAAGTCATCGGAGGAAACCAAAGCCGCAGACCGAGCTATGAGAGATTATGAGGCTACTGCAAAAAAAGTGGAGGCGACTATTGATAGGCTTAATAAAAAGTCAAAGACCGAAATGGAAGCAAACGCCCAACGAGGTAGGCAGGAGGTATTAAGACTTAAGCAGAATGGGGCGAGCAAGGAAGAGATAGCTAAGAAGGAATTAGAGATAGCTCAGAGGAAAAGGGATTTAGAGATTAAACTCTCTAAGGACATAATGCGAGAAAAGGATAAAGAAATTAAGGGATTGGATAAAGCTATCGCCGCTAAAAGAACAGAAATCGCAACGATAAAAATTGGAACAGAGGAATACAAAGAACAGATAGAAGCTCTTAACAACCTCATAAAAACAAGGAATGAGGGGGTGCAAACTTATAATGATAATTACCAAAATGTAACGAGCAAAGAGCTGGAGGATGAAGAAGAGAAGCAAAGAAGAAGAGAGGAAGCGACCGAGAAAGCAAAACAGGCGAGAGAAAAGCAATTAGACGAGTTAATCAAATCCCTTGAAAGGAAGAGGGGGATTGAGGAGAAAGATTTAGAGTACGAAAGACTAAGTAAAGAAAAAAGCTTTGAAAATGATAGGGAGTATGAAGAAAAGATGTTCAAGCTCCAACAGGACATAGAAGCGAAGAAATTAGAAGCCCAAAGGAGATTTGGCAAAATCACAGAAAAAGAATATGCTAATAGTTTAGCAGTCTTATCTCAAAGCGAGAAAATCTTTAATAAGCAAAGAGAAAATGACCTTGAGGAGGCGTACAAGACTAAACTCGATAAACTTGATAAGAGTTTAATTGAGGAGGAGAAAGCTCTTAAAAAGGCAGCTAAGAAAGAGCAAGCTGAATGGGTAGCGATAATCGAGGCTAAATACGATGAGGCTTACAAGCAAACAGAGGCTTATGCGATAGAGTATTCGAGTTTTATTGTAGAGTCAGAAATGCAATTAGAGAGGGATATCGAAGAGCTAAAGAAGAATAGCATAAAAAAACAAATAGAGGACGTCGAGAGAATAGTTAAAGAGCAATACGAAGGGGACCTGCAGAAATACTCAGACAATGAGAGAGAGAAGACTAAGATAGAGATTGCAGAGCTTGAGGAAAGGATTAAGCAGAAGAAGGAGAAAGGTTTGAGCACTTACGGGGATGAGGCTAATCTTAGGGCTTCACAAACGAAGCTTAACCAAATAGCCCTTAATACAGAGTTATTAAATGCTAACCTTACTGCTCAACAGATTTACGACTTAAAGAAAGCTACTCTTGAGGCTGAATTAGAGCTCTACAAGGGCAATATCGACAAGGAGAAGGAGCTTGAGGCAGAACTCGCAAAGCTAACCAACGACTACCAGCAACAAAGGCTTGACAATCTTAGCGAGTGGGCTAATCAAATGTTAGACATAGCCTCAGAGCTGAATAGCTTCGTTAGTGCTTTAGGGGAAAGAGAAGTGTCGGAATATGAAG
>JALNZV010000030.1 GCA_023229175.1 Tissierellaceae bacterium | reverse complement strand
AGTGGGTTATCAAATGCTAATCTAAAGCCATTCATTAGGTTTAAAATTTTCTGCCCAATATCATATCCAAGGGCAAGTCTCCATGCCTGTGATACCTTAGTAAAAAATAGGGCTAAAAATAGATAAGGGATATTTAAGATTAATATTCTTTTTAGTCTTGTATTCATAGGCTTTGCTCCCTATCTTTACTTTTCACCCTATCTGTAACTGTGTTCTTCACAAGCTGGGTAAACTTTTTAAGCTGTGAAAGTACGGAAGGCCTTTCTGCTCTTTTTACCATTTTAGATGTAAAATCCGTAAATGCAGCAGTAATGGCATCTGCATCCCTGCCCTTGAAAAAGACAAGATATTTAGGTGGGTTTACACTTCTATCTTTTTTAATAGCAAAATCAACACCGTATTTTCTTGCTGATCTTTCAAAGCTTTTAATATTTTTATCTGTAATTTCAATATTGGTCATTCCTGCATTTTGCTTAGCAAGGTCTTTTATACTTTGTTTTCCTTGAGGAATTTCAGGATGATTTTTCTTATCCTTTCGCCATGCTAGATATTTTAAAATAGCTGCCTTTAAACTTCTTGCTGTAAGCTTTGTACCGCTTATTACAAGTGCTACTGTTCTATTTTCTACTTCTTCCTGCATAGGAAGCTCCTCCCTTCTGCTTTTGACATAGAAAAAGGCATTTTGTAATCCTCTTGTACCAGGTACAAAATGCCTTTAGGGGTTTCTATTTAAGTCATGATTAACTAGTGCCGAGTAATAACTATCTATGGTGGATGGTGCATTAAACAAAGTCGCTAATAAATACCGCCTGATGTTACGGATGTAGGTGGTGGTCTTATCAAGACATTCAAAGACATAGTCAATATGCAGACAATTTATCCTTAGTAGCTTTTCTTTTACAAGCTGTGCAGGGTAATCATCTCCTGCAACATTTATTGTGTCTTTGGTAGAGCATAGGGTTTCCACCATTAGGTCTACGATTTCATCTAAACGCTCACGGTTATGATTATCTTTAATATACCTATATTCAATATTTTCTAAAACCATTTTTTTTATTTCTGCTGGGCTATCACATCCAATCTCATCATATCTCATCTTTTTTTCTTGTGGCTCTTTATTTGATTGATACAGATTTGATGGATAAGGATTTGATACCTCCATATTTAATAAATCAGTATTTAATGAATTAGTATTTAATATATTAGTACTTAATTGGTGGGGGTTTCCCAAGATAGGCTCAGCCTGTTTAGGTTTTTCCAAGATTGGATTTTCCAATATAGGTTTCTCCTGTGCTTGATTATCCAAGATGGGATTATCCAGTATTGGATTTTCCCCTTTAGGTGGTATATCAGTTATATCAAGGTTTTGAGGCTGTTCAAAAATAGTATATTCTGTAGTAGTCAGTTGCCCTTTTTCATTCCTTAACCGCCTACGAATCACATATCCATTAACTTCTAGTTCCTTTACACCACTGTTAATACTATCTATGCCATCCTTACATATACAGGCAAGTCCCTTGGTCGTATAATCCCAGTTCTCCGGTAAAGAAAGCATAAGGGATAATAAGCCTTTTGCTTTTAAGGAAAGGTCTGTATTTCTTAAATGATGGTTTGACATCACTGTATAATCCCGTGTTTTTTCCACTCTAAAAACTGCCATAAATATCACCTCTTTTCCTGCTTAAATATTGTTTATCTTTCTTGATCCCTAATTCGTTTTTTATGCCAGCCTTCAAGCAGTTTAATAATCGTTTCTTCCATTTGTTTTGGTGTATATGATTTTGGAAAATACCTCTTTAACTTATCTCCTGTAAGGGTTACCTTATCTAAGTCCCCCTTCTTTTCTTCACTCATTATGGCACTCATAACTCCAAGGCTTAACTTCCCCTCATTACTAAATTTCTTTAATCTCTGTGCCTGTGAAAGTGAAGGTGTTGCCTGTTCCATATCCATAGCTTCAAGTAGGTCAATTTGCTCCTCATCTTTAAGGAAGGATAGTTCCACAGCAGGATTGAAGGCTATTTTCTTTTCATCTACCATCGAAAGTATTTCTGGGATAAGGTGAGTAAGACGGATGTAACGATAGATTTGATTTTTACTTTCGCCAATTTGCTCAGCTAAAAGGTCGCTTGATTTTTTTCCTAATAAATTATTCCCAACTTGGGAACTATTTTCTTTTGATGGTCTACCTGCTTGCCTTTTCATTGCTGATAACTTCATTTTATATGCAAAGGCTCTTTCACTTGGTAAGATATTTTCTCTCTGCAAGTTGCTGTCAACCATGATAATAATGGCGGCATCATCGTCAAGGTTGCGAACTATGACAGGCATTGTTTCAAGTTCTGCAAGTTCACAGGCTCTTTTCCTTCGGTGTCCTGCCACAAGTTCGTAGCCACCCTCATCACGGGGTCTTGCAATGGCTGGAACTAATACACCATATTGTTTAACACTTTCTGCTGTATCAAACATGGCTTCATTATCGATTACCTTAAATGGGTGGTCTTTAAAGGGATGTAATTCTGTTAAAGGGATTTCAATTATCTTTTCCCTTGCTTCATCAGCCCTACTTTCCTCTGTGGAAAATAAATCATCTACTGATGCCAGCTTTATGTTTTTGGCGGAGCTTTTCAATTTTCAACACCTCCTTGGTTAAATTACCATACCCTTCAGCAACTTTTCCCTTTGGGTCATGGGCAAAAATACTTTTTCCCTCTGCACTAATTTCTGCTGCCTTTACTGAACGAGGTATATCTGCTTTAAATACTTTAATACTGCCTTCATAAGTTTTCCTTACTAGACTGCTAATGTCCTTGGCAAAATTAGTACGCCCATCTACCATAGTCAATAAAATACCATCAATTTTTAGTTTCGAATTTATCTGCCTGCGTACCTTTCCAATGGTCTGTAAAAGCTGTTCTAATCCCTTTGCAGGTAGATAATCAGCCTGTACAGGAATGATTACACTATCAGATGCAGCAAGGGCATTAATCGTTAACATACCTAAAGAGGGCATACAGTCTAAAAGTATATAATCATAATCTTTCTTTACCGTATCAAGGTATTGTTTAAGTATGGTTTCCCTGCTCATAGCATTAACAAGGGATACTTCCATACCAGATAATTCAATGTTTGCTGGGAGTAAGTCTACTCCCTCATGATGTTGTAAGATGCCCTCTCTAGGCTCAATAGGTGTGTCGATAATAACCTTTCCCATTACTGTTGCAATGGTTGTTGGAAGCTTATCCGGCTGTGGGAATCCTAAACTAATGGATAAACTGCCTTGTGGATCTGCATCTACAAGCAAAACTTTTTTCCCTTCCATAGCCAGTCCTATACCTAAGTTGGCACAGGTTGTTGTTTTGCCTACACCACCTTTTTGATTTGTGATGGCAATTATTTTTGCGTTCAAATTTCTTCCTCCTTTCAATTTTGGGTACAAAAAAACCGCTTACTTTATTTTTCAATAAAGAAAACGGCTTTTTCTTTTTATACTTAATTTAATTAGAATTACATGTTATAAATATTGCTAAATATTTTAATTTAATCATACATCAACATATCTACACACTCCATATCTAAAACTACTGATACTTCGATTTTATTTCTCAATTCCTTATTTCTAAAATCATCACCATCTTTAGTAAAAGTAACATAGTTCGTAAAGTGTTGAAAATTAAGGATTTCTACGTATCTTTCCTTTGCATTCCTATTACGCATTCGATATGCCCAGTATGGGGAAACATATCCACGGGCTGCACCTCCACTACCTCGTACCCTTTATCAACTAGATATTTTACATCCCTTGCCATTGTTGACGGATTACACGATACGTAAACTATTCTTTCAGGGGATATTTTTACTATTGTTTCTAATGATTTTCTTACACAACCCTTCCTTGGGGGGTCTAGGATTATTTTATTACCTAACTTTTTCTCACTAGCAAACTTTTGCAAGATATCTTCTGTCTTACCTAATATAAATTCAACATTGTGCAGATTATTTAATTTTGCATTTTCCCATGCATCTTCTATTGCTTTTTTTACTATTTCAACTCCATATACCTTTTTTACATATGGTGCCATAAATAGGGATATGGTTCCAATGCCAGAGAACAGGTCGTATACTATGTCATCTTTATTTAGCTCAAGATATTCTATGGCCTTATTGTATAAGACTTCCGTTTGCTTTCTATTAGTTTGAAAAAAAGAATTGGGAGATAATTGAAATTCAAGTTTTCCTATATAATCTCCCAATTTATCCATTCCGTATAGCCGAATATATTCTCTACCATATATTATGGAGCTATCCACGCTATTGATATTCTGGTATATACTGACTACATTCTCCTTTTGCAATGCACAAATCAATTTATCTACAAATGGTATCTTTTTACTTCCTGAAACTAAAATTACCATAACTTCGTTTTCTTTATTTACTCTTATTCCAATATGTCTAAGGATCCCTTCCTTATTCTTTCTGTTGTAGGGCCTTATATTATGGCCCTTCATCCACATTCTTACTATGTTTATTATTCTATCTCCGACCTCTGGCTGGAGTATGCTGGTATCCATGTCTATTATGTGATTGGTACCTTGTTCATAAAAGCCAATTACTATGTTATCATCTCTTTCCCCAACGGGTATTTGTACATGATTTCTGTATCTAAAAGGATGGTCCATGCCTATTGTTTCATTCACCTTTACATCCTGAAGACTTGCAATCTTCTGTAAATCCATCTCCACCTTGTTTCTCTTCCACTCCAATTGTTTATTATAGTTGTACTCTATTAAGGGTATTCCTGCCCTTGACTCTTCTACAAAAAAATCAAATTTCACTCTATCATTCGAATGCTCGATAATTTCAATTACAGAGGCCAAGGCGTAATTCTTTTTTACTTCATTTATTCTTACCTTTACTTTATCTCCTATTATTCCACCTGAAGCAAATACTGTGAAGCTTTGAATTTTCATTACTCCGTTCCCTTCGTGACTAAAATCGATTATCTCCCCCGACAATATATCTCCTGTTTTCATCTTTTCCTCCTAAAAAGTCAACTTTTATTGCTTTAATCTAATACCCTTTTTCTCTATTATAATCAGACCTTCTTTATACAATCGTCCAACTGCTTTTTTAAATCCCGATTTACTCATTTTAAGTTCCTTGCGAATTAGTTCTGGCGGACTATAATCGTTGATGGGCAGAAATCCAGAACTTTCTTTCAGTTTTGAAATTATTACTTCTCCATCCTTATCTATTTGTATATGGCTCCTGTCCCTTAGGCTTAAATCCAGCCTTCCGTCTTCTTTTACATTGCTTATCCTTACTTCTATAGTATCTCCTACGTCATATGCACCTAAAAGTTCCTTTTTGGGAATTAGTCCATCGTATTTGTCATCGACGGCGACAAAAGCCCCTATATCCCTATTGATACTGTAAATCGTTCCCTTTGCCTTATCGTTTTCCTTGTAAGGTGAGTCTGTCCTTAACATATCCTTTATTTTCATAGTAGCACAAATTCTATTGGATTTATCTATATATATGCCTACTAAGTACTCCTTACCCTTATCTATGGATCCAACTGTTTCACTAAATGGCAAAAATAAATCCTTTTCTAATCCCCAATCTAAGAACGAACCAATCTTTGTCTGACTTACCAGCATTAAATGGGCCAATTGGCCGACTTGAGCCTTTGACCTATTTGTTGTGGCTATTATCCTATCTCTAGAATCATTGTATACCATCACCTCGACATAGTCTCCAATATTTGAATCTTCTGGTATTTGCTTTTTAGGCAGCAATACTTCTTGCTCAACTTCGTCTAGACCTAAATATGCTCCCACAGATGTAAACCTTTTTATCTTTAAACTCTGAACTTCACCTAACTTTATCATTCTCCAAACCTCCATACCTATTAGTATCATTATTTTATCACATTTAACTTATTTTATCTCCAAAAAAATAATTAAGGGCGAATTAAATCGCCCTATCTACTATATTTCTTTCTCTAACTTTACCAATGCCTCTAATGCTTCCTTTGGGAGTTTATCTCTGCCATCTTTGAAACTTTCCATGTCTTTTAGAAAATCTTTCCTGTATCTTATGCTGCCAATCCACATATTCTTATATTCTTCAGATTCCATATCAGGAATATAGCCTTCCACCTCTACGTACTCTAAATCTGAAAATTGGCCTAGTTGCTTGAATTTAGCTTTATTTGTTGCAATGTCTTCTAATAGTTGTAGTGTCAGCTCTTTTGGTATCTTTTTGTCCTGGAAATGGCCTGTATTTATTATATAGCAGTCAATTTTTCTATTTTCAAATAGTTCCTTGAATTTATCATAGTCATGACCTAATGGATATGTCCTAAAGGGATTAGCATATGGTTCAATAACTAATGCATTCATATCTATGCCCTCAGCTAATCTTTCAGCTGTAGATCTTTTAGTAGCTAGAGTGGCACCCATTACTGAGGCAAGCACAGGGTTATTTATTTTAATTATAGGAGGCATTGTACTATCTTTCATAAGCCATGCAATGGCATTTACAGGCTCATCTATTTTATTAACCCTATTATCTGCCCAAAGTTTAGATTTCACTGCCCTACCATTCCCATTTCTGATGTCTTCTGTAACGATTACCTTTTTCCCATTATCGTCTAGAGTAATACCGCAATTTTGCACAGTCAATAAATATTTATTGGCTGGATGGTCTACTGGATAATCCTGAGTCTTGTCAAAATAGGATGGTTCCAATGCAACTGATGAGCCGTCTTCTGTAGATATTACATAGGCATCATCGTGGAGTATTGTGATGTCGTATTTCCCACCGTGTTTTTCATGGGTTAGGGTAGATTTTCCTGAACCAGATAATCCAAATACTCCTATTGTATATTTTCTATTGTCATTGAAATTATATCTTTTCATACCACCGTGACATGACGCAAATCCATTTCTGTTGGCAATCCCCCAAGCCAATGTCAAGGTTCCTTTTTTATGCTCCCCGAAATACCTCATGCCACATAAGAGTGCTGTGTTGTACTCTGGATCAAATAATGCCAATCCATTGGGATGACTTGGAGGATAGTAATCTGGGTCTGACAATATATATATGTCCCCTTCTGGTAATTTTACAGAATTCTTATACATTTTCATGTATTCTTCTGTTATGTACTGAAAGTTTAACATCCAATTGTACATTGTGTTTTCGTAACCCTCCGGAATTAGAAGATGTGCTTTTACCATAAAGTCTTCGTGCAAACCTATTATAACTTCAGCATGGTATAGATTCTTATATCTTGTAAAGAATACTGCCTCCCTTGCTATACTTGCGTACTTTCCTACATCGACACCTGATTCTCCAATGATTACCCTAGCTTTTGCAAAACGACCTGTTATATCGCCGTCGTTAAATAAAAGAATCTTACTGCCCTCGTCTAATCCAGATGCTGTAGGCTCGTGCACAGGCATGTCTGTAACTATGGTGCCTGGTGATTTCACAGCAAGTTTATAAGCCTCTGTTAACGATGTTACCTTAACCACATTATTACCGTAAAACGTTGTCTCAATAGTAGCCCTAATGGAGGAAAAAACAGCATTGTCTTTTCTTATATCTTCCCGTTTAAATTTACCTATTGTTGACATTTTTAGCCCCCTTTTTCAATTGTTATTTAAGCAATCATATTATAACAAATATATTTGTAAATTAAAAGTATATTATGGTATTTAATTGGGGTATATGCCATACTATTTTACTTTTTCTAACTATTTAATATGTTACTATGGTAAAGGGTATCTAGTTTAGGTGATGGCCTCTTCGTGCAATACTCTTCTTTGCCATCCATTTTTTCTATAAATCCAATATCCATATAT
This sequence comes from Tissierellaceae bacterium, assembly GCA_023229175.1. Lineage (GTDB taxonomy): Bacteria > Bacillota > Clostridia > Tissierellales > Tissierellaceae > JAAYFT01. The sequence continues at coordinate 13,551 of JALNZV010000030.1, read as the reverse complement.
GCAGACAACCAAATTGCTAAAGCTCATTGAAAACCAAATTCCCGACGATCCCCATGCTGTAAAGTGTTTAAAAAATAATATCATAGGAAGCCTTACAAACCAAAGCCTTCCTATTTCCATAGCCATAGAATACTTGGTATTTCCCGAGCCTTGAAATATTCCCTGCAATACACTGAAGATACCCATCAATGGCATAGACAGCGATATATATATTAAATACACTAAGGCCAATTCTATTACTGTAGGATCATCTTTTGATTGCATAAAGAAGTTGATTATTGGTTTATCAAATATTACAAGCAAAACTCCTCCCACTGTGCCTATTAATATTGTAAGTTTTAAAGCCTTATGAAATGCCTCTTTTACCCTGTCTATTTGATTGGCCCCAATATTTTGCCCTATAATCGCCGTCAGTGCTGAGCCTAAGCTCATGGCAGGCTGCATCACTAAGGAAGTAATTCTATTGACCATTGCATATGCTGCAATGGTGGCAGTCCCGTAAGAGCCTATAAATCCATTGAGAACTATAAATCCCAAAGATGCTCCTGATTGACCTATAGACGAAGGAATAGCAACAGCTATTAGTTTTTTTATTATACTCCGATTGAATTTAAAACCTTTAAATTGAGGTATTATTCTATTTGTCTCGCCAAAAAGCATTATAAATCCGAAGATAGATAGTACTGCCTTCGATATTAATGTAGCCCAAGCTGCCCCTGCAATACCCCAACCTAATGTAAATATAAATATAGGGTCTAAAATTGCATTAAGTATGGCAGATACTCCACTTAGGACGGTTGGCGTTACTGTATCTCCTTGAGAGTTCATCATTGCATTTATGGTAAAGTACAGAAACATAAAAGGTAAATCTAAAAATGTTATTCTCAAATATGTGTTTCCCAATGTTGCTAATTCCCCTTTGGCCCCCATTAGCCTTATGATCACTGGACTTAGCAAATACCCAATGAATGAAAATATTAGGGAGCTTAGCAATGTAATCGCCATTAATTGGGTTGAATATAGTTTCGCCTCTTCTATTTTATTGGCACCCACCAGCTGTGACAATATGGATGTTCCTGCAATTGACAATCCAATGCCCAAGGATACGAATAAAAAGTTTACTGGAAATACAAAAGCCGTAGCCGCAAAGTGGACAGATGATAGTTTACTCACCCATACACCGTCTACTAAGTTATATAATGTCTGTATAAGGCTATTTATCATAATGGGTATTGATAGTGTAAAAAGAGCTTTATAAATGCTGCCTTTAAGCAATAATTCTGTTTTATCTAATTTCTTCATTTTATTCACCTGTCCTATTTATTTCGTGTCACTAAATATACAAACATTATAACATGTTGACGAAGAAAAATGAACTGTTTTCGGCAAAAAAAAACTGCCCTTAGGCAGCAATTTCTACAATACTTTTGCTTCTCCTTCATATACTAAGCCAGTGCTGCTATCCACTGTAACTAACTGGCCGTCCATTAAGGCGGAAGTAGCTCCAGTAGCTCCTACAATAGTTGGTTTGTTTAGGTTTAATCCTACTATAGCAGCGTGAGAAGTAAGCCCACCTTGTTCTACGATTATGGCCGATGCCCTTTCAATATAGCTTATCATATCTCTATCTGTATCCCTGCTTACTATTACATCTCCATCTGAAAACTTATTTTTCAGTTCCTCTGCATTATTGGCAATACATACATTCCCTAGTACAGCATCCTTTCCGATTCCCATTCCGTTGACAAGAACTTTTGCAATAGTATGTACTTTAATTAGATTTGTAGAGCCAGCAGTAGCCACAGGTATTCCAGCTGTAATAATGACTAAATCCCCCTCTTTCACGTATCCTTTTTCAATAGCCGATTGAATTGACAATTCGATCACTTCGTCTGTGGAATCGCTATATGGCGACAATACGGGATAAACTCCCCATACAAGAGATAATCTTCTCATTACTGACTCTGTTGTCGTAGCTGCAATTATTGGCGATTTTGGCCTAAATTTGGATATTGCCTTGGAAGTATATCCAGATGATGTGGCTGTGATTATGGCCGATGCCCCTAAATCCATGGCAGTTGTACAAGTTGCTTTGCCAATTGCATTTGTGGTAGTTATTTCAGATACTGCCATTTTTGATGTTAATATACTGTTATGGTCCAGAGAGTCTTCTATTCTTATAGCTATATCGTGCATGGTCCTTACAGATTCCACTGGATATTTGCCTGATGCTGTCTCACCAGATAACATTATGGCACTGCTCCCATCTAATATTGCGTTTGCTACATCTGTTACTTCTGCCCTCGTAGGTCTTGGATTTCTCATCATGGAATCCAGCATTTGAGTTGCCGTTATAACTGGTTTACCCACTAGATTTGCCTGTTTAATCAGTTCTTTCTGTACTAAGGGCATCTCCTCTGTTTGTATCTCGACTCCTAAGTCTCCTCTAGCTACCATAATACCATCAGATACGGAAAGTATTTCATTTATATTGTCTACACCCTCCTGATTTTCTATTTTTGATATGATTTCTATGGTATAGCAATTTTTTTCTTCTAAAATCCTTCTTATTTCCAAAACATCTTCAGCTTTTCTGACAAAAGAGGCGGCGATAAAATCTATTCCATTTTCTATGCCAAATAATATATCTTCTACGTCCTTCTCTGTGATAGCAGGAAGGTTGATTTTTACATTTGGTACATTTACGCCCTTGTGGTCTTTAAGTACGCCGTTGTTCAATGCTAGGCACTTAATATCTGTGCTGTCGATTATTTCCAACACTTCAAATTCAACTAATCCATCGTCTATTAATATTTTGCTGCCCTTGTGTACATCCTTAGGTAAATCCTTGTACGAAACAGAGACTATTGTCTTATCTCCTAATATATCCCTGGTAGTTAAGGTAAATATATCCCCCTCTTTTATGTCTATGGATTCTTCGTCAAAATTTCCAAGCCTTATTTCCGGCCCCTTTGTATCTAGCATAATTCCTATGGGCAGTTTTAACTCTTCTCTCACTCTTTTTATATTATCAATCCTATTTTTGTGTTCACTATGGCTTCCATGGGAAAAATTAAGTCTACATACGTTTAACCCATTTAAGAAAAGCTGCCTCAATATACTCTCTGATTCAGAAGTTGGACCGATTGTTCCAACTATTTTTGTCTTTTTCATGTGTATTCCTCCATTTTATATAGATAGTATTTTTGATGTGTTATACATATCTAAGTTAAATTTTTTCTCAATGTCTAATGCTTCGTTAATCTCCAAATCTATAATTTCATTGCATTTTACTCCAAGGGCCCTTCCAGATTTGCCCTCTAAAAGTAATTCTATTGCCCTATTGCCCATTTTACTTGCCAATATTCTGTCATAAGATGTAGGGTTGCCTCCCCTTTGTATATATCCAAGTACTGTAACTCTGGTGTCGATACTGGTCTTATCTTGTATATCCTTGGCGACTTCATATGCATTTCCTACGCCCTCTGCCAATACAATAATATGGTGGAGCTTTCCTCTGTTTTTACCTTGTATGGCCCTTTTGCACACCTCATCTATATCAAATTCTACTTCAGGAATAATTATGCTTTCTGCCCCCCCGGCAAGTCCGGCATATAGGGCAATATCTCCGCATCTTCTGCCCATTACCTCTATGACATTGGCCCTGCCGTGGGAAGTTGATGTGTCTCTAATCTTAGATATGGCATCTACTACAGTCTCTACGGCAGTAAAAAATCCAATGGTATAATCGGAGTATCCGCAATCATTGTCAATTGTGCATGGTATGCCGATAGTTGGCACCCCTGCATTATAGAGGTCCTTTGCTCCTCTTAGGGTTCCATCTCCTCCTAATACAATCAAACTGTCTATTCCAAATACATCTAGGACATTTAATGCCTTTTTAAACCCAGATTCAGTTTTAAATTCATCAGATCTGGCAGATCTGAGCATGGTGCCTCCCCTATGGATAATATCAGCAACAGAAGATAAATTCATTTCATATATATCTCCATCGATTAGGCCACTATATCCTTGTCTTATGCCCATTATTCTAAATCCATTGAAAATTCCCGCTCTAACAATTGCCCTAATAGCTGGATTCATTCCGGGAGCATCTCCCCCGCTTGTCAGTATTCCTATGGTTTTCATTGTCTTCCCCCTTAACTATATTCATTTATAGATTTTTTATTATATTTTTTAATCTCCGCTACATTACTTTTACAGACTCTTCACCTAGTAGACTCTTTAACTGGTTAATTGCCCTTTGACTATTTATATCTATCCAAAGAGATCTATCTGCCATAATGGTTTTTTTATCTTTTTCTAAGTATACATATACGGGAGTATTGCCTTTGTATTTTCCCAATAAAGATTTTATTTCATTCATGGTATTGACAGGACTATGGGTAGAAATCTTTAGATATAGTTTTCCCTTGTTGAAAGTAGTCAATTCGGAAAATCTTTCCACGATTATTTTTGGATCCTCCACTTCTGACATACTGGCCTTTCCCTCTATGACCACAATCTTGTCTTCCACCAAATACTTACTAAATCTATCATAGGTAGCTGGAAAGACGATGCCCTCTATTGCACCATATAGGTCCTCAATAGTTATAAAAGCCATCATATTGTTGTTTTTTGTTATCTTGTTTTTCTTTTCCACTATTATACCACCTAAGACAACTTTTTGGCCGTCTTTTACGCCATGAAAATCATTCCCTACAGTTTCATCGCTATTTATTAAATCAAAAGTAGTCGTCGTGGATATTTCTTTTAGTTGTTCTCTGTAAGGCTCTAGTGGATGTCCAGATATATATATGCCTACTACTTCTTTTTCCATGGCCAATATAACATTTTTGGGAAACTCCTTTAAATCCGGCATCATATCTATATATATATCTTCTTCTACATTGTCAAATATTGAAAACTGCCCCTCTATATTCCTTTTCCTATTTGAATGCACTCCATCTATTACCTTTTCAAATATAGCCAGTAGTTGTGCTCTATTGGCTCCAAGGCTATCTAAGGCACCGCATTTAATCAGTGATTCTACGGCTCTTTTATTCATTACAGATGAATCTACCTTTTCTATTCTTTCTACAAAATCAGTAAAACTCGTAAATAGACCTGTACTTCTAGCCTTTATTACAGTTTTTATAAAATTCTCCCCTACATTTTTTACGGCTGACAAACCAAATCTTATTTTATTGCTTGTTACGGTAAATTTATTATAGGATTCATTTATATCAGGAGATAAAATTTCTATGCCAAGTCTTTTGCATTCTTGTATATATAGGGAAACTTGGTTTGTATCCCCCATAATAGATGAAATCAATGCTGCCATAAATTCCACGGGGTAATAAGTCTTTAGCCAAGCTGTTCTATAGGCTATTACTGCATAGGCAGCGGAGTGCGATTTATTAAAAGCGTAGTTTGCAAAATCTATCATCAAATCGTAAATCATGGAAGCTGATTTTTCATCTACTCCATTTCTTATGGCTCCTGTTAAAAGTACCTCTTCGTTTTCATTTGTCTGACCGTATATGAAATTCTTTCTTTCTTCCTCCATTACGTCCATTTTCTTTTTTCCCATGGCTCGCCTAACTAAGTCAGCCCTACCCATGGAATAACCGCCGATATCCCTTACTATTTGCATTACCTGCTCTTGATATACTATACATCCATATGTTACATCTAATATATGTTCCAATTTTGGGTGAATATACTCTATTTTTGATGGGTCGTGTTTACAGGCCACAAATGTAGGTATCTGATTCATTGGCCCAGGCCTAAATAGGGAATTGGCAGCTATGAGGTTTTCAAATACATTTGGCTTTAGTTCCTTTAGAAATGCCCTCATACCAGGCGATTCAAACTGAAATATCCCCAAGGTCTCAGCATTAGCAAACATTTGAAATATCTTGGGGTCATCAAATTTAATCTGATCTAAGTCGATTTTGAGTCCATGATTTATTTCAATCAACTTAACGGTATCCCTAATAACTGTCAAAGTTCTTAGGCCTAGAAAATCCATTTTCAGCAGTCCCAATTCCTCAAGCTCTATCATGTTGAATTGTGTAGTCAATGCATCCCCATTCCTCAATAGAGGTACGTAATTTGTAACAGGTTCCTTTGAAATTAAAACTCCTGCGGCATGGGTAGACGTATGTCTTGGAAGTCCCTCAACTGCCATAGCTATATTAATTAAATTTTCTACTTCCTGATCCTCATCGTACATATTTTTTAAGGACCTGTTTACCTCCAATGCCTTTGATATGGTCATTCCAAGTTCCATTGGAATTTGCTTTGCAATAAAATCTACTTGGCCATAAGGCATATTAATTGCCCTTCCCACATCTCTTATAGAGCCACGAGCTGCCATGGTTCCAAATGTAGCTATTTGGGCTACATGGTCTGCACCATATTTTTCAACTACGTATTGTATGACTTCCTCTCGCCTTTCATAGCAAAAATCTATATCTATATCGGGCATACTAACTCTTTCAGGATTTAAAAATCTTTCAAAAATTAACCCATATTTTAAAGGATCTATATCTATAATTCCAAGGGCATAAGATACTATACTTCCTGCAGCAGACCCTCTTCCGGGGCCAACCATTATATTGCTTTCCTTAGCAAACCTGATAAAGTCCCAGACTATTAAAAAATAGTCTGTATATCCCATTTGAACGATTGTATTGAACTCGTAATCAAATCTATCCTTGATTTCCTGGGTAATATGCTCGTACCTATCTTCTAAGCCTTTCAGCGTCAAATAACTTAGATATTCCACATTGGTGTAGCCCTCTGGCACCTTGTATTCCGGCAAATGCAAAGTATCAAAATCCAGTTCTACATTGCATCTATCCGCAATCTTCGCAGTGTTTTCCAATGCCTCAATATTGGATTCAAATATGTTTCTCATTTCTTCAGGGGATTTTAAATAAAATTCATTGGTAGGAAATTTCATCCTATCCTCTTCATCTACAGTTTTTCCCGTCTGAATACAAAGGAGGATATCGTGAATCAGAGCATCTTCCTTCCTTAAATAGTGTACGTCATTTGTAGCAATCAAAGGAATCCCCGTTTTTCTTGATATATTTATCAATTCACTGTTTACACGTCTTTGTTCGTCCATTCCATAATCCTGAAGTTCTAAAAAGAAGTTTCCCTCTCCAAATATATCTAAGTATTCTAAGGCTATTTCCTCGGCTTTTTCCAAGTTGTTGTCCATTATATGCCTTGGTATTTCACCAGCTAAACAGGCTGATAGTGCAATTATGCCTTTGCTGTATTTTCTTAATATTTCGTGATCGACCCTAGGCTTATAGTAGAAACCATTGACATACCCTTCCGACACAATTTTCATTAGATTTTGGTAACCCTCGTAAGTCTCGGCCAGTAAAACAAGGTGGTATTGGCTTTTGTCCTTTGGTTCTCTATCTGTGTATTTGTCTATGGCAACATATATTTCCGAGCCTAGTATAGGCTTTAAACCGTGTTTTCTTGCCTCTTTATAGAACTGCACAACGCCAAACATAGCCCCATGATCAGTAATAGCCACTGAGTCCATGCCAAGGGCCTTTACCTGCTTTACCAAGTCCTTAATTCTAATAGAACCGTCTAATAAACTGTATTCAGTATGCACATGTAAATGAGTAAATCTATTTTTGTAATTCATAACAAATCCTTTCTAATTAATCCTACTGATGACCTAGTTTATCTATTACATTTTCAATAATGGATAAATCGATGGTACGAAAATCATCTAGCACCCTTTCTGTCCAATTGGGCGTAGGCTTATTTGACAAAAATTTCCTCGTAGTCTCTATGCTGTTTTCCAAAATTACCAGCCCGTCTTCATCTAACTTTCCTTGTTTCTTAGATACCATAACAGTTTTTATAGGAGTTTCATTGGGCTTTACACTTCCAGACAAAGGGTGAGTCAACAATTCATGACCCTCGTGAATCATATCCCTTACATATTCTAAAACTTGAAGATAATCTAAGTCTTCTTTAAATATAACTTCCTTTTTTTCTCCATATTTTTTATACACATATTTATTGTTGGTGATTATGATACTAGACATTTTTTCTATCCCCTTTCAATTGTTCGGCCAACTCTTCAATTTTTCTAAATCTATGATTTATCCCCGATTTGCCTACAGGTGGATTTAGCATCTGTCCAATCTCCTTTAGGCTTGCCTCGTTAAATTCAAGTCTTAGCCTTGCTACTTCCCTGAGCCCATCTGATAGCTGCTCCAAACCCATAAATTTATCTATTAATTTTATGTTTTCTACCTGTCTCATAGATGCCTCTATGGTTTTACTCAAATTAGCAGTTTCGCAATTTACTATTCTATTTATATTGTTTCTAACGTTTTTTAACACGCGAATGTCTTCCAATTTTAGAAGAGCCTGATGAGCACCGACTATATTTAAAAGATCTACAATCTGTTCCCCCTCTTTTAGGTAAACCACATAATAATCCTTTCTTAAGACAATCTTTGAGTTTAAGTCAAAAGAGTTTATTAAATCAGATAAGTCATTACTATGTTCTTCCTTACTGGTGACAAATTCCAAGTGATATGTCTTTTCTGGATTAGTAATAGAACCTCCACCAAGGAAAGCCCCTCTTATATATGAACGCTTGCAGCATCTATTTTCTACTATTTTTTCTGGAATTTTATAATTTGGATTAAAAACGCTGAATCCATTTCCTATGAAACCTACATCTTCCAATGTCTTCTTCGTTATTTCTCCGTCGTTTATGACTATTAAATAGTTGTTATTCTTTTTTAACTGTTTATTTCTCCTTACCATTACCTCTACAGTAGTATTGTAAATAAATTTAAATAGGGAAAAAATCCTTCTTGCAATTGCAGCATTTTCCGTAGTAAATTTTAGAATAATATTATCAATTCCTGAAATTTGAATTGTTCCATTCATTCGTATAAGTGCTGATAATTCAGCAATTGCACAACAGCTATCCTCAATGGATATTCTCGATAATTCATTTTTAGTTGTAGAAGAAAAAGACATAGTATCACCTCATTTTCTCGGTACAATCATTTTTATTCCCTTTGCTATGATATTTCTTTCATCTACGTATCTTACCAGGTTTTCAGCCTTGTCAATATGGACAAAAAGTGCGTCGACAAATCCTTCCTTTTTCTGTGGAGTGCAGTCCATACTACCTGATTTCATCAGAAACCAATGAACTGTTTTATTGATTGTTTTGTTTTCCTTTAGATTTCTAAATTTGTAATTGACTAAACCAATATATTCAATTATTTCAGCCCTAACTCCCGACTCCTCAAATACCTCTCTTAAGGCAGCTTCTTCTAAGCTTTCATTTTTTTCTACCCTTCCCTTTGGCAATACCCAATCTCCATTGAATTTCTTCAAAAGTAAAATGGCATTTCCAAATACAACTACACCCCCAGCGCTAACTTCTTCCACCATATTACCAGCTCCTACTAAATTAAATAAGTTGCCTTAAAACCATTATATTTAATTATACTATATCACAGTTATTTTTGCTAAATGATTTTGACTTATAATCTTTATGTAAATATAATATTAGGTAGAGAAATAAAAAGGAGGAATATATTTTGGAATCAATAGTAAGAGATTTGGAAAAGTTATTAAAAATCCCCAGCCCAACGGGTAATACTCATAAGGCCATAGACTTTGTAGAAGAATTGTTTAACAATTTGGGCCTAAAGACGGCGAAGACAGTTAAGGGGGCTCTAGTAGCAACCATTGAGGGCAAAAATAAGGACAAGGAAGTTACATTGTCAGCCCATGTGGATACATTGGGAGCAATGGTTAAAGAAATTAAAGAAAATGGCAGGCTTAAAATCGCCCAGTTGGGAGGATATGTATGGAATACAATTGAAGGTGAACACGTTCACATTGAGACCTTATGTGGAAAAACATACACTGGAACAATCATGACTACAAAGGCTTCATCTCATGTACACGGTGAAGGTACTAAAACCATAGAGAGAAATGCAGAAAATTTAGAAATAAGGATAGATGAGAAGGTTTTATCTCACGACGATGTTATTAATCTAGGAATAAATGTAGGGGACTTTGTTCACTTTGACCCTAGGACTGTAGTTACGGAATCTGGATTCATAAAATCAAGACATTTGGATGACAAAGCAGGTGTAATATCTTTAATAGCCATTGCTAGGCACTTGGTTAATAACAACATTATGCCAAATTTCACTACTAACTTTTTTATTTCAACTTATGAAGAAGTTGGCCACGGTGCTGCAGCTTCCATACCGAATAAGACCTTTGAGTTTATTGCAGTTGACATGGCTGCCCCTGGTGAAGGGCAAACTTCAGACGAATTTTCCGTCACCATTGCCGCTAAAGATAGCTCTGGTCCCTATGATTACGACCTTAGGAAAAGGTTGATTAATTTGGCAAAGGAAAACAGCATAAACTATAAAATAGATATTTATCCCTATTATGGTTCCGATGGTTCAGCAGCCTTAAGGTCAGGATACGATTTTAAAGTGGGTTTGATTGGACCTGGAGTCGATGCCTCCCATAGTTTTGAGAGAACTCACATCGAAGCAATAGAAAACACCATTAAACTGGGAATTGCATATTTAACAAATTAACTCATCTACAGAATTATTTTATAGCCCCTGGGAAAGATAATTCTGAGGTGATAATATGATTATAAATGAAAAGTTTATTATAAACTTACAGGGGAAATCCTATGTAACATATGAAGGACTTTTGGACCTAGCTCATCAAAAAAACTTAAAATCCATGGAAGTGGAACTACTGCAAATCCCTTCTCCCGACAACAATATGACTGCCATATGCAGGGCCATGGCTGCAACAGAAAGAGAAAGGTTCCAGGATATGGGCGATGCATCTCCAGATTCAGTCAATTCAGCTTTAGTGCCTCACCTAATTAGGATGGCATCTACCAGAGCTAAGGCAAGGGTCCTAAGGGATTTAACCAATGTAGGTATGACGGCAATTGAGGAGCTGTCATTGGAAGAAACACCGCCGGATACAGTAGAAAATGCGGGGAGGCTACAGGGAGAACCGCCTACTGTAAGACAAATTGAAACCATAAAAAAACTTTCCGAAGAATTAAATTATCAAGTAAATTATGACACCTTGACAAAAAAAACCGCTGGTAATATTATTTCGAGACTAATTGAAGAAAAGAAAAAATAAGCTTATGGCTTATTTTTTTTTGCTATTTCTATTAATAATTTACTAAGTTTAATATTATCATGTCTTATATAGTCCTTTTTAATGTCTATGAGACTTTCCCCTATTAATTCGATATTTCTTGATTCTAATATTCTCATGTCGTCTTTACCAAGACATACGGATCTAGATCCGTCCAGAGTATATTTTTCAAGTGTTTCCTCGGGTATCCTTTCAGTATTTGCTATTACATAATTTAAAAAGCCATTTTTACTGTGCTTTAATATGGCATTTACATGATCTAATACATTGTAGCCATCTGTCTCACCTGGCTGAGTCATTACATTGGCTATGTAAATCTTTGGGGCCTTAGCTTTATATATAATATCTGTTATATTGTTGACTAAAAGATTTGGTATGACGCTGGTATAAAGACTGCCAGGTCCTAAAACTATAATATCTGCCTCGTTAATAGCCTCTACCGATTCATCCAGTGGATATGATATCTTTGGATCAGTATATATATAATCAATTCGACTGCCGGATTTCAGTGCATCTAAAGGAATATGAGACTCCCCTATCAAGGTTTCTCCATTTTCCAAAACAGCACATAGTTTTATATTTTCCAATGTCATAGGTAGTACCTTTCCCGTAACAGCTAATACGTTGGAAGTCTCCTTGACGGCCTTTTCAAAGCTGCCATATATTTCATTCATGGCTGCTATAAATAAATTTCCGAAATTCTGTCCCTTTAAAATTCCTTCTGTAAATCTATATCTCAATAATTTTTCCATGGTAGGCTCTGTATTTGCCAATGCCAATATGCAGGAGCGAATATCTCCCGGTGGAAGCATTCCTAGGTCCTCTCTTAATATACCAGATCCCCCGCCATCGTCGCCTACAGCCACTATGGCAGTTATATTGGATGTAAATTTTTTTAATCCTCCAAGTAAAATCGAAATGCCAGTCCCACCCCCGATAACTACAACCTTTGGCTCCCTATTTAAATCCTTTGAAACTATTGAATTGCTCATAATATTTTCCCCTTTATTTTAGCCTTGAATCTCTATGGTCTACTGCTACCTTGTGACCATTTGTCCTCAATATTTCTCCAATTTTATTTGCTATAGCAACGGATCTGTGAACCCCTCCTGTGCAGCCGATGCCCAATATCAACTGTGATTTCCCCTCACTTATATAATATGGAAGTAAAAACTCCAACATGTCTATAGTTTTTGAAATAAAAATATTTGTCTCTGGAAACTTAAAGACATAGTCCCTTACGCTTTTATCTTCACCTGTATACTCCCTTAATTCAGGGATATAGAATGGGTTGGGTATAAATCTTACATCCAGTACTAAATCCCCGTCCAAAAGTGTCCCATGCTTAAATCCAAAGGAAATCACCGATATAGATATAGTTCTCGTCTGTTTGCCTTCAAGAAAAATCTTTGCCATTTCTTCTTTTAACATACCTATGGTTAGTTTTGACGTGTCTATTATATAATTTGCTCTCTTTTTCACCTCGTATAATAGCTGTCTTTCCTGTTCAATACCTTCGATAATACTTCCATCTGGGTTTAAAGGATGCGGCCTTCTCAATTCCTTATATCTTTTGATTAAGGTATTGTCAGCAGCGTCAAGAAATAAAATCTTATAGGAAATATTCATCTTTGTCAAGTCCTCTAAACCTTTAAACAAACTGTCAAAAAATTCTCCAGATCTAATGTCTACTACAACTGCTACCTTGTTTATATCTCTTTTTGATTCGTGGCAAAGCTCAGCAAATTTTGTAAGCAATATTGGAGGCAGATTGTCCATACAATAGTAATTCATATCCTCCATTACTTTAACTGCCTGAGATTTTCCTGCACCTGACATACCTGTAATAACTAGAAATTCCATTAAATCACTCCGTTAATTTATCTCAATATTTACTATTCTATTTAAATTTATATTTGCTAATTTGGCCTTTTTTATTGCCTCCCCTACTTTTCCCACATCCTGTGGCCTATGGGCATCGCTATTTACCATAAGCTTTACGTCCACATGGGATATCAGCCTAAGGCTTTCAGCGGACAATTGACTGTGTTTTGCACTTATTTCCAAAGCCACATTTTTTTTGCTCGCTTCCTTTGCCAATTCCACTATGTCTACCTTTGCCTTGGACCCTGGGTGGGTAATTAAGTATATTGGGTATTTGCCTATAGCTTTTGTATAGGCCTTTGTCATTATCTCCTTTGACCTTTCACTTCCAACTTTTAGAACTTTAGACAATGGACTCATAATATATAGACCTATGCCATCCACAATAGACTTTGGCATCGCACCGTAGTGGTATCCCATCAGAAGAATATCAAT
>JALNZV010000029.1 GCA_023229175.1 Tissierellaceae bacterium | reverse complement strand
CCCTGTAGCCAACTACGTTAACGATGCAATCTATTCCGCTGAAAAACTTTTCTGCAAGGCCAATTATATTCTTTGAAGGGGAGGTTATGAGGACCTTTATTAATTTTTTCTTAATTCTCTCCCTGCTTTTTATCCTTCCAATAGCTTCATTTAAATAGACTAGTGAGAAATTGCCAATATCTACGGGATCCTTTATTTCATTGGCTCTGCACCTTTTAAAGCTCTCAATAGCCAATGTATTTTCCACCTTCCTTTGGGTATTTTTATCTAGATTTGACCCATTTTTATCTATTAACTCTATGTGGAGTTCATCTTCTTTGTTAAAATGCCTGTAAACATAGACACCTCCCTGTGCCCTGTGAAGCTTAACTCCGTATCTGCATATGGGCAAGGTGACATCTTTAACCCCTATTACCTGAGCTCCCGTAGACATTATCCCCGATACCAGTGCATTTTTTATGGCTTTGGATATACCGTGTTCGTCGCTGCTGACAAAATACGTCCCTTTGCTGCCCATGACTGTGGATATGCTGCAACCTAATCCAGTAGCCACCTCTGGGGTAATATCTGTATTAAATCTTCCAGATATATTTCTGCTTCCAAAGAGCCTTTTTGATGCCTTATTCTCCCAAATCAAATTGCTCTTTACAGTTAATTGATTTTCAACTGTTTTGTAGGGCCATATTTTGACTTTGGGCTTTATGGTAGAGCCTTGGTATAGCCTGGAATAGGAACCAATTGCCGCTCCTTCAAATACTCTGACCCTTTCATCTATGGTACAGTCGCTGCAGATAACGGCCCTTCTTATTTCGCAGTTTTTTGATATTTTGGTATTATTCCATATAACGCTTCTTTTGATAGATGTTCCCTCTCCGATTATGCAGTTATCGTCAATGACTGTATACTCCCCTATATCAGCTCCCTCCCTTATGATGCAGTTTTCCCCGATGTATACTGGAGGTGTAATCCTGCAGCCTTCCTCTACAGTGGTGCCCTTTCCTATCCATAGACCCCTATGCCCTGAATCTGGCAGCTGATAACTACCAGCACCGCCAAAGATGTCCTCTTGCACCTTTATATACGTTTCCAAATCCCCTATGTCGCACCAATACTCCTCTGTAATATATCCGTATATAGGTACTCCATCCTTTAAAAGCCTTGGAAATAGGTCTTTACTAAAGTCAAAGTTTTCTCCTTTATTGTAATAATCTAGGACCTCCGGCTCCAAAATATATATTCCTGTATTTACTGTGTCGGAAAAAACTTCACCCCAAGAGGGCTTTTCTAAAAACTTTACAATCCTGCCCTCCTCATCTGTTATGACGACGCCGTATTCCAAGGGAACAGGTTCTCTTTTCAATATCAATGTTGCCTTTGAACCTTTTTTTCTATGGTATTCATATGCCTTTGTTAAATCCATATTTGTAAATCCGTCTCCGCTAATGACTACAAAGGTACTGTCTAGAATTTCCTCTGCATTTTTAACGCTTCCCCCTGTTCCCAAGGGTTTGTCTTCTATATAATATTTCATATTTACGTGGAAACTGCTTCCATCTCCGAAGTGGTCCATTATCATGGAAGGAAGGTAATAAAGCGTTACGCCTATATCTGTAATCCCATGGTTCTTTAATAGATTTATGGCGTATTCCATAACTGGTCTATTCATAACTGGAACCATAGGCTTGGGTAAGCTACATGTTAAGGGCCTTAGCCTCGTTCCTGTACCGCCTGACATAATTATTCCTTTAATTTGAATCACTCCTTGTATTTATCCTAATAACTTTTATTATTTGTATCAGACGAAAAAAAATACATTGAGATTTAATATCTCAATGTATTTATTGCTATGAAAATTGGTCTAGGTCAACGACAAGCGTATTTGGAAAGTTCTTAATTTCATTTAAAAAGTCATTGTCTTCTTTTCTTATGACTGCTATTATCCTCTTATCTCTGAAACACAGCATTATTTCTTTTTGATAGTTTTTTGCGTTGGTTTCCAGAAATCCAATTTCGTCTATTACGATTGTCTCTATCTTGCTTAGCCTATATTTTTTTAGTAGGTTTACACCGTCTATTTCAAAACCCTCGGATACTGCTATCATGCCATTATCCGTCATTTCGCCGATTATACAGGATTTTCCCCTATCTAAGATATCTTCCATTACGACCTCTGTTGGCATATTTCTATGGTCCAGCTTTAAATACGTTACAATTCCCCCATATTCGGTCTCATGCCTTAATATCTCCCGTACAAGAGTCGACTTCCCTATTTGCTTGCTTCCGGTGATAACTAGGTGTTTCTTCCCGGAGCCCTTAAAAAGTTTCATTATATATTCTTTCAATTCCAGCGGTGCACGCATCTCTAAATTTACCATACCTTTCCATTAATTCTTTGCAGTTGTCTGTAAGCTTGGCCCCTCCCCCATCTATGCCGCCTATTTCCCTGTCCAACAATTTTATTCCCAATTTTTCTTCTGTTTTCTTTATTATCCTCATGGTTTTGGAGTAGGACATATTCATTTTTTTTGATGCCTTGTTAATTGACCCCAGCTCTTCGATTAGTTCTAACAATTGATAAGGTCCTTCTCCGAAAATTCTGTTTCCTTCTTCGTCCTCAATCCACACTCTATAACCTGCCTTCATTTTATTACCTCGCAATCACATATTTATCTTTGTGACATAGTATTGATACATTTCCAAGTAGCTTTGAAAATATTCTGTTTATGTAGCTGACATCTAAGTCCTTTGTAGGAAATTTCGCATAAATTGTTCCTTCCCAAATAATAATTATGTTGTCACAATAGCATAGGGCCAGATTTGGATCGTGAAGTGTTACTAACCCTATTTTCTGGTCGGAGCTTAGAACGTCTTTAATCTTGTCAATTAACATGTGCTTGTTTCTGTAATCTAAAGAGCTGTCAGGCTCATCAAAGAGCATTATTTCAGAATTTTGCAGCAGAGTCCTGCCAAAGATAATCAATTGCTTTTGCCCTTCGCTGAGTTCAAGAAAGTTTTTTTCGCTGTATTGTTCCATTTTAAGCATCCTCAATATATCTTCTGCAGCTTCTTTGTGAGTTTTGCTAGGGGTTTCAAAGAAAGCCAAGTGAGGGGTAATTCCAGTTAATACCACATCTATTACTTTTGTATCGTAGATGATGCTGTGCCTTTGCGGCATTAGGCTAATATTTCTGGCCCTTTCCCTTTCACTTATTTTGAGAATGTCATGTCCATTTACAATAACCTTCCCTTTTTTAGGCTTTAATAAACCGCACAGGACATTTAACAACGTGGTTTTACCAGTTCCATTTAGTCCTAAAACTGCCGTTAATTCCCCTGGCCTACATACAAAGTTAATATCCTCTATGACTGTCCTTCCGTTGTAGCCGGCACATATATCCTCTATTCTAAGCATGTTATCCTCCTATCTAATTTTTCTCATTAAATAAGCTAAAAATGGTGCCCCTATGAATGTGGTCAATATACTTATGGGTATTTCGCTGCTGCTAAGGCTCCTTGCTAAAGTGTCCGCTATAATGATTATTATTGCACCGCTTATACCTCCTAAAATAGCAGTATTGAAATCATTTTTCTTAGTTATAATCCTTGCTATGTGAGGCCCTATTAACCCTATGAATGAAATAAGGCCTGTAACGCTTACGACACTGGCTACTACAAGGGTTGCTGAAATTATAACACTTATCCTTATTCGATTGACCCTTATTCCCAAGGAACTTCCCTCCTGATCGCTTAATGAAAGTATATTTATTTTCCACCTCAATAAATATAGACCCATGATTCCCAATAGAAAAAATGGCAAAATAGACAGGAGTTTGCTATCAGTAACACTTGCCAAGCTGCCCATGGACCAATACTCTATTGATGCCAGCTGCCTTTCGGGATCTGCTGTAAATTTAATAAGCATTATTAGTCCCTGGGATATGGAGCCAATTACAATTCCCGCCAATATAAATGTGGTCACTCCAATGTTTTTTGTTATTCTAGTTAGGCCCAAGGCTCCAAATACTGCCAGTAATCCCCCTATAAATGCTAATATTGCAACAGTTATTGGCCTCCCGGATAAAAGTCCAATGGCTACAGCTGCCCCTAGATTTGCTCCAGAGGATATACCTATTATATCAGGCGTTGCCAAGGGGTTTTTAAATATTGTCTGATAAACGCTGCCCGATATGCTCAGACCTGCCCCCGCTAAAAGTGCCATCAAAGTCCTAGGCAGTCGAAGGGTAAGAAATACCCTCTGCGTAAGCTCAGATACTTCCTTCCCAAGGACTATTTTTGCAATCTCTTTTATGGAAATAGGGTATCTTCCAATGGAAATGGATATTATTAATGATATCACCATAACTAATAAACCGATATATATTTGTACATAAGTATTGTTATTGGATGACTTTTTTATCATATGGTCCCTTCTCATTATTTGGACAGCTCATCTTTGTCTATTTCAATATTATAAAACTCTTTGTAAAACTCAAAAGCATCCTCCTTAAATTCATCAAATGAATACACGTCCTCGTGTAAAACTGAAGTCATCCACAATGAGCCTAATATACCTGATGGGATTGGGGAGTCCCAATTTTCCAGATTAGCTGGCATAAAATATACATCTTTGTTTTTTACGGCATCTAAACTGACAAGTCTTGAATCTGTAAGTACATCTTCTTTTGTGTAAGTTGTAGATGGCACTCCAACAATGATATCGGGATTATATATTATTAACTGCTCATAGGATATTTCAGCCCAATATGTATCGTCGATATCCTCTGCTACATTTCTCCCGCCTGCCAGTTCTATTAAGGAGTTTTGGTACATTTTGCTGGAGGCTGTTAGCAGGAAATTGCTATTGCCACCTAAGTACACGTCTTTTCTTTCTTTATCCTTTACGAGATCCTTTATCATATTGGCTTTATTGTTGTTATATTCTATAAGTTTTTCTGCTACTTCTGTCCTGTTGGTTGCTTTCCCAACCATTAATATTGTTTCATTTAGGAGTTGTTCATCCTCGGGGTTTACAGCAATCACCTTAAAACCTAACTTTTCCATAGTCTCTACGGAATCTTTTAGCCTTGAAGATACTATAATCAAATCTGGGTTAAGGGCAACTGTCGCCTCAATGTTAAACTCTTTTAAGGTACCTACAGAAGGTAAATCCAATAATTCAGGTGCGGCTAAGGAGTATATAGGTCTCATCTCAGGCTTTGATTCTAAGCCCACTATATTGTCCTTTAGTCCGAGGGCTATTAAAAGGGATGTAGTTATATAATACCCGCTGACGATGGTCTCTACAGGTTTGTCAATTTCTATTTCCCTGCCCAGGTGGTCTTTTATTACCATGCTAGTTGGCTTTTCAATTTGCTCGTCATTTTGAGCAGTTTTGGAACACGCAGTTCCCAACAGTGCGATTATTAAAATCAAAACTAATATTAACTTCATTGAACCCTTGCATATTTTATACATATTTAACCCTTCCTTCCTTATTCTTTTATTAATATAACGCCTAATAAAAAAAATATGATTTCTTGGGGGCAACATCGGAGTTCGAATATTGCCCTCAAGCCTATATGATTTTGGGTAGTGAATTTATCTATTTTTTACTTATTGCTATCCTATTTCTTCTCCCGATTTCTTTGCCATTGCATTTCCCCATACATCGGCAATATAGCCTAATATGGCACCTGAAAACAATGCTATTACAACTGCTGCAACCATGGGGAAGTTTTTACCCGCTCCAAATCCAAATGCAGATGCGCAGCCCCCAAAGCCACCAGGGACATAGGACAATAAATCAAATTTGGAATAACATACAATTATAAGTGAACCTAATCCTACTCCCAATGCTATATCAAAGGGTCCTCCTAGAAATCCAAAGAAATCAGCGATTAATAACATAACTATACTCATTAATGCACCGCCAGCATTAGCCGCTAGGGTCTTGGATAGGCCTTTTTCCCCACCGCCACTGGCGAAATATAAGGGCATCCCTACAAATGCTGCCCATGCGGGCACTATGAAAAATGTAAGACCTGTCAATCCTAAGTAATGTGCAATAATCATCCATAAACCTGAAACTACTCCAATACTTATCGATAATGCAACTGTAAGACTCATTATATCCACTCACCTTTCCATTTTTTGAAAATTATATTTTGTTTTACATTGTGCGGTTGTGCTGCTGCCGCACAATGTAAAACTACAATGGTGAATTATGAATTTTTCTTAATCATGTCTAATACTACTTGTGGAGTTAGAGGCACTTTAATGTCGTCGTCATCTATGTCCAATGCATTGCATACTGCATTTACTATGGCGGCTACTGGTGAAATACATGGTGTCTCCCCAAGCCCCTTGGCTCCAAATGGCCCATTTGGCTCTTTCTCTTCCACATAATAGGCTCCCATATCCGGTGTCCCCATTATTGTTGGCTGCATATACTGTTGAATCTCATTTACGTATTGAATTCCTGTTCTTTCGTCGTATGTCAGTGCCTCGCCTAGGGCATATCCTATTCCCTGCAGGTTTCCACCGTTGATTTGTCCCTCTACACAATCTGGGTTGATGACTGTACCTACGTCGTGAACCCCGACAAAGTTATTTAAGGTAATTCTGCCAGTATCCATATCTACACTTACATCTGCAAAGGAACAATACCATGGCGGTGCATTTGTATTATTTATACTGCCTAGGCCCATGAATTGTTTTTCTTGAGAGTGAGCATAGTGTGCTAATTCTGTAAATGTGATGCTGGAGTAAAATTCTTCGTCTCCCAAGGGGGTAAATTCCTGATCTAAGAATATTCTCCTGGCATATATATTTTTAGGAAAACGTCTGGACGAGTCGATTGTGCGTATTATACCGTCTACTATTTCCAAATCACTGCTTTCTATGCCTGCCAATGAAGCAGCATATTCTAAAATCTGTGCTTTGACATTTTTTGCAGCCTCTACTATGGCATTTCCATGCATGAATACTGAACGGCTGGAGTGTGATCCATAGCCATAGGGAGTTGAAGATGTGTCTGCATATGTGAGATAGACTTTTTTCAATGGTACATTTAATGCCTCAGCTGCTATCTGTGCTAGACTTGTATTACAACCTGTGCCTATGTCGCTGGCTGCTGTAGCCACACTTACGGATCCATCTGCCTGTACAGTTATAAAGGCGTTTTCATAGTCAAGTACGAATGGGTGACCTCCCGAGAAGTGTGTTCCTATTCCCATTCCCATTCCCCTGCGAACCCTGCCTTTTTCTAAATTGTACTCTGCACGTTTATCCCAATGTATTTCTTTGGCACCTAGTTCCATGCAACCTGCCAAGGTACTTGATGTACATGGGTAAGGTAGCATATACTCGTCGCCTTTGCCAGTTGCATTTTTTCTTCTCATTTCTAATGGATCTATCCCCAGTCGTTTTGCCATCATGTCTACTGCCCTATTTACTGTCATATTGCCCTGTGGATTGCCATATCCTCTCATGGCTCCTGCTGGTGTCGTATTTGTATAGACTGAATATCCATAATAGTCTATATTTGGAATTCTGTATAAGGAGGTATTCATAACTCCTAGTGTTCCATGGATTGCGCCTCCATGGCTGGTGTAGGCCCCTTTGTTGAGTATGGACTTCATTTCCAACGCCGTAAGGGTACCATCCTTTTTGGCCCCCAGTCTTACACTAACATAGCCTCCATGTCTAGTTTCACTGGCTATTAAATCTTCTTTACGTGAATAGATGTACTTAACTGGTTTTTTTGCTGCTAATGCCAAGGCTATGGCGATTACTTCTGCCTTTCCTGACAGTCCTATTCTTATACCAAATCCACCTCCAACATATGGCGGGTTCTTGACTGTTATCCTTGACATCGGAATCTTAAATATGTGCGCTAACTGTCCTCTAACGACCTGGACATTTTGCGTTGAACAATATACTGTAATTCTGTCGTCTTCCAGTGAAGCTACGGCACTATGGGTTTCCATTTGCATCTGTTTCACTGGTGCTATTTTAAATTTTACTTCGACTATTTCATCTGACTCGGCAAAGCCCTTTTCTATGTCGCCTTTCTTTATATGCGAAGGGTCACCTGGCACATTGTGAGCAGACTGCAGATGTAATTTATCTGCATGGATATTTACTGTATCTTGTTTTTCTGCATCTAAGGGATCTATATAAAATGGTAGAGGTTCGTATTCTACATCTATTAGTTTTATTGCAGCTTCTGCTATTTCAACTGTATCCGCTGCTACTGCTGCCACTTCGTCGCCTACAAATCTAACTACGTTGTCAAATATCTTTTGGTCCATAACTAAAGTCTGACCTTCGGCAATTTCCATAAGCGCAGCTGCTTGATTATATAGGGTATCAATAGTATTTTTGTAAGTAAGTACGGCTCTAACACCAGGCAATGCTTCTGCCTTCGTAGTATCAATGGACTTTATACGTGCATGGGGCAATGTACTTCTAAGTACCTTTGCATGTAACATTCCAGGTAAGTACACGTCACAGGTGAATTTGGCCTCCCCCAAAACTTTTTCTCTGGCATCACGTCTCATTACACGTTTACCAATACTCTTATAATCGTTCATTCAACTAGCCCTCCTTCCTTATGTTTGAAGCAGCCTTGACTATGGCTTCTTCAACTTTAATATATCCCGTACATCTACATATGTTTCCTTCCAAGGCTCGATGTATATCTTCAGAATCTGGATTTGGGTTTTCGTCAAATAGAGCCTTTGCAGAGACTATAATGCCTGGAGTACAGTAACCGCATTGAACTGCTCCGTCTTCCATCATAGCTTCTTGTATTGGGTGAAGTTCATTGTTTTCAGCTACTCCCTCTATGGTTACAACTGATTTTCCAGCTACTTTTCCAACGGGAATCATACAGGAGTTTACTGCCAATCCATCTAGCATTACTGTACATGCACCGCAGCCTCCTGTTTTGCAGCCTACTTTAGTTCCCAAAAGCCCTAATTTATCTCTGATTACATCTACTAACATATCGCCTGGATTTGCATAGACATCCTTTGCTTCACCATTTAAAAAAAATGAAATCTTTTTAAGAGACATAATATTTCCCCTTTCTTAGTTAGTAAAAACATATAAGTGATAAATGTAATTAGTCGTTAATCTCTTCCAAAGCTAAGCTTAAGCACCTCTTTACTAGAACAGGCAGTACTTCATGGCGATATTGTGCGGTGCTCGGAACTGGGTTTAGACAATAGTGACAGTTTTCAAATTTACATGTAACTCCTGCTATTGCTCCGCAGTTTAGTGGACTTGTATGGAATTTAATGCTTTTTGTTGCCAATAAGCCTGCTTCTACAAAGTTGTCATCTGTGGCTTCCTTCCCTATTAAAAATTCTCCAATGGCCTCTATGACCTTTGGCCCAGGTGCTAAGGGACTGGCAGTTACTACTGCATCTTTTATTATGTTTTTGTCGACTACTAGCTTTGCAGCTACGTTGATTACGGGAAAAGATAATCCCTCTCTAATCTCTAGACGTTGGAATGCACTTCCCTCTCCTTGAACCCTCTTTGGTATTTTTATCTTCGTCACCAATTCAGTTGCCTTTAAAGCTGATATTCCAAGCTTATGATACATGTCTTTAACTTTTGTTTCCCGGCTTCCATCCTGATCTTCAATGGTAAATACAGCATCCAATGCCATCAAGACAGTTGCCAAATCTGAGAAGGGTTTCCCATTTACTATATTTCCCACTACAGTTGCCATGTTTCTGATTTGTGTAGATCCAAGATTTGCACTTGCTTTTACTAAGGCTGGGTAGTTCTCTTTTATTAGGGGGTTCTTTGAACACTGGGTCAAAGTCGTATTGGCTCCCATGACAATAAAACCATCTTCCTCATAGATTTCTCCTAACTCTTTTATTTGTCCCAGGTCAATGAAATAACTTATGTCCTTTGCTAATTCTTTGCCGTCGATGTAAAATGAAGTTCCACCCCCAATTACCTTAGATTTTTCTGGGTCCTTAACCAAGATCTTCAATGCCTCTTCAACACTCGTTGGAAATAGGTAGTCCTGAATCAAAACTAACACTCCTTTCATTAAACTTGATTAAATGCTTACTTAGTTTAAATGGCACTATTTTTATATACCTTAAGGTATAATTTAAGGTCTTATGATATAGCTGATTTTACATGATCATAAATCTTTTCTTTAAGGCAGTCCCCACTACTGAGCATCTCTGCTATTTCTTTTTCCATGCTTTTAACAAATTCCTCGTCTTTAATGGACAAGAGGTTTATTTCGATGTTCATTATGGCACCCTCTAGACCTGAATAGGCCATCTCGGCTCCTACTCCCAAGTCACTTGCTGCATTTAAATTGAATTTTCCTAGCATATTTTCGCCGAGTTTCAATACATCAAGACACTCCTTGCCGATGTCTAGGGGCGATTGTACGGCACTTTTGTACCCCATCTGTATGGCTTCTTTTCTAATAGATTTTTCCTCCGGCGTCTCTTTTGGCAATTTAAAGGCTTTCATAACGTCGTTAAAGGCTTCCGTGTCTAGGTCTATTCTTTCTCGTAGTTTGTTTGATAAATCGTTGACTTTCTTTAATATCTCTTTTAATTCTGCATCGAATTGGGAAAAATCTTTCTTTCCAATTGTCAGGCTGCATACCATCCCTATTAAATCTGCACCTAACATACCTGCCAAAGCTGAAACACTTCCCCCGCCTGGGGCGGGAGAATCTGATCCCAGTTCTCCACTAAATTGCTCAATTGTTAGATTTGACAACATATGATTTATACCTCCATTGTCTTTATATAAAATAGCTACTTTTTATTTATTTTCTTTCTGATTCAAGCTCTAATAAATGATTTTCCAATATTTGTGTCTTGTAATCCCATGGTCCGTTTATACTTTCCAGTTGTAAGTACCACTCTGCTGTTTGTACAAGAATTTCTGCTCCGACTGTACCGCAAATTTGTCCTGCTAATACGTTGACGCCATATCTAGCAGCTTCACTTTTAAGTAAGTCGTAAACTCTATGAATTGGGGTTTCCAATGGATTGCTTATTTCACATGAAATAGCGACGCATTCTTTTCCAGTTCTACGATGTACCTGTGGAAGTCCAATTGACCCTTGGATATTTTTAAATCCGCCTGTTCTTCCCCTTACATATGAAGCTAATTTTTTTGCTATAGAAACATCTGTAGTATCTAAAAGTACGTTGAAATACGCGTCGTGTTGTTCCAATGCTCCGACTATTGTCGCCCCTGCTGTTGGATGTAATTTAGCTGGACCAATATCCGGTTTTCTATCTGGGTTATTTGGTACGGCTTCTTTAGCACCTTTAAAGTTTCCTTTTCTAATGAATGTCAATCCTTCATTTTCTTTACGCCTTGCATTTTTGCCTGTAAAATAAATAGGTACGTTAAATCTTTCATATATTTCTTTTCCAAGTTCTTCCGCAAATTCCATACATTCTTCAATTGTAATGTCCTTTGCTGGATAAATTTCTATCGTATCGACTGCACCTATATGGGGGTGATGGCCATCGTATTCTTCCATGTTAATCATTTCGTATGCTTTCTCAACTGCATTTAAAAGTGCTTCTCTAACTACTTCAGGTTCTCCTAATATCTCAACTGGTAGGCGGCCAAAGTCTGGATCTGGTTCGTATCCTATTACCTTTAGTCCTTCAAGTCCCTGAAACTGGCTTACAATTGCATCGATTACCTTTTTGTCTTTACCCTCACTAAAATTTGGGTCTAGTAAGATATAACTTGCCATTTTAACATCTCCCTTATATTTTACTCAATTGTATTATATGTTTTAATACAATTGGCTTAATTGTATATAATTATATGCTATTTTTTTAACTTGTCAAGTATTTATCAAGAAATATTTTTAAAACATTTTCATTTTTCTGTCAATCGACTTACTTACCAGGGTTTCGTTATGTCAGAAGAATTATAACGCTTGACATAATCCATATATTTGTTTATAATTACAGCATAAGTAATTATTTTTAAACGGGAAATATACATTTTATATTATATTGAAGGGATAATGAATGTCATTGAATAATATTGGTGATAGAATAAAAGAAATACGCGGCAAACAATCAAGGGCCGAATTTGCAGAAGCCCTAGGTATACATCCTCAGACCCTTTATTTATATGAGAAAAACAAAAGGACTATTGATGTTGCCTTAATACAAAAGATATGTTTACAATTTGGGGTTTCAGCTGAATGGCTTATATTTGGCGAGGACAGGCTGCAAGCTTTATTGACACAATCTTCCCCTGAATTGTCAGCTGAGGATAAGGCTGACGAATATATTAATTCACGTCTTAAGGAAAAAGAACAGCAGCTTGAAATACAAGAAGAATACATCAATAAAATCAAAAACGATTTAATAGATGCACAAAATCAAACTATTAAATCGTATGAATTAGCATTAAAGGCAATATTAGAGAATTCAGACAAAGATAAGCAGTGACATCATGTTTAATTAAGGAGGGTATTTATGCAAAGATACGTTAGAGTTTCTGTTGTTCAAGCAATGCCTGATTATTTCAACAAGGAAGGGTGTCTAGAAAAGGTTGTGTCCTTAACCAAAGATGCTGCAGCTACAGGTGCAAAAATAGTGTTTTTACCTGAATCTTTCATACCTGGCTACCCGGACATTTTCAATTATGGACTGAAAGATACGCAATTCTCTGATGAATGGAAAAGTTTATATCAATTGTATTTTGACAATTCAATTTCAGATGATGGTCCTGAAGTATATAGACTTAGCCAAATAGCTGCAGAAAATCAGATTTATCTCGTAATTGGAATAACAGAAAGAGACAAAGCAAGACTCTATTGCAGTACCTTGTTCTTCGGTCCAGATGGTTCGCTTCTTGGGAAACACCGGAAATTAAAACCTACTGGGTTTGAACAGCTACTGTGGAGTGAGGGGGATGATGAACTCCTGGCAGTGATTAAAACTCCCTATGGCCGCATGGGTTCAGCTATTTGCTGGGAAAATTATATGCCTCTTTTAAGAGCTGCAATGTATTCAAAATCTGTTGGCTTATACGTTACACCTACAGCTGATTGTAGTCCCCATTGGCAGTCAACTATACAGCATATAGCTTTAGAAGGTCGATGTTTTGTAATTTCATGTAATAATTATCTAAATGTAGATATGCTGAAAAATGATAGCTTTAAAAAATACTTCTTGCCCCATAACGAAAATTCAAGGTATCAACGTGGTGGTAGTGCTATTATCAGCCCTACTGGTGAATATTTAGCTGGCCCTTTATTTGACGAAGAAGGTATTCTAACCGTCGATTTAGATTTAGAGCAAATATATGAATCAAGGTATGATTTTGATCCATTACAGTTAGTTATTCCCAATGATTTTAAGGAGATATGCAAAAAAAGCGTGTATTAATTTTTTATGTTCTTGTAATTATACATATATTATTTAAGTGAATAATGAAACATAATATGACATAATTGTCGTTATCCTCGCGAAAGTATATCGGTATTTTCGCCCTGAGGATTTTTTTAATGTAAGCGTCTATTAAATCTACCTTAAATATGATTGTTTACTCAAAAAACCACATAGTCGTTTTATTGGCAATCCTGACTAAGGTGAGCATTACTGGAACTTCCACCAGGACTCCGACAACAGTGGCAAGGGCGGCACCAGAGTCTAAGCCAAACAAGGATATGGCTACAGCTACTGCCAATTCAAAGAAATTTGACGCACCTATCATACCTGCTGGGGCAGCAATATTGTGGGGTAATCTCCAGGCCCTTGCCCATAAATATGCGATGAAAAATATAAGGAATGTTTGGATTATCAAAGGTACTGCTATTAGTGCAATATTTAGGGGATTATCGACGATTATTTGTCCCTGAAAGGAAAATATTATAATTAGTGTCAATAGAAGCCCTATGATAGTGATATTGCTGAATTTTGGGATAAACTCTTTCTCAAAATATTTTATCCCTTTTCTTTCCGTTATAATCTTTCTGGAAGCCCATCCTGCTCCTAGGGGAATAACTACAAATAGAACTACTGACAGAAATAGCGTATCCCAAGGGATGGAGATATTGCTCATACCCAATAAAAATGCCACAATAGGTACAAAGCCAACTAATATTATAAGGTCGTTTGTGGCTACTTGCACAAGGGTGTATGCAGGATCTCCCTTGGTTAGGTGACTCCACACAAAGACCATAGCTGTGCAAGGGGCAGCACCTAGTAATACTGCACCTGCAAGATAGTCCCTGGCCAATCCCTCAGATATGAAATCCCTAAATACGACATTAAAGAAAAACAATGCAATTCCATACATGGTAAAAGGCTTTATAAGCCAATTTGTAATCCACGTTATAATGAGTCCCCTTGGGCTTTCTCCAACTCTTTTTATGCTATTGAAATCTACTTTTAACATCATTGGATAAATCATAAGCCATATTAGTACAGCGACAGGTATTGACACATTGGCATATTCAAAGCTGCCTAAGAATTTAGGCACGCTGGGAAAATATACTCCAAGGGCCACTCCAATTGCCATGCAGATGCCTACCCATACTGTGAGGTATTTCTCGAAAAATCCAATTCCCGATGGAATTTTATTATCCTTCATGATCCTATCATCCTTTCAATATATAGACTTAAATTTTTATTGCAGTCTTATCTACATTTACATATCTCTGCATCTAAAATCTTGCATATACAGTCATCTGTTTCGTTAAATATGCGGAATAGAAAGTTTTTAATTTCCTTGTATTTATCCATATTTAAAGAATAATGATTCCAGATGCCTTCTTTCCTTATGATAACCAAATCCACATCTGACAAAACCTTCATGTGGTGAGAAAGTGTAGGCTGTGTAAATTCAAAATGGTCTAAAATATCGCAGGCACATCGCTCCCCGCAAGATAATATGTCGACAATTTTCAGCCTATTGCCGTCTGACAAGGCTTTCAATATCTTAGCGTATTTCTCGTAATTTTCCATATCTTCCCTCCTACATAGATATCTATCTATGTATAATATAGACGATTGTCTATGCGTTGTCAATACTCCACCTACTATAATAAAAAATAACCTCCCCGTTATCTTTAGGATCTTTAATGCCAAGGCCAAGAAAAAAATAATAGTGACCATCTTTTAGATTTCTGTGTCACACTATATAAGGTCAATCACCTAATACCCTCCGAACCTGAACTATATCTGTGGCTACCCTATCTACAAACCTCCTATCGTGCTCAACGACGATCATAGTCGGCGAGAACTCTAAAATCATATTCTCTATTTGTATTCTAGAAATTATATCTACATAATTTAGTGGTTCGTCCCAGATAAATAAGTTTGCTTCCTCACAAATAGATTTTGCTATAAATATCTTTTTCTTTTGTCCCATGCTAAAGTTTTCCATAGGTATATCAAATTGGCTTCTAGAGAACCCTAGTTTCCGTAAAATTGTTAGAAACTTTGTTTTGTCTACCTCTTTATCCCAAAGAAAATCGTTGATATTCCCGTCAATATTGTCAAATTTTTGAGGTACATAAGACATAATAAGCCCCTTTGCAATTTCTAGTTTACCTTTCCAGGGTATACTTTGCCTCAATATGGCCTTTATGATACTGGATTTCCCACTTCCATTTTCCCCTTGGAATACAATGCAATCTCCCTTTTCTATTGTAAATTCTATGGGTCTAAAAATACTTTCTCTTTCATAAGCAATTGTAAGGTTCTCTGCAATTATATATTGTTTTGCGTGATGATCTAATACATTCATTTGCAATTTATCTATGGTTTCAATGTTTTTTAATAGCTTTGATTTTTCTTCTATGGCCTTTTCATATCTTTTCTCTATGGTTTTAGATCGTTTCATCATTTTTGCAGATTTATGTCCTATATATCCCCTATCTACAGGACCAGAACCAATTTTTGTTGCTTCGACCTTGTCCGACCAAGTGGACTTTTCCCTGGCGGATTGCCTTAGCCTCCTAATTTCTTTTCTTAACTTTTGATTTTGTTCCAATTCGTATTTGTCTTCTAGGTTTTTATTTTGTTCCCATGTATCATATGTTCCTTTTTGTAAAACTATTTTGTTTTTTTCTATTGTAAGGACATGGTCTACTATGGAATTCACAAATTCTCTATCATGTGATACTAGTATAAAACCATCTTTGTTTCCTAGATATTTTGCTACTACATCTCTACTATAGGAATCTAAATGGTTGGTTGGTTCATCTATCAATAAAAACCTCTTCTCTCCAGCAAATAAAAGGGCTAGAAGCACCTTGGTCTGTTCCCCACCGCTTAGGGTACAAAATGGTCTGTATAAAATATCTTCTTCTACTCTCAATAAATTCATTTCCATTTTTAATTTCCACATCTGAAAATCAAGCTGTAACCTCTCTAAAATTTCCAACGTTTTATTCCCTTTGTTTTTTATAGTAGAGGGAAAATATGCCATGGGAACTGGCTTTGCGATATTTCCCTCGTAATCGTACTCGCCCATTAAAAGTTTCAAGAAAGTAGTTTTCCCATATCCATTTCTCCCTATAAGGCCCAATTTCCAAGCGGTATCTAGTTGTAGATTCAGCTTCTCAAATATTGGTTCTATCCCTCCAGGATATTCAAATGTCAAATCTTTAATATCTATTAATGCCATACAAATTCTCCCTTCATGGTAAAATGGCAGCGAGAAATTATATTAAGATACAAAAAAGTTGAGAATAAAACTCTCAACTTTAATAACTAGATAAGATATATTGTCTATATACTGTAAGAGATTTCTCGCTAAAATTTGCACAACAAAAATACATTAGTAGACCTAAAAAAATAGTTGTGCTTATTTAATTCATTATTTAGCAAGAAATATTAACATCTGGCCACCCCTCTCTGTATTACATAGATTATATCATATCTTATATTTATTTTCTATATCAAGATTGTCATTTATATCACTTACTTACAAACTAATGTAATGGGGAACTATATCTTCGTATGTCCCATCTTTCATTAAAAACCCTTTGGGGATAGTACCTAATTTAACAAATCCTAATTTTTCATATAGGTAAAGTGCATATGTATTGGTTTTAACCACGGCGTTGAATTGTAATATCTTGAAACCTAATTCCTTTCCCTTCACTATTGAATGAATGACAAGTTTTTCGCCTATTCCTTGACCCCGTATGCTTTTCTTTACTGCATAGCTTGCATTGCAAATATGTCCGCATCTTCCGACATTATTAGGATGGAGTATATAAACTCCTACAATTTCTTCACTTTCCGTATTGTATGCGATACCCGTAAATGATTGGTCTGTAAAAAATTCATCACCGCTAGATTCTGTTAATTTATTCATTTGGGGGAATGCATTGCCATCTTCGACGATTTCATTCCATATATTAATAACTTCTTTTATATATATATTTTCATATGCTTTAACTTGTATATCCATATTTATAAACTACTCCTCCTGTTGATTTAAAATATTTTCCTGTAACCATTTTGCTACCCCATCATTATCATTTCTGTCACAAATAAAACTTGCGATGGACCTTATATCTCCTATGGCATTCCCCATGGCCACACTAGTGCCACAGCCAAGTAACATCTCCTTATCATTGATATCATCTCCAAATGCTATTATATCGTCTTTTTCTATGTTGAATTTCTTTGCAATTTCCAAAATTCCATTGATTTTTTTAGCCTCTTTATGCATTATCATAGCCAAATTATCTCTGCTTAGATTTAAATACACCTCTGCAGGTAGTATAGAATTTATTAGATTTACCTGTAACTTATTTTCAATTATAGCATATAACTTATCAGCACCATCTTCTATATCTCTATAATCTGTTACGATAAAATTATCTATATATTTCCATTTTTCTTTTACATTAAAATTAGCATGATGTACACCATTGATTTCTGCTGCAACCTTAAGGCCATTACTTGATAAATTTTGTAACAAAGGAATATAAATCGTTGCTGGGATAGTCTTGTCATAAACAAGCATATTGTCGATATAGGCTTTTGCTCCATTCATAAGAACGTATCCATTAAATAAATCCCATGGTATTAGATTTTCTGTGCTACCTCCTCTTGCTGTCGCAAATATAAATTTTATACCTTTGTCTCTTACTTTCTTTATTATTTCTATTGTATATTGCGAGATGGTCTTGTCAGTCCTTAGGAGAGTATCATCTAGATCTGTTACAATCATTTTAGCCAAAGTATTCACCTCCTAAAATTCTACTATTAATTGTCTTTGCTAAATAACAATAGAATATTTATAGTATCCCTCCGTTGTTTTTAAAAGGACCTTTCTAACTGAACTATGTTTATCAGCCAGTTTAAAACGTTATTTATTTAAATAAATTGTATCACAGTGTTCAGAGAAAATCATTAATAATTGTTTGATTTATCTAATAACCATGTATCAATAAATTAAATTTATACCTATGCTATTTAACCTAATTTTTATAAATATGGAAGATTTCTTAGATCAATTTACATTTTGTTTAGTTCTATTAAAAGAAACTTTCTACTAATTTATAATTTAAGTTATACCTATATTTTATTAGTATCTAGGTATAACTTAAATTACTTTCCCCTTTCATTATAAATATTTTAGCATTTAAAACCACTCTCTAATTTTTTTGCAATAAAAAAGAACCCGATAGACTCAGGTTCTTAAGATATAATTAATAATCTATTACTAAGTTGAAGATTTAGTATATCAAAGCGTTCCTGAAAAATCATTTTGACCTAATGAAATTCGGACAGAAAAGTCTCCTATTCCAACGTAAGTACCTATATCAACAACAACTGACTCAAGATTATACTTCTTCATTAATTGCTCAAACTCTTCAAAAGTAACCTCATTTTTTCCATTTGCAAATGACACCACTGATATAGACATTAATAAAACAAATACTAATAAAACAGAATAAATCTTTTTCATAAAATCATCCCTCTAGTTTATTTGAAATTAATCCCAAATATTTACTATAGGACAAGTATAACATACTATATATACAAATATTGTCCAGTAATATCAGACAATTAAAAAACCTTTCCAAAACTTAATTTATTTCCTTCTTAATAACCATGCAACAAAAACACGAAGTTTTTCACCAATAAAATTTGAAAATTCCATCCAAGTTCTTGTTAATATAATATAAATAATAAGCATAGCCATCATCAAAAAAACAAATTTAATATAATTAACAAAATCAACTCCTTCTAGCTTTTTTATCTTCTATTAGCCAGGCTTTCACTACATCTTCATATGGGCTAAGCTTTCCTTTTCTTTTTTATTTAATTCTAGGCTCTATATTGAAGTTATCTTTTTCCACATATTTTTTCACTGTTTCAAAATCATGTCCTGTAATTTTTGCAATGGATTTCTTTATTATTGCAGGGTTTTTTAACTTCCTTACTGCTTGGTTTATATATTACTATATACACTCAATTTTCATTCCCCTTATGTCTATGGTGTTTTCAAGGTAGTAGCCCCCATGTCTTCCTTGTTTTGAATTTATATAGATTCCTGCCTTTTCCAAATCGTTTTTATATTCTTTTACCATTCTAGGACTAACTTCTATTAATTCTGCAATTTCACTGACTTTCATTAGTCCTCTTCCCTGTAGTAGCAGATACATTTTAGTGCATTAGATACCCTAGAAATTTGTCTCACCCCACTTAAGATATATTCTCAAAATGCCCTTATAAGGTTTTCATACTATCTCTATATGAGAAAAGGCCACATCTATGGCCTAGTCTACTAATTTGTTTTCTATTTTATAATCCCCTATTATCTCATCGTACCAATCATTATAAACATATGGTATATTCTCTTCTAGTATTTTATCTCTTATTAATTCTTTGTAGTCCTCTAATTTTGGAGTTTTCTCCTCAATCTTATCAAACACCTTGATAATGTGGTATCCGAATTCTGATTTTATTGGCCTACTTATTTCGTCGATATCTAAACTAAATGCTGTGTCTTCAAACTCCTTAACCATTTCACCCCTGCTAAAATACCCCAAATCACCGCCATAGATAGAACTGCCATCTACTGAATACTCCACGGCTAAATCTTCAAATTTTTCGCCATCTTCTATCATGCTGTAGATTTCATTTGCCTCATTTTCTTCTCTGACTAAGATATGGCTTGCCTTAACCTGTTCTTGTATAATAAATTCATGTCTGTTCTCATCAAAATATTCTTCTATTTCTTCGTCTGTAATTTCAACTCTCGGTTCTAATAGTCTTTTTATTTTGAAATTCATATTTATGTTTTTCTTCATTTCGTCTACATCATATCCATAATAAGTTATTGCATCTTTAAATGCTTCTTCTCCTCCATATGCCTCTATCAGCTTGTCTAATTCTGCTTGTACCTCTTCCTCGCTTACCTCTATCTCAGCTTTCTGGGCCTCTGAATTTATAATTATTTCGTTTATCAATGTTTCTACCAATTGCTCTCCACTCTGTGCTACAAGTATATTGTATATGTCTTCTTTCGTTATTACTTCTTCATTGACTTTTGCTACAATTTCACTATCTACTTTGCTGCATCCTACCATATTTAAGGATAATGCTGTAATAAGTGCTAATACTAGTATCCCCTTTATATACTTCTCTTTCTTTGAATTTTTCACTGACTCTCCTCCATACTTTGTGTCTTTTAAATATATGTTTATTGTATCATAGTTTATTTATTAATTAAATAGAGATGCTCTTTATCTTTTCAAAATGTGACTTCTATATTCCATCGATGACCTCTTCCACATAGTTAAAAATTTGAAAATCTAAAAGCTCATAACAGGGGAAAGAATTTCTAATAACCTCTCTTTCATATACTGATATATTGTTTCGCAAACCTTGTTTTTTATATCATAAATATATAAATCCTTATTCTTGGTATAGGCTATATAACTTCCTGATTTTAAAATAGGTGGATAGGCGAATTCTTTTCCTTTATGAACACTTATCTCATCTCCGTCATCTAAATATGAGTAATAAAGTCCTTCTTCTTTAATGTATACTATATTTGAAATATGGCTTTTTGTTTTAGTTGGTGCATAGGTAAATATCTCCTATGCATTTAATGCGGGATTAATAACTATAGTTTTACTTTCTTGTGTGATGATATTTCGTATGACAGGTGTTATTATTTCCTTGTTTAAAACAAACCTAAACCCCAAGGAACGTCTATTTACAGCTATATCATATATGCCCAAAGCTACAGTACAGGCAGCAATTGGAGGATTACCCCTGGCAATGGGGCTTTCTAATGGGGATACTATTTTGACTGTTGCCGTTCTTTCAATCTTGCTTATGGCTCCAATTGGGGCGACTTTAATTGATTATACTTACAAAAGATTACTTTATAAAAGTCCATTTTAATCTAATTATATCTATGGGGATTTTAGAAGTTTGTCTTAATTTTTATTGTTGTTTTCAATATATCAAATACTTCCCCTATAATTATTTATATGAAATATTAATATGGCTTCTAATACCTGATATATTTTTGCCAGTTTTAAATATATATCTTTCTCCTATTGACCATGCACTGTTTGATTTTACAGATCCACCTGCAGTAAAAGTGTTGTTAATCTCTAAATTCTTTTCTATGTCCCAATTTGATAACAAACTATTTATTTGTCTTTGATTAAGCATAAATTTTGCCTCCCTCATTAAATCCACCCTTAATGGTTTATTTACAGTATTTAAATTTAAATACTTTGTAGGAGAGCAACCAAATTCACCCTTGAATGCCTTGTAAAAC
>JALNZV010000008.1 GCA_023229175.1 Tissierellaceae bacterium | reverse complement strand
TACATACTATAATTGGAATCGTATTATTTGCATTGGCAGTTACTGTGCCATTATTCTTTAGGGGTCTATATTTTGAAACTGATTTGATACCAGCAGTCATAGGCATAGGCATCATCTTTGCTATTTGGTCTGGTATGGCGATTTCAAGGAAAGGATATAGGTTTTTTGGCGACCCGACAGATTACATATTATTAGCCATTGTCATTTTTTATGCCCTATCCATTGTATATGGGGTAAATAAAAGGGCTGCCATGTTTGAATTATTCAAGCATATGGTTTACTTTATTGTATTTATTATGGCAAAGGACATATCTAGGAAAGAAAAATATAAAAAGGTGGTAGTAAACATTGTATTATTGGGAGGATTGATAGTATCTCTCATAGGTATAGGTACTGCCATAGGTACATGGGAATACCATGGGGCAATGCTGGGCAATAGGCTTAGCTCTACATTTCAATATCCAAATACTCTAGCTGCCTATGTAGGTGCTCTATATTTTCTTGCACTTTCCATGGCAGTAAATGAAGACAATAAATATATTAGGATTATTTATGGGGCAATGGGCGGGACATTTTTATTCAGCCTAATCCTTACTTATTCAAGGGCTATGTGGTTAATATTCCCCATAGTAGGACTAGCATATTTCTTAGTCACTCCAAATAAGCGAAAACTTGAAAGTCTTATATATATTATAGCTACTGCTATATTTTCTATACCTGCGGCATTTCTATTTACTAGGGCGTTGGGGGATGCGGGTAGCAATATGTGGATCTATTATATTGCAGCATCTGTAGGTACAGGATTAATTACTTTTGTCTTATCTTTACCAGTTAAACTATACAGGAAAATTCCAATTATAGCTTTATATATTGTAATTGGTCTCTTAGTTGTAGGTGCAACGGCGGCAACCTTCTATGCCATAAACTCCACTACGGAAATTGAATTTGTAAACGATACAGAGAAGAATATAAGCCAGTCAATTAGCAGGAATGTATCTAAGACATTGCCTTTATCTGACTATACACTAGAATTAGGTTACAAGGCAAAAAACGAGGTAGAAGCACCCTATGCTGGTATTGTTAGGATATACAACATTGACACAGATGGAAGTACTGCTGAGATTGTACGAGAAAATGTCGTGGAAAGTTCTCAAGGTATTTTACAAATAGATTTTTCCACACCTGAAGATTCCATAGGTATCAGGATTACACTTAGTAATTATTATGAAAATACAAGCATAATTTTTAATGAAGGGAAAGTCATAGACAGGTTAAACGGAGATATAGAATACAATGTTCCATTAAACTATAAATATATACCTGAAGCTATAGTTAGTAGGGTATATAGTTTGGGTATTGGCAGCACCAGTGCCGATGCGAGAATTGCATTTATCAGAGATGGTATTCAAATAGTCAAAGACTATCCAGTATTGGGAGCTGGTGGTGGTGGATGGGTGACCCTATATCACAAATATCAGTCTTATCCATATTGGACTACAGAGGCACACAACTTTTTACTTCAACTTTGGATTGAATTGGGCACCATAGGCATAGGGTTATTTCTTATGATGTTCTTATTAGTTACAGTATTGGGCATAAGAACTTACTTCAAGGTGAAAGATATGGAGAGCAGGCTACTGCTCCTAGGGTTATATTTTGCACTTGTAACGATGCTTGGCCATGCTGCCATAGACTTTGACATGTCCTTGCCTGCTTTTGCCATAGTATTTTGGGCTGTATTTGGGTCCTTGGCGGGTAGGATACATTACCCATGCCCGGAGGCATATACGAAGTTTCAAAATGGCACTACGATTCTATTTAGTTATGGAACTTTAATATTAGTTATACTTATTTTAGTCAACTCATTTAAGGTACAAACCTCCATAAGACATTCTGGAGTTGGACTTGAGGCAATAGATGGGGGAGATATAGATATTGGTATAGAAAGCTTTGTAAAAGCATCAAATTTAGATAAATATAATCCAGATTATTATCACGACTTGACTCAGTTATATATGCAAAAATATATGGAGACTGAGGACATGGTCTATCCGCAATTGGCATACGAGGCGTCTCAAAGGTTTATGGACCTGTCAAAACACGATGCCACATCATATGGCTCAATGTCTAGTTTTTTTATGTCTGTTGGGCAAATAGACCAATCACTCGATTTATTGGACAGGGGTGTGGAACTGCAGCCATTAATTACAAATCAGTATATCCACAAAGGCAATGGATACCTAGCTGTATTTAAGTACTATTATGAAAATGAGGAATACGATAAGGCTAGGGAGATATTGGAGAGGGGATTAAAGGTCAAGGAGACATTGCAGGCTGCAAGCAAAACAACCATAAGACCCTTATCTACGGATATGGACTTATTATATAGTGTAGGGGAGCTGCAATATTACTTAGACAACTTTGATGCTCCAGATTTACCTTTTGCATGGGGATATAATCTCGACTTTGCCTATTTCTTTGACTTGGATCTAAATAATGACGGAGAAGTAGACATGTTAAAAATGTCAATGTCAGAAGGCTCCAATTTTCAATATGAGCACTTGGAAGATGGGGTGGATAGTTTTGTAAGATTGCAAAATGACGGTGAAAAGCAAGGTATTCTCTATATACATGGGATTAAAATGGAGCCAGATAGGGAATATTTAGTACAAGTTAAGGCTCGAGGTAATATAGACGAGGACAGCATGAATATAATTGTATTATCTAGCGGTGCAGAAGAGCCGACCCAAGGAAGGCTTAAAGGAGTGCCAGTAGACGACGAATGGTATCCTTATGTATTTGAATTTGTCACAGACACCGATGTGGAACCTGGAAAGCAGCAGATAAGGTTGCAGTTAATTGGAAACGACACAGGTTATGTTGACATCAAAGAAGTTACAATATTTAAAAAAGACAAATAAGGAAGCGAAGGTGATAAGTAATGAGTGAGCAGCAAGGCATGGAAGAGATAAGTCTCAGGGAATTAATTGAAATACTGATTAAAAGAAAAAATTTAATTGCCGTGATTACAGCAGTATCAATTGCCTTAGTGGGGATATATAGTTTTTTTATAGCCAAGCCCGTTTACGAAGTAGAGATGATACTTATGGCTTCTAATTCCAGCGAAAATCTTAATAGCAATACTATCAGTACTGGAAATGTGGAAAGTATGTTGGATAGCATGGCAAAATACCCCAGTATGAATATTGAGACCTACAAGGAGCAAATAAAGACTCCAGCAGTTATCAACAGAACCATGGAAGATTTACATCTTGAAGACGAATTTACGGTTGAATCCTTTGCCAGAAAGATAACCCTTGAAACAGTAAAGGATACCCAACTTATTAAGATAAAGAGAACTAGTGCTGACCCTGAAAGGGCTGCTATGATAGTCAACAAGGTAGGGGAGAACTTTATTGAGGTAGTCTCTGACAATATAAGAAAGAGGGCTACATCTTCATCTGAATATGTAAAGGATCAGATGGAGAAGGAAAAGGCTTACTATGATGAGGCGTTACTTGAGCAAAAGGAATTACTTTCACAGCCAAGAAGTGCTTCTGAGGTGGAATTGGAGTTAAATGCCAAGCTTGCCCAGATAACAGCCTATAAATCTCAATTGAAGGATTTAAATATAAAGAATGCCAGTCTTCAATCTGCCATAGAGGCATCAGAAAAGTCTTCCTCTAGGGGAAGTAGCATAGTACTTAATAGAGAGTCTGGGAATATACTTATAGATGACAGTACAAAGACATTAAAGATTGAATTAGCAGAAGCGGAAACAACTTATGATAGCATACAAAATACTATAGAAGAATTGCAAGGTGAAATCGAGGATTTACAGGTGGAACTTCAAGATAAAAAGCACAAGGAAAATATCATATCACAAAAGGTAAATATTGCACAGCAGACATATGAAGCATTTATGAAAAAATATGAAGAATTGAGGGTTACTGAGTCAGCACAAATCGGAGAATCCAGCATAACAATTATCTCAAAGGCATATCCAACTACAGTACCTGTAGGGCCAAGGAAGGCATTAAATCTTGCCATATCCGCCGTATTGGGATTGATGATTGGAGTATTTGCAGCATTTTTCATAGAATATTGGCAGTCAACTGAAGAATAAAGAGAAGGGACAGTCCATGTCCCGTTTTGTATTTCCATGGTAAAATACTTAATATTTTGATATAATTATTACAGGTAGTGAAAATTGTAGTTAGAGGTGTTAATTATGAAACAGAGAAAAACCATTACATTACTATTTTTAGATGCAGTATTGATTAATATATCTTACATACTTTCCCTATATATAAGGTTTGAAGGAGATATAGTAGGGAAGCAATTTACCTCTTATTTTTTAAAATACAGAGAACATTTTTTGTACATAACAGCAATTAAGCTTATTGTATTTTTCTTTCTAAAACTATATAAGCCTGTGTGGAAATACGCCAGCATAGAGGAGCTTATGACTATTGTCATGGCAAGCGTGTTATCCAATGCCGCAGTATTAAGCTATATGGTTATTAGCAAGGATATGCTGCCAAGGAGTATTTATGTACTTGTAGCATTATTGGATATGTTTTTAATCGGGGGAGTGAGATTTAGTTTTAGGGCATTTTCCACAGTTGGGGGCAATATATTTAACCATTCAAAGCATAAATCTGTAATGATAATTGGCGGTGGTGATGCAGGTGCTATGGTTATTAGGGAGTACAAGAATCATACTCAATTAAACAGTAGACCCGTCGCCATTATAGACGACAACAACGATAAACAGGGTCAAATGATAAACGGAGTACCTGTAGTGGGTACTAGGAATAATATTGTAGCGAAGGCAAAGAGCCTTAAAATAGACGAGATAATAATAGCCATGCCTTCTGCTTCAAGGAGAGAAATAAAGGATATTGTGGAGATTGCAAAGGAAACAAAGTGCAAGCTAAGGATTGTACCTGGAATGTTTGAGTTAATAGACGGTAAGGTAAGTATCAACAATATCAGGGATGTGGACATCGAAGACCTTTTGGGCAGAGATGAGATAAAGGTTGATTTAGAGGAAATAAGCACCTATCTGACGAATAAGGTTGTGCTGGTAACTGGTGGGGGTGGGTCCATTGGATCTGAGCTTTGTAGGCAGATTTCTAGATTTAGTCCCAGGCGGCTCATTATCTTAGATATTTACGAGAACAACGCCTATGAGATACAAAATGAGCTTTTAAGACAGCATAAAAACCTTGATTTAAAAACTTATATTGCCTCTGTAAGAGACAAAGACAGGATATTTGAACTGATGGCTAGGGAAAGGCCAGATGTTGTGTTTCACGCTGCGGCTCACAAACACGTACCACTTATGGAATTTAGTCCAAAGGAGGCTCTCAAAAACAATGTATTTGGAACCCTTAATTTGGCACAGGCAGCAGATAAGTATAATGTGGACAAGTTTGTCATGATTTCCACGGACAAAGCAGTAAATCCAACAAATGTCATGGGTGCAAGTAAAAGAATTTGTGAGATGATTGTACAGTCCATTGATAGGGTAAGCGAGACGGATTTTGTTGCCGTTAGATTTGGCAATGTGCTGGGCAGCAATGGAAGTGTCATTCCCTTATTTAAGAAGCAAATTGCAGAGGGCGGGCCAGTTACAGTGACCCACGAAGATGTAATTAGATATTTTATGACTATTCCAGAGGCTGTGCAGTTGGTTATACAGGCAGGTGCCATGGCAACTGGTGGGGAGATATTTATATTAGATATGGGAGAGCCAGTGAAAATACTGGATTTGGCAAGGGACTTAATTAGGCTGTCGGGATTTGAACCAGATATAGATATTCCCATCGAGATTACGGGCTTAAGACCTGGAGAGAAGCTATTTGAAGAATTGCTCCTAGATGAAGAGGGTATTTCAACTACGAAACACCACAAGATATTCATAGGTAAGCCCATATTTACTGATTATAGGCTGCTTCTCAAATATTTGGATAATGCCAACGAAGTAATACAAAATGGCACAGATGATGATGTAAGAGAATTCGTCAAGACCATGGTACCAAATTATACGGATAATGGTATAAGTACAAGCAGTATATAGACAGGGTGTATGCACCTTGTCTATTTTTTTCGCAGTTACTAGGTTTTTTACAAATTCATATGATGACTATATGAAAGTCCCTATATTTTATAGGGACTTTTAATGTGTCCTG
Source organism: Tissierellaceae bacterium (assembly GCA_023229175.1). GTDB lineage: Bacteria > Bacillota > Clostridia > Tissierellales > Tissierellaceae > JAAYFT01. The sequence goes on along the minus strand of JALNZV010000008.1, from coordinate 87,255 downwards.
CAATATAACCCTGTGACTTTGTGTTAGTCAGCTTTTCAATTGTTTCTACCTTTTAACTATACTCTAGTTAAAAAGGAGAGAAACATATGTTTGATAAATTGCTTTTTAATGCTAGGGAAGGGGATATTATGGCAAAGGAGGAGATAATAAATAGACTGCAGCCCTTGATTATTTCTTCTATTAGAAAATACTACAATAGGCACAATGAATACGACGACCTGATTCAAGATGGAAATGTGAAGGTTTTAGAATGTATAGGGGACTTTGATGCCGCAAAGGGTGTACATTTTTTAGGGTATGTAAAGACTATGCTCAGGTATATGTATTTGGATAAGAACAAGAAAAAGGCACACTACAGTTTAAATGAAATGGTAGGGGACGGCGATATGGAATTAATCGATCTATTGGTGTCGGAAGATAGAGGGCCTTTAGAGTTGATTTTGGATACGGAACAGAGCCAATTGTTGGAGGGGATATTAGGGGGACTGACAAAAAGACAAAGGGATGTAGTCCAGTTATTCTATTTAGAAAAGATGAAGATAGAGGACATAGGCATATTATTAGGTGTGTCCTATAGGACAGTAGTCAACACCAAAACAAGGGCCATGGAGAAGCTAAGGGAGAGGATAATAGACTGAAATTAGCAAGGTGCCTGACTGTTTGTTCCTTTTTTGATTAACCTAATTAGTCTTTTGGTCGATTTTGTAAGGTATTTATCTCTGCGAAAAACGATGGATATCTGGGATTGCGGTGTCGCTCCCTTAATATCGTAATATTGCAATCCATCTATGAGCCTTGCCATCAAATCTGGAATAACAGAGACTCCTACCCCAGCCTTAATTAGCCTCAAGGCAGTCTCTAAATTATAACATTCCACTACAGTTCTAGGTACAAATCCTGAACTCATACAAAGGTCATGGGAAACCCTATAAAGAAATTGTCCCTCCTCCATCATTACAAATGGAGCCTCGGAAAACTCGGCAAGATTGACTTCTTTGCTGTTCTTGTCGGCAGGCATAAAATCAGGAGTTACAGCCAAGACGATTTTTTCATCAAAAAGTGGTATATTAAAATATTTATAAGCATCAGGGTGTGTAAGCCCGACTATGAAGTCCAGCTCTGATTCTTCGATACTCTTTTTCAAATCGCTGCTGCTTAATTCTCGTATCTGGACAAAACAGTTTTGTACTTCTTCTCTGAAAACTTTTAAGGGTTCAGGTAGAATAAATGCACTAAACTCAGGGAGAATTCCCATTTTTATAACGGTCAATTCTTTAGAAGCATAGTCCTGTAAACGCTTTTCTAAGTTTTCATTCATATATAATATTTGTTTTGCCCATAAAACGTATTCTGTTCCTGCATCGGTCAAGGCTATTGGACTCTGAGTTCTATCAAATAGGGGGGTGCCAATTCTTTTTTCTTCATTCTTAATTGATTGGCTCAAGGAAGGCTGTGATATAAAAAGTTTTTTCGCTGCTATAGTAAAGTTTCCAGTCTCGGCAACGGTGACGATATAGCGTAGCTTATTATAATTCATATTTATACCTCCATATAGGCAAAACCTATTGATATTATAAGAAATTATGTATTTCACGCTTTAACTATCTAATGCTATAATTTAATTAACAGAAGAACTTCACATACTTAACCAAACATTTGATAATTGAGCCATGGCATCAATATAATTTAGTTTAGGTGTATTATATACCCTGACTATGCAGATTTAAAAGTAAATATTATATTAAGGGGGTCAAGAAAATGAGTTTTCAAGATATTTTGGCTGCGATTGCAGTTGTTGTCAATGGATTACCCCAAGGTTTACTTGCCCTGACATTTGGATTTGCAGCATTTCCAACGGCATTGGCATTTCTAGTTGGTCCAATTGGGATGTTGGCATTTGGACAAGTTGCTCCAATCTCATTTCAAGCAGAATCCATAGTTTTAGCAGGGACAATAGGCAGAGATAGAAGTGAAAGGTTAAATATTGTGTTTTATACGGGCATCATCATGGCTTTAATAGGTGGTATAGGTTTGCTGCAACCTACTATTGATTTCATTGGGCCGTCAATTTTAAATGGGATGATGGCAGGTGTAGGCATAATACTGGCAAAAGTCGGAATTGAAATGTTCAAGGAAGAAAAACTTACAGGAGCCATATCCCTTGTAACTGCCATACTGACATATTTTCTAACAGACAACCTAGTGTATACAATAGTTATAAGTGTTTTCTCAAGCTCCATTGTATGGTTTATTGTCAATAGTGAAAAGTTGTCGGAAAATAAGGAGCCTGTTAATCTAGAATATGAAAAGTTAATTCCCCTAAAGTTTAAATTTAGCCCCTATATCGTTAGAAGTACACTAGCTTTGGTAACTTTGCAAATTGGCGGTAATATTGCTTATGCCAGTATTACAGGAGGGCTCGCCAATAAGCCGGTAAATGTGGATTTAGTTACGCTTTACTCAGGTTTAGCTGACTCGGTTAGTGCATTCTTTGGCGGAGGTCCTGTGGAGGCAATCATAAGTGGTACGGCTGTTGCTCCAAATCCTATTACCAGCGGCATTATTATGATGCTCATAATTGCAGCAATTCTCTTTGCAAAATTGCTTCCAAGGATAGCAAGATATGTACCAAATCAATCTATTGCAGGTTTTCTGTTTGTATTAGGTGCTATTGTAGTTTTCCCAGTTAATATGGCTATGGGATTAGAGGGTACGCCAATAGTTGGTAGTGTGACTACCATTGTTACAGCGGCGACAGATCCTTTTATAGGCATGGTTGCGGGGATTATAACGAGAATTCTAAGTACGGCGTTTTAATGTTAGATAACTAAAAGGTTTATATATGAGGAGGTTTATTATGTCTATTAATAATTTACACAAAGTAAAGGTAGAGGATTGTGCGCTTATTATTGTCGATATGCAAAATGACTTTATAGTGGAGGGTGCCCCTATCGAATGTCCTGGGGGAAGAGATATTATTCCCAACATTATAAAGCTTAAGGGCTGGGCCAAGGGAAATAATATTCCAGTCTTCTATACTCAAGAAACCCATAGGTATCAAAATGTAGATTATGGACTTGAACTGGAAAGGAACGAGCCACAACATTGTTTAGAGGGTACACCTGGAGTCGAGATAATTGATGAATTAAAGCCAGAAGATGACGATTATGTAATCGTTAAAAGAAGATATAGCGGATATTATTTAACTGATTTAGAAGTATTGATGAGGGCATTTAAGAAAAAGGCATTGATTATAGCAGGTGCTGCAACAAATGTTTGTGTTTATGCTACTGCATTAGATGCAATGCAAAGAGATGTGCAGCCAATAGTCGTATCGGATTGTGTTGCAGGTACAAGTGTAGACCTTCACGAGGCATTTTTGAAAAATATTGACTATGTAATTGGCGATGTAGTGACAACAGATGAATTGATAGAAACACTTTAAACAGAAGGGCACCTTATTAGCAAGGTGCCCTTCTGTTTATTTAGTTTATAATTATGGTATAATATATTCATCTCCTCATTTCCCGAAGCACCATTGCAATATCTGCCTTTGAAGCGGGTAAATATGCATTGTATATTTCTTCATCTTCAGCTACTTTCATGATTCTGTCTTCGTAGCAGCGACTCATTATCCGTCCGTTTCGCAAATGCTTTTCCCAAGTAGAGAGGCTGCATAGACATTCGATGGCAGTGCCATTTTTCAAATAAATGACTGTGGTTTTATTGCCTTGTTTAGTTCCCTTTACATATTTAATATTTATATATCCAAAGGCACCGTCATTTTTAATTATAGGTTTTCTCGTCTTTATGGGTACTAGTATGTCTTGTTTGCTAAGGGGTATAGGCATTAGATTAGATGTCAATATCACGCTTTTATATCTTTTTTTTATCTCTCCTAGGTCCATCATATAGTATTTTCCCAACAATCTAATAACTGTCCTCACAGATTTTTCCACAATTTTTGGCTTGGATTTTGTTCCGTATAGGATGGTGCAATTCCCTTTTTCATCTATGTATTTGGGGACAAAGGCAACCAGCCCTTCTTTGAGTATTTTCTCCAATATATTCTCCTCCTTTTATAGAGTATTAGTTCCGTAGCGGTATATATTTATAATAACAGAACATATGTTTAAAATCAAGTGAGATAATAAAAATGATGACTTGCTGCAAGTCACGGTTTGTAGATAATTACAGTTTACTTTGGTTTTTCCTTGAAATATAATGGGTATATAATCATAGAGAAAGGTGGCGAAAGATATGAATATTATCATTAAAGACGGAGCTAAGGAATATCTTCGTATGATGAGAAAAAATACTATGACCATATATCTAGAAGCAGTCAGTAGTTGCTGAAGTCCTTTGCCTGAGATATTCGTTAGGCTAAGGAAGCCGGAGGCTCCGGAAGAATACAATTTATTTGAAATAGATGGTATCAAAGTTTATTTATATAAAGATGCTGAGCCAAAAAAAGATACCATATTGATTGACAAGGCAAAGTATTCATCAGATCTTGCATATAAGGAGTTCGATGTACTTGGACTCAAAATAAAATAGGGACCATTGGTCCCTATTTTAAACTCACGATTTCTAAGTCTAGTCCTTGTAAATACTCTATTATTCTAGGCAAAGCATCTGTTACAGGCTTTGTCTCGTGCAATAGTATTATTGCTCCCGAAGTTTTTGTATTTTTTATATGTTGAAGTATTTTATCCGCATTTTGTACTTTCCAGTCTTCAGGGTCGTTGTTCCAGAGCACTATTTTATATTGATTATCTTCAATTAATTTCTCGAATTTTTTGTTATATGAGCCGTAGGGTGGTCTAAATAATACGGGTTCTGTGCCTGTGATTTCTTTCAGGAGTTCCATTGAAGTGTAGACTTCTTCTGTAAGCTTGTCCTGAGATGCGTTGGCTAAATTCACGTGATTCATAGTGTGGTTGCCTATTGAATATCCATTATCGTAAATATACTTCAATTCGTCGGGGTATTTTTTTACATTTCTACCTATGGCAAAGAACGTACCTCCAATTTCGTATTCATTTAATATATCTACAATTTTCTTGGAATAAATAGACGGGCCGTCATCAAATGTTAGAGCTACCATTCCCTTTGGCACTTCATAAGATTTTAATTTTTCCAATTCCCAATTGGGCAGAGCAATGTCCATGTTATCAGATGGATTTTCATCGTCTTGGGTTTCTTCAGCTAAATCCTCACCAACTTCGGCATCTATTATTTCAGGTTGTTTTTCTTCAGTTTCTATTTCCAGTTCTATTTCAGGGTCCGATTGCTCCGTTGCATGAGCGGATTGTGCGGAGGCTTCTTCGTTGAAACTGGCCTTGCTTTCCATGGGGAAGAAATACCTCCATGAAAGTAACCCTATTAACGTCAAAATGGCTATTGAATAATAGGCAATCTTATAATTCCGCTTTACAGGTTCATCGTCACTTGTATGTTGCTCATCTAAGGCTGGATTTTTGAGTGGCGACAAATCTAGATTTGAAAATACCTTTTCGTTCAAGTTTCCTATATTTTCACAGTTTCTAATATGGTTTAGGTTGGTCATATATTCTTCTGAACACATAAAGAAGAACTGTTCACTTTCATCGCGGAAGGTTTGTGTCAATATACCTAAAAACTGGTTTTCGACGGGTTTAGTGGGCTTCGAAAATGATATCCTATACCTATATCGGCTGTCTGATTTGAATATGGATTTTATGTTGTCTGCCGTAGAATTGTCAACTTTCCATAGCAAATCAAAATCCTGCCTATGATGGAGTCTAATGTGTAAGTAATAGTTCTCCGATATATATTCAACACCTTTTAGTTCTAATAGTTTTCCTGGATAATCTGGCATAATTGACCCCCCTTTCCAGATTTAAGTTTAATTTTATTCTGTTTCAGATGAGTCAACTGCCTTTGGCGACAATGAGAATGTCATTCGCTGGGTAAAATCGTTTATTGTCTTGATTAGCTCGGTTTTTTCGTCGAAAGCCCTTTGATACTTGTCCTTGTTTTGTTGATTTTCTATTTCTAGGCTTCTTACTTTTTCCTCTAGTTCGCCAATTTTCAGCATGTTTTGATATTGTGAATTTTTTGCCTCTTCGCTGAGTTTATTATATTTGTTGATTTCTGCACTCAATTGATTGGATATAGTTTCATATTCCATATTTGATGTACTTTGGTATTCTTTGTAGTCTTCCAACAATTGATCGTAATTCATTTGTTTACTTGTTAAATTTGCTTCTAGGTTTCGTATTTCTTTGTTCTTTTCTTGTATCTGCTGATCTTTTTTTACTAGGTCTTGTTTCATTCTGTTTATGGTTTCATTTGCTGCGTAAATTTGCTCTTCTAAGCCTTTATTTTTGTATTGGATTAATTGCCTGTCCTTAATTAGATTCTCTAAAGGCACTATAAGGTCTAGGATTATTTTATCCTGGTTGTCTTTTGCAAAGACATTGTTACTTTGTTGGGTAATTTGCTCATTTTCTTTCATAGCAATAGCTCTCTCCTCATTCCGAATTTCTTCTTTTTCTACATTTTCTACATCTGTAGAACTTTGACTGAAAAAGCTAGATTTTAGCCAGGCCAGTCCCTTTTTTTTACCGTTCTCATTGGCCACCATTCCACCCCTCCTAATTATATTAAACTATGGCAGTTTTACACGTATATACTATATAATACCACATTAAAATGGAAAAATGTTCTTATTGTTAATTTTAAACTTTTCAGAAGATTATGTCAAGGAATGTCGGTAAAAATAGACGAATGTACTAGTTATGGATACAAAATGTGCCATCGAGAACCGTCCCCGATGGCACATTTTTATATTTTAGCTATGGTTGTGGATAATTCTCGTATACTTTCTGTTAGCTGAGTTAGTTTTCCCTCTATCCTAACTAAAAGATAGATAGATATGACTATGGGGAATCCTAAGTTGGCTATACTGGTATAGATTTCATCCATAATATGGCCTCCTTTTTACACTTCAAATACATCTATATTTGTGGTCACTACCCTGGCCTCTATGGGTTCTACTAGGTCAAACAATGAAGATAGAAACACATTGTTTTCTATGATTTCATCCATAGCTTCACCGAGTTCTTCACTGGTCAAGTCTTCCCTAGGATTGTCCATGGTAACGACAAATTTTTTACCAACCTCATTTAAAAATACCAATTCTAGCTTTGTCTTATTCACTAAATCACCTCCTTCCTAGTTGCTGCTATCTGGACTAGTCTTCCCAAATAGAAGTAACTTCGATTTTCTTCACCTTAAGCAAGTCCCTAGTTTGCAATCCCGATAGTGCTACAGCCGTATTGTACAATGCCTCGTCATCTGCATCGGCTTTTATCTGGGAAAAGGACTTTGGCGTCACTTTTTGCTTTCCATCTACCATGCCGCCGTCTAATTCGAGTCTTAATGTCATCTTTTCCTTAAAGTTCTCTATAGCCATCATTCCACCTCCTTCCTTGGCCCTGTGGCCTTACAATTTATATATAGAAATGGAACTGGATTTTTACTACTATCAAAAATACCGCCCAGGGTTCTACTTGATTATAGTTCTCAATGGTGCTATACTATTTTTGAGTTATTACTGGTATAGGGTATAGGATATTGACGACAAGGGGAGATATATATAAATAATAATAGGGGTGATGTTAATGAAATTAAGGGGTAAATTGCTGTGGTTTACAGTACTAATTTCCATTATTTCTGTGATGCTTATTTCTGCTATTAACTACACAATAGCAATAAAGAAGCTTGAAGATGTGGAAAATGTCAACATTGGTCTAAAGGCAAATCAAACAGCTCAGGAAATGGACAAATGGCTGGCTGTCCAAAAAAACATCTTGGGTAAAACTTTAGATGATATACTTTACAATGACAATCACGGGGAAGATTATATGGTTGGATTGATGACAGATGTAACTAATAAACATCCAGATAATCTATACTATATTGGATACAGCAATAGAGAGACATATTTCCCTGTTGGGACAGAATTGCCGCCTGATTTCGATGGTACAACTAGACCTTGGTATATTGGGGCCATGGATACAGATGACTTCTATATTACAGAACCGTATATTGATGCCCTGACTGGGGACATGGTAATTACCATATCGAAGCAATTTAGGACAAAAGGAGTCCTAAGAGGTGTTATAGCCACAGATATAGCCATAAACTATCTAGTGAACTTAGCCTCTGAAGCCGATTTCGGTGAAGGCTCATATTCATTTTTAGTTGACGATATGGGCAATATCCTGACCCATCTAAACGACGACTTTAAACCAGATGTAGAAGAAGGATTTATGAATATGGAAGACATCTTAGACGGCAAGGTGGCGTCCATAGCTGTAAAAGGCGATTTACAGTTGAGAAGTAGGGCTGTAAAGGACTTTGACGGTGTAGAGAGGTTTTTCTATTTTGGCGATATGGGAGATACTGGATGGAAGGTCGTAGCTGCATTAGCTACTGACAATGTACTGGGCAGTATCAATAGGGTATTGTATTTAACAGGAATAGCAATTGTATCTATACTAATAATATCAATTTTATTTGCATTATACGTGGCAAACACTATTACAAGGCCCATTAGGGAAACTGTAAAGATAGCCGAAGAAATATCCAATTTAAATTTATCTGCCAATATTAGCAATAATCATTTAAGCAGGAAGGACGAAGTAGGTGAAATTTTTCAATCTTTCCACCTAATCTTGGAGAAGCTAAGGGAGTTTATGCACAATATAGACGATTCCATTCATTTAAATCATCAGGTTTATGAGGAGACTTTGGGAAAGGTCACATACCTATTAAATCAAGCAGAAGACACTTCAGCGACTACAGAGGAGTTATCAGCTGGCATGGAGGAGACAGCGGCCTCTACCATAACTGTGGACGGCTCCTATCACGAAATGGAGAGGGCCATAGAAGGATTTACAGTCAAAATGATAGAGGGGGCAGATGCCTCCAATGAAATAAGCGTGAAAGCGGACAAGCTTAGCAAGCAATTTATTGATGCAAGGGACAAATCCATGGAAGTATATTCCAGTGCAAAGGAAGAGATAGAGAAGGCAATATTAGCTTCTAAGGAAGTGGAAAAGATCAACATATTGTCCAATGCCATACTACAAATATCTGAGCAGACATCCTTATTGTCTCTAAATGCTGCCATAGAAGCTGCTAGGGCAGGGGAAAGCGGCAGAGGATTTGCAGTAGTAGCTGACGAGATTAGAAAGCTGGCGGAAAACTCCAATGAAACTGTAGGGGAAATACAGCACGTAACAGAGAGTATAACAGCCGCCGTAGAGGAACTGATAAATAGGGTTTCCATAGTAATGGATTTCTTAGAAAGTGATGTAACTAAGGACTATGACGTCATGGTAGATGCAGTAGGGCAATATAGGGACGATGGAGCCTCCCTAAACAACATTATTTCTGAGCTTAGCAAGACTTCAGAAGAGTTGGCGAAGTCCGTAAACAATATATCCATATCGATTTCGGAGATTACAAATACAGTAGAGCAATCTACAACTGCAACCACAAATATTGCCGAAAAGAATATGAACATGGTAAATGCCATAAACGAAATAAATTCTATAATGGAAAGAAACAAGGGTATATCAGATACCTTGGAAAAGATAGTATCTCAAATAGTATTTTAGGGACAAAGGGACAAGTACTTTGTCCCTTTGTAATTTCCATATCTACTTTGCGTCATTCGAACTTGCACCACTAATATCATTCCGAACCTACACCACCCATGTCATTCCGAACCTACACCACCTATATCATTCCGAACCTACATCACCCATGTCATTCCGAACCTACATCACCCATGTCATTCCGAACTTGCACCACTAATGTCATTCCGAACCTACACCACCCATGTCATTCGAACTTAGTGAGGAATCTTTCTTGATTATCTTACAAAAAAAGAAGGATTTTTTAAATTTATGGAGAATAAGTTAAATATAGGATGTATTGGGTAAAAATACATTAACTAAAAAATATCAAGGAGGTATTAAGTAATGTTTAGAAACAGAAAAATTCTTAGTATTTTCCTATCACTGATGTTAATTATTGGTATGGTGATCGGAGGGACATCTAGTGAAGTATTTGCAGAAGGGTCGACGACAATCACAATTTTACACGTAAACGACGTCCATGGGAGACTGGAGCCAGATGAAAGAGAAGGAGCCATGGGATTTGGAGTATTTAAGGCTAAGTTAGATGAGCTTAGGGAAGAAAATCCAAATCTTCTATTGCTAAATGCAGGTGATGCACTCCATGGCACTACTATGGTCAACTTAACAGATGGCGAAGCCATGATTACCATGATGAATGCCGTGGGATTTGATGCCTTAGTTCCAGGTAATCACGATTTTAATTATGGATACGACAGATTGCTTGAGTTAAAGGAATTAGCAGAGTTTCCAGTTATAGCGGCAAATGTAGTTAAGGAAGCAGATGGCGAATCAGATTTTGATGCTTATGTAATTGAAGAAGTTGACGGTGTAAGGGTTGGAATATTTGGACTTGCCACTGAAGAAACTAAATTTAAATCACATCCCGATAATACTGTAGGAATTACCTTTGTAAATCCAGTTGAAGCTGCCAAAGAAGCTGTAAAGGCTTTGCAGGATGAAGGGGTAGATGTGGTAATTGCTTTAGTACATTTAGGCATCGAAGGTACTGTAGATACTACTTCTAAGGAAGTGGCTGAAAATGTCGAAGGCATCGATTTAATAATTGACGGCCATAGCCACGAAGAATTGAACTTGACATTTGGAGATGCATTATTGGTTCAAGCAGGTTCTTATTTAAAGAATATTGGCGTTGTAGAATTAGAAGTTTCAGAGGGAAAGGTAGTCAATAAGGATGCAAGTCTAATTCCAACAGCTGATTTGGCTGAAGTAGAGCCGGATAAGGAAATTGTAGCTATGGTGGAGAAAATCAACGAAGCTAATAAGCCGATATTGGATGTAGTCGTAGGCAAGGCAAAAGTAGAGCTTTTCGGCGGCAGAGAAGAGGGCAACAGCGTTAGAGCTAATGAAACTATCTTAGGGAATTTAATTGCAGATGTCATGAGAGAATCCACAGGTGCGGACATAGCCTTTGCCAATGGAGGAGGCATTAGAGCCACTATCCCAGAGGGAGAGGTCAAGGTAGATGATATAATCAAGGCATTTCCATTTACCAATACCATTGCTTCCATTGAAATAACAGGACAGGAACTAATGGATGCACTTGAGCATGGGGTAGAACTATATCCAGAGGAAGCTGGATGGTTCCCACAAATTTCAGGTATGTCTATGAAATTTGATCCCAACAAGGAGAAAGGTTCTCGAGTACTGGAAGTAGTTGTTGGCGGCAAACCATTTGATATAAATGAAAAGTATATATTAGCTACCAATGACTTTATGGCCAGTGGTGGTGACGATTATACCATGTTTGCAAATAAGCCTTTTGTAGCTGAAGGTGGGCTTTTATCCGACGTATTGATAGAGCATTTTAAAGAAGTAGGAGAGGTAACTGCAGAGCTTGAAAACAGGATAGTCAATTTACCTGTAATAGAGGAAACTGCAGAAGAATACGTAGTTGAGTTAAATGACGTATTGTGGAAGATTGCTGAGAAATTTGGCACTACATGGGAGAAACTAGCTGAATACAACAATCTAAAGAATCCTCACCTAATATTCCCAGAACAAGTAATTTTAATTCCATAGAAACAAAATAAGGACGGGCAAATGCCCGTCCTTAAAATTTTATATGTTTGAATATTTGCTGCAAATCGTCGGCTAAATTGGCTAAAGAATCTGCCGATACTGTTATTTGCTCCATTGAAGCCATTTGTTCCTCTGTAGAAGCCGATACATTGTGTATTTGATCTGTTACTTCGTTGGATAGGGATTCTGCTTGTTCTATGGATTTTTGAGAAGCTTTAATGCTGCCTCCAACCTTATTAATGGATTGTCCACTTCTCATCATTCCTAAATGCATATCGTTTATGACTTCTGCTATGGCATCGAAGGTATTTTTTGTATCGTTGGCTTTTTCAATTCCCTTTATGACTTCTATGTTACTAAATTCCATATTTTGATTTGCCGTCAATATCATATGGTGATTGTCCTTAATTATTTCGTTGATTTCATTAGTCGAGGATTTTGTTTGGTCCGCTAATTTCCTTATTTCATCGGCAACTACGGAAAATCCTCGGCCTGCTTCTCCAGCTCTGGCTGCCTCTATGGCTGCATTAAGTGCCAGTAGGTTTGTTTGTTCCGCTATATTTTGTATAACTATTAAAATTTCATCCATTTTAGCTGAGGAGTTTTCAATATTTTCAAGGGAGCTTCTCACTTCATAGGTGCTGTTTTTGATATTGTCCATTTGACCTATTACATGGTTTACCACATTGGTTCCATCTTCTACGGAAATCAAGGCTTTTTTGTTAAGGTCCTCAACTCCATTAATCTCCTCTAAGGCCATGGAAAATTGTTCCTCTACTATTTTCATCTCCCTTGCCACATTGAGTATTTCTTGTAATTGCTCGTTTGCCTTTGCCGCTATTTCATTGGCTGCTTCTGCTATGGTAGTGGAAGCGGCTGAGGATTCCTGAGTAATTGCTGCCAATTCTTCAGAAGAGGCTGCTACGGATTGGGAGTTCATTTGAGTGTCGTGGGCAAAGCCCTTGATACTATTGATTACATTTTGGATGGCATTAGCCATAATTCCCAGTTCATCGTTTCTATTCAGTACTCTTTCATCTAAGGTAAAGCTCAGGTCCAAGTTCGACAGGTATTTTGTCTTGTCGCTTATATCTACAATTCTATTTGTAATTCTCTTGTTTATTATATAGGAGATAATCAGCCCTATTATTAGGGAAATACCAGCTATTAACAAGATTGAATTTCTCAGGGAGGCTAAGTTGCTTAATATTTCTTCTTCCATTACATGCACTACTATGGTCCAACCCTTTGATTCAATGGGGGCGTAGGCTATATGGTGTATTTCACCGTTTTCTTTGTATTTGCCTGTCCCGGGTAAATTCGATATTATATCGGTAGATATTGATTCGACTTCTTCCCTGGATCTTGAATCTACCCGATCAATAAGGGTAGAAAAGTTTATTAGGTCCGATGTGGTTGCACCAGATACGGCTTCTACTTCTGCTTCTATAGTGGCACTTGATTCGGCATCTACATCTGCTTCTGCTGTGGCTCCTGTCTCTGCATCGACTGTGGCACCTACGATGGTTGGATGGGATACAATGTCAGCATCGCTGTTTAATATATAAGCGTATCCATCTTGTCCGATGGTTATATCCCTGGCTAGATTATAGAATTCATCGGCGTCTTTATATGCTACTATGGCACCGACGATTTGATTGTTGTGCCTAAGGGGTGTAGAGATGGCGATATCCATAGTATTGGAAAAATCATTGAAGAATGGTTCTGAAAAATAGGACTCTCCCTTGCTTGCTGCCTTGAAATATTCATAGGACCCTATATTTATTGTTTGTCCATTTTCTAAGGTTAAATTCCCTTGTAAATCTGCTACCCCAATGGACGAAAGGTCAAGTCTTGACATTTCTTTCTTAAATATTCTCGATTTTTCTACCCAATGGACCTCTGGATCTCCAAGCATATCAAAGTTGCTCAATCCCTCAATATTGGAAATATACTGTTTGATTTTCAAGTCGACAAACAATGAAGAGTCTACGGCCTTATTGTATATGGTTTCTTCTACATTATGTATCAATGCATCCTTTGCAGTCAGGTATGTTGCCAGCCCTATGATTACTGATAAGGATATGATAATCATTGCCACTGTCGCCAGTAACACAGTAGATATGCTTTTTGTCCTTTTTGTATTTGCAATGTCTTTTTTGTTGTCCATTTTGATCACTCCCAGTTTTTGACTATAATTAATTACATTATACACCATATTTGCCATAATTCACACATAGAATTACATAATTTTCAGAAGACGTCGAAAATAGGACTGAATAATTAAGCAATAATTGGCTCCTATTCTAAATTGACTTTACTATGCTTAAGTAGTATACTAATAACATAATTATTGGCATTTTAGGGTTTCAAAGATTATTTAGTAAATGGGGGAAAGTACTATGAATATGAGCATACAGGAATTCCTGCAGCACATGACAAATGGTATATCACTAGGGAGTTTATATGCTCTGATTGCCATTGGCTACACCATGGTTTATGGAATTTTAAGGTTGATTAACTTCGCCCATGGAGATATTTTTATGCTGGGTGTATATATTACATTTTACGGCATAGGATTTACGCCTATACCATGGTATATAATATTTCTATTGGCACCAATTTTAACTGGATTACTGGGGCTATTGTTGGAGAAGCTGGCATACAAGCCCTTGAGAGAGTCACCTAGGATTACAATACTCATTTCTGCCATAGGGGCATCTTTTTTATTGCAAAACCTGGGCATTTTAGTATTCGGAGGCAGGCCAAAAGCCTTCCCGACTCCTGCTGTTTTAGGTAGGATACTGAATATTGGCGGAGTATCTGTGGCTACGGTAAATTTCATTATACCCATAGTGACTATAATCCTATTATTTGGGTTGAATTTCTTTATTTTGAAGACCAAAACTGGCATGGCAATGAGGGCATTGTCCAAGGACTACGAGGCTGCAAGTCTTATGGGCATCAATATTAATGGGATTATTTCCATCACCTTTTTCATAGGCTCCTTGTTGGCTGCCATGGGTGGAATCATGTGGGGAGTCAAATATCCTCAAATTATTCCACATATGGGAGTAATGCCGGGGTTAAAGTGTTTTATAGCAGCTGTAATTGGAGGCATAGGCAATATAACTGGTGCAGTCCTAGGTGGGTTTATTCTAGGTCTGGGAGAGATACTACTTATAGCTTTTTTACCTAGCCTTACAGGTTATAGGGATGCCTTTGCATTTATACTACTTATTATTATACTCCTTGTAAGGCCTACAGGGCTCATGGGAGAAAAAATAGCAGAGAAGGTGTAGCCTATGAAAAAGAAAAGTTTGTACCTGCAAATCGGTATTATTGTTGTAGCATTAATTGCATTGTTTTTTATGAACATTTACATGGACAATTACAAGATTAAGATATTAAATTTATCTGCCATTTATGTTGTTTTGGCATTGGGGATGAATTTAATAAATGGATTTACTGGATTGTTTTCCTTGGGACATGCTGGTTTCATGGCCGTAGGGGCATATACTGTAGCATTACTTACTATGCCCTTGGAGACAAAGACCATGAACTTTTATATGAAGCCCATGGTACCATTTCTTCTTAACTTGAATATGCCCTTTATTTTTGCTCTGTTGGCAGGCGGAATTATGGCAGCCATATTTGGATTTTTAATAGGTGCTCCAGTGCTGAAGCTGACAGATGACTATTTGGCCATAGCTACATTGGGTTTTTCTGAGATTATTAGAATTATAATCATAAATATACAAAGTGTGACAAATGGTTCCCTTGGACTTAAGGGTATACCACAGCTGACTACAGGAAATATGTCTGAAAAGTTAAGTTGGCTGATAAAAATACCAATTAGGACTAATCTCCTATGGGCCTGGGGAATTGCCATATTGACTATGGTATTTATGAAGGTCCTGATGAATGGCAGTTATGGAAAGGCTTTTAAGGCCATTAGAGAAG
This sequence comes from Tissierellaceae bacterium, assembly GCA_023229175.1. Lineage (GTDB taxonomy): Bacteria > Bacillota > Clostridia > Tissierellales > Tissierellaceae > JAAYFT01. The sequence continues at coordinate 71,557 of JALNZV010000008.1, read as the reverse complement.
ACGAAATCGCTGCAAGATCCATGGGTATCAATCTATTTAAACACAAGGTAATGAGTTTTACGATTGGATCTTTTTTAGCTGGCATCGGCGGCGGACTTTTAGCTGTGCACTTGGGGACCATTGACCCGGCACTATTTAAATTTGCCCTTACATTTAATATACTTTTGATTGTCGTCTTAGGAGGCATGGGCAATATAAATGGAACTGCAATATCTGCTGTAATTATTACAGTAGCCATGGAGGTCCTAAGGTTCTTAGACGAACCATTGAAACTTGGCTTTACCACTACAAGGGCATTGCCTGGGCTTAGGATGGTTGTATTTTCCTTGGCTCTGATGATTATAGTAATATTTAAGAGAGAAGGCTTTGTAAAAAGTACCCTAGAGAAAGTGAGGGGTAAATATGCTAAAAATTAACGATATGACCATGAAGTTTGGTGGGGTAGTTGCTGTAAATAAGTTTTCTGCAAATATAGAGAATGGGCAAATCGTAGGGCTAATAGGTCCCAATGGAGCAGGAAAAACAACTGTATTTAATGTGGTTACAGGTGTATACAAGCCTACAGAGGGAAATGTGGAGTTTAATCCAAATGAAACCGGGTATGTTATTTCCGGCCTTAGACCAGATAAAATTGCAAAATTGGGTGTTTGCCGTACATTTCAAAATATTAGGTTGTTTAAGGAATTATCTGTCCTTGACAATGTATTTATTGGCAGTCATCTAAGGCTAAAATCCAACTTACTTTCTTCAATATTTAAGCTTCCCAGTTACAATAATGAGGAAAGACAAATGTATGAAAAGGCCAGGTATTTACTGGAGAAGGTTGGATTATATGAGGAGAGAAATGAAAAGGCATTTTCGCTGCCCTATGGCAAGCAAAGAAGGCTGGAAATTGCCAGGGCGCTGGCTACTGACCCTAAGCTTTTACTCCTAGATGAGCCGGCAGCAGGGATGAACCCACAGGAGACCCAAGATTTGATGGGTTTCATAGGCAATATAAAGGAAGAATTTGATTTAACTATATTTCTAATAGAGCATCATATGGAAGTAGTAATGGGAATTTGTGAAAGAATATTTGTACTGGACCATGGAATCATGATTGCAGAGGGAAATCCTCAGGAAATACAATCGGATGAAAGAGTAATTGAAGCGTATTTGGGGGTGGAATAATGCTGACTGTATCTAATCTGCATGTGAGCTATGGCGGTATCAAAGCTTTAAGAGGCATAGATATCAACATAGAGGAAAATAAAATAGTCACTTTAATTGGTGCCAATGGAGCAGGCAAATCTTCCACCTTGAGGGCTATTATGAATTTGGTAAAGAAAGAGGAAGGTAAAGTCCAGTATGACGGCGAAGATTTGACAAACCTTAGGACCATGGATATAGTCAAAAAGGGAATAGCTTTATCTCCAGAGGGCAGAAGGGTATTTTCAAATCTCACTGTGGAAGAAAATTTGATTTTAGGTGCATATACTAAACACAATAAGGCTGAAATAAATAAGGATATGGAAAAAGTCTACGAACTATTTCCTAGACTGAAGGAAAGATTGTGGCAAAAGGCGGGGACGTTATCAGGAGGGGAGCAGCAGATGCTGGCAGTAGGCAGGGCATTAATGGTCAGACCTAGGGTTCTAATGCTTGACGAGCCATCCTTGGGATTGGCACCTTTACTGGTTAAGGATATATTTGACATTATTAAGGAAATTCACAGTCAGGGAAATACTATTCTTCTCGTGGAGCAAAACGCAAAGAAGGCTTTGGAAATTGCCGACTATGGATATGTCTTGGAAACTGGTTCTCTTGTACTTGAAGGACCTGGCGAAGAACTATTAAATGATGAAAAAGTTAAAGAAGCGTATTTAGGAGAAGCAAAATAGCAATACTAAACAGTAGGATATCCTACTGTTTTTTTTGTAATCAGAATGTAACCTAATTTTCAGACAATTAGTGTATAATGTATGTATAAAATTAAGCAGATACTTTAATAGTATATTCATAAATTGATTTAAATTAATCCACCTAGTATGTTAGATTTAGGTCCCAAATGGTACGACTGCTTTTGAGTCCCTAAATGGATATACTGATGATACAGTAATTGAGGTTTTAAATAAAATAATGGGGTGATTTTGTGAAAAAGGCTGCATTTTTAACATTGGCATTTTTAATAATTGTTAGTACAGATTCCTTTGCATCAGCAGATGAAAAACTGGGTAATCACTGGTCTAAGGACTACATAGAGGTAGATTTTTTAGCCTATTATTTCCCCTATTACGCAAAGGACGGATTTGATAAGTTTAATCCAGAATCAATTATCAAAAGCGGAGACTTTTCCTTGTCATTAGCTTCCCTTTCAAAGGACTACGACATGGATATTTCCATAGAGGGCTTTGGGCTTTCTAGTAAATTGACTAGAAAGGATGCCGTCGCATTTATTGGAAAGAAGATTGTAGAGGATGACACAATTAAATACGACAAAAAAGATATTCCCTTCCAAGATATTAATACTATGGACCAAGAAAGCTTAGAATTATTAAAGGTACTATATAATTTAGGCATTATATATGGAGTTTCCGAAACTAGATTTGAGCCAGATAGGGAACTTAGCCAAGCTGAGGCCATAATAATTTTACAGAGATTAAAGTCTGTATGGAAGGGGCTGAAAGAAGTGGATTTTGATCTGAAAGGAATGGTTCAGAGCTATAACAGCCAAGAGGATATAATAGTGAAGGAAGAGGAAGACAGCGTGTTGGTGACTATTACTAAACAATTTCCTACTCCTGGATATTCCATGAATGTGGAAAAGATACTAAAGGATAAGGGTCAGTGCAAGATTTACTTAAAAATAGGCCCACCGAGGGTAGACTCAGAACAGGCTCAGGTGATTACTTACAAAACCATGACCATTGAAATAGATAAGGAACAGCTGACACAGGGACCACCCTTTATATTCACTGTGGAAGAGATAAAAAGCAATCTTGTAAAATAGGTTGCTTTTTACATGTGCAATAACAATAAAGGTGACATTCTACTGTAAATTTGATAAAATATTAAAAGCAAAGAAAATAAGTTGGGAAGTGGGTTTATGATATTTGAAGAAAGCTGCATAAAGGGCAATTCACTTGTTGACAATATAATAAGTAATTCGTCTTTGATAATATTTACCTGGGATTTGGATTTTAAAATTCTATCTATAAATCCCTATGGTGAAAGGGCAACAGGATATAAGGAAAATGAGTTAATAGGCAAATCTTGGGTAGATTTGTTTTTATATGAGGAAGAGAAGTCAAAGATTGCAGGTTTAATGAACTACCTTAAAAGCGGGAAGTCTCTGCGAAATAGCATAGGGGACATATGGAAATCAAAATACGGCACAGATATTGAGCTTATATGGACTGACTCTCCTGTATTTGATGAAAATGGCGAAGTTGTTAGAATTCTTTCCATGGGTACAGATATTACGGAGCAAAAAAACTTGGTTAGAAGGCTAAATAGCTTGGCATATTACGATAGCCTTACTGGACTGCCCAATAGAATTTTGTTAAAGCGGGAGGCTGAAAAACTCATAGCTAAGGAGAAAGCAAAAAACAAGAAATTGGCTTTTTTAAATATTGATATAGACAATTTCAAGCAGATAAACGACACATTGGGACATGCCGCTGGGGACAAGCTTCTGATTCATTTAAGTAAGAAACTGAAGGAAGACTTGGACATAAGATGCCTGTCAAAGTTGGGTGAGGACGAATACTGCGCCATATTAGATGGGATAGAAGGATATTGGGATATTGTAAACAGGACTAATAACATATTGGATATAATAAGGCAGCCTTGGAGTATGGGGACCTATGAATTTAGCATGTCCGCCAGCATAGGTATATCTATATTTCCAAGTGATGGCAATGATTACGATACTCTTATGAGACTTAGCAATATGGCGATGAATGAAATGAAACGTAGGGGAAAAAATGGATTCTTTTTCTATCAGACGGAATTGGGAGAAAGGGTGGAGTACAATACATTTATAGTAAATCAAATATTTAGTGCTATGGAAAATAAACAGCTTTCTCTGCAATATCAGCCCATTGTAGATATAAAGACGGGAAAGCTTTATAGTGTGGAATCTTTGGCTAGATGGAATCATCCTGAAAGAGGCTACATTCCACCCATGGAATTTATCCCATTAATAGAGGAAACGGGACAAATATTTGAAGTCACATCCTACATCTTAAAAATGGCAGTGGAGCAAAAAAAGCTTTGGAAAGACAAAGGTTACAACGGCTTTAAGGTGGGAGTCAATATTTCTACAAAATCCTTAATCAAATGTGGAATAGATAAGGAAATAAGTGGCTTGTTAAAGGAATACGATATTAATCCTTCCGTTTTTAATGTGGAGATTACAGAAACAGCTTTTATGGATAATTCGGGGAGTTGTATAGAATCTTTGTTTAATTTAGAGAAGTTGGGCGTTACTTTAGCCTTAGATGATTTTGGTACAGGCTATTCCTCTTTGGCACAGCTAAAGAATTTACCTATACAATACATTAAAATAGATATGGAATTTATTAAAAATATGAAAAGAGATAGTGACGACGAAATAATGGTAAAGACCATTGTGGAATTGGCACATAATTTAGGCTTGCAGGTTGTGGCAGAAGGGGTAGAGACTGAGGAGCAATTGAGTATATTGCGAGATATGGATTGTGACTTTGCCCAGGGATATTATATCTCTAGACCCCTAGACCCCAAGAACTTTGAGATGAAATTTTTGACAAATACAAGGTGAAATACATGACTAAAAAAGACAAACTTGCATATTCTGCAGCGATGATTTCCATAATGACCCTTATATCCAAGGGCTTTGGATTCATAAGGGAGGTACTGATTGCAAATAGATTCGGTTCTGGCATGGAGACAGATACGTATTTTGTGGCAATGACCGCTACTGTTATACTGATGGGTACCTTAGGTGCCGCGTTAAATACTACTTTGATACCTATATTTTCTGAAATTGGGCAAAAATACGGTAGAAAGGGAAAGCTAAAGTACCTAAACAATTTAGTAAATATTGTAATAGGAGCCACATTATTTATCGTATTTTTTGGTTATGTGCTTTCTCCGGCGGTAATTAGGATTTTAGCCAAAGGGTTTCACGGTGAGCAGTTTGATTTGGCAGTAAGATTAAACAGGATTGGACTTCCCATTGCTGTATTTCTTGGGCTAACTTACGTATTTTCAGGCTTTTTACACAGCAGTCAGATATTTGGCCCTTCTGCTATATCGGGGCTACCATACAATTTTGTGTTTTTAGCCTATTTGCTGTTTATTGGCAAGGATTATAGCATAGTCACCTTAATGATCGTGTCAGTAGTGGCGGCATTAAGCCAATTTTTGATTTTGATGCCTGCTGTAAGACATTTAGGTTACAGATATAATTTTAGTTTTAACCTGCAGGATAGGTATTTGAAAAGAGCCACGGAACTTATTGTACCTGTGCTTATTGGCTCTGCCGTCCAGCAAATAAATGTGATTATCGACAAGACTTTGGCTTCTGGTTTAGTATCTGGAAGTATATCTGCTTTGAACTACGCATCTAAGATAAATGAAATGGTAATAGCAGTATTTATTATGGCGATTACTACGGTAATATTTCCCATGCTGTCCAAGGCCTTTGCTGAAGATAATAGGGACTTGATAAGGAGTATATTAGGTCAGGGGATTAATATAATATTGATAATCACCGTGCCTGCCACCGTTGGGCTCATATTATTGGGGCAGCCTATGGTTCATCTCTTCTTTGAGAGGAATGCCTTTGACGGTCAGGCTACATTGATGACCAGCGGGGCACTTACTTTTTATTCCCTTGGATTAGTGGGGACTTCACTTAGGTTGATGCTCAACAGGGTATATTATTCATTTCAAGATACGAGGACACCCATGATTAATGGAATCATAGCAGTAGTGGTAAATCTCGTATTAAATCTGATATTGATTGGACCTATGGGCCATAGAGGGCTGGCATTGGCAACTAGTATATCTGCCACGGTGACGACGATTATGCTTTTCTTAGATCTTAGAAAAAAGATAGGATCCATAGGACTTTTGAAATACCTTATGTGTTTTTTAAAGACTTCCTTGGCTTCTGCCGTCATGGGAATTATTGTCTATTTAATTTACTATAAACTGGGGGCCGCTGTATCTCCGTCAAAGATAGGCCAGATGCTGATACTTGTAGGCTCTGTCGTCCTTGGAATATTGTCGTATTTCATTTTGCTTTTAGGGCTTAAGGTGGAGGAGCTAAAGTTAATATTGGGTAAAAAATAATCCAGCGAAAATCGCTGGATTATATTATTTAACATTGTGACATGCAGCAAAGTGATTTGGCCTTTTTTCTTCAAATACAGGAGTTTCTTTTCTGCATATATCTGTTGCCTGAGCACATCTGTCTACAAATCGGCATCCTGGTTTTGGATTGATGGGACTTGGCACGTCTCCTTCAAGCATTATCCTTTTTCTGCTTCTTTGAATTTCAGGATCTGGTATAGGTATTGCTGACAAGAGAGCCTTTGTATACGGGTGCAGTGGATTTTCATATAGTTCCTCGGAGGGAGCAAGCTCCATCATATGACCTAGGTACATGACTCCGACTCTATCTGATATATATCTTACCATGGATAGGTCGTGGGCTATAAACATGTACGTAAGGCCAAATTGATCCTGTAAGTCTTTTAAAAGGTTAACCACCTGTGCCTGAATGGACACGTCTAGGGCAGAAATAGGCTCATCTGCTACTATGAATTTTGGGTTTAAAGCAAGGGCTCTTGCTATTCCAATTCTCTGTCTTTGCCCTCCTGAAAATTCATGGGGAAATCTCATTGCGTGTTCTTCGTTTAATCCTACTAACTCTAGTAATTCTATTACCTTATCTTTTCTATCTTTGTGATTTTTATATGCATGGTGAATATCAAGGGGCTCAGATACTAATTCTTCTACGGTCATCCTAGGGTTCAAAGAAGCATAGGGATCCTGAAATATCATCTGAAAATCCTTTCTCACTTCTTGCATCTCCCTACGGGATAAATCGTATACATTTTTTCCGTTGAAGAAAAGTTCTCCGTCTGTCGGGTCATATAATCTAATAATGGTTCTGCCAGCTGTTGATTTACCACAGCCTGACTCGCCGACTAGGCCAAAAGTTTCCCCAGGGTATATATCAAAACTAAGCCCGTCTACAGCTTTTAATATTCCTTCTCCTACGTCAAAGTGCTTCTTTATGTTTCTTGCAGATATTAAAGGTTCCACTACTAAACTTCACTCCCTTCAGTAGATTGAGCCATGGAATGATTTAACCAACATCGGCTTCTATGGGTGTTATTGTGCCTGTCGAAATCTGGCATATTATCTTTGCATATTTTCATGGCATTGTCACATCTATCGTAAAATGAACATCCCTTTGGAGGAATATATAAATCTGGCGGAGTGCCCTCTATGGAAAATAAGGGTTCATTTCTAGACATATCAAGTCTAGGAACAGAAGACAACAACTTTTTCGTATAAGGATGCTTAGGGTCAGTGAATATTTCGTCTGAGGTGCCTTCTTCCAATATTTGTCCCGCATACATTACAATTACCCTGTCGCTCATTTCTGCCACTACTCCAAGGTCGTGGGTAATCAGTATAATGGACATATCTAGTTTCTTTTGAATTTCCTTCATAAGCTCCAATATCTGGGCTTGTACTGTAACATCTAGAGCTGTGGTGGGCTCGTCTGCAATCAATAGCCTAGGGTTAGATACCATGGCAAGGGCTATCATGACCCTTTGTCTCATGCCGCCGGAAAATTCGTGGGGGTATTGGTTTACCCTTTTTTCAGGCTGAGGTACTGCTACTAAATTAAGCATTTCAATTGCCTTTTCCTTGGCCTCTGATGACGATAATTTTCTGTGTTTTACAAGTCCCTCAACTATTTGTTTTCCAATTTTCATTGTGGGGTTGAGGGAGGTCATAGGGTCCTGGAATACCATAGATATTTCATTGCCCCTGATGGACTGCATTTCTTTGTTTGTTTTTTTCAGTAGATTTTCTCCATTAAAGATTATTTCTCCACTTTTGAAGAAGGCGGGAGGCATGGGAAGCAGCTGCATAATTGAGTTAGCTGTTACAGATTTTCCACAGCCTGATTCTCCAACAATGGCTACGGTCTCCGATTTTCCCACGTGAAAGTTTATGTTCCTCACTGCTTCTACTTCGCCAAAAAATGTCTTAAAAGACACAGATAAGTTTTTAACTTCCAATAGTTTTTCCATTTTCATCCACCCCTTTCTATTTACGCAGCCTTGGATCTAAGGCATCCCTCAAACCATCCCCTAGGACGTTGAAGGCAAACATTATCAGTGAAATAAATAGGGCGGGTATGATTATTTGATAAGCATTGCCCACTGCAATCCCTGCTAAACCGTCGTTTGCCAAGGAACCTAGGCTGGACCTAGGTGCTTGAAATCCAAGTCCTAAAAATCCAAGGGTTGCCTCGGCGAATATTGCCCTAGGTATAGTCAATGTAATATTAACTAAAATTGGCCCCATGGTATTTGGTATAATGTGCTTCCTAAGTATCCATCCCTTAGATGCTCCTAAGGACTCCGCTGCCAAGGAGTATTCTGATTCTTTAAGCTGCAGTACTTGTCCCCTAACCAGTATTGCCATTGGAACCCAGTCTGTAAGGGTCATGGCTAGTATAAGTACAAACATAGATGTACCGGCACCTTCAGATGAAAATGCTACGGATAAGAGTATGACTATGAGCAAATACGGGATACTATAGACTACTTCCGCAATTCTCATCATTATATTATCTATTCGTCTGGTGGCCATACCTGATAATCCGCCGTATATTACCCCAATGATAAAGTCGATAGTGGCGGCCAGTACCCCAATAATAAGTGAATATCTGGCACCGAACCAAACCCTAGTAAACAAGTCTCTGCCAAGTTCATCGGTTCCAAACCAATGGACTGTGTCGGGGTGGTTATTTATTAAGTCGTAATTTTGTTCATAATAGCTGAATTTGTTAAATAGAGGTCCAAAAATTGACATAAACAGCATTATAATTATGATGGACAGGCCAACCATTGCTAGCCTGTTTTGTTTTAATCTTCTCCATACATCGGGCCAGTATTTAATACTGGGCCTTCGAATTCTATCGGAATCCCTATCTTCTTTAAGGGCTGGTTGAAATAAATCGGGACTTAAGTCTTTTATTGAGCTTAGATTATTGTCCATTAGCGACCCTCCTTTGTCAGCTTGATACGTGGATCTATGAATATATAGGCTACATCCACCAATAGAAGTAAAACGATTAATATAATGGCATAAAATATAGTGGTGCCCATTATGAGGGTGTAATCCCTGTTGTTAATGGACTGGACAAAAAACTTTCCTAGTCCAGGTATGCCAAATATCTTTTCTATTACAAAACTGCCCACTAGTAAGTTAGATATTAAAGTCCCAAGGACTGAAATTATGGGCAAAATTGCATTTCTAACGGCGTGCTTTAGTATGACTGCTGATTTTGATATTCCCTTTGAGGTAGCGGTCTTAATGTAGTCTTGGTTTAGGACTTCAAGCATACTGGAACGCATTAGCCTAGCCATATAAGCCAAGGGCATAAGGGATAGGGCAATGGCAGGTAATATTGTATGTCTAAATTCGCCCCAACCTCCAATTGGTATCCAAGATACATTTTTGGCTACGAACTGTATGAGGACCGTTCCCATTATGAAGCTGGGGACTGAGATTCCTATAATGGCTATAATCATGGATATATAATCCGGCAATTTGTTTTGATATAGGGCTGCCAATGCCCCTAAAGCTGGGCCAAATACTAAGGCTATGAGAAGTGCCTCCAGTCCTAAATATGCGGATACTGGAAAGCCACGCCTAATCATGTCGTTTACAGTTTCCACCTTTGATTTCATGGAGTCTCCAAAATCCCCTTTTAGTAAATTTTTAAGGTAAATCACGTATTGCTCTGATAGGGGTCTATCCAGGCCATATTTTTTCAGCAGGTTTTCATATACAGAGACAGGCATTTTTCCTTCTTTTCTAAAGGGATCTCCGGGTATGGAATGCATTAGAAAAAATGTAATGGTAACTATGGTCCACAAGGTAATAATGGACATTATAGTTCTCTTTAATAGATATCTACTCATTTTAATCTCCTTCCTGAAAAAAATAGGCGACCTATGGTCGCCTTATTTACCATATGTAGGGCGAGGAAGCCTCGCCCGATAAACTATGGTTATCTATTTATATCTGCATAAGTTAGTTTTGGATAGTTTACTAGTGGTTTATATACTCCTGTTACATATGGCTTTTGTACATATGGTTGAGTGTAGAAGTATACTGGAACTACTGGCATATCTTCCATTAACATTTTTTCGGCCTTTCTCATGGCTTCAAATCTAATTTTTTGATCAGCTGTTCCCTTAGCTGTATATACTAATTCGTCGTACTTAGGGTTATTGTAATTGACATCGTTAAACGATGAATCACTCCACCATAGGTCGATGAAAGTCATTGGGTCCATATAGTCGCCAATCCATCCACCACGGGATATATGGTAGTCGCCGTCCTTTTCCCTGTCAAGTTTTACTTGGAAATCTACGTTTTCCAGTTGAACTTCTATGCCGAGGTTTACTCTCCACATTTCCTGTGCCGCTTGAGCTATTTTTTTATGTGATTCTAATGTGTTATACAGGATAACAATCTTTTTGAAGTCTTCTGGTGTCATGCCTTCTTCTTCAAGGCCTTCGGCGAATAATTTCTTTCCTTCTTCCACATTGTATTCGATTAATTGACCTACGCCGTCCCTGTATTCATTTCCGTTTTCGTCAAAAATACCAAATGGTACTACGCCTTCTGCGGCAATTTCACCGCCTTGAGCAATTTTTTCCACGATTGTCTTTCGGTCTAAGGTCATGGATAATCCTTTTCTTACTTTTACATTGTTAAGAGGCTTAATAGCTGGGTTTAAATTGTAGTAATAAGTACCTACCATACCGCCTATTACAAGCTCAGGGTTTCCTTCTTCTTGTAACTTCGCTGTTACAGCTTGAGGTACATCTACTAAGAAGTCATATTCTCCACCTTCGTACCCTTGCCATGTGGTGTTTACGTCGTCTATTATTGTAAAATCAACACCGTCTAGGGGTACATTTGCTGCGTCGTAGTAGTTTGGATTTTTTCTAATTTTAAGGCTGGCATCGTGTTCCCATTCTGTTAAGGTGAATGGGCCATTAGATATGTGAGTGGCTGCATTTTTAGCCCAATCAGGGTTAGATTCTACTACAGCTTTGTTTACTGGATAATAAGTATAGAATGCAGTTAGCTCCAAAAAGTATCCAGTTGGGGCTTCGAGGGTAACTTCCAGGGTTTTGTCGTCTAGAGCCTTTACTGCTACGCCATCTAAGCTGCCTTCTTCTGTATTATAGGCTTCTCCGCCTTTGATATAATACAGTTGGAATGCGTAATCAGCGGCTAGGTCTGGGTCTAGTGCTCTCTTCCAAGCAAACTCAAAGTCATGAGCAGTTACTGGATCGCCATTGGACCATTTTATGTCGTCGCGAAGTGTAAATGTGTAGGTCAAAAAATCGTCGGATACTTTGTATTCCTTTGCCATACCTTCAACGACCATTCCGTTTTCATCTAGCTTCATTAGACCTTCAAATGTGTGGTCCAATACCCAAGATTCATGGGTTCCTTGTGCCAATGCAGGGTCTAAAGAACCTGGTTCACTACCATTGTTGGTCCTTAAAATCTTTGCTGCTCCTGCAGCTGGAGTGTCAGTGCCTGATGTTGGAGTATCGCTAGCAGCTGGAGCATCATTTTTTGGTGTGTCTCCGCCCTTTGGTACACAACCTGTAACTAAGATAGCTGCTACGATAAACAAAGATGCGAGAACTAAAAACTTCCTGTTCATTTTCAATTTACTTCCCCCTTTTTATAGTATTTAAGCAAAATAAAATTGATGAAATAATTTTACCATTTTTTGTTATACAATACAATTTAAATATTAATTTGACAAAAACCTAAGATAAGGGAAAGTGACAAAGTATTTGAAACCATTATTGAGTAATGTAAATGAAATTTGGGTAATATTTGATTACAGTTACTAACAGAAGGTGATGACGTGAAAAATAGAAGTGTAATGAGAAGAAACACTTTATATATAATACATTTTGCGGCAGCAACTAGAATTTTAATTTTTTTTAAGGATGTACTGATAGCATCAAAGCTGGGAGTCAGCTATAAGATGGACTCCTATATACTGGCACTAAGTACTATTATGCTCATAACTAAGATGGTGGGTGACGGCATAGTAGTAGCACTTATACCACTTTTGCAGGAAATACAAAGGAGCAAGGGGATTTACAAGAAAATAGAGTATACAAATAACTTAATTAATACTACTGTTTTGTTGTCCCTTGTATTTGTGGTGGGGGGCTTTTTTGGTGCTCCATATATTATAAAAGTATTTGGACCAGGATTTAGGGGAGAAGAATTTGAGAAAGCTATTATGCTATTTAGATTAGGTCTTCCCATTATTACTCTGTCTTGGGTCAGGGCCATATGCGGAGGGTTTTTGCAGTCGGATCATGCTTTTAGGGCGGGAGCCAAGGGAGGAGCCTCCTATGAAATCGCGTTAATTCTGTATTTGGCATTTTTTGCAAAGTTTTTTGAGTTTAGGGGTCTTATGGTGGCTGGGATAATAGGCGTTATATCCCAGATATATATTGCATTAGATGCCATGAAGGACAAAGGATATAGATATGAATTCCGACTGAATCTTAAAGATAAATATCTGTGGAAAGTGGTGGCATTTTTATTTCCAATTATATTGGGAGTAGGTGTCAATGAGCTTAACAAAACCATCGATAATGCTGTGGCTTCTACTTTGCCCATGGGTAGCATTGCGGAGCTAAATTATGCCAATGAAATTGTAAACTTGTTTATTGGATTGTTTATTGTAGCCATTGTGACGGTGATATTTCCTATTTTATCTGAAAGTAGCAGCGAGGAAGACTTGGCAAGCTTAAAGGAGGAAATCCATAATGGTCTCAAAACTCTATTGATTATTTCCATACCAGTCAGTGTTATTTTAATGATTATGGCAGAACCCATTGTAAAGATATTTTTTGAAAGGGGAGCATTTGACTGGCAAGCTTCATTCTTTACGTCCAGGGCCTTGGTGTATTATGCCCTAGGGCTACCAGCCATGGCTTTAATTCCCCTAATCACAAGGACTTATTATTCTTTTCAGGATATGAAGACTCCAATTGTCATTAGCTTGGCTGCTTTGACAGTAAACTTTATATTAAATATTGTACTGTCCCCAATTATGGGAGCGAAGGGAATTGCCCTAGGAACAAGTGTGGCTGCCATATTGGCAGCTACCATGGGATTAAGAGACCTCAATTGGAAGTTTAAGTTTTCTGAAGATGAATATATAAAGAATATGGCTATCAGGCTGTTTTTATCAACTGCTTCTATGATAGTGGGCATCGTAGGCACCTATAGCCTTGTATCCTTTTATTCTGAAAGTATTCTTTTGTATAATGGGGTATCAGTTGGAGTGTCATCTGCTGTGGGGATAGGTGTATACGCTTTGGCTTATAAGGTTTTTGATATATGAAGATAAAAGGGTAAATCCAGTTATCTAAGATTTGCAGGAACAAAAAATAGATTATTGGAAGAAAGTTGAAAATAATGTAGAACTTTTTTGCATTCTTTGATAATATAGGATTTAGCTTTTAAATAATCCAGTTTACAACAATAATTTATGTTTCGTTCATTTTTGTAGATTCAATTCCATTTGTTTTTAGTTGACTAAAATTAAGATTATCCCCAAAAGAACGGGAAATGTAACAAATATTGCTGCAATTATTAGTTTCTGTTTTTCTTTGATGCTCAATTTGTAATCCGAATTTAAATAGTCTTTTGATTTTGAACGGACTAAGATTTTCTTTAATGCACTTGTTAAACCCATGTTTACCTCCATAATTATGAAATTATTTATGTCTTAAAACAATTGCATTATACCATATCCTGCACAAAAATGACAATAGCTGACAGCATTTAAATGAAATAGTACTTTAGTATGAGGAGGGAATAATATTGTGGAAGAAATTAGTATAAGAGAATTGTTTTTTATTTTGAGAAAGTGGATGGGGATGATAATGGCATTGCTTATAGTATCTGTTGGAGCGTCAGGTGCTGTAAGCTATTACATTTTAAATCCTGAGTATCAGACTTTTACAACTCTAATGGTTGGGAAACCAAAGGATTATCAAAGCGATAACTCGATTGAATATAATGACATAATTCTAAATCAAAAATTAGTATCTACTTATGGTGAACTGGTGAAAAGCAGGGCAGTAACAGACAATGTAATCGAGAATTTGAACTTAAATTTATCCTATAACACCTTTAGAAACAAGGTCAATGTCAATTTAGTAAAGGATACGGAAATTATCAAGCTTGTTGTAACTGATGAGAGTCCTAGTCTGGCTGTGGAAATAGCCAATGAGACGGCAATAGTGTTTATGGAAAAGGTAAAGGAGTTTCTTAGGGTAGAAAATATTCAAGTAATAGACGAGGCACAATTGCCAGAAAGACCTATCAAGCCTAGGCCCCTATTGAATATGGCAATAGCAGGTGTGCTAGGAGTTATGGTAGGGGTATTTATATCATTTTTTATGGAATTTTTGGACAACACTATAAAAACACCAGATGACATCGAAAGACATATAAATCTACCTATATTGGGAGCCATTCCATTGGCAGATAAAAAAAGAAGTGGGTTAATAACTATGGAAGATCCTAAATCCCCTATTTCTGAGTCATTTCGTACCCTAAGGACGAATATTCAGTTTTCTAGTATAGATAGGGAGGTAAAAGTGATTACTGTTACTTCCTCCGGTCCATCAGAGGGCAAAAGCACAGTATCTGCAAACTTTGCCATCTCCTTGGCACAGAATGGGAAAAAGGTATTGCTGATGGAATGTGACTTGAGAAAGCCTATGGTGCACAAGTTATTTGATATTAGCAATTCAAGGGGTCTTACTAATATTTTAATGGGTGAAAGAGATATTTCTGCTTTAGCTCATAAGTGTGAGGGAATAGACAATCTAAATATTATATTTTCAGGTCCTTTACCACCAAACCCAGCTGAACTGCTAGGTTCCAATGGAATGAAAAAGTTGGTTGAAAACTTAAAGGAAGAATACGATATGATTATATTGGACTCGCCGCCAGTGGGATTAGTTACTGATAGTGCAATACTATCTACAATTACAGATGGAACCCTGTTGGTTGCAGCTGTAGGAGAGACAGATACTAATGCTATGAAGGGTGCAAAGGAGCTGTTGGAAAAAGTACAGGCCAATCTTATGGGAGTTATATTAAATAAGATTCCAATAAATAACCGATCTTATTATGCTTATGGTTATTATCAATATTATTCATATTATGGTCAAGACTAATGAAATGCGGGAAAAGGTGAGATGGTTATGATAGATGTACATTCGCATATTTTGCCTGATTTAGACGATGGGTCTAAAAGCTTAGATATGTCTATGGATATGGCAATGATTTATTTGGAAGAGGGTATTACAAAGGTAATTGCAACTCCCCACTATATGGATAGAAACACGGCACTTGGGGATATAGATTATAGTTACAATACATTGAAAGAGGAATTAGTTAATAGGGGAATTGAATTAGAGGTATATCTGGGTAATGAGATATTGGCTTCCATGGATATTGTAAGTGATATTAAGGAAGGAAGGGTTTATTCCTTAAATAGGACTAAATATGTATTGGTAGAATTTCCAATGAACGATGTGCCCATGTTCTCTGAACATATGATATATGAACTATTGCTAGAAGGCTTTATTCCCGTCATAGCACATCCAGAGAGAAATGCTAAGATAATTGAAGATCCCAATATCTTATATGAATTTATTAAAAAAGGGGCACTATCTCAAATGAATTTGCCAAGTCTAGGAGGTAGGTATGGGGAAAAGGTAAGGGATACTGCTGCAATACTACTGAAAAACCATATGGTACATATGGTAGGAACAGATGCTCATTCTAATAGGGGTAGGTCTCCTAGGATTAAAAAGTCACTAGAGATTTTAAGGTCAATGGTTTCAAAAGAGGAATTTTACGATTTAATAAAGGGAAATGCTAGGCAGCTTTTGATGGATGAAGATATACAGGTGAGGCAACCAATTATGTATGAAAAACCCAGGGGATGGATGAGTGTTTTTAAGAGAATCAGTACTTTCTAATGAAAAGAATATTAATAAAACAAAATAAAAGGGCCAATTGGCCCTTTTATTGTTTCGGTATATCTATTTCAGTAAAGTAAGTTTCATTGTCGGGAAATGCTAGATTCTCGTCTTTGTCCCTTATATAGTATATGGTATCCCTTCCTTGTTCTCCCGAAAGCCTTACGGTGTATGAGGATTTAATTTCTCTCCTATTAATTGTAATTAGTAAAATAGATTTATCTGCGCTCTTTAGAGA
This sequence comes from Tissierellaceae bacterium, assembly GCA_023229175.1. Lineage (GTDB taxonomy): Bacteria > Bacillota > Clostridia > Tissierellales > Tissierellaceae > JAAYFT01. The sequence continues at coordinate 54,973 of JALNZV010000008.1, read as the reverse complement.
TGTTGTATAGTCGTAGCCATCTTTGTTTAAGACTACATTATCAGCAATCCTTATGACTTCAATATCTCTTCTATACAGGGAGGCCCCTTCTTCTTCCAATACTTCCGAGAAAGGAAGTTCTATGATATTCCCATAAGTTTTTAGGCTAGAGATATTTTCCTTTATTCGCGGTGGGACTTCATCTATTAACAAAATCGTTCCCCCTTCGACGCCTGTGTCTATGGAAGTGAGGATATTGTTGTTTGACGAAATACTCATGGAGCTATTTGGCAAATAGGTCATATCGCTTTCATTTAGATATATACTAACTATAGGCGTGCCGTCGGCGATGACGCTGCTGATTGTTCTTCCTGGTATGGAAAAGTCCTTAGAACTAGCTTGTAATATTGGCATACTAAATTTCACCTTTATAAGGTTTGGTTCTACCAATACCCCCTGTCTTCCAGGTCTTTCCTTGTAATAGTCTGTAGCCTTTGCCTTTCCCGATGCCTCTCCATCAAAGGTTATGTCAATACTATATGGTTCCAAGTCATTGTCATTTAAATCTTTTAATCTACTGACATTTAAGGACGTTAAATTACCTGTGGCACCTATCATTATCCTTTTTCCATCCCTTGGATGGTACTCTGGTATTGTTATGTTTATGGTTTTTCCATCATCTCCTGGTGTAAAGATTGTATAGTCTGGCAGTGGTTCCTGCCTGTTGTTATATGTCATTATATAATTTAAGGGATTATATGCAGTACCCATATCCATTGGCTTGTTAAATGTAATTATTATATTGTTTCCATATCCAGTATAATCTACAATCCTAGGTCTCTCTACATCCTTCATATTTATGGTCTCTACAAAGGCTCTGTCCATTTTATTTTGAAGAGGTGTAGTGTCCTTTACATCCTGTATTGTAATGGTATTTAAACCTATAGGAAGAGGATTGTACAAGTTTACGCGAAATTCGTTGCCAACTCCAGAGACATCTCTTATATTTATGGTTTTGTTGTTGGAGTCTACTAAGGAGTAATTTGTTCTAGTGTTGCCATATACATTTTTACTGTAATATACAGTTATGGTTTTTCCGTCTTCTGACAAACTATAGTTGATTACCTCAGGTGGAGAATAGTCTATCTCTGGAACTACAGAAACACTTGTAGCTTTAATCTTGTTATTGGAATAATCGTAGATATTTTCAACATATATAATATTTTCAGCAGTTGTAAGTCGATTGTTTACAAATTCTACTGTTGCCTTATTTTCATTTATGGAAACCTTATTTGAATACCTTTTGTTCTTTCCCTGCATCCAATAAAAGTTAAGAGTGACGGCAGATTTAGGATCTATTTCTTCACTAAACTCTATAATTACTTTTTCTAATGTAGCTGTTGCCCCTGTGACTGTTGGAGGAGTTGTATCCTTTACAATGTCAAAAGATACGCTTTCATTTATGATACTATATCCCGCAAAGTCTTGGATATCGTTTACAGTCAATGTGTGATTTCCTACATCCAGGGAATATGCTGCAGAAATATAAGTTAAAGTTACAGTATCGTAGTTAAATAGGGTGCTGCCCGGGAAGGTCTTGCCATTTAGCCTAAAGTTCACAGTAGTAGCTTCTTTAACAGGTTCAGAAAATTTTATTCTCAAACCCTTTGTCCCCAATTGTCTTACATATAATACTTTTGGAATTTGGCTGTCAAAGGCCTCAAATTCCAAATCATTCAATTGTATTTCTTCGCCTGAGGCAGACTTTATCTTAAGTGCAGAGAATTTGTACTTGGTCTGCTGTGCCATATTGCCACTGAGGATTAGCACTACATTTTTGTCGTCTTCCTCTAGTCTTATGTCTTTCACAGGGCCAGCGTTGGTGATATAGTTATTTACCATAGATGCAATTTGCTTGTCTACTGGCTGCGTAAAAGTAAGGACTATCTCCTTTAGATTTGTAGCCTGTATATCAACTAGGGCAAAAGGCAGAACATCTATAGTGAAGAATTCAAAAGGAGTATTTTTTGTATCTGAACGGAAACCGTATTGATAATTGCCAGTCTCTAAATTCTCCACTTTTTGAGAAAAGTTGCCATCTTCATCTAGTTCAAGGGCTAAGTTTTTATCTGACATAGCAATGTTGGAGGAGGCAGGCTTTATATGAAGTATTAAACTTTTTACTCCTGTAGCCTTACCTGTAATTACAACGCTGTTGTTTTCAACTGTAGCTGTGGCATTGACAGTGAAAGGTTTAGGTATTTCAATTTCTAATTTTTCTGCCAATGTTAGCAGGCTTTTTCTAGTCTCTTGATTCAAGGTATTTAATGTCATGACAGCTACTTGACCCCTTGTCAGTTCTGCATCTGATCTTAAGGAAAGGCCATCCATCAAATGCAAGTCTGCAGCCATTTTGGGGACGTCATTCCAGTTGCTTCCATCGATGGTATACTCCAAAGCTCTAAGTAGGATTGTTTGAAATTCTTGTACTGTTACATTGTCGCCGTAGCCAAATTCTGTTTCGCTTCTCCCATTTATGAGGCCTTCTTTTACAGACCATCTAATATAAGGAGTGTAAAATTTAATATTTGGGTCTTGGCCAGAGAGATCTTTAAACCTATTTGGGATATTTATATCGCTATAGTTTCTGGCTTCATCTTCTTTTCCGTAGAGTCTAGATACTAAGACTACGATTTGTTCCCTTTTAAAGTTGTCATTCAACATTAGATTATCTCCATCGCCTATTAAAACGCTCATTTCCTTTAGTATTTTTCCTGCCTCATCTTCTAAAGAGTTGGCGTATCCTGTAGAAAATGGAATTATCACAGATAGGACGAGGACTAGTGCCAGTAAAAATGATAATTTCTTTTTCAAATTTATTCCCCCTTCATTTATTTATAATTTGATTATACTATATTTATGGGTATTTATGTATTACAATCTAGTTACATGTTGACTTGGAATAATATGTCATTATGTCATTCTGTTCCATTGACATAGCTTTTCTCTTGTTATAAAATATTGTAGTTAGTAATAGAGATTCGAGGAGGGTTTAAAATGGCCACAAAATATATATTCGTAACTGGTGGTGTGGTTTCGTCTTTAGGAAAGGGGATAACGGCAGCAGGATTGGGGCAGCTCCTTAAAAGTAGGGGGCTTAAGGTCACTATTCAGAAATTCGATCCTTATATAAATGTAGATCCAGGGAAAATGAGTCCCTATCAGCATGGAGAAGTTTTCGTAACAGATGATGGGGCGGAAACCGATTTGGACTTAGGTCACTATGAAAGGTTTATAGATGTAAATTTAAGCAAAAATAATTCTGTAACTACGGGCAAAATCTATTGGACTGTGCTCAACAAGGAAAGAAAAGGGGAATACGATGGCAGAACGGTGCAAATCATCCCCCATATTACAAATGAAATAAAGGACAGAATCATAAGGGCATCCAAAGAGAGGGAAGTTGACATAGTTATTACAGAAATTGGGGGTACCGTAGGTGATATAGAATCCCTGCCCTTTTTAGAGGCAATTAGGCAAATAAAGTACGATGTGGGTAAGGAAAACATTATGTATATCCACGTGACCTTAGTTCCATATTTATCGAAAGCAGGCGAACTGAAGACTAAGCCTACACAGCATAGCGTAAAGGAACTTCGAAGCATAGGTATTCAGCCAGATGTGCTTATTTGCAGGACAGAGGTGCCCTTAACTAAGGATTTAAAGGACAAGATAGCTTTGTTCTGTGATTTAGATCCATCAGGTGTTATTGAAAACATCGATACTTCTACAATCTATGAGGTGCCAATAATGTTGGAGGAAGAGGGACTGCCTCAGCTTGTAATAAATCATCTGAACCTTGAATGCGATGAATTGGATTTATCTCACTGGAACGACATCGTCCATAGGGTAAAAAATCCCCAAGGCAAAGTGAAAGTAGCCTTAGTCGGTAAGTATGTGGAGCTTAAGGACGCTTATTTATCTGTTGCCGAAGCCCTAAGACATGGGGCTATTGCCAATAATTTAGATGTGGAAATAAAGTGGATTCAATCCGAGGATGTAAACGACGAAAACGTAGCCCAATTGTTATCTGATGTTGGGGGGATTGTAGTGCCTGGAGGTTTTGGAGATAGGGGAGTAGATGGAAAGATGGTAGCCATTAAATATGCTAGGGAGAACAAAGTACCATTTTTAGGCATTAGCTTTGGAATGCAGCTAGCAGTCGTAGAGTTTGCCAGAAATGTAGTTGGATTAAAAGATGCCCATAGCTATGAAATCGACCCTGATACTTTATATCCAGTAATAGATTTGATGCCTGAGCAAAAGGACATCGAAGCTACAAATGGATCCATGAGATTGGGCTTATATCCATGTAGAGTAGAGGAAGGCACTAAAGCATTTGAGGTATATAAAGATGAAATTATATACGAGAGGCATAGACATAAATATGAATTTAATAACGAGTTTAGGGATAAATTAGTAGAGGAAGGAATGGTAATTTCCGGCGAGTCTCCCGATAGAAGATTGGTGGAGATGGTTGAATTAGGAGAACATCCCTGGTTTATTGGAGTACAGTTTCATCCGGAATTCAAGTCCAGACCTACTAATGCCCACCCGCTTTTCAGGGAATTTGTAAAGGCCTCTTCGGAAAATAAGTTATAAAAAATAAAAACTTGTAAAACTATTGGTAAATTTGTCTTATTTGTAATATAATTACATTTAAACCTTTAAGTGTTTAATTTATTAGGAGAGGAGGAGAAAATGGTGAAGAAGAACTTACTAATTTTTATATTGGTAATAGCTATGACCTTAACCTTAGCTGGGTGCGGTGAAAAGGCACCAGAAGCTCCTACATATACAGATGGAGTATATGAAGGCACAGGAGAAGGCAAAGGCGGGGAAATTACAGTTTCTGTAGAGGTGAAAGATGGCAAGATTGCATCTGTAGATATTTTATCTCACGAGGAGACTGAAGGTATTAGTGATCCTGCAAGGGAACAGGTACCTGCTAGTATCGTTGAAAACAATTCAACTGATGTAGATGCAGTGGCTAATGCTACCCTTACTAGTGAAGGCATTAAAGAAGCTGTAAATAATGCACTTGAAAATGCAAAATAGTGAATAATAAAGGGCTGCTTTTAGATAAAAGCAGCCCTTTATAGTTATTCTGTCCTTATGGCTTCTAGAGCCGAAAGATTCATTGCACGTCTTGCGGGGAAATATCCAGATACTATGCCGATAAAGGCTGAAAATGCCATGGCTGCAAATACTAGCCATATAGGTATGATGGATATCTTAGTAGCCCCGTAGGCCCCTAGGGCCTCTCCAAATTTCATGCTAAACTTATTTACTAAAAATGATAATAAATATGAAGTTCCTACTCCGAAGGTTCCCCCTAAAAGCCCAATCAATGCTGATTCAAACAGAAACAGCCTTCTAATGTCCCTAAGGGAAGCACCTATGACCTTCATAACTCCAATTTCCTTTGTCCTTTCGTAGATACTCATGACCATAGTATTTGTAATGCCTATTGCTGCTACAAGTAAGGATACTGCACCTATGCCTCCAAGTACAGCCTGAATCATTCCAGCTTGTTTTTTCGTATATTCTAACTGGTCGTTGAGGCTATAGGCCTCGTGGCCCAAGTCTTTGATAGTTTCTTGTACATCTTGGACATTTTTAATATCGTTGACTTTCACATTTACCCTGTCGTAACCAGATTGCCTATTGCTGCCGGACTGAGGCCTTTGGCCTTCAGCTTTTTCCTTGTCTTTTATCATCTTTTGAAGTTCTGATATGGGCATGTAAATTCCATAGCTTGTTTCCCAATCGCCTTCTGCCAATATACCCACTGTTTTGATTTTATACTCTTTATAATTGGGTCTTTTTTCACCGGGCATAGACCATCCATAGTTGGGGTCTAATGTTAGGCTCATTCTATCTTTCATTAGATTTACATTTACTTCTCTCCAAACTCTGGCCTTGGGGTCGCGGAAGTTGTACTCCATGCTGCTTCCAAATACTACGTGCAGACTGTCTGTGTTATTTAGTAGTCTTCCTTCTGCAATGTCAAAGCCAAAGGCTTCCATGGAAGCGGGATCGATGCCTCTTATGGGAGCGTTTGCTACATTTCTACCATTGATTACTGCACCGTAAGTCTCCAATATGGGGCTGACAGCAACTACATTTTGTAGCAATTTAAAAGATTCAACTGCTTTGTCGTCCAAGTCAGGTATTTCTCGGCCGGGCATAGGCTCTGCCCAACCCTTGTATACATTGATAATAGTTAAATCTCCCCATTGGGCTATTTGCTCTTCAAAGAATTTGCTTAGTCCAAATCCTAGGCTGAGCATTACAATTATGGCACTAGCACCAATAATTACTCCTAGGATTGTGAGAAATGTCCTTAATTTTCTTCTCCACAGGTTTTTAATTCCCATTCGAAATAAATCTATGCTACTCATCTAAAGCCATTTCCTTTTCTCTTTTCTTCTTTTTATAGAAAATTACTCCTCCTATGATTGCACCTAAGGCTACAACTCCAATCCACAACCATTTAGATTTTACAATTCCCTTTATACCCCCTTGGTTCATATCGTTCATTGGAGGGTAGAAATCTTCAGGAAATTCTTCCATGGGAGGCATTTCCATTACATCCATTGTAAATTCTTTTCTTATTTCTTGCATTTGACCTGTGGAGTCTTCGTAGGTAAATAGAACTGCACCTATCAGTTCACCAGGCATATCTGGTATAACCATGCCTTCAAAATATTCGCTGCTGCCACTAGTAAAGTTTCCAACGTAATAGCTTCCGTTTTCTGTTTGAAAGTCTCCTTCTAGTTTTACCATCATATTGTATAATGTGACCTTACCTGTATTATAAAACTCTAGGGAAACAGGCATTGGCTGGCCTATCATGGCACCTGGGTATATGGTCAATTCACTGGTTTCCAGCTTTGATTGCTGAACTACTGGTACTCCTACTCGTTCTTGGTCCTCCAGGGGATTTCCTTCATTGTCCTCGTATTCGAAATTAGCCAATATGGTATGGGTCTTCGCCAATGCATCTGGAACAGTAAACATTGTAATAGATTTTTCAACCCTTCCCTTTGGAGGAATACTGTCTATATAAAATGTGTTGGAGCTGTCTACAGGTGTAAATACAGATCCACCCGCACTAGGGCTATCTGGATTTGTTCCCCCTGCTTCTGCTGTTAGGAATATTTTTATATTTTTAACGGTTTTACTGCTGTTGGTGTTGAAAAAGGAGAGTTTCATCTCAAAGTTTTCTCCTGCCTTGACTAATTGAGGTTCAAATACGTATTTATCGATGATTAACTTTGGTTTTCCCTTAGATGGGTCGCCACCTCCATCTATGTATGCACCTATATATTGATTGAGGACAGGTCTTTTTTCACCATCTAAATTTAAGTCGTCCTCGTATTCTACTGTAATGCTGATTGGATAATTTTTAGAAATAGCATCTGATGTAGGGGAAAATACGAACTCCAAAGTTTCAGACGAGATAGGACTTATGCTGTTTATCCTTTTAATATTTGTCGTCTTTGGAACTACACTAGAATCGCCGCTGTCTGCTTTTACTAGGATATTCTTTGCATCTATGCCTCCATTGTTTCTTAAATCGAATTTAATTGTAAAATCTTGATTTGCACCTATTGTACCAGTAGGGGAGACTATTTTCTCCATTACTAGATTTGAACTTTGGTCGCTGGAGCCGCCCACATCTAAGAAAATATTTTGAATATCTTCAACGCCGCCATATGAAAATATTGCCTTCAATTCATGGGCACCTTTTTTAATGTTGTTGGAAGCTTTAATATAGAAATCAACATAGGATATGGATTTTGATTTTATATTCTTCATAATCTGAATATCGGATCCAGAAGATATGTAAAAGCCTCCATCATTTTTTAACCCTTCTAATTTAATAGATAGGTTTTTTACGTCTATATCGCCTTTGTTTTCAAATAAAATACTAAGTTTTGTTGCTTGCCCCGGAAGTATTGTCGTTGGATTAGTAACTAATTTTGTAATAATTAATTTTGGCTGTGTCTTATTGTTAGTTACCTGAACATATATAGTTTCATCATATTTACCTGTTTCAATAACTGAAGAATCACCTGTCGGAAGTACATATTTGTATTCAAAGTTTAATTTTATAGGATAAGTTCCTTCCTTGGCAGTAGGGGATATGGAAAGATTTAAGTCTACTGGTACTTTGTTATTTCCATTTACCCTTCCAATAGATATTCGGTTGGTTAAATTAGTCGATGTGAAGGGGCTATTATCTTCAAACTCAGGAGTCATAACCACATCCCATGCGTTGTTGCTGCTATTTTTTAATATAAATTTAATCGTCTTGCTTGTACCTGCCATTAAATTTGGCATATCATCAGGCTCTATACTAAATGACGGTTGGTATATAGTATTATTGGCAAATATAGTACTAGGTACAAAAGTTAAAACTAATAATGCTGCTAAAAAGATACTTAAATATTTTCTCATCTAATTTGCTTCCCCCTTTATTATGTTTTGATTTTCTTCTACTTTTTCAATGCTTCCATCCCTTAGATATACTATTCTATGGCCGTATACAGAGATTTCAGTATCGTGAGTGACGATAATAAGTGTTTGATTTGATTCATAGGCCATACCTGTAATTAAGTTCATAATTTCCATGGTGGTTTTCGTATCTAGATTGCCTGTAGGCTCGTCGGCAAAGACGATTTTCGGCGTGCCCACAAAGGCCCTAGCAATACTCACTCTTTGTTGTTGACCACCACTCATTTCAGATGGTTTGTGGTGTAATCTCTTTCCTAAACCTACATCAGTCAACATCTTTTTAGCCATTTTATCCCTTTTAGACTTTGGTATTCGCTGAAAAGTAAGGCCTAGGCTGACGTTTTCCAGGGCAGACAAGGTGGGTATTAAATTATAAGATTGAAATACGAAGCCAACATTTTTCTGACGGAACTTTGTCACATCTCTTTCATTCATTTTATGAATAGGGTAACTGCCAATAATTATTTCACCCCTAGTTGGCTTTTCCAGTCCTGCCATCATGTTGAGAAGGGTGGACTTGCCAGAGCCAGAGGTGCCTAGCAGACAGATAAATTCCTCTTTTTCTATTGACAAAGTTATATCATTCAATGCGACGATTTTTTCATCCCCCATTCTGTAAACTTTTCTTAAGTTTTTGAGTCTTATAAGTTCTTCCAAAAATAAATCACCCCCAACTACTAATGTATATATTTTACCACATTATTACACCGCAAATAGTTACAATACGATTAAAAATTGTGCCAGCGGGGACGGTTCTCGGTGGCACATTTTTCGGAATTGTGAATTGGAGAGGATTGTGATAAAATTATGTAATTGAATACAGAAAAAGAGGGATTCTATGAAAACTAGTGTAAAAATATGCAAAGAAATAAACAAGATATTTCCTTTGCCTGTCCATCCATTTAATTTACAAAATCAAGGGGTCAAGACATATGCTGAGTGGCAATACGAAAAGGGGCAAGATACCCTTAAGTTTTATCTAGAATATACAACCATAGCCGAAATGTTTAAGGACAAAAGAGTGCTAGATATTGGCTGCGGTGCTGGAGGCAAGACTTTGTATTACGCATCTAGGGGCGTAGATAAGGTATGGGGTATAGAGGTCGTGGAGCATTACGAAGATGAAGCTAATGACTTAGCAGAGGAGAGAGGTCTAAGAGACAAGTTTCAATTTGTACTTGGAGATGCTGCCAATATGCCATTCGAGGACAACTTTTTTCATACCATAATAATGAATGATGCAATGGAACATGTAGATGAACCCTTGACAGTCTTAGAGGAATGTCATAGGGTCCTAAAGCCAGGTGGCAGATTATATGTAAACTTTCCACCTTATTATCATCCCTTTGGGGCACATTTAAGCGATGCCATTGGCATTCCATGGGTGCATATTTTTTTCAGCGACGATACTTTGATACAAGCATACAAGGACCTAGTAAAGGATTTGCCTGATGGGAGTACAAGAATTAACTTTAGGATTTCAACAGACGAAAACCAAAGGGAATATTTTTCCTATATTAATAGGATGACCATAAAGAGATTTAACCAAATATTGAGGGATACGAATTATAATAGAAAATATTATGAAGAGGTGCCCCTTAGAAATTTTCTAAGCCCCCTTGCCAAGTTTCCCGTATTAAAAGAAGGTTTCGTGAAAATGGTGGTAGCTGTCCTAGAAAAATAGATGATTTTGGCATCAAAATGTACCAGATGATTTTGGCACCAAAATGTGCCACCGAGAACCGTCCCCGCTGGCACACTTTTACGAATTGTTAATTGATTAACCATATGATATAATATAATGGAATAGAAAAGAGGAGGGATTGCACATGGAAAAGGTTATGATTAGACTTAGAATGAGTACGCAGGATGCTCATTATGGGGGAAATTTAGTAGATGGGGCCAAGATGCTTGCCTTATTTGGCGACGTGGCTACGGAACTGCTCATTAGGCATGATGGAGATGAAGGCCTATTTGTGGCTTATGATAAGGTAGAGTTCACCGCACCTGTATATGCAGGGGATTATATTGAGGCTGTAGGTGAAATTGTAAAGGTAGGCAATACTTCAAGAAAGATGATATTTGAGGCGAGAAAAGTCATAGTTCCAAGGCCAGATATTGGACCATCTGCATGTGACGTATTGGATGAACCCATTGTCGTTTGCAAGGCTGAAGGGACCTGCGTAGTCCCCAAAGATAAAATTAGAAAAAGGGGGTAATGTAATGGGTAAATTAATTATTACTGCTGCCATTAGCGGTGCAGAAGTGACAAAGGAGCACAACCCTGCCATTCCTTACACAGTGGAGGAAATAGGCAGAGAAGCAGAAGCAGCATATAAGGCGGGGGCAAGTATAATCCACCTTCACGTAAGGGAGGACGACGGTACTCCGACTCAGGACAAGGCTAGGTTTAAGGCTTGTATGGATGAAATACTTAGAAGATGCCCAGATGTGATTATTCAGCCATCTACAGGGGGGGCTGTGGGCATGACAGATTTAGAAAGGCTTCAGCCCACAGAGTTAGGACCTGAAATGGCCACTTTGGACTGCGGCACTTTAAATTTTGGTGGGGACGAAATATTTGTAAATACAGAAAATACTATTAAGAACTTTGGCAAGATAATGATTGAAAGAGGTATAAAACCTGAAATCGAGGTATTTGACAAGGGCATGATTGACTATGCCATTAAATTTGCCAAACAAGGCTTTATAAAGGAACCTATGCACTTTGACTTCGTCTTAGGAGTGCAAATGTCCGCATCTGCTAGAGATTTAGCTTTTATGGTAGATAGCATCCCTCAAGGATCCACATGGACTGTAGCAGGCATTGGAAGGCACGAATTTCCAATGGCAGCCATTGGCATAGCCATGGGAGGCCATGTAAGGGTAGGATTTGAAGACAATGTGTATCTAGCCAAGGGAGTATTGGCAAAGTCCAACGGTGAATTGGTGGAAAAAGTCGTTAGGATAGCTAAAGAATTGGGTCGAGAAATAGCTACCCCAGATGAGGCAAGGGAAATACTAGGACTTAAAAAGAAATAAATAAATATATAAATTCCTCCTTTGATTGACATTCTAATTGGTTTATAATTAGAGTAGAGATTATGTAGGAGGAATTTATTTTTTTGGAGGGATAAAATGAAATTTGATCCGCATTATCACAAATACAGTTCCAACAGAAACTTAATATATGGAAAGAATGGCATGGTAGCATCCACTCATCCTTTAGCATCCCAGGCGGGGATTGAGGTAATGAAAAAAGGCGGAAATGCCATAGATGCTGCCATTGCAACGGCGGCTTGTCTTACGGTGGTGGAACCTACCAGCAATGGCATCGGAGGCGACGCATTTGCCCTTATTTGGGCAAATGGAAAAGTTCACGGCCTAAATGCCAGTGGATTTTCTCCAAGGGCCTTGACCCTAGATAAAATAAAAAGTCTAGGATTTGAATCTATGCCAGTCTATGGATTTACACCTGTGACTGTACCAGGTGTACCTGCTGCTTGGGCGGAGATGTCGCAGAAGTTCGGCAAGCTTTCCTTAAAGGATAGCCTTGAGCCAGCAATTCAAATCGCCAAGGAGGGTCATCCTTTAAGCCCGACTGTGGCTAAATATTGGGATAGGGCATTTAGAATTTACAGCAAAAACTTAAAAGGCGAAGAGTTTGAAAATTGGTTTAAGGTATTTGCTCCAGAAGGAAGGGCCCCAAGGGCGGGAGAGATATGGAAGTCCATAAACCACGGAAATACTTTAGAGGAAATAGGAAGAACCGATGGTAGGTCCTTTTATGAAGGAGATTTGGCAGAGAGAATAGATAAATTCTCCAAAAAAATTGGCGGCTATATCAGCAAAGAAGACTTAAAGGGTTATAAGTCGGAGTGGGTTGAGCCCATAAAGGTAAACTACAGAGGATATGATGTATGGGAGATACCCCCCAATGGTCATGGTATTGTAGCCTTAATGGCACTGAATATATTAAACAATTTCGACCTAGTGGAGAGGGATAGTGTAAATACTCAGCATATACTCATTGAGGCAATGAAACTTGCCTTTGCCGATGGGCTTGAATATATTGCAGACCATAGGTATATGAAATATACAGCCGAAGAATTGTTGTCCCCTGATTATGGCAGGGAAAGGTCCAAGTTAATTGGACATACTGCTTCCTTACCTGAGGCTGGGGAACCCCATAGCGGAGGAACTGTTTACTTTGCGGCAGCTGACAACCAAGGAAATATGATTTCATATATTCAAAGCAATTATATGGGGTTTGGTTCAGGTCTGGTGGTACCTGAAACGGGTATAGCACTCCACAATAGGGGCAATAATTTTAATACTATTGAAAATCATCCCAACTGTGTCGGTCCAAATAAAAAGCCTTATCACACGATTATTCCAGGTTTCTTGTCAAAGGATGGAAATCCCGTGGGACCTTTTGGTGTCATGGGTGCATTTATGCAGCCTCAGGGACATGTGCAGGTAGTCACTAATACAGTGGATTTTCATTTAAATCCACAGGATGCCTTAGATGCTCCTAGATGGCAATGGACAAAGGAAAAGACCGTTGCAATAGAACAAAATTATCCCAATGACTTGGCACTGGCACTCCTTCGAAGGGGACACAATATAATAGTTGAGGCGGAAAGGGGAAGTTTTGGCAGAGGACAAATTATTTGGAGAGATGAAAATGGGGTTCTATGTGGAGGTACTGAGTCTAGGGCTGATGGATTTATTGGTGTTTATTGATATTAATTTCATCTTTTTTGCTTTAATAAAGTGAAAATCTGATATAATGTATATATTACAATAGTGGAGGGGATTAAATGTTAGTTACGGGGAAGGAGCTTTTATTAGATGCTCAAGAAAAGGGATATGCAGTTGGTGCCTTTAATATTAATAATATGGAAATAGTTCAGGCAATTATTGACGCTGCAGAGGAGACAAATTCTCCAGTAATACTACAAGCAAGCCAAGGAGGAATTAAATACGCGGGAATAGAGTATATCGCCGCCCTTGGGAAAACTGCTGCTAGAAATGCTAAGGTACCAGTAGCATTGCATTTAGATCATGGAACGGATTTTGATCAAGTAATGTTATGTATTAGACACGGTTTTACATCTGTGATGATTGACGGCTCCAGATTTCCATTGGAAGAAAACATAGCATATACTAAAAAAGTTGTAGAAGTGGCCAAGGCAGTTGGGGTTTCTGTGGAGGCAGAACTAGGCAAGATTGGCGGCACAGAGGACCATATTACAGTAAAGGCAAAGGATGCAACATTTACGGATCCTGATGAGGCTCTTAGGTTTGTCAATGAAACTGACATTGACTTCTTAGCCATTGCCGTAGGCACTGCCCACGGGGTCTATAAGGGAAAGCCAGAGCTAGACTTTGCTAGAATTGCAACCATAGCAGATTTACTTACTGTACCGTTAGTACTTCACGGTTCTTCAGGGGTACCAGATGAAGACCTGAAACAGGCCATATCCCTAGGTATTTCAAAGATAAACATAGATACGGACATTAGAATTGCCTTTGCCAATGGAGTGAAGGATTTCCTCAAGAAAGACCCGGATAATTTTGACCCAAGGAAGATATTGGGGCCTGCAAGAGCTGCCATGAAGGAAATAGTCATGGAAAAGATGCATATCTTCGGTTCAGTAAATAAGGGGTGGAAATAGTGAAGTTATTCATAGATACGGCAAACATAGAGGAGATACGGGAAATAAACCAATGGGGTGTGCTCTCTGGAGTCACTACAAACCCCAGTTTGATTGCCAAGGAAGGCAGAGATTTTCAAGAGGTGGTGAAGGAAATTGCCAGCTTAGTAGACGGGCCAATTAGTGCGGAGGTAATTTCCTTGGAAAAGGACGGCATGGTGGAGGAGGCTAGAGAACTGGCAAAGATTCATTCAAATATCGTCATTAAACTTCCAATGACAGGAGAAGGTTTAAAAGCCACAAAGGTTCTGTCCAACGAGGGCATCAAGACTAATGTGACCTTAGTATTCTCAGCTAATCAGGCATTGCTGGCAGCAAGGGCTGGTGCCACTTTTGTGAGCCCATTTGTAGGAAGGTTAGATGACATCAGCAACGAGGGGATGACAATCGTAGAGGATATAGTGCAGATATTTGATTTTCACGGTATAGATACTGAAATAATTGCTGCAAGCATCAGGCATCCTGTTCACGTCATAGAGGCAGCAAAGGCTGGTTCACATATTGCAACTATACCGTATAAGGTATTTTTGCAGATGTTAAATCACCCTTTGACAGAAATTGGCATAGAGAGATTTATAAAGGATTGGGAAGGATTTCAAACTAAATAGGGAGTGATTGTATGGATAGAAATTTGCCACTAAATATTGCAAGGGTAACGGAGGCTGCAGCATTGGCCAGTGCAAAGCTATTGGGTAGAGGCGACAAAAATGCCGCCGACCAAGCAGCCGTAGATGCCATGAGAAGAATGTTTGACACAGTCAGCATTGACGGCGTAGTAGTCATAGGCGAGGGAGAAATGGACGAGGCTCCCATGTTGTATATTGGAGAAGAAATAGGTATAGGGGGACCCCACGATTTAAAGGTGGACATAGCAGTAGATCCTTTAGATGGCACTAGATCCGTGGCTAATGGGCTTCCAAATGCCATATCTGTAGTTGCCATAGCACCAAGAGGTTGTTTACTTCACGCCCCTGATACTTATATGGATAAGATTGCCGTAGGACCAAAGGCAAAAGGCGTAGTAGATATTAAAAAGCCCGTAGAGGAAAATATTAAAAATGTGGCCAATGCTCTGGGCAAAGACGTATCGGAAGTAACAGTTACTATACTAGATAGACCAAGGCATGAAAAGCTAATCGAAGATGTCCGTAAGGCGGGGGCTAGGATAAAGATGTTTAGCGACGGCGATGTGTTAGCAGCCATTAATACTTGTTTTAGCTATACAGATGTGGATATACTCATGGGCGTAGGCGGTGCTCCGGAGGGGGTTCTTGCAGCAGCAGCCTTAAAGTGCTTAGGGGGAGAATTCCAAGGCTTACTAACCCCTGCTACAGAAGAACAGCATAGAAGATGTATAGAAATGGGAGCCGATTGCGACAAGGTATACACTATCGACGACTTGGTGAAAGGCGATGAAGTAGTATTTGCTGCCACAGGTGTGTCCTATGGAGAGTTACTGGATGGAGTTCAGTACATCGAAAAAAATGTTGCTACTACTCATACCTTAGTACTTCGGGCTGAAACGGGAACCATTAGGTTTATAGATGCTACACATAAATTAGATAAAAAACCGGAATATGCAAAATAAGTTTACGTATTGATGAAAGGCGGTGTTGTTTTGACGGAACACAATCTGTCGAATAAAAAAATAGGGGAACTAAGGGAAATTGCAAAATCCCAAGGTATAGGTAGCCCATATAAGTACAAGAAAGATGAGCTCATAGATATCTTAAATCAAAGATTTGCATCTAAGGAAAATCAGAAAGAATCATCAGCTGATAATGTAGAAAAAATAGACATCAAGGATATAGTCACGGAGGATTTACCCGAAAAGGTTACAGAAGAGTTGGAAAATATGGAAACCATAAATCTTGCCCATGGAATATTGGAGTTACATACAGATGGATATGGTTTTCTAAGGTCCGATAATTATTTATCTGGCGATGAGGATATATATATATCCCCTTCCCAGATTAGAAGGTTTAGACTGAGAACTGGAGACAAAATCAGCGGTGTAACCCGCGAACCCAATCAAGGTGAAAGATATAAAGCCCTTCTATATGTCAAGTCTGTCAACGGAATGCATCCTGAAACATCTATAAAAAGGCCAAACTTTGACGACTTGACGCCCATTTATCCCAAGGAAAGATTAATACTGGAAATAAACCATTCGGAACTGGCCACTAGGATGATAGATTTAATTGCACCCATTGGAAAAGGTCAAAGGGGAATGATTGTATCTCCGCCAAAAGCAGGGAAGACGTCCTTACTTAAAATGGTGGCTAATTCCATAGCTAAAAATCATCCGGAAGTGGAAATCATCGTACTGTTAATAGATGAAAGACCAGAGGAAGTCACTGATATGAGAAGATCTGTTAAAGGCGATGTGGTTTATTCTACCTTTGACGAATTACCACAGCACCATACAAAGGTGGCAGAAATCGTATTGGAAAGGGCAAAGAGATTGGTGGAGCATGGAAAAGATGTAGTGATTTTATTAGATAGTATCACAAGATTGGCAAGGGCATACAACTTAACCATACCTGCCACAGGAAGGACATTGTCAGGGGGCTTAGACCCAGGAGCTTTACACAAACCAAAAAGGTTTTTCGGTGCCGCAAGAAAGCTGGAAGAAGGTGGAAGTCTAACCATACTTGCTACGGCTTTAGTGGAGACAGGCAGCAGAATGGACGATGTAATATTTGAAGAATTCAAGGGAACAGGTAATATGGAAATTCACCTAGATAGGAAATTATCGGAAAAGAGAATTTTCCCTGCCATAGATATTTACAAATCTGGTACCAGAAGGGAAGAACTGCTGCTTAGCCAAAAGGAATTGGAGACTATTTGGAGCATAAGAAAGGCCATGGGCGGTGCATCTACACAGGATGTGACGGAGTCCCTAATCGATTCCCTAATGAGAAGCAAAAGCAACGACCAATTCGTAGAAGAGATGAGAAATAAAATTTGGATTTAGTTGAAATGAAAAAACTTATGTGTTATAATTGAGTGGTCGAAATATGAAAGCTATTTTTATGTATATAAGCAGTTGAAGAGAGGTGAAAGGAATGAAAGCAAATATTCATCCAGAATACAAAGAGGCAGTAGTTACATGTGCATGTGGCAATACATTTAAAACAGGTTCTGTAAAAGATGAATTAAGAGTTGAAATCTGTTCAGAATGCCATCCATTCTTTACTGGTCGTCAAAAATTCGTTGAGCGTGGCGGTCGTGTTGAGAAATTTAAGAAGAGATATAATTTGGACTAATTTCTTCAAAACCGAGGTTAGATGCTTGTGCAACTAACCTTTTTAATTTAATGAAATAAGCTGTAGAACTTTATGCGACGAAACCGAGAACGTTGGACTTTTATGATTTTCCAACTAATATAGAATGGCGGTGAGAATATGGAGATAAAAAAAGTAAATAGAATACCGAAGCATATAACCAGCATAGGCGGTCAGGCTCTAATAGAAGGAATAATGATGAGGGGACCAAATCACGTATCCATTGCAGTTAGAAAACCGGATAATGAAATAGAATTAAAGACTGAAAAGCTAAATACCTTGGGCATGAGGTACAAAGTATTTACATTGCCTTTTTTAAGGGGTGTAGTAGGATTGATTGAGGCTCTGACCATAGGCACCAAGGCACTGATGTATTCCGCAGAATTCTTTGAGGAAGAGGAGACTAAGGCACCTGAGAAAAAGTCTATTACGGAGAAAATTTTTAAAGACAAAGCCGCAGATGTGGAGATGTTCATCACTATGGTAGCATCCATGGTTTTGGCAGTGGGCATATTCATGGTATTGCCCTCTTTTATAACTAACTTTTTCAAGACGAGAATACACATGTCCGTTGGTTTAAATTTAGTGGAGGGATTTGTTAGGATAGGAATATTTCTACTATATATAGTTGGCGTTTCCAAATTTGACGACATCAGCAGAGTGTTTGAATACCACGGTGCAGAGCACAAGACCATACATTGCTATGAAAATGAAGAGGAATTGACCGTAGAAAACGTGAAGAAACACTCCATATTACATCCTAGATGTGGAACCAGTTTTCTATTTATGGTAATGGTAGTGAGTATTTTTGTGCTGTCATTTTTCGGCTGGCCAAATCCACTACAGAGAGTTCTCATAAGGATTATTATGTTTCCAGTAATTGCAGGTATTTCCTATGAAATAAATAAATTGATTGGGAAAAGCAATTCTAAGCTGGCATATATACTGTCTTATCCAGGACTTATGATACAAAAAATGGCTACAGTAAAGGAGCCAGATGGAGAGCAAATCCAAGTTGCCATAGAGGCAATAAAAGCCGTATTGCCTGAAAACAAGGACGAGGACTTATGGTAACTATTGATGATTTAAGGAGAAAATATAAAGACTTCCCTAGGGAAAGCTTATTGATATTTTCAAAACTTCTAGGTGTGGATAAAAGTCATATTTACGCCTATGGAGATCGGGAAGTTTCAGATATTATTTCCATGGAATTTCAAGTACAAATGAAAAAGGTCCAAGAGGGCACACCAATCCAATATGTTTTGGGGGAAAAAGAATTTATGGGGTTAAACTTTTTTGTAAATGAAAAGGTTTTAATCCCTAGATTTGATACTGAAGTTTTAGTAGAATATATTTTGGAATATATAAAAGACAACCTAAAAGGCAAAGATATAAAAGTCTTAGATATGTGTGCAGGAAGCGGAGTTATAGGGCTTACCATTGGGCATTATTGCAAGGATGCCCTTGTCTGTGGTGTGGATATATCTCAAGGGGCTATTGAAGTTGCCAACATAAATAGAGAAAGACTAAAAGTACTCAATGTGCATTTTTTAGAGGGAGACTTATTTGCACCCATCGGAGAGAGTGAAAGGTTTGACATCGTAGTATCCAATCCTCCCTATATACCCAGTAAGGACATCGAGGAACTAGATAGGGTTGTAAGAGATTTTGAACCTACGAATGCCCTGGATGGAGGAATAGATGGTCTGGATTTTTATAGAATAATAACGAAGGGCAGCAAAAAACATTTAAAGGACAATGGACTTTTAATATACGAAATTGGATATGATCAGGGAGATGCCTTGGAATTGATTTTATGGGAGGAAGGTTTTAGAGATATTTCCATAATGAAAGATTCTCAAGGTCACCCCAGAGTGGCAATGGGATTTTATAGAGTTTAAGGTAGGTGTAATTATGGGTAACTTATTGAAACTATTTATATCGTTTTTTAAAATAGGGGCCTTTAGCTTTGGCGGAGGATATGCCATGCTGCCCCTAATTGAGAAGGAAATAATTCACGTCCATGGCTGGTTATCCAACACGGAATTCATAGATATATTGGCTTTGTCGGAGATGACGCCAGGTCCCATAGCCATAAATTCAGCGACATTTTTAGGTTTTAAGGTGGCGGGGGTTTTCGGATCTGCCGTAGCTACATTGGCAGTGATTTTGCCTTCTTTTATTGTCATGAGTATTATATTTCACTTTATAGTGAAATTTAAGAACACTCCCTATGTGGAGTGGATATTTTCGGGCATCAGACCCATGGTTCTCGGTTTAATCGCTGCAGCTGCTGTGTCCGTCGGCAAAAATGCTTTTGTAGATATTAAATCCGTATTTATAGCAGGTTTACTGTTCTATATGGTGTCCTTTAGAAAATTCAACGCAATTCTCGCCATTGTATTGGCAGGATTGCTGGGCGTACTGCTTTATTAGGAGGAATGCTGAAATGATATTAGAAATGTTTACATCCTTTTTTAAAATAGGGGCCTTCACCTTTGGCGGGGGATACGCAATGATACCGATAATTCAACAGGAAGTAGTAGACAAGAAAAAATGGATAGATGAGAATGAATTTTTAGATGCCTTGGCAGTGGCACAAGGATCCCCCGGACCTGTAGCAGTAAACACCAGTATATACGTGGGATATAGGGTTTTGGGCCTGCCAGGGGCGTTGGCTGCCATATTGGGCACTGTTTTACCGTCTTTTTTAATAATGCTATTTATAGCTATTTTCTTTTACCAATATAGAGACAATGCAGTTATTGACAAGGTGTTTTTAGGAATTAGGCCTGCCATAGTCGCCCTTATATTGTCTGCAGTTTACAAGCTGATGAAAGGGTCGAAATTTGGATACAAAAGGCTGTTAATTTCCTTGGGGGCATTGCTGGCAATTGTGTTTTTAAATATTAGCCCTATTTTTATGGTTATAGTTGGAGCCGTAGGGGCAGTAGTATATAATAAGTATAAGGCAAATTAAGTAGGGAGTGAAAATATGTTAGATAAATTAGTTTCCATTGAGGAAAAATACAATGAATTGGGGGAAAAAGTAATCGACCCCGAAATTATAAACGACAGAGAGAATTGGCAGAAACTGATGATAGAGCACGCAGAGCTGGAGCCAATAGTGTTTAAATATAGGGAGTACGCCAAGGCTATGGGAGATTTGGAAGATGCCAAGGAGATGTTGAGGGAAAAATTAGACGACGATATGAAGGAAATGGTTAAAGAGGAAATCAAGGATTTGGAAACATCTATTGAGTCCATAGAGGAAGAATTAAAGGTACTCCTTATACCAAAGGACCCCAACGACCACAAAAACGTCATTATTGAAATAAGGGGGGGTACTGGAGGAGACGAGGCAGCCTTATTTGCAGGGGTATTATTTAGGATGTACTCCAGATATGCAGAGAGAAGTAGATGGAAAATAGAGATAATGAGCTCCAATGAAATAGGCATAGGTGGATTTAAAGAAGTTATATTTATGATAAATGGCAAGGGAGCCTATAGCAGATTGAAATTTGAATCAGGTGTCCATAGGGTACAAAGAGTGCCGGAAACAGAGGCAAGTGGCAGAATTCATACATCTGCAGCTACGGTAGCAGTCCTTCCAGAGGCAGAGGATGTAGACATTGAAGTCCAGGAAAAGGACTTGAAAATCGATATTTACAGGTCTTCTGGGGCAGGAGGTCAACATGTAAACACTACGGACTCCGCCGTTAGGATTACCCATTTACCTACGGGAATAGTAGTAGCCTGTCAAGACGAAAGAAGCCAGATTAAAAATAGAGAAAAGGCCATGAAAATTCTTAAAACTAGGCTATTCGACAAGATGCTAACAGATCAGGCTGCAGAAATAGCAGAGGAGAGAAAAGGGCAAGTAGGATCTGGAGATAGATCAGAGAGAATAAGGACATACAATTTTCCACAGGGCAGAGTAACTGACCATAGAATTAATCTTACACTATATAAGCTAAATGCCTTTGTAGATGGAGATTTAGACGAAATGATAGACGCTTTGACAACATCGGATCAGGCAGCAAAGTTAAGCCAATAATTGGGGTGAAATCCATGTCTAGAATTGAGAAAGATAAAAGAATTCTTAGATTCATGATAGACTTATACTGCGAAAAGAAACATAAACTTGGACTGGACCAATGTCCAGAGTGCCAAGAATTGTACGAATACTCGGCTAAGAGATTGACAAATTGCAGGTATGGAGAAAACAAACCGTCCTGCAAAAAATGCAAAACCCATTGTTATCGCCCTGAAATGAAAGAAAAGATTAAAAAAGTGATGAGATTTTCAGGGCCAAGGGTTATTATATATAGGCCTCATCAGTACCTTAGGTATCTATTTTATTCAGATGGCAAAAAATCAAAGTAATCATTTAAAATACAGGATTATTCCAAGTACATAACCCGTAATGACGGCGACACTCGAAACCCTTCCTTTGTGAAGGGTTTTTCCCATGGGGATTAAATCGTCGCAGACTATATAGAGCATGATGCCACCTGCCAAAGCCAAACAAAATGAAATTATATTGGCAGAAATATTTCCCAAGTATGCCCCAAGGTAGGCACCTAAGCCAGTGGGAGCACCTGCAGCAACTGTGAATAGTAAAACCTTCCAAGGGTTCAGCAAATTCATACTGAGGGGCAATGACATTGATATGCCTTCTGGAATATTGTGTAGGAGCATTGCCACTGTGAGGACAAATCCAAAATCTGACACTCCCACCAAAGTAGATCCTAGGGCTAGGCCCTCGGGGAAATTGTGTATTGCTATGCTTATACCTAAAATTATACCAGTTTTCAGATTAGCGTATTGTGTTGCCCTGTTGATTATGCTCTCCAAGGCAATTATAATAAATAGACCTATGGCAATTCCCGAGATGACTACTGGAATCCCACCTAAATAAAAAGCTTCCGGAAACAAATGAAAGCTAACTATAAACATCATAAATCCACTGGTCAGCCCTAGTAAAAAACTTAATATTCTATCGGTTTTCCTTATGAATATTCCAAATATAGCCCCTAACCCCGTTCCAACCACTCCAACTAAGAAGCCGATTACACCTATTATTAATTCGTTCACTTTAATCCCTCCCATTAATAGATATGACAGGCTTATATCAAATATTAATTATCAGATTTATTTAAATAGATTTATATTTTACTTTATGTCCATATCAAATTGTTAAATAGGAGATAATAATATATAATAATAGAGATAAAACCAATAGATAAATGCAAAGGGGCAAGAAATGGAAACGAGAATTGTAAAAATAGACGAAAATCATATAGATAAAGGATTAATGGAAGAAGCAGTAGAAATTATAAAAAATGGAGGCCTAGTGGCATTCCCCACAGAAACCGTCTATGGGCTTGGAGCTAATGGGCTAAATGAGGAAGCAGTGAGAAAAATTTTTCAGGCAAAAGGCAGGCCACAGGACAATCCTCTTATATTGCATGTCCACTCCACTCAGCAAGTAAAAGAATTAGTAGTAGAGATACCGGAGATAGCGAGGATATGCATGGAAAAGTTTTGGCCTGGCCCAATTACTTTTCTGCTGAAAAGGTCACAGATTGTGCCAGATATAATTACGGCGGGCCTAGATACTGTAGCCATCAGGATGCCTGAAAATAAAATAGCCCTAGAATTAATTAGGATGGCAAATACGCCCATAGCAGCACCATCTGCCAATATTTCCGGAAGGCCCAGCCCCACATCTGCAAATCATGTAATAGATGATTTAATGGGAAAGGTCCATATGATAATAGATGGAGGAAAGACAGGAGTTGGATTAGAGTCCACAGTTCTAGATTTGTCTGGGGATTTGCCAATGATACTTCGCCCTGGGGGAGTGACAAAGGAGGAATTGAGCCAAATAATTCCCAATATCGCCATAGATTCTAGTATAATGAGGGAAGGGGAAGGAATAGTACCAAAATCTCCAGGACAAAAATATAGGCATTATGCCCCAAAGGCGGAGATGATAGTGTACAATGGGGAAATCCATAGTATTGTGGAGGCCATAAGGGACAATACTAAAAGATATAAGGAAATTGGAAAGTCTGTCGGCATTATATGTACAGATGAAACCAAAGGCTTATATACCCATGGTTATATTATTTCCATGGGGAGTAGGAAAAACAAGGAGACCATTGCAAGAAATTTGTTCAACATATTAAGAACACTGGACGGCAAAGAGATAGACATTATATTGGCTGAAGGTGTGGAACTATCCGATTTGGGCATAGCCATAATGAATAGGATGATGAAGGCAGCATCTGGAAATGTAATAGATGTATAAGGAGAGGAAAACGTGAATATATTATTCGTTTGTACGGGAAATACTTGTAGAAGTCCCATGGCAGAAGGGATTTTAAAATCCATAGTTCATAAGGAAAAACTAGATATTGTAGTTAAATCTGCAGGCATCAACACTTTCAATGGCGGTAAGGCGTCAAAAAACTCTATAAAGGCCATGGAAAATATAGGCTTAGATATATCGGGGCATAAGTCCAGGCAAATAGATGAGACCTTGATTAAGGAGGCTGACTTGATATTGACCATGGGCAGTTCTCATAGGGACTCACTATTGTCTTTTTACCCAGACAGTCAAGGGAAAACATTTACATTGATAAATCTGGCCTATGGAGTGGAAAAAGACGTAGCAGATCCCTATGGACAGAGTTTGTATGTGTACGAGCATACGAGAGATGCAATTCAACAGGCCATACTGCAATTGCTACGCAGTTCACAGTTTAAATTAGACAAAATCAAGGAGGAAGAAGAAAAATGAAAATAGGTATAGGCAGCGACCACGGGGGTTTTGAACTAAAGGAGTATATAAAAGAATATTTAGATGGCATTGGAGTGGAATGTGTGGATTACGGCACTTACTCATCGGATTCGGTAGATTATCCTGATTACGGTAAAAAAGTTGCAGAGGCAGTAGTGGCAAAGGAAGTCGATAGAGCCATAGCTATATGCGGTACGGGAATAGGAATTTCTATTTCATGCAACAAGGTCAAGGGGATTAGATGTGCCCTTTGTGGAGATACTTATTCTGCAAGGATGAGCAGGGAGCACAACGATGCAAATATATTGGCCCTAGGGGGCAGAGTAGTGGGCAAAGACTTGGCCCTTGAAATTGTAGCTGCCTGGTTAAATGCAGAATTCGCTGGGGGCAGGCATGGAAGAAGGGTTAAAAAAATAAGTGAAATCGAGCTATAATTTTGATATAATTTATGATATAGGCTTAAATCGTATATGATAGATTTAATCATTAAAGACCTGCCTGTCTTTGATGGATTTGCCTAGTTTATAGATACTAAAATAATAAAAGTCCACCGTTCACGGTTTCGTCGCATAAAGTTCTACAGCTCATTCCAATACAAAATCCTACAGCACCGAAACTCGCTACGCTCAGACATCGGCTGCTGCTTAACGGATTTTATATCTTCATTTGCTAAGAACTTTTGATGCTCCTGCAAATGTTCACTTATGGATTTTATTATTTTTCACATATGAAATACTTTGTTGCTTTAATCAATTTATCTATCTGTTAAGATATCTTACTATATGATAGATTTAATCATTAAAGACCTGACTGCCTTTGAGGGATTTGCCTAGTTTACAGATACTAAAATAATAAAAGTCCAACGTTCACGGTTTCGTCGCATAAAGTTCTACAGCTCATTCCAATACAAAATCCTACAGCACCGAAACTCGCTACGCTCAAACATCGGCTGCTGCTTAACGGATTTTATACCTCCATTTGCTAAGAACTTTTGATGCTCCTGCAAATGTTCACTTATGGATTTTATTATTTTTCACATGTGAAATACTTTGTTGCTTTAATCAATTTATCTATCTATTAAGATACCTTACTATAGGATAGATTTAATCATTAAAAACCTGACTGCCTTTGAGGGATTTGCCATGCTTTCAAGCGAAATTAAAAAATCGATTGGAATATCAGGGTTTTTAGCAAAGCGTTCCATTGATTTCCAATTTTTTAATGAGCGTAAGAAAGCATCAAAGCCCGAGACGAAAGGAAGGTTTTGGTGATTAAATGAATAATTAATAAAAGCCTAAAAACACCTTATATGATAAGTTTTTTAGCCATTTAATCAATTTATAAATATGCCATTTGTATCCTAATTTTAGTAGTGAAAGATTAGGTTAGCCATAAATATATTGAGGATGAGGAGAAGATAATGAAGAAAATTGGAATCTACGCACTTGTAGTCTTGGCAATAACCATAATTTTGCCAACAGTTATTGTTAAGGCTTTTAATTTTGTGCCTAGGGAAGAACAAGAGATAGGAGTAGTAGAGGAATACGTAGAACCGAAAATTCAGGAAAAAAAGACTACAGTAAAGCTAGGTAAAAAGGTAGACAAACTAAAAGTATACAACAGTCATACTAAAAAGACAGAGGAAATGTACCTGGAAGACTACGTAAAGGGAGTAGTGGCAGCAGAAATGCCAGCTGAATTTCAGATAGAAGCACTGAAGGCTCAAGCAGTGGCAGCTAGAACCTATGCCGTATATAGGAGCCTAAAGTATCCAGAAGGACATCCAGACCACCCTAAGGCACCAATCTGCAATGGAGTCCATTGCCAGGCTTATCTGTCTTTGGAGGAATTAGAAGACATCCACGGTAGTTCCTGGGCAGAAAAGTATTGGGGAAAGATTGAGGAAGCCGTAGATAGTACAAAAGACTTGGGGATATTTTATGATGGGGAAATAATAGAGCCCCTCTATCACTCTACATCGGGAGGCTGGACAGAGGATGCAAGGGAAGTATTTGCCCTTAGCCTTCCATATTTAAAGTCAGTGCCTAGTCCCAATGAAGAAGAAGCACCAAGATTTAAAAGCATAACCACAATGACAATAGATGACTTTATAGGGAAAATAAAGTCTGCTTATCCAAAAGTAAATATAAGTGAAGAAAATATCCATGAAAAAATAAAACTAATAGACAAGACTATGACGGGGAGGGTAAAAAAAGTCTCCATAGATGGCATAGTAGTTGAAGGGAGAGATCTAAGGGACATATTTGAATTAAATTCCACCAGCTTTGTAATCACCTTAGACAAGGAGCTTAATTTAATCGAAATAGAAACCCATGGCTACGGTCATGGAGTGGGAATGAGCCAATGGGGTGCCAACAGCATGGCAAAGAATGGAAGCAATTACGAGGAAATACTGAAGCACTACTATACAGGTGTAGAAATAAGGGGAATGAACTAGTTGAATACATACAAAAAAATGCGATAAGTCGTAATTTTTCTGTATGTATTTTTTTTATGTGGAAATACTAGGTAATGGAGGTGGATAAATGAAAGATAGATTAGGAAAATTAATGGAAAAGAACGGATTTATTATACTCTTATTTGCCCTAGTATGTGTAATAGCCGGGGGAACCCTGTATTTATCCATGAAAAACATGAACAAGGGGTACAACGTGGGAAACGAAGACTTCATTATCCTGGGAGGTTTAGACAAAGAAATACAGTTAGAAGAAGTAGAAGTAGCAGATATGGGCGAAATAGAAGAAATGGAGGAGGATGAAGAAGAATTAGAACCATCGGAAGATGAGGAAGAACTGGAAGAAGCCATAGAAACTAGCTTAGAGGACCAAGTAGAGCTAGAAGATGAACTGGAATTTGAAGACGACTTCGAGGAATTGGAGGAAAGAGATATAAATTTAGTCGCCTCAAAAGAAGAAGGAATTATATTACCTGTGGAAGGGCCCATAATTACAGAATACACCTCAAATGTCCTTGTATATTCAGAAACATTGGAAGCTTGGGTAGGCCATGGTGCCATCGACATCGGTGCAGCAGAAGGAACAGCAGTGGCAGCAGCCATGGATGGTACAGTAAAAGAAGTATACGAGGATGAGCTATGGGGGATAGTCATAGTACTGGAGCATGGCAATGAGCTAGAAACAAGGTATTCAAATTTATCTACGAAGGAGATGGTCAAAGAGGGAATAAGCGTAAAGAAAGGAGATCATATATCTAAAATAGGAAAATCGGCAAAAATTGAAATGTTAATGGAACCACATTTGCACTTCGAAGTCATAAAAAATGGAAAAATAATAGATCCTCGTTCTATTATCAAGTAAAAATGCATAAATATTAAGTGAAATACCCAAAATGTCAAGGGGGGTTAATCAATTGAAAGATTATATAGAAGAGAGAGCCTTAGAAATCGCAAAATACATAGTAAGTGAAAGAGCTACAGTGAGGCAGGCAGCAGGAGTTTTTGGCGTAAGCAAATCAACGGTGCACAAGGACGTGACAGAGCGACTACCTAAGATAAACCCTCTTGTTGCAAACAAGGTAAGAGTAATCCTAGAAACCAATAAGGCAGAGAGACATATTAGAGGCGGAGAGGCAACAAAGTTAAAATATACAGCCTCTAGTGAATAAAAAAGTCCTAAATAAGGGACTTTTTATTTTTTTCAGAAAAGTAAAAAATATTTTAAAAAAAAAGAAGGACTTTTGGGATTTATGTAGAATATAATATGGGATAAGGAAAAATAAGGGGGATGACTTCAATGTGTGGATTGAGAGCTGATATTGGTGTAGATTTAGGTACCGCTAGTGTATTGGTTTATGTAAAAGGAAAAGGTATAGTTTTAAAAGAACCTTCCGTAGTTGCCATCGATAGAAATACGGACAAATTTTTAGCAGTAGGAGAAGAAGCGAGAAAGATGCTCGGCAGGACACCTGGAAATATTATTGCCCTTAGACCTATGAAAGACGGAGTAATATCCGATTACGATATTACAGAAAGGATGCTAAGGTATTTTATAAAGAAATCTGTAGGCAGATCCATATTTAAGCCTAGAGTAATAGTTTGCGTGCCTTCGGGAGTTACAGAAGTAGAAAAAAGAGCAGTAATAGAGGCTAGCAATCAAGCAGGAGCCATAAAAACTTATTTAATCGAAGAACCCATTGCCGCAGCCATAGGCTCAGGCATAGATATAACTGAGCCCAGCGGAAATATGATTGTAGACATTGGCGGGGGAACTACAGATGTGGCAGTCATTTCCTTAGGAGGCATAGTAGTCAGCAGATCCATTAAGGTGGCAGGGGATGAATGCGACGAGGCCATATCCAGGTATATACGCAAGAAATTTAATATGATGATAGGAGAAAGATCTGCAGAGGATTTAAAGATTAGCATAGGCTCGGCATTTGAAAGGGAAACAGAGGAATTTAAGGAAGTGAGGGGGAGAAATCTACTAACAGGCCTGCCTCTTACAGTAAACGTGTCTTCGGAAGATATGATAGAGGCCCTAAAGGATCCAGTGCAGGAAATAATAGAGACAGTACACGTAGTCCTAGAAAAGACTCCGCCTGAACTAGCTGCAGATATTAGCAACAAAGGGATTATCTTGACAGGGGGAGGAGCACTTTTATTTGGTTTGGACAAGCTAATTACTGAAAAGACAGGTATTCCAGTAAAAATAGCCAATGAACCCATATCCTGCGTAGCTAGGGGAACGGGCAAGGCTTTAGATTGGGTCCATATATTTGAAAGCGATATTATAGAAAAAGGTGGATATAAAAGATATAAAGGCTAAAGTCTTTTAAAAAACAGTCGATAATATAAGAGATATGAATAGTAGGATGTGATATTTATGAATAGAGGCTTATATATTGGTGCCACATCTCTGTTGGCCAACCAAAAAAAATTAGATGTACTGTCAAACAATTTAGCTAATATAAATACATCGGGATACAAAAGAGATATTTCCCTGACGGAATCTTTTCCAGAAAAGCTATTGATAAAAATAAATAGGGAGCCTGAAGTGAGAAATATGTCCAGGCGAAATATTGACCCTGTTGAAAACGATCAGGGTATTTATACTGCTCGGACCCAAGACGGATACTTTGTAGTGGAGACTCCTACGGGAAAGTCCTATGTAAAGGAAATTAAATTTGTAGTAGATGAAGAGGGTTATTTAAAGACCTCCTATAAAAATCTAGATGACGAAAACAAGACAGACCACGAAAATTACATAATAGATGTAGCGGGAAATAGGATACAGGCAGGAGAAGATATGCAAAATCTCCTTCAAGGCGTTGTCTATTATCCAGCTCCCTACGTCATTGGCACCATGAGCGGAGGAGTTAAATTTCAAAAGTTATTTATAGACTTTACCCCAGGGAATATCATAGATACTGGTGGGAAATTGGACTTAGCCCTAAAGGACTTTGGATTTTTCAAAATCCAAGGTGAAGAAGGGGATAACCTCTATACTAGGGGTGGTTCCTTTGCACTAACAGGTGGGTACTTGACTGATTTGGATGGCAGAAGGGTACTGGGGCAAAATGGCGAAATTTACCTAGGTCAAGGAAATATTGATATATCCTCCAATGGAGAAGTAAGAGTAGATGATGTATATGTGGATACATTAGATATAGTAAATATAGACAATACGGAGCACCTGAGAAAAAGGGGTGACAACTTATTTTACGTAGTTGAAAATGGAGAAATACAAGAATTACCCTATGAAGGAGAAGTGCTCCAAGGGCATTTGGAGACATCTAATATGAATCCCCTATCGGGAATGGTAGAGATGGTCAATCTTCTAAGGGAATTTGAAGCAAGCCAGAAAGTAATTAGGATGCAGGACGAAATGTTAGAAAAGGCAGCTACTGAAATAGGTAGAGTATAGGGGGTAAATTATGAGATCTTTGTGGACAGCAGCAACGGGAATGAAGGCACAGCAGTTTAATATAGATACTATTTCAAATAACTTGGCAAATGTAAATACAACTAGTTACAAGGTCCAAAGAGCCGAGTTTAAGGATTTATTTTATCAGAACATTAAAAGGTCCAATGTAACTGACGACGGCGGCAGACCAGTAAATTTAGAAGTGGGACATGGTGTTATGCCCATTGCTACAAAAAGGGATTTTAGGACCAGTAGTTTCATAGATACCCAAGGAACTTTTGACTTTGCTTTAAACGGCGAGGGATTTTTTGTAGTACTTATGCCCAATGACGAAATTAGATATACTAGGGATGGCAGCTTTAAACTTAGCATAGACGGAGATGAAGCGGCGTTAGTCACATCAGATGGATACTTTGTCCTTAGTGAAGACGACGATATAATTGTAATAGAAGAGGGCATCAGCGACATTACAGTAGACGAGTTGGGGTATATATATGGCAGAGATGAAGATGACGAGTTGGTGGAGCTGGGTAGATTTATGCTGGTAAACTTTATGAATCCAGAAGGCTTGGAATCCAAAGGACAAAATCTATATAGGGCTACAGAAGCATCAGGAGAAGAAATGCCCTTGGAGGCAGAAGAGATGAATACCCAAGTAGTACAGGGATATTTGGAAGCATCTAATGTCCAAGTGGTAGATGAAATGGTGAAGATGATAACAGCTCAAAGAGCATATGAAATCAATTCAAAGACCATTACAACCTCCGATGAGATGATGCAAATAGCCAATAACCTAAAGAGATAAGATGGTGAGATAAATGGAAATATTGCCGAGTAACAATATCATAGATAATCAAAGGGACACCTCCATTATTCAAAAAAAGATGGAAAACCTTGTGGAGGAAGACGATAAAAAGTTAATGGAAGTGTGCAAAGAATTTGAAAGTGTATTTATACATATGATGCTAAAGGAAATGAAAAAGACTGTACCAGATGAGGGCATCATAGAAAAGTCTCAGGCTACTGCCATATTTGAGGATATGCATCTGGAGGAATTGTCCAAGGAAATGGCAAAGGGAGACAGCGGTCTGGGCATAGCCAAGGTGTTATACGAACAATTTAAAAGTGGAAGGGTTAAACTATAAAAAGATGTGATTTCAATTGCGAAATCACATCTTTTTCTGTATCTACTGCTCTTGGAATGTTGAGTTTACCACATAAGTTATATTATGGCCATTGACAGTAAATTCTACAATGGGTACAGGTTCTATTTCTTCATTTAGTCCCTTTGTATTGGCTCCAATGTACCTTACGCCATCCTTTAACTCAATAGAATTGGAATTGCTGCCGTAAACCACAAATATTTCTTTGCCATTTTCTTTGGCTTCTGCCAAGTATTTATGAAGTAAATCTGCTTCCAATTTGTCTGTAAATCCATTGGCACCAAATATGGGATTAGATGAAAATAGTACAATATACTTATCTCCACTATTGGCCAAGTCAGATTTTAGTTTATTCCATTGCTCTGGATTAGAGGCCAATAAACCTTTCTTTTCAGTATTTAAGTATATTAAGCCCCCATTTCCCTGACTTACTTTTTTATAACCTTTTACCTCAGGTTCAGCCATGAGTTCAAAGGTAAAACCATCTTTTTCCACATTTGCTTTAATATTTCTATAGTCATTGAATTCACTAGGAGTTGGCAATACAATATTTCCCAAGGCAGGTGCATATAGGGCTGTTAGCCCATCCAAAAGTATTTCACCAGATTGCCTTTTTAGATTGTCCGTTTCAACCACGTATATATCCTCTAATTTTACAGGATAAGCCAAATTACTAGGCAGGTTTACAGTTAAATACCTCCAACCTTCCCAATCAATTTTCTTAGAGAAGTCGATTTTATGTGTGGCCTCGTTGCCATCTCTGATGGTGGCTCTTAACCAGCTTTCACTGGAGTCTCCATGTACCCACAAACCTAGCTGCTTTGGCACTCTGTCTATGATTAGGCCAATATTGTCTCCATTTACAAATTTAACATAGGCAGCTCTAGTATTTTCACCTTGAGAAAAATCGTATTTAAGTGAAGCTGAGGCATTTCCTTGTTTTGCATCGGGCACAATATCGATTTTCCCTTGGACCTCTAGGGGATATACTGCGAATTTTAAATTGTCGATAGTTTCAAATCCTTCCAATAGCTTGCCTTCATTGCCCACATATACGATGATGTTTTTTAGTCCATCTCCGAATTTTGCAGTGAGGGCACCAGCAACAGGATTTGGACCGCTGTAAAATTTATTTCCATCCACATATCCAATGGAGTTTATAGTGTCAAATTCCATATCCTCTGGATGTATAAGGGCTTTTATTCCGTCTTTGTTGAGCCCGTAAAAGTCTGGGAGAACCCTTTCTCCATTTGTATCCACATTAAAACTAGTTAAATTTGTGGTGATATCTTTGACTCCCTCTATTACATTTAGATCTATAAAGGCTTGCTTATCCTCATATGTGGCAGTTACTCTGACTTTTCCTGCTTCAAGGGCCTTAAATTTGCCATCTGCTGCTTCCCCTTTTAGGCCAGAAGACTCCAATTTGACAAGGGACTGGTCTATGGTTACAGGATTGTAGTGCTGGTCATATGCTTTAAATGTAAATTTCCTAGTAGTTCCCACAAACATATTTGTATCTTCTGTAAATATCTCAATGGAGTTTAACTCTGAAACTGGGGCGTTGGAAAAAACACCTACGCCGTTGATAACTAATCTCTCTCCTCCATCAGATGGTCTGTTTACAACCGTTACCTTAGTTTCACCTAAGGGCTTTAAGGCAAAGGTAGTAGAGCCGCCTCCGTCTAAGTTAATGGCATTATAAGCCCCTAATTCCTGTAGTATGGCGCCAAACATAGGCTGGCTTACTCCCTTAAAGGATGTATCCCTGCCGTCTATGGTGGCAAGGATTAGCTGCTTTTTGTCCTTGCTGATGCCGATGCCTGTTCTGGGATGATTGCCCCTAGGGTCTCCTGACGAGTTTGGTTCCAATGTGACATATTTTCCGTCCCTTAGGATTACATTGCCTCCGCCAATGGAGAACTTGATGTCTTCAATATTTGGGTTGCTGGATACATTTAATTCTACATCGCTGCCGAAATATAAGTTTAATAATGCATCTGCCCTGTTGCCTTTTCCCACTAATACATATCCGTCTTCAGGTATAGGATAGGGATCCGCACCAACTCGTATATTAAATACCATATTGTCCCTGACAAATACCTCGATTAACTCTGGATCAATAGTATTACCAGGAGACATCTCCCCCCATCTCTTATCCAATAAAGCAATAGCATTAAGGTTGTTGGCTAAACTATTTACGGCATTTATGTTAATCTTTTCTCCCGTTTTAACATTTGTAAGGGAGACCTCTCTTTGCAAACTATCAATTATATTGGCTTGATCAAACATATCTATAAAAAAGCCTGACAGCTTTTCTGCTATCCCATCATTTGGAGCAGTTACGAATTCGCCGTTTTCGATTAAGGAGCCTATAGCACCTGAAAATTTTCCCGTATAGAAAAAGTCGGCGTTAATCCCTCCAATGGCATGGTTTTGCTCCACTAATTGACTGGTTCTAGTTCTTTTCCCGACTGATTCATTATTATATAGTCCCTTTACTTCCACATATGGATTTGATAAATCCACCCTAAGTAAATTAATATTCCACCATCCAGCAGTCGTAAACCTCTTGATGTTTTCGTGGACTACACCCGGGCCCATGGGAGTTTTTTCAATTGATTCGTAAATGGTAGTGGGCTTATTTATGACGACATCATCGGCCATAACTGGGACTACTGACGTCAATACCAGTAAAACAACTAAAAAGGACAGAAAAATTCTTTTAATGCTCTTTCTCATGTATTCTCACCTCGCTGTAATTAAAAGTGTAATGTTCGACTAAGGGGTCCCCCCTTTCTATAAAATCTCATTTTAATTATATAATGTAAATATATCAATTGGGTTACAAATATATTACATGTTGTATACAAAGATGAACAGACAAAAAATAAAAAACGCCATATCTGCTGATATGAGCGTTTTTAAGTCGAAGTCGGGGTGAGAGGATTTGAACCCCCGGCCCCATGGTCCCAAACCACGTGCGCTACCAAACTGCGCTACACCCCGCCGAAATCCGACTCTTATAGTATACAACATATAAGGAATAAAAGCAATAGTCTATATTATGTAAATTGTAAATAGATATTGACAAAAATCATTAATTCCTCGTTATTTATATGAGTTATTGACACTATGGTCGTGATATAATCTCTTATCTTGCTTATTCTATGAATACTATAATTAACGACAATAGGATTAATTTTCTAGTATTGTTGACTACCCTATTTTCTTGTGATAAAATAGTACCAGTATAAATTAATAGTTCCTTATCAAGAGCGATGGAGGGATTGGGCCCGATGAAATCCAGCAACCAGTATTTTATACATGGTGCTAAATCCCACAGACCCAGTTCTGAGAGATGAGGTAGGACTTTTACGAAACCTTTCTCTGAAAGGTTTTATTTGTGACTTCAATGAGGAACTAATACTTTAACTATAATATAGAAGGAGGCAATTAAATGAAAAAGTGGTTATTTACTTCTGAATCTGTAACAGAAGGACATCCAGACAAAGTATGCGATCAGATTTCAGATTCAATTCTAGATGCAATACTGGAATGTGACGAGAACGCAAGGGTGGCATGTGAGACGACGGTAACTACGGGAATGGTACTAGTAGTAGGAGAAATCACGACAAATTGCTATGTGGATATACCCAAGATTGCAAGGGAAACCATAGAAAAAATTGGATATACAAGGGCAAAGTACGGCTTTGATGCCGACACATGTGCAGTCCTCACATCGATAAATGAGCAGTCTACAGATATTGCTCTAGGTGTGGACAAGGCACTTGAACACAAAGAAGACTCAAAAGATGAACTAGATTCCATTGGGGCAGGAGATCAGGGGATGATGTTTGGGTTCGCCTGCAATGAAACGCCAGAATTGATGCCATTGCCCATATCTTTGGCACATAAATTGGCTAAAAGGCTGACTGATGTGCGAAAAGAAGGTATTTTAAGCTATTTAAGACCAGATGGCAAGACACAAGTCACAGTAGAGTACCAAGGTAACGAACCCACAAGGATTGAAAATGTGGTAGTATCTGCACAGCATTCCCCAGATGTGGAATTGGAAACAATAAGAGAGGACATTATAAAACATGTAATCATGGAAATAATACCCCATGAACTACTAGATGAAAATACAAAATATTATGTAAATCCCACAGGGAGATTCGTCATTGGCGGGCCCATGGGGGATGCAGGTTTGACGGGGAGAAAGATAATAGTTGACACCTATGGTGGCTCTGCTAGACATGGGGGAGGGGCCTTCTCGGGAAAGGACCCAACAAAAGTAGATAGGTCCGCATCCTACGCAGCTAGGTATGTGGCTAAAAACGTAGTGGCAGCAGGATTGGCTGATAAATGTGAAGTTGGTCTGGCCTATGCCATTGGAGTAGCAAAGCCCTTGTCAATTTATGTAAATACCTTTGATACAGGAAGGATATCCGACGAGGAGATAACTAAGTTGGTAAATGAACACTTTGATTTAAGACCTGCAGCTATCATCAGGGACCTAGACCTTAAAAGACCTATATACAGTCAATTGGCAGCCTATGGACATTTTGGCAGAGAGGACTTGGACCTTCCATGGGAGAAGACTGATAAGGCGGATGAACTAGCAAAATATAGGCCATAGATATTTACTCAATTAAGACGAATTCATAAATTGATTAAATAGATTCGCCTAACTTACAGATACTAAAATAATAAAAGTCCAACGTTCTCGGTTTCGTCGCATAAAGTTCTACAGCTCATTCCAATACAAAATCCTACAGCACCGAAACTCGCTACGCTCAAACATCGGCTGCTGCTTAACGGATTTTATATCTTCATTTGCTAAGAACTTTTGATGCTCCTGCAAATGTTCACTTATGGATTTTATTATTTTTCACATATGAAATACTTTGTTGTTTTAATCAATTTATCTATCTGTTAAAATACATTATTTACGATTTTAAATTTATAAGGGGGTTTTAATATGGCAAAAGTAATAATATTTGATCATCCATTAATTAAGCACAAATTGACCTTTATAAGGGACAAAAATACTGGTTCCAAAGAATTTAGGGAACTGGTGACAGAAGTTTCCCTGTTGATGGGCTACGAAGTAACTAGGGATTTCCCATTGGAAGAAATTGAAATAGAAACCCCTTTAGCTAAGATGAAAGCACATGTTATTTCAGGTAAAAAGGTAGGGCTAATACCCATACTTAGGGCAGGCCTAGGAATGGTAGATGGGATGCTTAGACTTATTCCCACAGCTAGGGTGGGACATATCGGCCTATATAGGGATCCAGAGACATTAAAACCTGTGGAATACTATTGCAAATTGCCCCAAGACATAGAGGATAGGGAGTTAATAGTATTGGACCCCATGCTTGCAACAGGTGGGTCTGCTGTGGCAGCCATAGATTTCTTGAAGGAAAAAGGGGCAAAATCCATTAGATTAGTATGTCTCATAGCTGCTCCTGAAGGGGTGAAGGCCGTAGAAGACAAACATCCAGATGTGGATATTTACGTAGCAGCCCTAGACGAAAAATTAAACGAACATGCATATATACTGCCAGGTCTAGGAGATGCTGGCGACAGGCTGTTCGGTACAAAATAACTAGAGAGGATTTAATATGGGAAATTATATTTTTGCATTTCTTACTTCAGTATTGCTATCTCTGATGTTTACGCCATTAGTAAGGAAATTGGCCATTAAGGTTGGAGCAGTAGATGTGCCAAAGGACGAAAGAAGGGTACATAAGGAGCCCATGCCCCATTTGGGAGGATTAGCCATATTTTTCTCTGTAATCATTGTCATTTTAATCTTCCTCCCCTTGGAAAAAGAGATTATATCGATGATATTTGGGGCGACTATTATAGTGATGGGCGGTATAATTGACGACTTAAAAGACCTAAGGCCTAGGTCCAAGTTTATGTTTCAAATACTGGCAGGTCTTGTACTTATATATGGGGGCGTAAGGGTAAACTTTGTCACAAATCCCTTTTCCAATAACGCTTCTTTGCTAGATTTAAGGTATCTTTCTTTGCCCATTACGCTTTTTTGGGTAGTTGGCATAACGAATACTTTAAATTTCATAGACGGTTTAGATGGTTTATCTGCAGGAGTCGCCATGATATCCAGTATTTCTTTAATGGTGGTAGCAGGTAAATTTGGATATACAAATGTAATTATTTTATCTGCTGCCATTGCAGGGGCGTGTTTAGGATTTTTGCCCTTTAATTTCAATCCAGCTAAGATTTTCATGGGCGATACAGGGGCCCTATTCCTAGGGTTTATGCTAGCTGCCATAACCATAGAAGGAGTAATGAAATCTGTAGCCACCATTGCCATAGTAGCTCCTATTTTAATACTATCCGTCCCCATATTCGATACTGCCTTTGCCATATTTAGGAGGTTAATAAACGGACAATCCATTGCATCGGCGGACAAGGGCCATTTACATCACAGGCTGCTCAACAGGGGATTTTCACAGAAAAAAGCTGTACTTATATTGTACGGTATTTCGGCGGTTTTTGGCTTATTTGCTATTTTAGTATCACAGGCTAACAGCAGGCAGGCAGTTTATCTGTCTTTAGGATTACTTGTGATTTCTGTTTTAGTGGCAAATCAACTGGGAATATTTGAAAGGAAACAGTAAGACTGGAGGAGATTATATGTTGAAAATAATGACCGTATTTGGCACCAGGCCAGAAGGTATTAAAATGGCTCCCATAGTAAAGGAGCTGGAGAAGAGAAAAGGCGTGGAAAGTATCGTATGTATTACGGCCCAACATAGGGAGATGCTGGATCAAGTTTTAGAATTATTTGAGATAAAACCCCATTACGATTTAAATATATTTAAACCGGGACAGACATTGACTGAAATAACCACAAGAGCCTTAAAAGGATTGGAAGAGGTCATCGTAAAGGAAAAGCCCGATATACTCTTAGTTCAAGGGGATACTACTACAGTTTTTGCCGGGGCATTGGCAGCGTTTTATCAAAAAGTGAAGGTTGGCCATGTGGAAGCAGGACTTCGAAGCGGCAACTTGTATTCACCATATCCAGAAGAAGCCAATAGAATGCTTACGGGAATACTGACCGACTATCACTTTGCTCCTACGGAAAGAAATAGACACAACCTTCTAAGGGAAGGGTATTCAGATGATAACATATATATTACGGGCAATACTGTAATAGATGCATTGCACTATGCCACAAAAAAGGATTACATATTCAATATAGATTTACTAAATCATCTGGACTTTAAAAACCAAAAGATAATCTTGCTTACATCCCACAGAAGGGAAAACATAGGAAAGCCTATGGAAAATATATTTACTGCCATTAAAGATATTGTAAACAAGCACATAGACGTGGAAGTTGTATTTCCCATACATTTAAACCCAAAGGTCAGGGAAATAGCCGAAGAAATTTTGGCAGGAAACAGTAGAATTCATATAATCGAGCCCTTGGACTACGAGCCCATGGCAAATCTAATGTCAAAGTCCAATATAGTAGTGACGGATTCGGGAGGACTGCAGGAGGAAGCCCCTACCTTTGGAGTGCCGGTTTTAGTAGTCAGAGAAGAAACGGAAAGGCCTGAAGGCATTGAGGCGGGAACTGCCAAGTTAATGGGTACAAGCTACGACACATTGTATAATCAATTGGATCTTTTGCTATGGGATAAAGGTGAATACGACAAAATGGCCAATGCAGTAAATCCCTACGGGGACGGTAAGGCAAGCGAAAGAATAGTTGACATATTGCTGAAAGGGTGATTTCGTGGATAAGCTAGGGGAACTTAGGGAAAGCATTGAAATGCTAGAGGACATATTGAACTATGCCTATGAAGGGTATGTATTGGTGGATCCTCAAGGCAGAATAGTAAAGATGAACTACGACAAGCTCCTGGGAATAAAAGAAGAAGACGCCATAGGAAAGCATGTGGAAGACGTCATCGAGAATACTCGTATGCATATAGTTGTAAAAACTGGACTTAAAGAAATAAGAGATGTGCAGAGAATTCAAGGTCACGATATGATAACAAATCGAATCCCCATTATAAAAGAAAACAAAATAATCGGTGCCGTGGGAACAGTACTATTTAAGGATATTAGCGACATTAAGGAATTGGCACATCAGCTTTTGGACTTACAATCGAAAATAAATAAATACAAAGGGGAAATCGAGAGAATAGAAGGTACAAAGTATTCCTTTGACAACATAATTACCATAAACCCAAAGATGGAGTATTTAAAGAAAGTAGGCAGAATGGCAGCAGAGACAAATTCTACAGTATTAATAACAGGGGAATCAGGCACAGGAAAGGAATTGTTTGCCCATGCAATCCATAGGGCTAGCTATAGAAAAGGAGAGGCTTTTATAGCCATCAACTGTGCCGCCATACCCAGGGATTTATTGGAGTCAGAGCTATTTGGATACGACAGAGGGGCATTTACTGGGGCAAAAAAAGAGGGAAAGACGGGAAAATTTGAGCACGCCTCAGGTGGGACCATATTCCTAGACGAAATAGGCAATATGCCTATGGAAATGCAGGCGAAAATCCTTAGGGTATTGGAGTCCAAGGAATTTGAAAGAATAGGAAGCAACAAAAAACTTTCCTTTGAGGCCAGGGTCATAGCTGCTACAAATGAAAATATAGAAGAAGCTATAAAAAAGGGAAGATTTAGGGAAGATTTATATTATAGGTTAAATGTAATAACCATGGAAATACCCCCTTTAAGAGATAGGATTGAAGATGTGGAACCCCTAGCTGAAAATATATTGGATTATTTACTTCATGAAATGAGACTTGGAGAAAAGGAAGTATCTCAGGAGGCAATGAGATATTTAAAGATGTATAACTGGCCAGGGAATGTAAGGGAACTGAGAAATGTATTGGAGAGGGCAATTAACTTGGCTACAGGAAAGACCATATTACCTGAACATTTACCCGAAAGGCTCTTAAATGGCATGGGGCACGTAATTGGGTATATGGAGGATATTGTACCTCTTAGAGATGTAGTTGCAGATGCAGAAGTAAATGCCATAAGGAAGGCCATTATACTTGCCAAGGGAAATAAATCTCTGGCAGCAGAAAAATTGGGCATCCATAGAACTGCATTATACAAGAAGATTGACAAGTATAAGATTAGCGATGTATAAGATTGGGTACATATTTTTAGGGAATGTAGAAGCATTACTACAGTAAAAAGAAGGTACTATGGGGCATATGTATATAATCATCTACATATGCCCCATTTATATTTTAATTTAGGTTTGTGCAGAACAATATATAAACTGTAAGAGTGAGTGTTTTCAAAGGTTT
Organism: Tissierellaceae bacterium; assembly: GCA_023229175.1. Taxonomy (GTDB): domain Bacteria; phylum Bacillota; class Clostridia; order Tissierellales; family Tissierellaceae; genus JAAYFT01. The sequence goes on along the minus strand of JALNZV010000008.1, from coordinate 14,201 downwards.
GTGGAGACAGGGCCAAAAACAGAATAATTGGCACGATAATTGCTTATATAATTAGTAGATTAAGGCGTCTAAACATCTTCTATGATAAAAAAATAATAAAACCTGCAGTCGGACATTTACAGGAGCTGTAGAACCCTATACGGCGAAGCAGATAATGTCAAAGTTTTATTATTTTGATAGATTTGTAATTCGACGCACATGTCATTAGTACAGGTTGAACAATAATATAATAAATCAAAATAAAAAATTTATAGGAGGTAGGAAAAATGAAAGAAGTTGTTATTGCATCAGCAGTTAGAACCCCTGTGGGAGCATTTGGCGGCATATTTAAGGACGTATCGGCAGTACAGCTTGGCGTAACAGCGGCGAAAGAGGCACTAAAGAGGGCAAAAATCGAACCGAATATGGTAGACGAAGTAATATTTGGCAATGTACTTCAAGCAGGTCAAGGACAAAACGTAGCTAGGCAGGTATCTATTCACTCTGGAATACCGATAGAAGTACCATCATTTACAGTAAACAAGGTATGCGGTTCAGGACTTAAGACTGTGGCTTTGGCAGCCCAAGCCATATTGGCAGGAGAATCCGATATAGTATTGGCAGGTGGTACAGAAAACATGAGCCAAGCACCATATCTTTTAAAGACATCCAGATGGGGCCAAAGAATGGGCAACGGACAAATGGAAGACTACATGGTACAAGACGGTTTGACAGATATATTCAACAATTACCATATGGGAATTACGGCAGAAAACATAGCAGAAAAATACGGATTTACTAGGGAGCAACAAGATGAGTTGTCATTTACCAGTCAAAGTAGGGCAGAGGAAGCAGTTAAAAGCGGAAGATTTAAAGATGAAATAGTTCCCGTAGAAATTCCACAGAGGAAAAAAGACCCCATAATCGCCGACACTGACGAGTATCCAAAGTTTGGCACTACAATGGAAATATTGGGGAAATTGAGACCTGCATTTAAAAAAGACGGTACAGTAACGGCAGGGAATGCATCGGGAATCAACGACGGAGCTGCAGCACTGGTTCTAATGAGCAAAGAAAAGGCAGAAGAACTTGGAATTACGCCTTTGGCTACTATAGTTTCCTACGCATCAGCGGGAGTAGATCCGTCTATCATGGGAACTGGTCCAATACCTTCAACGAAGAAGGCCTTGGAAAAAGCAAATATGACCGTTGAAGACTTGGATTTAATCGAAGCTAACGAGGCATTTGCAGCACAGGCATTATCGGTAATCGAAGAATTGAAACTAGATACTTCCATAGTAAATGTAAACGGCGGAGCCATAGCATTAGGTCACCCAATTGGAGCTTCAGGAGCAAGAATATTGACCACATTATTATATGAAATGGAAAAGAGAGATGCAAAGAAAGGTCTGGCTACTTTATGTATCGGTGGGGGACAAGGAATAGCAATGATAGTTAAACGATAAATCTGTGGCATGTCCACGCAAGGGAGGTTTTTTTATGAATAAGATAATTTCTATGGAGGAAGCCATAGCCCATGTCAAAGACGGCATGACCATCATGGTAGGTGGATTTCTAGGTTGCGGTTCACCCCATAGGTTGATAGATGCCTTAGTAGAGAAAGGCGTGAAGGACTTAACATTGATATGCAATGACTCGGGTTTTGCGGATATTGGCGTTGGAAAACTTGTAGTAAATAAACAAATAAGGAAACTAATAGCTTCTCACATCGGCACAAATAGGGAAACTGGAAACCAAATGAATGCTGGAGAAATGGAAGTAGTATTAGTTCCTCAAGGGACCTTGGCAGAGCAAGTAAGGGCAGGAGGTTCGGGACTGGGAGGTTTTTTAACACCCACAGGTGTTGGTACAGTAGTAGAAGAAGGAAAACAAAAAATTGAAATAGACGGCAAGGCATATTTATTGGAGTTACCCCTTAGGGCCGATATAGCGTTAATTGCGGGAGAGACCATAGACAAATTTGGAAACATAGTGTACTCAGGTGCTACAAGAAACTTTAACCACTTAATGGCTACTGCAGCAGATACAGTAATAGTAGAGGTGGAAGAGGTTGTTGAAGTAGGAGAACTAGATCCAAATCACGTAGTTACTCCTGGCATATTTGTGGACTATATCGTCAATGGAGGTGACAAATAGTGGATAAGAAAGAATTTATCGCAAGACGCGTTGCAAGGGAATTAAAAGATGGTGACGTAGTTAACCTAGGCATAGGATTGCCTACAATGGTAGCTAACCATGTACCAGATACTGTAAATGTATTTTTCCAATCAGAAAACGGCTTTATAGGCCTAGGACCAGCCCCAGAGGAAGGCCATGAGGACCCAAATATTGTAAATGCCGGAGCTCAATGTGTGACCATATTGCCAGGTGGAGTTTTCTTTGATTCTTCCATATCCTTTGGCATCATAAGAGGTGGCCACGTTGACATCACAGTGCTAGGTGCTCTTCAAGTAGACGAAAAGGGAAATCTAGCCAACTGGATGATACCCGGGAAAATGGTACCGGGAATGGGAGGTGCCATGGACCTAGTTACTGGAGCCAAAAAGGTAATTATTGCCATGGAACATACAGTAAAAGGAAATCACAAGATACTAAAGGAGTGCAATCTTCCCCTTACAGCAGCAGGAGAAGTAAACTTAATTGTCACTGAAATGGGAGTTTTAGAGGTTACAGAGGATGGACTACTCCTTAAAGAAATAAATCCAGAATATACTTTGGAAGAGGTTCAAGCTGCAACAGAGGCAAAATTAATAGTAGATGACAACTTAAAAGACATGGTAGTGTAGTCAATGGCCCCAATTGGGGCCATTTGTTTGTAAATTTCCAATTATAGAGAATAGTCAGCTTATTAAACTTGCAAAAACTACTGAAATTGTATATAATTATTCATGGAAACAGTAACAAAATTAATATAAATATAGAAGCAATAAAGGACTTTGTATGGAGGAAAAGATGAATGATAATGGAAAGAACAACCACAAAGATACCCTTCAAAACTTAGCTTTAATAAGTCAAATTGGCTTTTCTGTGATAACTCCTATATTATTAGGCGTTTTCATAGGTCGATTTTTGGATGAAAAGCTGAGTACGAGAGGTATTTTTTCTATTATATTCGTCATTTTTGGTGCCATTACAGGATTTATATATTTGCTAATACTGTCCACAAAGAAATTTGGAAAAAAAAACAACAAAAACCCATAATCGAAATATTAATCGAATTTATGGGAAATTTAATATATTAGGATTTTATAATCAAAGGTGGTGATTAAATGGCAAAGGAAGCGATTGAGGCTGTAAAAAGTGCAGAGGAACAGGCCAATGCGATTTTACAGGAGGCAAACCAAGCTTCCAGAGATTTAAGAAAGGAGGCTGAGTTATTAGCTGAAGAACAATACAATAAGATTATGGAGGAGGCTGATAAGGAGGCAAGGGAATTTAGAGAAAAGGCATTACAAGAAGGGGAAAATGCAGCAAAGCCTATAATAGCAAGAGGCTCAGAAGAAGCGAAAAAGCTAGGAGAAATTGCTGACGAGGATTTGAATTCGGCAGTAAATATTATTATTGAGAGGATTGTGAATGTAAATGGCAATAGTTAAAATGAGTAATTTCAGCTTATTTGCCTTTGACTCTGAAAGGGATAAACTCCTCCACCAACTCCAAAAATTTGGATACGTTCATTTTACAAGCCTCGACGACAATGAAGAATTAATCGAGGAAGGTTTAGAGGCAGTAGCCATACCGAAAAGCATTGGTGAGGTAGATGAGGAAATTTCCAAGGTTAAATATGCCATTGATTTGTTGACAAAGTACTACAAAAAAGAAACTGGAATAAAGGCCATGATAAAAGGGATGGATAATTTTAATTTTGACCAACTGGAAGACAAGGCTTCAAATATAGATTATCTACCTGTGTACCATGAGCTCAGGGAGTTATCTGCGGAACTGGACCACATTAATTCCCAGATGAAAGATTTGGGTTCGCAAAAAGATGAGTTACGCCATTGGAAAGGGCTAGAATATCCCATTGATGAACTAAAAGGATTTCAAAAGACAAAAATATTCATGGGGACCAGCCCTAAAAAAATGAAAGAAAAGTTTGACAAAGATTTGCTAAACTTGAATTTAACACATGTGGAAAATATATCTGAGGACAAAGATAATATCTATCTATTCGCCATGACTGCAAGTGAAGAAGCCGAAGAACTCAATGAAATTCTGAGAAACTGTGGATTTTCAAATATTGTTTTATCAGGTGAAAAGACCCCTAAGGAAGAGATAGAATTCATAGACGAGAGGCTAAAGGAATTGGATCATAGCAGCCAAGAGGTTAAAAGTTCCATTGATAAGTTATCTGAAAACCTTCCAGATTTCCAACTGGTGTATGAATACCTAATGAATAAAAAATTAAGGCTTATGGTATCGGAGGATTTCCTGACTACAGAAAAGGTAAATGTCATAAATGGATATATCCCATCAGATTTAAGGGAAGAGTTTGAAAAGGCAGTTAAGGAATCCCTCAAAGACGCCTATTATTTGAATATCGAAGATGCAAAAGATGATGACCCTGCAGTACCTGTGCTGTTAAAAAATTCTAGATTTGCTGAGACTTTCGAATCTCTAACTACTATGTACGCATTGCCAAGGTACAATGAAATAGACCCTACGCCTTTATTGGCTCCATTTTATCTTGCATTCTTTGGCATGATGGTAGGAGACGCAGGATATGGAATTTTAATGTTAATAGGCACACTATTAGTTTTGAAGGTTGCCAATTTGCCAAGTACCCAGGAAAAATTCATTAGATTTTTCTACTACTTGAGCTATTCTGTCATAGTATGGGGAGTAGTCTTTGGCTCGTATTTCGGCGGAGCCATACCCATTAGGGGACTTATGGACCCTGCTACCCAGTATCAGGAGCTCTTGATTATATCCATAGTCTTTGGATTGATACATCTCTTCTTTGGATTGGGAATAAGTGCCTATTTAAGTATCAGAGAGAAAAGGTATTTAGATGCATTATTTGACGTGGGATTTTGGTACATGGCAGTTGCAGGCGGTATTGTATTTTTACTAACTGCTTTGATGCCCCTTGGACCTATGATCAATACCATATCTAAATACGTCATGATAGCAGGTATGGTAGGCATTGTGCTCACTGGAGGCAGAGAATCCGAGGGCGTAGCCACTAAGACAGTAAGTGGGTTATTTAGTTTGTACGGCATTTCCAGTTATGTAGGGGACTTTGTATCCTACTCGAGGCTAATGGCCTTGGGCTTGGCAGGAGGATTTATATCCGCATCTATTAATATGATGGTGGGAATGCTCTTTAATATTGGTTTTATCGGCATAATCTTAGGAGTTGTAGTATTCCTTGGTGGACAATTGTTTAACCTATTCCTAAGTCTTTTGGGGGCTTATGTCCACACTTCTAGACTCACTTATGTGGAGTTTTTCAGTAAGTTTTACGAAGGCGGTGGGGAGTTCTTTAAAATCTTTAGAAATAAAGCCAAATATATAAATTTAAAATAAATGGAGGGAAGTACAAATGACATTTTCAGAGTTTTTAGTATCACATGGTGGAGTATTTTTCGCAGGACTTGGAATAGCCGTTGCAGTATTTTTATCTGGTATAGGTTCTGCTAAGGGTGTTGGGTTAGTTGGAGAGGCAGCATCGGGACTTATGATTGAAGAACCTGAAAAGTTTGGTAAATCCTTAGTTCTTCAACTTTTACCTGGTACACAAGGGCTTTATGGTTTTGTTATTGGATTGATGTTGTTGGGAAAACTGGACGCTTCTTTAAGTCTGGCTGAGGGACTATATCTATTTGCTGCCAGTTTACCAATTGGATTTGTTGGATGGATATCAGCCATAGCACAAGGTAAAACTGCAGCTGCAGGTATTGCAATACTTGCTAAGAATGAAGAGCAGTCAACTAAGGGTATTATTTATGCAGTAATGGTAGAGACATACGCACTTTTATCCTTTGTTATCTCTCTAATTCTAATAAATGCAGTTAGCTTCTAGATTACCTAAGGATGTGAAAAAATGTCAAATTTAGAAAATCTTGTACAAAAGATACTTGACGATGCAAATAAAAAAGCAAGTATTATAAAAGATGAGGCCGATAAGGTCAAAGATGAAATAGTAAACTCCAAGTTAAAAGAAGCCAATGAGGAGAAGAAAAGATTATTAGATAGATCTGTAAGGGAAGCTAATTTGGCAAAGGAAAGGGTAATATCTGGAGCAGAGCTGAAAGCTAGAAACGAAGTATTATTTGAAAAGCAAAAAGTAATTGAAAGAGTATTTAAATTAGCGGGAGAAAAACTTGCAAATTTAGACGAAGGCAGATATATTTCATTCCTTACGGAAACCCTAAAAGGCCTCCAACTAACTGGAGAGGAAGTTTTAGTAGTGCCTATGCATATGAGGGCCAAGGTCAAGAAACTTAAACTTCACAACAACGTATCAGACGATGAAACTGTGGAATCTGGATTTTTAATAAAAGACAAGGGCATAATCTTGAATTATACCTTTGATTCCCTAGTTGAACACTATAAAGAAGAATTAGAAACGGAAATAGCAGGTGAGCTCTTTAAAGAATAGGAGTGATTTCATGGACAGAATGGATTATATCCAAGCTGTAACTAGAACTAGAGTCCTTGAAACTAGACTCCTTTCAAGGGCCAGACTGGAAAGAATGGTAGATGCTAAGGATATGGAAGAAGTATTTAAAGTCCTAGGAGAGACCGAATATGCAAATGTCATGGGAGGGCTCACTAGAGATGAAGAATATGAGAAGATACTTTCTTCCGAGTTAAAGAGGGTCTACAAATTGATGTATGAAATAGCCAGGGACCGCGTAGTAGTGGATTTATTGGCATTGAAATACGATTACCATAATCTAAAGGTATTGATAAAGGAAAAACTTCTTCAAAGGGATTTTGAGGATATGTATATATCCATAGGGAGTATGGATTTTTCTAAGGTAAAAATGGATTATTTGGCAGGAAACTTTAGGGATATGGACCCCAAGGTGAGAGAAGCCATAGAAGAAGTGGAAAAGGACCTCGAAATAAACGAGGACCCACAAAGAATAGATATACTCTTGGACAAATACTACTTTGAACATTTATACAAATTGGCAGAAAGCACAGATATACCTTTATTTATAGATTATGTAAAGGATTTAATCGATTTAACGAATATTCGAACCCTAATTAGGGTTAAAAAACAAAATAAAGATATAAAGTTTCTGGAGGAAGTAGTAGTTCCCCATGGCAAAATAGGAAAGGACGACATAGTCCTAGCCCTAAACGACTCTACAGAGGGAATTGCTGCAAAATTTAAATCCTTTGATGTGGGGCCTGATATCAGAAAAGGACTAGAAGCATATCAGGAATCCAATCGCTTATCGGAGTTTGAAAAGCTAATGGACGACTATCTAATGGATATAAATAAACCATCTAAATTCGTGAATTTCGGGCCTGAACCCATCTTTTCCTATGTATTGGCAAAGGAAACAGAGATAAAGGCCTTGAGAATTATAATGGTATCGAAACTCAACAAGCTTTCTCCAGAAGATATTAGAGAAAGGTTGCGTGATCTATATGTATAAGGTTGCTGTAGTTGGAGACAAGGACTCAATCCTTGGCTTTAAGGCACTTGGCATAGATGCCTTTCCAGTAATAGACAAGGACGAAGCTAGGAGGATTGTGGACACCATAGCCAGAGACAATTATGGGATTATATTTATTACAGAGCAAATGGCTAGCCTAATACCTGAAACCATAGAGAGGTATAATATCGAGACAATTCCTGCAGTAATCTTAATACCTAGCAATCAAGGGACCTTAAATATAGGCATGGACAGGATAAACAAGAATGTGGAAAAAGCTGTAGGAACAAATATTTTATAAAAGGAGAGGGCTTATCTTGAAAGTAGGAAAAATAATTAAAGTATCTGGGCCCTTAGTAGTAGCTGAGGGTATGGATGAAGCTAATGTATTTGATGTGGTTCAAGTTTCAGATAATAAACTCATCGGTGAAATAATAGAGATGAGAGGGGATAAAGCCTCTATTCAAGTATATGAGGAGACAACGGGCATTGGTCCTGGAGAGCCTGTATATACTACGGGAGAGCCTCTTTCTGTAGAGCTAGGTCCTGGTCTTGTAACAGCCATGTTTGATGGAATACAAAGGCCCCTAGAATCTATCAGAGCAATAGCAGGAGACTTCCTAACTAAAGGAATTGAAATGCCTGCCCTTGACAGGGATAAGAAATGGCATTTTAACCCTACTGTAAAAGTAGGGGACGAAGTAGGAGCAGGAGACATCATAGGGACTGTAGAGGAAACAACTGTAGTGCAGCATAAGATTATGGTACCTCCAGGGGTATCAGGCAAAGTCAAATCAATAGAAGAAGGCGAATACACTGTATTAGATACAGTATGTGTAATAGAAGGCGACAAGGAACACAGCATCCAAATGATGCAAAAATGGCCTGTAAGGAAGGGCAGACCCTATGGGAGAAAGTTAAACCCAGATGAGCCATTAATTACAGGACAAAGAGTAATAGACACCTTTTTCCCTGCGGCAAAAGGTGGGACGGCAGCAGTTCCAGGCCCATTTGGTTCTGGGAAGACAGTCGTACAGCATCAGCTGGCAAAATGGGCGGATGCTGAAATAATCGTATACGTAGGCTGTGGCGAGCGGGGCAATGAAATGACAGACGTACTTATGGAGTTCCCTGAAATAAAGGACCCAAGAACTGGAGAGTCCTTGATGATGAGGACCATCCTTATAGCGAATACGTCCAATATGCCCGTTGCAGCTAGGGAAGCCTCAATATATACAGGTATAACCATAGCTGAGTACTTTAGAGATATGGGATATTCCGTAGCCATAATGGCAGACTCCACATCTAGATGGGCAGAAGCTCTAAGGGAGATGTCTGGTAGACTTGAGGAGATGCCAGGAGACGAAGGATACCCTGCTTATTTGGCTTCAAGAGCAGCAGAATTTTACGAGAGAGCAGGAAAGGTAGTATGTCTGGGAAGCGACTCAAGAGTAGGTGCCTTAACTGTAATAGGTGCCGTATCACCACCTGGTGGAGATATATCTGAGCCAGTATCCCAAGCTACCCTTAGGATAGTAAAGGTATTCTGGGGACTAGATGCCAGTCTGGCATATAGGAGGCATTTCCCAGCTATAAACTGGTTAAACTCCTATTCCCTATATCAAAACAAAGTAGATGAGTGGATGGATGGAAATATAGACAAAGAATTCTCTGAAAACAGAATAAAGGCCATGGCCCTATTGCAAGAGGAATCCAGCTTACAGGAAATTGTCAGATTAGTAGGCAGGGACTCCCTATCGGAGACAGACCAATTGAAGCTAGAGGCTTCCAAGTCAATTAGGGAAGACTTCTTGCAGCAAAATGCCTTCCACGACGAGGACACATACACGTCATTAGACAAGCAAAACCTAATGCTAAAGATGGTATTGGCGTTTTACGAAGAGGGAAGAAGGGCTTTAGGCAGCGGAGTATATCTAAGCGAGCTACTGGATCTTTCAGTAAGAGATAGAATAGCCAGGGCCAAGTATTTGTCGGAAGACAAATTATCTGACATACAAGAGATTATAGACGATATAACAAAGAGCATGGAAGAACTAATAAGCAAAGGAGGTATCCTTAATGCTTAAAGAATACAGGACAGTATCAGAGGTAGTAGGACCACTAATGATGGTAGAAGGTGTAGAAGGGGTAAAATACGAAGAATTAGTGGAGATAGAAATCCAAACAGGAGAGAAGAGAAGAGGTAGAGTTCTGGAAGTGGCAGGAGACAAAGCCATGGTACAGCTATTCGAAGGCTCCTCTGGAATAAACTTAAAGAATACTAAGGTCAGGTTTTTAGGGAAACCATTAGAGCTGGGAGTATCCTTTGACATGATAGGAAGGATATTTGACGGTTTAGGCAGACCTATAGACGACGGGCCAAAGATTATTCCAGAAAAGAGATTGGATATAAACGGCGTGCCAATGAATCCAGTGGCAAGGGACTATCCATCGGAATTTATCCAAACTGGTATTTCCGCCATAGACGGTCTAAATACCTTAGTTAGGGGACAAAAATTACCTATATTCTCAGGTTCAGGTCTTCCCCATGCGGAGCTGGCTGCACAAATCGCCAGACAGGCTAGGGTACTGGGCGAAGGAGAAAAGTTTGCCGTTGTATTTGGAGCCATGGGTATTACCTTTGAGGAAGCACAGTTTTTCATAGACGACTTCAATAGGACAGGAGCCATAGACAGGGCAGTATTGTTTATGAACCTTGCAGACGACCCAGCAATAGAGAGGATAGCAACTCCTCGTATGGTATTGACTGCCGCCGAGTATCTTGCCTATGAAAAAGATATGCACGTATTAGTAATCCTTACGGACCTTACAAACTATGCCGAGGCCCTGAGAGAAACCTCAGCAGCCAGAAAGGAAGTCCCTGGCAGAAGGGGATATCCAGGATATTTATATACTGACCTTTCTACAATTTATGAAAGGGCAGGTAGGATAAAGGGCAGATCTGGTTCCATTACCCAGATTCCAATCCTTACAATGCCTGAAGACGATATAACTCACCCTATACCAGACCTTACAGGGTATATTACAGAGGGACAAATCATATTATCCAGAGACTTGCACAAAAAAGGTATAGAGCCTCCAATAGACGTATTGCCATCTCTTTCTAGGTTAAAGGACAAGGGAATTGGCAGGGACAAAACTAGGGAGGATCATGCCGATACCATGAACCAGTTGTTTGCAGCCTATGCCTCTGGAAAGGAAGCAAGGGAACTGGCAGTCATCCTGGGAGATGCAGCATTGTCAGAGACAGATAAAGCCTTTGCCGATTTTGCCGATGAATTTGAAAAGAGATATGTAAGTCAAGGATATGTAAATAATAGACAAATCTTAGACACCCTTGAACTGGGCTGGGACCTATTGAAACTACTACCTAGGACTGAACTCAAGAGAATCAGAGACGAGTACCTAGAAAAATACCTTCCCCTAGACGACGAAGGAGCTGAAGATATTGGCTAAACTCAATGTAAAACCTACCCGAATGGAGCTAACAACCCTTAGAAGGAGATTGGTTACTGCAAAGAGAGGTCACAAGCTCTTGAAGGATAAGCAGGATGAGTTGATGAGAAGGTTTATTGAAATGATTAGGAAAAACAAAAGCCTAAGGGAAGATGTGGAGAAAGAATTACACGGTTCTTTTCAAGAATTTTTGCTTGCCAGTGCAGTGATGTCTCCAGAAATATTGGAGCAGGCAGTGGCATACCCAAAAGAAAGCATATCCGTAGACATAAAAAAGAAAAATATAATGAGTGTCAATGTCCCCGCCATGAATTTCATCAGGAAACTGGAGGGGGACGAAGGCAGTATTTATCCCTATGGATTTGCCCAGACTTCATCTGAGCTGGACGATGCTATTTCAAAGCTATACGACATATTGCCAAAGCTTTTGTCCTTAGCTGAAATAGAAAAGGCAACTCAGCTGATGGCCGATGAAATCGAAAAGACAAGAAGAAGGGTAAATGCCCTGGAATACAGGACTATACCCGATCTTGAGGAGACCATTAGGTATATCAGGATGAAATTAGACGAAAGCGAAAGGTCATCTATTACAAGGCTAATGAAGGTTAAGGATATTATTCATAAAGAAGCATAAAAATTTTATATTAGGTATAAAAAGTGCCCTCCTTTGGTAATACTTTTATCATAGGGAAAGGGCACTTTCTTAAATTAAATGTTTTGTCCCCCTTTACATTTTTTAGGGAAGCCCTTTCCTTAAAAATACAAGGAGGGATTGGGATGAAAAAAATACTTATATTGGCAATCATAATAATGTTATTAATACCTACATTTACATCTGCTGGAAAGAAATATACTGAGGAAGAGATTTTACTTGGGATGATGAGAGAAGTAAAGGGAGAGTTTTTAGAAGGGGAACTAAACATAGGCGGGACACTGCTGGATAGATTTATTGGAGAAAGGGAAATAAATCGGTTGGGGGACAAGATTAAGGAGAGCTTAGGGGTACTGGGAAATGAAATTGGGCCAAATCAGAAGGATTTATTTTTAGATGGAAAATACTTTTTGAAAGAGGAAATCTATGAGGAGGATTTTAATCACTTAGCCATATATGGATACCACGAAGAGGAAAATCCAATTACCATAATAATCTCGTCTTTTCTAAATTCCCAAGCAAATATTGGAGAAACGACTCTTTTTATAAATGTAATAAAAGATGATGCAAATTTTAATATAAATGGTATAATAGATAAAATAGAAAATATATTTCACGATTTTCATAAAACAGCAGAATTTACCACATGTATTATTGGAACCATAGAAGGAAAGGTAAATTCAAATCATATGGAATGGTATGGAAACAAGGCTACAAAAAAGTACAGGGGTAAAATTGTGGAAAAATACGTGGACCATCTTATGTCCAGCTTTACCATATATACTCCCCTAATAGAAAATCATATATTTTCCTATGAGAAAAAGGTTAATTTAAACATGGCAATAAGGTATAATGAATACGAAGACAAAACTTATATTTGGATAGGAACGCCAATTATCACCGTGGGATACTAAAATTAGGAGGAGATATATTTGAGCAATATAATGGTGGAAAAGAGCCCGCCCCTTAAGGGAAGAGTCAAAGTTTCAGGTGCAAAGAACTCAGCTCTTCCAATATTGGCAGCATCTATTTTAGGTACTGAAGACATAATATTAGAAGATGTGCCAAATCTGAAGGACATCGAGGTAATGGGCGAGGTACTCACATCTCTAGGGGCAAAAGTAGAAAAGTTAGATAAGGGAATTATAAAGATAAATTCATCCAATATAAATAATTACGAGACGAGATACGAGCTAATGAGCAAGATGAGGGCATCTTTTCTAGTTATGGGACCGTTGTTGACGAGGTTGGGGAAGACTAAAACTTCCTTGCCTGGAGGATGTGCCATAGGCACTAGGCCAATAGATTTACATCTCAAAGGATTTAAGGCACTAGGTGCCATAATAGACACAGATCACGGCAATATAGGTGCCAGTGCAGAGGAACTCGTTGGGAGTAAAATCTATCTGGACTTCCCATCAGTTGGAGCTACAGAAAACATTATAATGGCAGCTACCATGGCAAAGGGCGAAACTATCATAGACAACGCCGCTATGGAACCAGAAATCGTAGATTTATCCAATTTTTTAAGCAAGATGGGTGCCAACATCAAAGGTGCAGGTACATCTACCATTAGAATTAAGGGAGTTGAAAGATTAGGCGGGGCGACCCATTCCATTATTCCCGACAGGATAGAGGCGGGGACATTTATGGTAGCGGCTGCCATTACAGGTGGAGACGTAATAGTGGAAAACATCATTGCAAGTCATATAAAGCCCATCATAGCCAAACTAAAGGAAACAGGCTGTACAGTTATTGAAAATGACGACAGCATAAGGGTCATAGGGACTAAAAATTTAAAGGCAATAGATATAAAGACATTGCCCTATCCAGGTTTTCCAACGGATATGCAGGCTCAGTTTATGGCGTTGATGAATATGTGCGAAGGCACATCTGTAGTCATAGAAACCGTATTTGAAAATAGATTTATGCATGTGGATGAATTGAAGAGAATGGGTGCAGATATTAAAATAGACGGTAGGTCCGCAATTATCCAAGGAGTTAATAGTTTGACTGCTGCACCAGTAAAGGCAACAGATTTAAGGGCAGGTGCCGCATTGGTATTGGCGGGGCTTGTAGCTGACGGAGTTACGGAAATAGGCAATATCTACCACATCGATAGGGGTTATGACAGTATCGAAGAAAAGTTTACAAATTTAGGAGCAAAAATATATAGGAAGTAAAATACGCCTTGGCAGATGCCGAGGTTTTTTTATTTTTTGTCAAAATACAAACTCTATCATATTTTCTTTTTATTTTCATATTATTATATGAGGGGAGAGCTAGCATGTTTACCCGAGGTCAATATGTTATTCATTTAGACTAAATTCATAAATTGATTAAATAGATTTGCCTAGTTTACAGATACTAAAATAATAAAAGTCCAACGTTCACGGTTTCGTCGCATAAAGTTCTACAGCTCATTCCAATACAAAATCCTAGCACCGAAACTCGCT
>JALNZV010000028.1 GCA_023229175.1 Tissierellaceae bacterium | reverse complement strand
TCCTCCTTAGGAAACACACCCTGGTGTTTCATTTTATTTTTAATTTGTGAAGCCCACGAGCGGACTCGAACCGCTGGCCTCTTGCTTACCATGCAAGTGCTCTACCTCCTGAGCTACGTGGGCAATTTACTCACTGGTAGTTATTTTACTATTAGATTTTAAAAATGTCAAGCGTTGTTAAGCTTTTAATCTAAAATTTTCTCCATCTTTTTCTTGACCCTTTGCAATGCGTTGTCTATGCACTTTACATGCCTGTCCAAGTCATCGGCAATTTCCTGATAGCTGAGTCCATCGATATAGGAAGTAAATACCTCTAGTTCCAATTTAGATAAACTTTTTCCCATTTTTTCTTCTATGGTGCTTAAATCTTCTTTTCCTATCATCAGCTCCTCTGGATCGCATATCTTTCCTCCAGATATTATATCCATTAAGGTCCTGTCAGATTCTTCGTTGTATATTGGCTTATTTAATGAAATATAGGAATTTAAAGGAATGTGTTTTTGTCTGGTGGCTGTTTTTATTGCAGTTATTATTTGCCTGGTGATGCAGACTTCTGCAAAGGATCTAAAGGATGTTTCTTTCGCACTATCAAAATCCCGTATCGCTTTATAAAGCCCTATCATTCCCTCTTGTATGATGTCCTCTTTATCTGCACCTATTAAATAATAAGAACGAGCTTTCAGTTTTACATAATTTTTGTATTTATATATTAAATACTCCAAAGCAACTTCATTGTCGGCGTTGGCAGCCTTGATTATTTCTTCGTCGCTCATACTTCTATAGGCTGCCAATCTATTGTTTTTATTATGTAAGCCTAGTTGCATTCTTCATCCCCCCAGTGAAATGAATAATTGTAATTATTATTTATTTTTTTTAATCCACTTTTCCAGTTTCCTTACTGTTTCCTCATCTAGCCTTCCTATGAGGAGGTCATTCTTTTTATTTTCCACAGCCCTTTTTCTATTTACCATCTTCTTTTCATTGAATATTTCAGCCTCTAATTCCCTAGCAGAAATTCTCGTACCCCCCCTTCCTAATATTATCTGCTGCTCCATCCAATCGGAAGTCGCCACCCTTACTTTTCTTGTCCTCCCCAAGGCATCTAACTGTTTCTCTATATATTGATCCGCGGTTTCATTTTCTTTGGTATATATTATTTTTAGTCCCTTGTGATTTTCCTTAGTGCCACTATTGCCCTTTACTAAATGAGCATCAAATACGATTATTATCTCTATGCCCGAATAGTGCTTGTATTCTGTCATAATATCTATTAAAGTATTTCTCGCTTCTTCTAGGTTGTCCCTTTTCGAATCTTTAAATCTTTCCCAGGAGTTTATGATATTGTATCCGTCTACGAATAAATACTCTTTATGCCTTTTATCCCTTCTAGCCATGGTTTTGCCTAACTACCTCGTAAATCAATACGGCAGCTGCATTTGATGCATTTAAAGACGATATTTTCCCTGTCATGGGTATCTTTACTAAAACGTCGCACTTTTCCTTTGTCAGCCTAGATAGACCTTTGCCTTCGCTACCTATTACTAATGCAATGGGACCTTTTAAATCCGTTTTAAAGTGGAGAGCGCTGCCTTCTACATCTGCTCCAAATATCCAAAGGCCCTTTTCTTTTAAGCTTTCAATTTCGTTGTTTATATTGTTTACCTTTGCAACTAGCATGTGTTCAACTGCCCCTGCAGAGCTTTTATAGACTGTTTGATTTACGGTGGCTGACCTTCTTTTCGGTATGATTATGCCATGTACTCCTGCACATTCTGCCGTCCTTATGATGGCACCTAGATTATGGGGGTCTTCTATTCCATCTAGTATTATGACAAAGGGGTCTTGTCCCCTAGCCTTAGCCTTTTCTAAAATATCATCTGCCTCTGCATACTTATATGACGTAACTAAAGCTACTACTCCTTGGTGGTTACTCCCCCCACCCATGGAGTCTAATTTATTTTTGTCTACCTCCTGTATTACTATGTTTTTGTCTCTGGCTATTCCAATTATTTTATTTATTGACCCTTGTAAATCCCCTTTTAGGATGTAAAGTTTATCTATTTCCTTGTCAGTTTTTAGTATTTCTAATACTGGGTTTCTCCCAGCTACATATTGCGAATCCAATTTTTCACAACCCTTCTCTAATCCATCGTTCTAAATCTTTCCCTTACTTCTACTATTTTTCCGCATGTCATTTTGCCTTCTGGACATGGTCCTGTAAGGCAACTTGGCCCTGCATTTTTAAACAGTATTGGATAGACTTTTTTTACTTCTTTAATCATGGCAACCCCTAGCTCCCTTATTTCCCATTGAGCTCTTTCACATGTTCTCAAGTTGAAAAAATGAAGTAATGCACGGGTATTCATGGTAAATACTATCTTCGTTTCACAGGCATTTGGAAATACGTATCGAGCATCTTCTATGGCTTCTTTTTCTGCCTTGCTTCTAGCCTCTCTCTCTCCAAATCCCTCGTCAATATGTCTCTTATAATGGTCTTCAAACAATAATTCTGCTATTTCGTCGTATTTCCGCTGATTTTCTTCCATAGATTCGATAAATAAGGCCCTGGCAATTTTATTATTTTCAATAGCAGGCGGTATTATGTATTCAAATTGATCTAATTTGACGTACCTTTGCGATTGCTGAGAATAACTGGCAATTCTGTGTCTTACTAATTGGTGGGTCAATGCGCGGGATACCCCTTCAACCCCAAATGTAAATGTGACGTGCTCTATGGGACTTTCGTGATTCATGTCCATAAGCAACGACAAAAAAGATTGGGTCTTCTTTTCATCTAAAGTTTCCTCAATCTCACTGATGCCCACAGGCGAGTAACAAAGCCTAGCTGCTGCTGCAACTAACTTTTCACCATCTGGAGTATACCTCAATAGTTCTACCTTAGCCATTCTAATCCCCCTTTTCTTTAGTAATGTTAATTTTTAAAATCATCTCAAATACTTCTTCTAGCCTTTTGTCCATATTTAAAACATATAAATAACCCAGTAATGCTTCGAATCCCGTAGCATACTTATAGTCTATTAGGGTGGCATTTTTAGCCATGGTGTTCGATTTTGCATTTCTGCCTTTTCTTACTATGTCCCACTCCTTTTCAGTGAGAAAATCCTCCAAATCATGAACTATATCTGCTTGAGATTTTGCCTTCACAAATTTTGTAGCTAACTTGTGCAATTGGTTTACTGGCATCTTTTTAGTTAACAAATACGTTCTCACCAATAGCTCATATACTGCATCCCCTATATATGCTAGATGCAAAGGAGATAGCATGGCTATATCCTCTGCACTTAAATCTTTACCCATTTCTCTAAAAATATTATAGTTTTCCATATTCTATATGCGTTTCCACTTCACTCCCTCTTGGGTATCTTCCAATATAATACCCTTTTCCTTAAGATTGTCCCTTATCTCATCTGATAATTTGTAATCTTTGTTCTTTCTGGCTTCAGCCCTTTTTTCTATTAGCTCTAATATTTCCTCTTCTAATAACTCATCTTCTCTATTTAATATTCCCAAGACAGATGTTAGCTCCACTAATGTGTCTAGGGCCTTTAATATCAGAGTTCTTCCACTTTTTTCTCCTAGCCTTGTATTGGAAAACTTAACTAATTCAAAAATCGATGCTATACCATCCGCCGTGTTTAAATCGTCTTCCATGGACTCTACGAACTGTGCCTTATATTTATCTACTTCTGCTAGGTAGTTATCTTCTTCCTGTGTCAATTCCCTGTCCTCTGCCCTATCTAGTAAATATTTAAGGTTTTTCTTTGCATTATATAGCCTTTCCAAAGCGTTTTCCATTTGTTTCATTATTTCCCTAGTAAAATTAATTGGAGATCTGTAATGGGCGGACAACAAGAAAAATCTAAGGGTTTCCAAATCAAACTCCTTGGCTACGTCCTTTACAAATAAAAAGTTATCTAGGGATTTAGACATCTTTTGGTTGTCTATATTTATCATTGCATTGTGCATCCAATAGTTGGCAAAGGGCTTGCCAGTCAAAGTTTCTGACTGTGCAATTTCGTTTTCATGGTGTGGAAACTGGAGGTCTTCTCCTCCTGCGTGAATGTCTATAGTATCTCCTAAGAGTGTTCTAGACATGACGGAGCATTCTATATGCCAACCGGGCCTACCCTTCCCCCAAGGACTGTCCCAATAGGGCTCTCCTTCTTTTGACCTCTTCCAAAGTGCAAAGTCCAATGGATTATTCTTTTCTTCACTTACCTCCACTCTGGCACCTGAAATCAGGTCATCTATGTTTTTCTTAGATAGCTTTCCATAATCCTTTGCAGCATCTATGTTAAAATAAACATTGCCATCTACATTATATGCGGCTCCTTTTTCTATTAATATATCTATAAACTCTATCATGGGCTTTATGAATTCTGTCGCCCTAGGGTGAACTGTCTCTTCCTCGTATAGAT
Source organism: Tissierellaceae bacterium (assembly GCA_023229175.1). Classification (GTDB taxonomy): domain Bacteria; phylum Bacillota; class Clostridia; order Tissierellales; family Tissierellaceae; genus JAAYFT01. The sequence continues at coordinate 17,770 of JALNZV010000028.1, read as the reverse complement.
TGAGTCCTTCTGCATCCTTTAGAAAAGCCTCTATATATCTCTCAGAAATTTCTTTAATAGACACATTTTCATCATTTGCCTTGTTTATTATTTTATCGTCGATGTCTGTAAAGTTTACTACAAACTTGACGTCGTATCCCCTGTACTTAAAAAACCTTCTTAAGGTGTCAAATACTACCATGGGCCTAGCGTTTCCTACGTGAATATAGTTGTAAACAGTGGGGCCGCATGTGTACATATTTACCTTGCCCTCTTCGACTGGCACAAAATTTTCCTTTTTTCTAGTTAATGTGTTGTAAAGTCTCATATCCAACCTCCATTCCGAACCAGTGGTTCCAAATTAAATATATTTTTCTTTAACGTATTTTATTCTTTTTATTATATTTTCTTTGCCAAGAAGTACCAGTACATTTACAAATTCCGGTCCATGGGCCATACCTGTCAGAGCAACCCTTGCAGGCATAAACAAATTTTTACCTTTTACGCCTGTAGCTTTTTGTATTAGCTTCATAAATCCCTTTGCGTAATCTTCATCGACTTGTTCTACTGTATTCAACTCATCTACAATGGCATCAAGGACGGTGGATACATGTTCACCCTTTATAATCTCTAGGGCATCTTCCTCCTCTATATCCACAGAGTCTTTAAACAAAAATTCCACCTTCTCAGATATTTCTCCTACTATATCCAGGCTTTCTTGAACTGTCTTTACCATTAAGTTTAACCAATTGGGATTTTCTTCTGCAAACTTTTCATCTATAAGTTCTGCATCTATTAAATAAGGTATCGCCAATTCTGTAATTCTTTCCACAGGGGAAGTCCTTATATAATGACTATTTACCCAATCTAGCTTATCTTTATCAAATATTCCTCCAGTTTTTGACACTCTTTCAAATGAGAACTTCTCCACCAGGTCTTCCATACTTAATATTTCCTGATTGTCTTCCGGGCTCCAGCCCACCAATGCCAAATAGTTGACTAATCCCTCAGGTAGATAACCTTTGGCCTTGAAATCCTCAACTGATACATCACCCTGCCTCTTACTTAGTTTTTTCCTATCCTTATTTAGTACTGTAGGGAGATGAACGTAAGTTGGCTTTTCCCATCCAAATGCTTCGTATAAATACACGTGTTTTGGCGTAGATGGCAGCCATTCTTCTCCTCTGACTATGTGACTTATCTCCATTAAATGGTCGTCGACTACTACTGCCATGTGATATGTTGGAAATCCATCTGATTTTAACAGTACTTGGTCGTCTATATCGTCAGTATTGATTACTATATCGCCTCTTACCATGTCGTGGAATTTGATGTCGTAGTCGTGGGGCAGTTTTAGCCTAACTACGTATTCTTCCCCTTTGGCAATTCTTTCCTTAGCCTCGTCTAGGGGTATATTTCTACAAAATCCGTCGTATTTTGGTACTAAACCCTTTATCTTCTGTTCTTCTCGAAGAGAATCCAATCTCTCTTTTGAGCAAAAACAGTAATATGCGTGGCCTTTATCTATTAATTCGTCCACGTATTTCCTATATATGTCCAATCTTTCTGATTGTATGTATGGACCGTACTCTCCTCTTTGAACTACTTTCCCGTCTTCAACAAATACGCCTTCGTCGTATTTTACTCCTGACCAATGCAATGCTTTTATTAGGTTTTCTATGGCACCTTCTACAAATCTAGTCTGATCTGTATCCTCTATTCTCAAGACAAATTTCCCACCGTTGTTCCTTGCAAATAGATAATTGTATAGTGCAGTCCTCAAACCTCCTATATGTAAATATCCCGTGGGACTTGGTGCAAACCTTACTCTTACGTCTTTCAAAACGCCACCTCCTGAATTAATTACCTTTATTATATAATACAAGTGCACAAGTGTAAACTATGGGTAAAGAAATAAAATAGCCCCGAAGGACTATTTTAGAAAGTTTAGGCCAGCCTTATTAAATTCCTCTTTTATTAATGGAATTATATCTGTAATGGGGACTTCTATTCTTCCTTCTTCTCCCCTTATGGAATATTCCACAACGGAGTCCTTTGACTTTTTCCCCGCTGTTATCCTGATGGGGATTCCTATTAAATCTCTATCCTTAAACTTTACACCCGCTCTTTCGTTTCTATCGTCTATGAGCACTTCTACTCCCATGGATTTAAGGTCAGTATAAAGTTTTTCTCCCAGCTCTAACTGAACTTCATCTTTTGTATTTATTACCGTTATAATCACGTGATATGGTGCTACCACTAAAGGCCATATTATTCCGTCCTCATCGTGATACTGTTCCACAACTGCCGCTACGGATCTAGATACTCCTATGCCATAGCTTCCCATTATAAATGGTTTTTCTTTTCCATTTTCATCTAAAAACTTTGCGTGTAAGGAATCTGAATACTTGGTGCCTAGCTGGAATATGTTTCCCACCTCTATACCTCTGTCCATTTTAAGCTTTTGACCGCATTTTGGACATCGGTCCCCTTCTTTCACCAAAAGTAAATCCTCTACTACTTCTCCAGAAAAATCTCTTCCATAATTAGCATTCTTTATGTGGTAGTCGGTTTCATTTCCTCCCACTACTAAGTTTTTCATTTTGCTAATTCTAGAGTCCACTAATATTCTGACATCCTCTTTTATGCCTATGGGGCCAGTAAAACCTTTGTCGGCACCAGTTATGGACAATATAGTATCTCCATCTGCCATCTCTAAATCGTGTTCCCCAATGCCAAGATAATTGCACAGCTTTGTTTCATTTAACTCCCTATCTCCAGGAATTAAAGCAATTACAGGCTTCCCTTGGGCACTATAGACTATAGCTTTGGCAAATTTACTGTGATCTATGCCGAAAAATTCTACTAAGGCGTCTATGGTGGTGACTTCTGGGGTATGGACCCTTTCTAATTCTAGTTCCCCAACTCCGCCTTCCACATCGTACACTACTTCTGCCTTCTCGTCAGTTGCAGCGTAATCACAGTGGTCACAGTAGGCAATTAAACTTTCTCCCACTTCCGATGTGGCCATAAACTCGTGGGATACTTTCCCTCCCATGGCCCCTGTATCCCCTTGAACTACTTTGAATTTTAATTTCAATCTAGTAAATACTTTGTCGTAGGCCTGCCACATATTTTCGTATGCTACTTTCATGCTATCTTCGTCTACATCAAAGCTATAGGCATCTTTCATAATGAATTCCCTGCACCTCATAAGGCCAAATCTAGGCCTTTTTTCATCTCTATATTTTGTTTGTATCTGATAAAGGTTAAGAGGCAATTGCTTATAGGATTTTATTTCGTCTTTGATTAGATTTGTAAAATACTCTTCATGGGTTGGCCCAAGGCAAAATTCCCTGTCGTTTCTGTCTCTTAACTTAAACATCTCAGGCCCAAAATTATCCCATCTTCCTGTTGCTTCCCATATTTCCCTTGGCTGAATTGCAGACATCAACAGCTCTTGGGACCCAGCATCGTCCATCTCTTCCCTTACTATTTGTTCTACCTTCCTTATGACCCTATACCCCAGTGGAAGATATGAATATATTCCACTTACTAGTTTTCTAATCATTCCCGCCCTTAGTAATAGCTTATGACTTGGTATTTCTGCCTCTGCTGGCATTTCTCTCAATGTAGGCATGTAAATCTTAGACATTCTCATTTAATTTTCCTCCTTATAATTAATAAAACCTCTCATCTCAAAAGAGACGAAAGGCTATGCTCCGCGGTACCACTCTAATAAATCTTAATATTAAGATTCACTCATCAGTTATAACGATACAATCGTATTGGCTTAGTCGCCAAAGGCTCTAGGGTAGGTTCAATATCCATATTGCCGAAAAACTTCCACCAATTGTCTTCCTCTCTGTAGAGTATGAATATTTACTATTCCTATCATAGCCATTTATAAAATTTTATTGTTTCTATTATACTAGTACAGTCAATATGTGTCAATTACTTTTTTTGAAGTAAGCATACTGCGTAGGCAGATATGCCTTCTTCCCTGCCCACAAACCCCAGGTGCTCAGTAGTAGTTGCCTTGACATTTATGTTATTTGACGCGGTCTTTAGTGTATCTCCAATTATTTCTCTCATACTGTCTATATAGGACGAAAGTTTAGGTCTTTGTGCCCCTATGGTTGCATCTATATTTCCTATTTCATACCCTGAATTATCCATTATTTCACGGACCTTGGACAATAGGTAGATGCTTGATATATCTTTGTATTTCATATCTGTATCTGGAAAGTGTTTGCCAATATCCCCCAACGCCAATGCGCCTAGTATGCTGTCCATAATTGCGTGAACCAGCACATCAGCATCTGAATGACCCGATAATCCTTTGTCGTAGGGAATGTGAACCCCACCTATTATCAGCTTCCTGTTTTCTGCCAATTGATGAACGTCATAACCAAATCCTATTCTCACTTTATCACCTTTTATCTGCTTTGAAATAAAAATTTTCTTCTGCTATAAACCTTCTCCTTGCCCCTTATTAGGGACTCCCCCAGGATTATGTCCTCCGGAGTAGTTATTTTTATGTTTTCATAGGAGCCCATGACCATTTTAACCTCGTGGCCCATTCGCTCCACCAAGGAGCTGTCATCTGTGCCTAAAAATCCATCTATCTGCGCCTTTTCATAGGCCTTTAAGATAGTATCCTTATAGAAACTTTGGGGTGTCTGTGCAGCCCATAGCAAGCTTCTTTGGGGCGTATTGTCTATGGACCTATGCTCATTTACTACTTTGATAGTATCTGTGACAGGTACTCCCACTACACATGCTCCGTGGTCTGCGGCGCATTTTATACTGTCCTCTATGTTTTCTATCTTGACAAAGGGCCTGGCACCGTCGTGTATCAATACGATGTCAGATTTTTCATCTAAGGCTAATATTCCATTATATACGGAATCTTGCCTTTCCTTTCCACCCCTTACAATATTTATCACCTTATTAAATCTATATTTTCTAACTATTTCCTTGCGGCAATATTCAATTTCCTCTTCCTTTGAAACTATAATTATTTCATCTATATATCTGCATCTCTCAAATTTTTCCACTGCATGTGCCAATATGGGCTTGCTCCCTATGGCTATAAACTGTTTATTGATTTTGCTGCCCATTCTATTGCTCATTCCCGCTGCGGCAATTATGACAGATATATAATTGTTTTTGTACATGGCCTTCACCTCTTAGAGTATTATAACACATTATGGTATAAGAGCAAATAAAATTAAAGACCCTTGCGGGTCTTAAACAGCCTTATCTACCATGGACTTTGGCTTAGCAAATATCATCCTACCTGCAGAAGTCTGCAGCACCGATGTAACTATGACATCTATGGTTTCACCTATGAATTTTCTACCGCTTTCGACGACAATCATAGTGCCGTCATCTAAGTAGGCCAAACCTTGGTTTAACTCCTTCCCATCTCTAACTACTTGAACCATCATTTCCTCACCTGGTAATACAACAGGTTTTACGGCGTTAGCCAGTTCATTAATATTTAATACTTCGATTCCTTGGACCTCTGCTACCTTATTGAGGTTGTAGTCATTTGTGATTATTTTCCCCTTAAGCAGCTGAGTTAATTTCAACAATTTCGAATCTACCTCTTGTACATCTTCGAACTTTTTGTCGTTTATAATTACCTCTATATCTAATTCTTTTTGAATTTTATTTAATATATCTAAACCTCTCCTGCCTCTATTCCTTTTTAAGGAGTCGGAAGAGTCTGCGATATGCTGAAGTTCCTCCAGTACAAATTCTGGAATAATCAGGGGCCCTTCTATGAACCCTGTCTTACAGATGTCTGCTATTCTCCCGTCGATGATGACGGAGGTATCTAGTATTTTGGGATATACTTTATTTGGTATTTTTATCTTATCTCTGGGATTTCTCCTTATATTGCCTAGGGTATTTTGTATATCATCCCTTTTTCTATGGGGAATTGTAAGGCCAAGATACCCAAATATTCCATATAAGAGAATAGATGCGATTACGCCTATATACGGTATCCCCAAGTTGTTAATCGGCAAAGTCAATATCAGTGCAATTAACAAACCAATAATAAGTCCAACAGAAGATATGGCAATGTCGTATACCGAAAACTTTTCTAATTCATTTTCAATGTTTTTTATTAATTTCCTACCTCTGTGAGTTATTTTAGAAGAAATTGAAAAAAATATAATTCCAAATACTATTGAAACACCCAAATAAACGGCTAAGTTTAGCCAACCATCCCTGACTAGATGAATGATTCCCATATTGACAAACAACGACAATATACTATATCCTACAATCATTCCTAAGACGCCTATGATTACTTTTGTTATTTTATCTACCATATATTCACCTCCTATAATATAGTTATTGCCAATAATTTAAATTATAAACAAAAAAAACACAAAATAAAAGCTAAATTTCTTCTTCGTATTTAACTGCATCGATTACTAGCTTTTCTATTTTCTCTATATCTGAATCGGAGACTAAGACCATTTCTGATAGCAACATTTGTTTGGCAGAACTCAACATCTTTTTCTCACCTGTTGACAGGCCCTTTTCCAAATCCATCATAAGTAGATTACGCACTACCGCTGCTATTTCAAATATATCTCCCGATTTAATCCTATCCATATTAATTCTGTACCTTCTGTTCCAATTTTGAGGCATAGAAGTTTTACTGCCCTTTAAAATAGATATAACTCTATCTAATTCAGTTGGGTCTATTATCTCCCTAACGCCGACTTCCTCTACATTGTCTACAGGAACCATGACCTTCATATCTCCAATGGGCATCCTCATTATAAAGTATTTTCTTATCTCTCCTAAAATTTCTTTTTCTTCAATACCTTCGATTATTCCAGCTCCATGCATTGGGTAAACTACTTTATCTCCCACATTAAACATATGTAAACCTCCTATTTACCTAGTATCTAATATTATACAATATTGGGCTGAAATTGTAAAGATTATATTTTATCATAGACTCATTTGTATTGTCAATGATTTTTCTCTATTTCACAAGCTTTTTTTGCAAATTAATTAATAAAAATAATTGATAGAAATATTTGACAACTACTTGTCCCTGTAAGTATAATTGTAATATAGCAAATAACTTTGACGGGAGTGAGATTATGAACGATAATATTGCTAATTTAGACATGTGTAAAGATTTTCAAGATCAAGTTTCCCAAGTTCTCATTAGACACAAGAGCATATTAGATATTATGACTAAGCTAGATGAATATAATGCCCGTATTAATAGAGCTGTAGCCAAATCAGTAACCACTTGTGGCTGTATTTCCATCGATGCCAGTAAGCAAGATTTTGGCAATGGTTCTTTTCAAGATATGTTAAATACTGTGGAATCCCACATTGAAGGAAAAGTTTGCAATAATTGTAAGGAAGTAATCAGCGAGGAAATAGGCTCCTATATATTCTATCTATCTGCCCTTTCCAATTCTCTAGGGCTTGACCTAAGTAGTATACTTAAGGACGAATACAATACTATAAAGACCTTGGGAATATATACACTAAAGTGAAAAATAATAAAACCAGCATATGCTGGTTTTATTCATATTCTTTAACTGCTATTTCTTGAGTAATTTCTGTGCCTTCATCTGCCTCAAATTCGTTCATAAGCTCTTCTGTAGCGAAATATAGATTTCCTTCTATTGTAGTTTCTTTTGTTCTAAAACCAGGAGCCTCTACGTATACATTACCCTTTACGGTGCCGTATTCTATTAGGGCATTTTCACTTTTTATGACTAAATTTGGAACTGTTAAATTAAATTCTATGGCATTGCCTTCTTCATCGTATTGTGCAAGGGCTATGGATCTGGCAATTGAGCCACCAGAATTTTCAAATGTGCCCTCTACAATTAAGTCCTCTGAAAAACTTAAATCGCTGGAAGTAATTATGATAAAGTTTCCATCCTTAGAAATCTTTTCTTTGAAGCTAGCTTCATCTACTGCTTGGGAAGCTGACGATGTAGCATCTACTTCAGTTTGACTGTTATCTCCAGTTTCCTGTTCCTGTGGTTTTGTGGTACACCCCGACAAAATCGATATACTAAGGACCATTGCCAAAATTAATAACAAAGCTTTCGTTTTCATTAAATCATCCTTTCGTGTTTGGTTTTCTTTTGTGTTTTGTGCTATGGCTATCGCTTTACATCTCCTTCATCTCCTATGCACTTTAATCGCCTCGTTCAAAAATGAATAAGACTATTTTTATAGTTTATACCTTTTTGCTTTTTTAAACAAGGTTATCTTCAATATCTTTTAAATTATTTTATTTAAACACATCTCGGATTACGTCTTTTAATGTGTCATGCTCAACAATTCTTAGGTCCTTCGTTTTAATGCCCTTCCCACTATTTGGAGCAACATATACCTTCTTAAATCCCATTCTATCCAGTTCCCTAACCCTAGCCTCCAAGGACGGTACCCTCTTTAGTTCCCCAGTTAGACCTACATCAGCTATGAATACAGTGCCATTGTCTATTCCTTTTTGCTTGACTGAGGAAACAATGCTCATAAGTACTGCTAAATTAGATGCCTGTTCCTTTAGTTTAATTCCACCTGTCGTTTTTATGACCACGTTTTTGTCAAAAAAACTAATTCCTCCTCTTTGCTCTATGATGGACACTAAAGTATTTAGCTGCTCCCGCCTTAAAGACTCTCCAATTCTAGAGGGAAATGGGGTAAAAGAATCAGAAACTAAAGACTCTATCTCAAGTATAATGGGCCTCGTTCCCTCCCTGACTACTGTGATTGAACTGCCCGGCATTACTGTATTTTCTTCCCTTGCCGTCATAAAATATTCCGACGGGTTGTCTATGGATATCATGCCCTTTTCTGTAATATAGAAAAATCCCATTTCTCCTGTGGAACCATATCTGTTTTTTGTAGTCAGTAATGTCCTCAATTCTTCGCCGCTTTCACCATCTATGATTAGTACGGCATCAACTAGGTGCTCTAGGGCTCGTACACCTGCTATTTCGTCTTCCTTTGTCATCTGTCCAATCATCATAACTGCCCTTGGCCTTTCCGAACCCTTGGCAATCTTTACTAACTCACTAGCACATTCCATTGTTTGGGTGGGGGAACCAGCTCTAGAGTTTGGAAAAGCTCCTAAGGTGAAGGTCTGTATACTGTCTACGATTATCAAATCCGGATCTATCTCTCCTACTAAATCCAGGACATTGTCCATACTGTTGTCCGATACTACCCAGACATTATGGTGGATTTTGTCGATTATTCTATCCGCTCTATTTTTTATCTGGGACTCGCTCTCTTCCCCTGTAGCATATAAAATTTTAAAGTCTTTTTGGGCTAGATCGTTGGCAACTTGCAGCAATAAAGTAGATTTTCCCGCTCCAGGCTTTGCAGTCAATATGGTAATAGAATCCCTAACTATGCCGCCTCCCATTACCCTATTAAATTCACCTATGCTGGTGATTATCCTGTGGCTGTTGGCAGATACAATGTCTTTAAGTCTTTGGACAGATTTCCTATTTTCTAAAGCTCTGCCTCCAGCCTTCTTCTCCTGAACAATAGATTCTTTCAGGCTGTTCCAAGCACCGCATTCTGGACATTTTCCATAGTAACCTATACTTTCGTATCCACAATTTTCACATATAAATATGGTTTTCTTTTTCATTTCTCACCTCATATAATTAAAAAGCCAGGAACGATAATATCGTTCCTATAGTGGCTTAAATATTAACTTGTCGTTTTCATTGTCGTAGTCGATGGCTATATTGTCGTCCTTTGCTATTTTCCCCTTTAGCATTTCTTCTGCCAACTGGTCTTCTATCATTTTCCTGATGGTCCTCTCCAATGGCCTTGCACCATAGACGGCGTCAAAACCCCTAGTAGAAATATGCTTTTTCATGTTTTCAGAGACTTCTATTTTTATATCGGATTTTCTCAACCGATTCTCTAAATCTCTAATCATTATATCCACTATTTCCTTTACATGGGTTTCTTCCAGGCTGTGGAATACAATAACTTCATCCAATCTATTTAAAAATTCTGGTCGAAATGTCTTTTTTAGTTCTTCGCTGATGGTTTCTTTCATCTTTTCATACTCTGCCCTATTGTCTTCTCCACCTGCTGAAAACCCTAGGACATTTTGTTTTCTAATGGATGTTGCACCTACGTTTGAAGTCAAAATTATTACTGTATTTTTAAAATTTACTGTTCTTCCTTTGGAATCTGTCAATCTGCCGTCATCTAGTATTTGTAAAAGCATATTGAATACATCTGGATGAGCCTTCTCTATTTCGTCAAACAGTATTACTGCGTAGGGTTTTCTCCTTACTGCTTCTGTTAATTGTCCTCCCTCGTCATATCCAACATATCCTGGAGGAGAACCTACCAGTTTAGATACTGAATGCTTTTCCATATACTCTGACATATCTATTCTAATCATGGCCTCTTCATCGCCAAATAAGGATTCTGCCAATGCCTTTGCTAAATAAGTCTTCCCAACTCCCGTTGGCCCAACGAATATAAAGCTGCCCACTGGCTTTTTAGGGTCCTTAAGTCCCACCCTAGAACGCCTTACAGCACTGGATACAGCTTCTACAGCTTGTTCCTGCCCAATTACTCTCTGATGAAGTATTTTCTCCAGATTTAGCAGTCTTTCGCTTTCCTCTGAAGTCATCCTAGTCACAGGTACCCCAGACCAGTCGGATACAACCTTTGCTATTTCGTCGTAGCCTACGATTAAATCAGAGGTTTGCTTTTGCTGATCCCATTCTGCCTTGTTGCTTTCCAGTTCTTCCCTTAATTTTCTCTCTTCATCTCTTATTCTTGCGGCTTTTTCATAGTTTTGCGTATTTATAGCTTCTTCTTTTTCCTTGGACAGCTCTTCCAACCTCTCCTCCAAGTCTTTCAATTCAACTGGTGGAACATAGGATTTTATTCTTATCATGGAAGCTGCTTCATCTATTAAATCTATTGCTTTATCTGGCAAAAACCTATCGGTTATATATCTACTGGACAATTCTGCTGCAGCTTTAATGGCCTCGTCTGTTATTTTTACTCTGTGATGAGCTTCGTATCTATCCCTAAGGCCCTCTAATATTTTAATTGAATCCTCCACTGTAGGTTCTTCTACCATAATAGGTTGAAATCTCCTTTCCAGTGCAGAATCCTTCTCTATATATTTTCTATATTCATCTATGGTGGTGGCACCAATTACTTGGAGTTCGCCCCTTGCCAGTACAGGCTTTAGTATACTTGAGGCATCTATGGCACCCTCTGCCGCACCTGCTCCTATGATGGTGTGAAGCTCATCAATAAAGAGTATTACATTGCCTGCTTCTTTTAACTCCTTCATGACTGATTTTAGTCTTTCTTCAAACTCCCCCCTATATTTGGCACCTGCAACCATGCCCGGTAAATCTAAGGAGATAATTCTCTTGTCTTTTATGATTTCTGGTACTTCTCCTTCGACTATTTTCTGAGCTAAACCTTCTGCAATTGCTGTTTTCCCAACGCCTGGTTCGCCAATCAATACGGGGTTATTTTTTGTTCTTCTACTTAATACCTGTATTACTCTTTCTATTTCCATTATTCTTCCAATGACTGGGTCTATCTGTCCTGCCTTTGCCAATTCATTTAAATCTCTGCTATATTTGTCTAGATTTGGGGTATCTGTGTTTGCCTTTTCCACATTTTGTCCTTGTTTTGATGGGGAATCCCCTATCATCTTTAGGACCAGTTCACTGAGTTTTTTATTGTCTATTCCAAGCCTCTTTAAAATAACAATTGCCGCACCTTCACCTTCAGATAAAAGGCCTAAAAGTAGGTGTTCTGTGCCTACATAGTTGTGTCCCAGGTTTCTAGCTTGAATAAATGAAAGTTCAAATATTCTCTTTACTCTTGGGGTAAACCCTAGAATATCTGCTCCATAATTGCCTTCACCTACTATTGCGATTACTTCCTTTCTCGCCCCTTCGAGGCTTATTCCTTGCTCTTTAAAGGCCCTAGCTCCAACGCCTTCATTCTCAGCTATTAAACCCAATAGCAAATGTTCTGTCCCCACATAATTGTGTTTTAATTTCTTCGCCTCTTCTTGGGAAAGAAGAATGGCTTTTTGTGCTCTCTCTGTAAATCTTCCAAACATCGCCATATCTATACCTCCATGTTAATTAAATTGTTTCTTATTACCTGTGCCCTATATACATCTCTTTCCTCTTCTGACATACTAGTATTGGAACTTTTCTGTATGCTTGCAGGTTGTATATCCATCATAAGGCTTACTATCTTTTTTGAATTTATATCGTCTATTAAACCTAAATCACAGCCTAGTTTAATATTAGAAAGATGATTCATCGCCTCGGCAGAAGATATAATTCTGCTATAGTTGAGAATCCCCAAAGACCTAAACACCTTATCCTCAATTTCTGTATGTTTTTTATCCAGCATAAATACTCTGGTACTCCTTTCTCTGGAAACTATTTGGAGTACTACCTTATTTAGTTTTTTTATAATATCCTCTTCTGTTTCCCCCAAAGTAGTTTGATTTGATATCTGAAACAAATATCCAGATACCTTTGAACCCTCCCCATAGAGTCCTCTTGCTGTCAGTCCAATTTTCCCCAGTCCCTCTATGATTGAGTTCAAATGGCCTGTCATAGCAAGACAAGGAAGGTGTAGCATTGCAGATGCCCTAAGGCCTGTTCCTGCATTTGTAGGGCAAGCGGTTAAATATCCAAATTGTTCATGATAAGCGTATTCAATTTCCTTTTCCAACAAATCATCCAATCTTGATGAAACCTCCCATCCATGATTGAAATCCAAACCTGGCAACAGTACCTGAATCCTAATATGGTCCTCCTCGTTAATCATTATGGTTGACTTTTCGTCATTGCTAATGAGGAAACTCCCATTGGCTGTCCTCTCTGAAAGATTGGGGCTTATTAGATGTTCCTCTACGAATACTTTCTTTTCGATATCCGATAAATCTTTAATTCTGTAAAATCTATATAAGCTGTCCTCTGCATTATCCCTCACGGAATTTAGTACTTCGCTGGTGACAAGTTCTCCTTCTTCTTCTGTCATAAACTCGGGAAACTTGTAATTGGCCATATTCCTAGCTAGTCTAAGGCGAGTGCTGACTACTACATCTTCTTCTTTTCCCACTCCACCTAACCATTTAATCATAGGACTCACCTCCTAAATATCCTTTGTCTTTTCTCTTAGCTTTTTTATTTCATCCCTTAAATAAGCTGCCCTTTCGAAGTCCTCTATTTTTATAGACTGTTCCAATTCTGACTTTAGGGATTCTATTGCCCTTTTTTGGAGCATTTTATCCTTTGTTCCAGAGGGAATTTTCCCCTCGTGTCTATTGTGACCGTGGATGCCCTTTAACAGAGAATCCATATCGCCCCTAAATGTATCATAACATTTGGCACATCCAAATTTCCCCGATTCTAAAAACTCCTTGTAAGTGAGACCGCATTCACAAGTTATATCTTTTTCTTGTACTCCTTTATCTTGTACAGAATCTATAAGTCCAGTAAATAGTTTTTGAAAGGAAAAGGGAAAATCAAAGCTAAACTCCAAATCCTTGTTTTCTTTAGCACAGGAACTGCATAGGTGTATCTCTTCTATATTTCCATTTATTATCTTTGTAAAATGAACTGTTGCATCATTTTTTCCACATACTTGACATAACAATGTAGACACCTCCTATTTCACTAGGATTAATAGTATATTCTTTAAAATGCTAGCCCTAAGTTTATTTCTCAATTCTGCATTTTCATGACCCAAGGCCCTCTCGCCCAATGAGGCTAAGATAATATCGTGTTCCCTTTCTGATATTATACCCTCTTCCATCAATCCTTCAACTATATGGTGGGCTTTATTTTTTGTAATAGATTCTCCAATAGTATTTACTATGATATCTCCAATGTCCTCGAACTCGTCAATTCCCACCTTTATTATCTTAATATACCCACCTCCACCTCTTCTACTCTCTATAAAATATCCTTTGTATGGTGTAAATCTAGTGGATAATACGTAGTTTATCTGAGAAGGTGCGCAGCCAAATTTCTCCGCCAATTCATTTCTCTGTATTTCTACAATACCATTTTCTTGGGCTTCTATCATGGATTTTATAAACCTTTCGATTACATTACTTAAACCAGGCATAGTTACCTCCTTGACTTTGACTTTCTTTGCCCTTCATCTATAATTATATCATCTTTTTCAGAAAATAAAATATTAAATTTAAAAAACCATAGAAGAAATTATATCCCCTATGGTTTTCCATTATTCTTTTTCCGCTTTTGCCTCTGCGATTATTTTCTCTGCAATATTTCCCGGTACTTCTTCATACCTTATAAATTCCATTGTAAAACTGCCTCTAGCCTGTGTCATGGCTCTTAAATCTATGGCGTATTCAAACAATTCTGCGTGGGGGGCTTCTGCTGTAACTATTTGGGAGCCGTCCTCCTGCTGTTCCATTCCCAGTATTCTACCTCTCCTCTTGTTCATATCGCCCATGACATCTCCCATGTAGTCTTCAGGTATAGTGACCTCTACTTTCATAATAGGTTCTAGTAATATGGGCTTTGCTTCCTCCATTCCCTTTTTAAATGCCAGGGATGCGGCGATTTTAAACGCCATTTCATTGGAGTCTACTGGGTGATAGGAACCGTCAAATAGTGTAGCTTTAAGGTTTACTACAGGGTACCCTGCCAATACTCCATGTTCTAAGGATTCTTGAAGCCCCTTCTCTACTGCTGGGAAGAAGTTTCTCGGTACTGCACCTCCAAATACCTCTTCTGCAAATACAAAGTCCTCTTCGCTAGGCTCAAATCTTATGTGGACATCTCCGTATTGACCTGCTCCACCTGATTGTTTCTTGTGTCTTCCTTGTACGGAAGAAGTTCCCTTTATGGTTTCTCTATATGCAATCTTTGGATTTGTTAAGTTTACTTCTACTCCAAAGGCATTTTTTAGTTTGTCTACAATTACTGTCAATTGCATGTTTCCCTGTCCGCCAATAAGTAATTGTTTTGTTTCAGAATTCCTTTGTACTATAAATGTTGGATCTTCGTCAGTTAATCTTTGAAGTGCTGTACCAATCTTTTCCTCATCGCCTTTGGCCTTTGGTTCCACAGCTAGGAATAAAGTAGGTTGAGGATATTTGATTTCTTCGAATAGTATTTGATCATTTTTTGTACATAAAGTATCTCCAGTTTGAGTGTGATTTAACTTCGAGGTGGCACCTATATCTCCAGCTTCTATTTCAGATACCTCAATTTGATTTTTACCTCTAAGTACAAATAGACCCCCCAATTTTTCTCCCCTGTCTTTAGTGGAGTTGAATAAATCTGTATCCTTGGTTATCTTCCCGGATACAACCTTAAATAAGGATAATTTCCCTACAAATGGGTCTATAATTGTTTTAAATACAACTGCTGCAAATGGTTGATTTACATCTGCTTTTCTTTCAATCTCTTTTCCGTCTTTTATTCCTGTAACAACATCTATATCACCTGGTGATGGTATATATCTTTCTATGGTTTCCAATAGGAAATCTACTCCTATTCCGTTTTCTGCACAGCCCACTACAAGTGGTACTAAATCTCCGCTTCTTACGGCAAGACCAAGTCCTTTGAATATTTCTTCGTCGGTAAATGCCTCTCCTTCGAAGTATTTCTCCATTAGTTCTTCATCAGTTTCCGCTATTTTTTCCATTAAATCTTCTTTAATTAATTCAATTTCCTGTTCTGATTCGCTTGGCAGGCCTATTTCCGTCCTGTTGATTCCCTTATACTCGTATGCCTTACCGTCAACTACAGATACTATGCCTTTGAACTCACTTGATACTCCCACAGGTAAAGCAAAGGGAACTATCTTTTCGCCAAATTTATCCTTTAATTGGGATAAAACATTGTCAAAGTTTATCTCCTCTTTGTCCATTTTATTTACGAAAATAATGCTTGGCGTTTTATACTTTTCTAGATTTTTCCATGCCTTTTCTGAACCAACTTCTATTCCCGATGAAGCATCTATTAGAAGCACTGAGCCCTCAGAGGCTCTTTTGGCACCATACATCTCGCCGATGAAATCAAAATAACCAGGTGTATCCAATAGGTTAAACTTTGTATTTCCCCACTCTACGGGAATTACAGAAGTACCTATGGAAACTTTTCTCGCTATTTCTTCCTTATCGAAATCGGATACGGTATTTCCATCTTCTACCCTTCCTTGTCTTTTTGTTATACCAGTTGCAAATAGTACTGCCTCAGTTAAAGTTGTTTTTCCGCTACTACTATGACCTAGCAAAGCTACGTTTCTGATGTTATCAGCTGAATATGTTTTCATTATACAATTCCCCCTTAGCTAGCTTATTTATTTGAAAGATTTGTTAAAATCTTTATGCCTATTATTGACATTGTTTAAATTTTTAATCATCTTAAAGCGCTTTATACAATAACTGCCTTTATGATTATATCACAAGATAAGCTAATATCATAGCCTTTTTTATTGCATTGTCCTTTGGTATACTAATATTAATAAATTTTGAAAGGAGATGTATATATTGGTAAAATTCAGAGAAGAAATAGCTGATTTAAAGCCCTATGACCCTGGAATGTCCATGGAAGATGTCAGGCGAGAATATAATGTCCAAAAAGTAGCAGGCATGGCATTAAATGAAAATCCTCTCGGATGCTCTCCAAGGGCAAAGGAAGCCATGGTAAACGCACTCGATAGTATTGGAGATTACCCAGATGGCAATGCCATGAAACTAAGGGGGGTATTGTCCAGTAAACTTGGCATTGGAGCAGAAAATATTTTGCCCACCAATGGCTTGGACGAGATGATAGGCCTAGTAGCCAAAGCTTTTGTAGACAAAGGGGATGAAGTCATAGTGGCAGATATTACCTTCCCAAGTTATATGAGTGCAGCAGTAGCCATGGGAGGTAAACCCGTCGTTGTTCCCCTAAAGGACTTTACAATGGACCTAAATAAGGTACTGGAAAGTATTTCAGAGAAGACAAAAGTTATATGGATATGTAACCCCAATAACCCAACTGGCACCATCGTCACTGAAAACGAGCTTATAGATTTCCTCGAAAAAGTACCTTCCCATATATTGGTTATATCCGATGAAGCTTATAGGGAATATGTGACTAGGGAGGATTACCCCCACGATACAGTAAAACTTCTAAGTAAATATGAAAATCTCCTAGTTATGAGGACCTTTTCAAAGGCATACGGCCTAGCAGGAATTAGGGTCGGTTACACCATGGGAGATAAAAGTTTGCTGGACAAGTTAAACAGGGTCAGGGAGACCTTTAATGTAAACGCCTTAGCTCAAGCAGCTGCCATTGCGGCATTTGAAGATGAAGACTTCTTGAAAAAATCCTATGACTTAAACCTTGAAGGCAAAAATTACTTATACGGAGAATTTGACAAGCTAGGGTTTTATTATGCCCCATCGGAAACTAACCACATATTCGTAAATGTCGGGAAAAACGGAAGGGAAATCTTTGAAAAGTTACAAGAAAAAGGAGTCATCATCAGGCCCATGGGAGGCAGTTTCATCAGAGTTTCCATTGGCTCCATGGAAGAAAACCGTCTGTTTATTGAAAAGTTAAAAGAGGTGTTGTAAATAAAACAAGGGCGAAATCGCCCTTATTTTATATATTCATCCGTCTCATATGGCAAACCTTTCCTTTTTAGTTCTTCTTCTGTAATATCTTTTATTAAGGAGTATACGAATACAAATAATGGCACTCCTATTATTAGGCCTATA
>JALNZV010000027.1 GCA_023229175.1 Tissierellaceae bacterium | reverse complement strand
GAACAAGAACGGATTAAAGATACAAATGTTCATCTATAGTATATAATTCAACCGCTACTTTATCAACCAAATTTAACCATCTTCCCTTCAAATATCTCCAAACATCCAATGTCATCTGTCAAATGCCCTATTTTAAAGGGTCAAAAAAGGGTGTTTTTTCACCGATTTTTGACCCTTTTTTCATCCCTAAACCACTATATGTTGTGGTCAAGTCCTATTATTCTTTATCCGAACCACAATACGTCATCAGAATTGCTACCTCAACGTGAACAGTCCTAGGGAATTGATCCATTAATTTTACCTTCTCCACCTTATATCCTTTATCTATAAACACTTTTAAATCCCTCACAAGGGTTACTGGATTGCAAGACACATATACAAAGGTATCTGGATTAAAATCTATGATTTTATTTATTGCCTTTGGGTGTATTCCATCCCTCGGGGGGTCTATGACTATTAAATCTGGTTTTTCTTTTAACTCATCTACGGCTTTTAACACATCTCCTGCTATAAATTCTACATTCCCTAAATTATTTAATTTGGCATTTTCCCTAGCCTTATCTACTGCTTCTTCCACTATCTCAATGCCTATTACCTTTTTAGCATGGGGAGCTATTATTTGGGCAATAGTTCCCGTACCTGAATACAGATCATATACCACCTTGTCCTTAATATCTCCAGCAAATTCCCTTACCATTGAATATAGCCTTTCTGCTGCAAATGTATTGGTCTGAAAAAAGGAGAAAGGCGATATATTAAACTTTAACCCTAGTATTTCTTCAATTATAAAATCCCTTCCATAAAGTAGCTCCAACTTATCCGCCTGCACTACATCAGAGAGGCTGTCATTTATAGTATGAAGTATGCCGACTATCTTGTTTTTATCAGCATTAGTTTCATTTTCCATGTTTTTTAATATACTTGCAAATCCTTCCTTGTTCAGCTCCCCTTGGCTTGATGTCACTAAATTCACCAATATCTCACCAGTAGACATGGCCTTTCTCACAACTAGATGCCTTAAATAACCAATATGTTCTTTTTTATTATAGTGTTTAATATTATTTTCACTGAAATAGTCCAATACTATATTCAAGATGTTTCTAAAATCCTCATCCACTATATTGCAATATGGAATGTTGACTATCTCATAGAACCTTCCTTTGCGGTGTAAGCCCAGTGCCAGAGGCCCACCCTTTTTTTCATCCCCAAAGGTATACTCCATTTTGTTTCTATACCCCTCTACCAAAGGACTTCTTTCTATGCCTAAAAAATTTACATCCAAGTCTGCTTCTTCAAATAGGGCCTTCACTTGATTCTCCTTGTATTCTAGTTCCTGTTCATAATTCATGGACTGGTATGAGCAGCCACCGCATGCCCCAAAATGTGGACAGGAAACTGCTGTTTCTAAGGGAGATTTATCGACTACCTCTACTAACTTTGCTTCCATGTATCCTTTTCGCCGTCGACTAATTCTAGCTTTAATTCTTTGTCCTACAATACCTCCTTTGACTTTGACCACCTTGTCGTTGTACTTGCCCCTTCCCTTGTTGGGAAAATCAACCTTATCTATTGTAAATTCAATTAATTCATTTTTCCTTGCCATTTATCTGCTCCTTTACATCTAATTTTCATTTTATAATTCTAAAACTGGCTTTTATCTCGTACCCTGCCAGAATCCTTCTAAGACTTCTTTCATTGTCCTTTCATTCCTTATGTTGTAATATCTACTCCACTCCCTTGGAAATAGGGATTTGTACTTGCCTGTGCCATACCTATCGTCTATTAATAGGACCGCTCCTTTGTCCTCTGGCGACCTAATTACTCTGCCTGCTGCCTGAAATACCTTGTTGATGCCGGGATATGTATAGGCATACTCAAATCCTTCTCCCATATGGAAACTGAAATAATCCTTGATTATATTCCTTTCAAAGCATATCTGAGGCATTCCAACCCCCACTATGACAGCTCCTATTAGCCTATCTCCTATTAAATCTATGCCTTCGGAAAATATGCCTCCCATTACTGCAAAGGCTACTACCTCATCTCCTTGGAATACATTTAAAAAATCTTCTCTTTCTTTTTCGTTCATAGTATTATTTTGTATTATTATGTTCAATCCCCTATTTCTATCTGTAAACAGTTCGTATATGCTTTCCATATATTTATAGGAGGGGAAAAATACAAAATAATTTCCCTTTTTTGAGGTAACAAAGGCCTCTATATACCTAACCACGTCCATATATGTCCTTTCTCTGTGCTTATATCTGGTGGATATTTGGTTTCCCATTAAAAGACATAAGTTCTCCTTGGGAAAAGGGGACTGAAGTCGAATATTGTAATCGCCCTTGCTACCGCCCAATAAGTCCATGTAATAGTCTAGAGGAGCCAATGTTGCAGAAAAAAATATGCTGCCCCTTCCCCTTTGTAAGGCCTCCTTGAGAAGATCTGAAGAATTTACACAGTACAATTTAATCACAATATCCCCATATTCTTCCTTTATATATGTAACGTAGTGACTGTCATAAAAATCTGCAATTTTGTTAAATGTCAACAGTCTGAAATAAAGCTCTAGGACCCTTTCGTAATTTTCATGGCCTTTTTCTTCTATTAGCCATGGTTCTAGACCTGTAATTATCCTTTTAATAGGGTAATACAGTTCACCTATTTCCTCCCTTTGATAGTATTCCCCGTCTACATTTAGGTCTATTTTTATTTTGTTTATTAGACTGTTTACTTTGTTAAACGCCTTGTAAATAGGAGGATACTTTTCCTTAAATATACTCCTCAGTTCCAAAAAACTCCCCTTGTTTATTTCGGCGGAATACATTTCCCTAGATCTATCTACTAAATTATGGGCTTCATCTATTAAAAATACGTAGTTCCCGTAGGGATTTTCAAAGAACCTTTTTAAATATACCTGCGGATCAAATACGTAGTTGTAATCGCAAATCACAATATCTGCCCATAGTGAAAAGTCTAAGGTAAATTCGAAAGGGCAAACACTGTGTTTTTCCGCATATTCAATTATTTTGTCCCTTGCAACTAAATCCTCATTTTCAAACATGTCCATTATTGCATCGTTGACCCTATCATAGTGCCCCTTGGCGTATTTGCAATCCCTTGGATTACACTTTACTTCGTCGTTTAAGCATATCTTGTCTTTGGCAGTGATTGCCAATGTCTTAGCCCTTAAACCCTGTTCATTCAATATGCCAACTGAAGCCATAGGTGCTTCCCTAGTAATTGTCTTGGCAGTCAAATAAAAAATCTTTGCATCCCTTTCCTCCCCTATGTACTTAATCGCTGGAAATAAAGTTGACATGGTCTTTCCAATCCCAGTCGGTGCCTGTGCATACAGCTTTTTGCCTTCCTTTATTGTCTTGTAAGTTGCTACAGCCAACTCCCTTTGACCTTTTCTGTAATTCCTAAAAGGGAACTCCAGCCCTTCAATGGACCTATCCATAGTTTCACTCCAATCGAAGGTAATCTTAGCCCATTCTATGTATTTGCCCACCATAAATAGGAGAAAATCTTCCAACTCTTCTAGAGTATATTTTCTCTTAAATATTTTTAGTTCCTCTGTTTCAATGTGAAAATATGTAAGCTGAACATCTATCTCCAAAAGACCATTGTCCTTTCCGTACATATATCCATAGGCTTTGGCCTGTGCCCAGTGAAGCTCATTGTAGTCCTCCTTTATATCCTTCAAATCTTTTGTAGTGCTTTTTATTTCATCTATAATAACACTTTGAGGATATATAAATATCCCATCTGCCCTGCCCTCCAATTGTATAATAAAGTCGCCGTATGGTATCTCATATTTCAATGTATATTCTGGTTTATATTCATGCCCATAGGATTTCTGTACTTTTTGATGGGCCTTGGTGCCCTCCAAAGCTCTAGACATGGACATAAAACTATTGTCGATATCGCCTGTTCTTAAGACAGATTCGACTAAATTTCTTACGGATACTTTTATTAAATTCTTCATCTCATCATCCTCTAAATTTACTATCCCCATTATACCAAAAAGACACCGTTTTAGGTGTCTTTTTATAGTCTTCATGTTATATTTACTTCATCGTAGCTGCAAACTTTATTCCTTCCTTCAGCCTTTGCCATATACAGGGCTTCATCTGCACAATCTATGGCATCTAATATATCCATCTTTTCTGCATCTAGCATGGATATTCCTATGCTTACAGTTATATCCTTTAATTTATTTGATTTATCCTCATCAACCAATTTCCTTATTTTTTCCGCTGCATAGACTGCCTCTTCCCTAGTTGTTTGGGATAGGAGTATTACAAATTCTTCTCCACCCCACCTAGCAAATACATCACTTGCCCTAATATTTCTAGAAATTAGACATGTGAATTCCTTTAAGACTTGGTCGCCACGCTTGTGCCCGTAAGTGTCGTTGACAATTTTAAAATGATCTATATCCATCATCAATATTGCCATGGGGAACCCATACCTCTTTGACCGTCTAACTTCTCTTTCAGCTATTTCAAAGAACCTTTGCCTGTTGTATATCTTTGTCAAAAAATCCTTTTGGGAAATTTCCTTTAATCTATTGTGATACACGAATAGTGCAAGACTAAAGGCCATTATGGATATCGCCAAGAGACTAACTAAAGTTGCTTGCCTATACATATCCTTTCTAAGCCTTGCAAAGTCAGACGTTTCAGCTAGGGAAATTAAGTAGGCGACGGGCTTTCCGATTACATTTCTTATGGATAAAAAACCCATCTTATAGTCCTTTCCTTTATAGTGAAATAGGGCAGGAAAACTTTCATTTCCCTTTATCTTATCCAGATATTCATCCTGCAGACCTTGAAAAAATTCCACATCAGAATGGGGTATGATGCTATTGTATTCACTTACTATCTTCTCTACTTCTTCATCAATGGAAAACATATCCGATATTGGAGATCCCTTATATTTCTCTATTTCCGCATGAAATACGCTTCCTTGAATAATCTGACTGTAGATTATAAAGAGAAAATCCTCCTCAGGATATAGCTCCGATAAAAACTTTAACACAGAGGCACTGGACAAAGACACCTCTACCGTGCCTATATGCTCACATTTATAGCTTAGGGGGTAGACAAATCGAAAACCATTAATTATCCTGCCCTCTTCAAATCCTTTGACGTAACTCTTGGTCTCATTTGCAATCTTTACACTCTCCCTTAGGTCTACAAGTATATCCCCATATTGAGCAGGAGCGTGAAGCCTAAGGAAACTTTCAGTATCAGGCAGGTGAAAATGCAGCTGCTTGAACTCGTATTTCTCCATAAATCCATATCTTTTGTCTACTAGAATAGATAGTTGTAGCCTAAGTTCATCTTTTTCAGATTCAGTAGCCTTGGAGGCATCTCTCATTATACTTAGCACTTCCTCATCTGATGAAATCTCATCAAAAATATAATTTGAAAATGACTCATAGGTCCTTAGGGTTGATTGTACTTCTCCATTGAAACGCTTGAGTTCTGCCTCTAAAAGTGCCGCTTTATTGGTTTCATAAGCCTTAAATACGAAAAACAAGGCCGAAAACCACGCAGTAACTATAAATAACGCCAATATACCCCAAATCAGAAACTTTCTCTGCCTTAAAATCAGTCTCATAGGATCAGCCCCCATTTTATATTTTATGCTGTACAATTTACTTGTTTCAAATATTGGTTTTTATCAAATATTCGATGTATTTAATTATGATATTATCTTTGTCTACATTATATCAGTTTATTTATAGATTTTATACATACATTTGCTTCAAATCGACAACCTTTCAACCTCCATTTCCTTTACATCTATGAATATTAGCTCGCTTTTTAGTTCCTCTCTAAATATGTATTTTAATGCTAAATTTACTTGAAAAGAAGCAGTTACCATACATGTCATAGGCAAATTACCTAAGGATTCTTCGTCTTTTACACAATCTCCATATATTTTTTTGTAGACCCTATTATCTTTCGTAGAGATGGAGACTTGTCCATAATAGCCTCGTATTGCACCATGTACCAAGACCAGATCCATTTTATCGCAAAGCCCTTCTAATTCTAATCTTCCGCCTATGGAATCTAAACAATCAATTACTAAATCTGCACCTTCTAGCATTCCAAGGCTATTCCTATGTAATCTAGTGCTGAAAACTTTTGCATTTACTCTACTATCAATGCTTCTAGCCCTTTCGTATGCTGCCTCAGCCTTTAATTTGCCCAAGTTTTGCTCTGTTGACAGCAGCTGCCTGTTTAAGTTTGATGCCTCAAATACGTCCATGTCTATAAGATGAAAATTTAATACACCTAGCCGTACGAAATTTTCCATCACGTATCCTCCAAGGCCTCCTAGACCGACTATGGCAATGGTGGAATTAGCCAGTATCTCCTGTTGTTCTTTAGAAATAGATGTGAAATTCCTCAAATATCTTTCCATATTATCCTATCCTTTGTAGTGAATTATGTCCTTAACCATATCCTTCCGTATCTCCCATATATTCGCCTGTACCCCAAAAATATTCCAATCCTCTATTTCAAAAACCCTAGTCCAGCTATCCATGACTTTTTTCTTTTCCAGTGGATAAAAACTGGCGTATTTCCCGTCAATAAACGAAAAAGAGTCCTTTAGTCCCTTTCTCTCAATCTCTTTTTTATAATTTTCCATATCCTCCTCATCTTTGGGTAAATATAGATGATTAAGTACATAATCCCATTTACGTCCATCAAAATAGATTACCTCTGACTCGTCAATGTCTACCACATATACCACACTGTCTACTATAGGCCTTAGCATACTCTTTTCGCTAATGGAGCACCAAATAGGAAATTCCACGCCTTCTGGCTTAGGTACCTTCTCATTGGCCTTGTTTACAAACCAGCGGTATAGAGGTATGTAATGATCTGAAATATCCTCAAATTGTTCTTCAATATACCATTTTTGAATCCTATGAACCCCTTTTTCCTCCAAATCCTTTAAACTTCTGATATCTTGTCTAGTCCAAAGTGTTACTTTTCCCATACTATCCCTCCAATCTTATAGTATTAATATACCCTAAAACTGCAGATTTTTGCAGTATGTTTTTTTATTTATTGCACATGATAGATGTATAATCTATTACTGGAGGGAATATCTTGAAGAAAATATTATATATTAAAGCAAATCCTAAGACGGAGGAACAATCGAGAACCTTTAAAATTTCAGAGGCTTTTGTTAAATACTATAAAGAGAAAAATCCAAATCACAAAATCATTACCTTGGACTTATACAAGGAAAATATCCGTCCCCTTACTTTGGATGACATAGAAACTATTTTTGGCCCCAAGTCTGATGATAGCAAAGTAAATCCCTTGCTAAAATATGCCTATGAATTTGCAGAGGCAGATAAATATATTGTTGCCAGCCCATTTTGGAATTTAAGTGTCCCCTCTATATTGAAAGTCTATGTGGATTATATTTGCGTAACTGGCATAAGCTTCAAATACACTGAAAGTGGTTCCCTAGGGCTTTTGGAAAACAGAAGGGCCCTTCACATAACCACTAGAGGCGGTTACTATTCAGAGCCTCCCCTGTTACATGTAGAAATGGGCGATAAATATTTGAGAGGGATTTTTGGATTTATGGGCATTACGGACTTTACCACCATAGCTGCAGAGGGTCTGGATATTATGGGAAACGACATTCAGAAAATTGTCGATGAAGCCATAGAAGATGCAAAAACCCTTGCACAGTCATTTTAGGCAATCGAGTAGGAGGGAATTAATTATTTTATATTATCCTAACACAACCATATCCCTGACTATTTTTGCTGCCAAAGCCAGTATCTAAACCTATTTGCAATAGCCTTTTATCTCCTCTAATCTTGAATTTACCATCCACAGGTTTTATGATAAAATCTTTGTAATAGGATATGCTTTGTTTCGAATTGCCAATGGGAATTATCTTTAGATTGCCGTCCGACTGAAAATCCTGTCCAATTAAGGCATTATATTTCTTTATGAGGTTTTCTGCTACTATCCTCTCAAAATCCCTTTCTTCAGGGGTATAGTAGTGGGTATATTTGTTGTCGTCAACCTTTAACAATGTGCTATATGCCACTATGCCTGATATTGTCTCTACTATAATCTCGTCACCTTCCACCTGGGGATTAAATATTTGTATCTGATCAGTTTTTATATTGTTTTTACCTAAGAATAAATCCTCTTTTTGTAACATAGAATTGGCTATGGATTTACAGAATTTACCTAGGGGTGATGCTACTAGAAATTCAATGCTATTTCCAAAATTAAACGACCTTCCGACCTTATTTCCCCTTTTTAAAATTCTTGAAAATGCAAACAGCTTAAATCTCCTGTTGTTTACAATAAACCCCTCATTGTGCAAAAAATCTGCCAACTCAACGTCTATATTGTTGTATATAAAGGCTTGAAGTATATTATTGTAGTGAATGGGCAGTATAATGTCTTCATCACTTGTAAAACTTATCTGAATTTGCATAAATATCCTCCATTCAAATGAATTCTTATATAGGTATTCTACACAAGTTGTCAAAGTCCTTCTTTTTTTGCATATTTTATAAGCACCAAATGAGCCACCGAGAACCGTCCCCGCTGGCACATTATTTTTGTGGTATAATATTTATAGGTGATTATATGGATATACCAAGTCGATTAAATATTATACATATAGATATGGATGCCTTCTATGCCTCAGTGGAAGAACGGGACAATCCAAAGCTGAAAGGTCTACCCATTATCGTAGGGGGAAGAAGCGGTCACGGCGTAGTGACTACTGCCAATTACGTGGCAAGAAGATACGGCGTTCACTCTGCCATGCCAAACTTTATGGCCAAAAAGTTATGTCCCAGAGGCGTATTCCTTCCCGTTCGCATGTCAAGGTATCAAGAGGTTTCACGGGAGGTATTAAATATATTGCATAGCTTCACGGACTTAGTTGAGCAAGTATCCATAGACGAATCCTATGTAGATATCACAGAATTAAATATGGACCCTGCAGATTTTGCACATAGAGTAAAAGCTAAAGTTATGGAAGTAACTGGACTCACCATGTCCATTGGCATCTCTTATAATAAATTCTTGGCTAAAATCGCCTCAGATTGGAACAAGCCCAATGGAATCAAAGTAATATCCCCAGACATGGTGCCAGCTATTTTACTTCCCCTAAAGGTAAAGGCAGTCCACGGCATTGGACCAAAGTCAGCGGAAAAGTTAAATAGAATTGGCATATACACCGTAGGGGATTTAATAAATCTTTCGGAGGAATTTCTAGTGGAGTTTTTCGGAAAAATGGGAACAGATATATATAATAGGATAAGGGGCATCGACCACAGAGAGGTAAATACAGAAAGAGAGAGAAAGTCTTTGGGGACAGAAACTACCTTTAAGGCAACAAAAGATATGAAAATTCTAGAGTCCTATATAAGAGACTTTTCCATGGAAATTGCAGATTCCCTGGCTAAAAAGGAAATTCAAGGGAGAACCGTCACTGTGAAAATAAAAGACGAGGATTTTAAGACAAGGACCAAGAGCAAGACCTTTCTAGAAGATATTCACTTAGCAGAGGAAATTTGCGATATTGGCATATCTCTCCTCCATGAGATAAAAATCCACAATAATATACGGCTCATAGGCCTGACAATTTCCAACCTCTCATCTTTAGAGGTGGAACAGCTTTCTTTTTTAAAGTGAAACCTATGGTCCCATTTGCAAATCAAGCAACATGATGTTCATCATGCTGCTTGAAAATAATTAGGGATAACTTACTGAAGTTAATAGTATCCTGCTGGTTTCATCCTCATATGTTATGAGTATATATATGTCCTTGTGATGTTTTACCAAATACTTATTAGAGTCAAACTTATACTTATATGTTCCATATTCAGGAAAGTTGTCACTTTTAGCCATTGTCAGAATATCAGAATATATACTTCTGTCCTTTACATAAATATCAATTACTATTTCACGAGGTAATTCAAATTTATCTGTAGCTGGTGTAATTATTAGTTCATTGCTATGGCCTACATTGATGTGGAGATATGCCCTCCAATCATCATTATTACCCGACAGATTGATGTCGCTATAATCCATACTATTTGCCTTAACTAAATAAACAACTAAAAAAACTGCTAGAATAGCAAATATAGGCTTTAAAAGAGTCTTTTTCATATCTACCACCCTTTATTGCATTATATATTATATCATATAAATCCCGCTAAAAATCTTAAGTTTTGAGAGGAATTATTATTAATATGTTTACAGCACTAAAAGATGAAAACCTAAATTTTGTATAAATGGATAGCCTTCTTTTTTAGATAGAATCTCTTGACCCTATTTACAAATGGCGAAATATTTTGTAAACTAAAATTAATACTATACTTCGGGGTGATAATTTGAATAATTTTGAAGAAAGACTAAATGAATACGCAAAGCTAACTGTAAAAGTTGGTATCAATCTGCAAAAAGGCCAGCCCCTAGCAATCAACGCTCCTACTGAAGCTCTAGAGTTTGTGAGGCTAATTGCAAAAAATGCCTATGAGGCAGGAGCATCAGAAGTCCATGTCAATTGGAATGACGAGGTGCTGACAAAATTGAAGTACGAAAATTCTCCAATGGAAGTATTCGAAAACTTTCCAAAATGGTATGTAGATGGCCTGGAGGATTATGCAAAGAAGGGTGCAGGCTTTATATCCATATCTGCCCAGGACCCAGAGCTTCTAAAAGATATAGACCCAAAGAAAATCGCTGCCAGCAACAAATCCTCCTCCTTGGCCTTAAAGGAGTGGAGAAACTACACCATGAACGACATAATCCCTTGGTGCGTAATATCGATTCCAACTAAATCGTGGGCAAAGAGGGTATTTCCAGATGCAAAAGGAGACGAAGCTGTAGAAAAGCTATGGAATTCCATATTTAGTGCTACCCGCATGGACCAGAAAGACCCAGTAAAAGCCTGGGAAAATCATATGTCCAACTTAAAGGAGAAAGTTGAATTTTTAAATGAGAAGGAATTTGACATACTTCACTATACTTCTTCCAACGGTACAGATCTGAAAGTTAAATTGCCAGAGGGACATATATGGGCAGGGGGAGGAGCCGTAGACTCCAAGGGCGTAAACTTTGCACCAAATATGCCTACAGAAGAAGTATTTACAATGCCCCTAAAGACTGGAGTAAATGGAGTGGTGTACAGCACTAAACCTCTAAACTATGGGGGAAATCTAATAGATGAATTTAAACTAGTTTTTAAAGATGGAAAAGTTGAAGATTTCGATGCTAAGGTGGGCAAAGAGACTTTAAAGGATCTACTAGATATTGACGAAGGAGCTAAATACCTGGGAGAGGTGGCCTTAGTTCCCTACGATTCACCCATATCCAATTCAAATATCGTATTTTTAAATACTTTATTTGACGAAAACGCATCCTGTCACTTTGCCTTTGGCAAGGCATATCCCACTAATATTAAAGGTGGGGAAAATATGTCAGATGAAGAATTAGAGGCCCATGGAGTAAACAACTCCCTGACCCACGTGGATTTTATGGTAGGTGCCAAAGATACGTCCATAGTGGGCATTACCAAGGCAGGAGAAGAAATTCAAGTATTTAAAGACGGCAACTGGGCCATTTAAACGTTGTAATTTACGGAGGTATAAATGATTTTAATATTTGCAGTCGATAACAATTGGAATATTGGAGTAAATGGAGATATGCTCACTTCAATCCCAGACGACTTAACTAGATTTAGGCTCCTTACGGAGGAAAACATAGTCCTAATGGGTAGAAAAACCCTAGAGGCATTGCCGGAGCAAAAGCCCTTGCCCAATAGAGTCAATGTCCTCATTACCCGCAGCAAAGACTATAAAAAGGAAGGCTTTCAGATAGTCAATTCCCTAGAAGATTTGCCTTTCTTGCTCGAAAAAATCAATCCCTTGGGGAAAATGGAGGTATTTGTCACAGGTGGAGGAAATATAGCTTCTCAACTTCTGCCTAAGTGCAATCGAGCATATATTACAAAAATAATGAAAAGTTTTGAAAATGCAGATACTTGTATTCCCAATTTAGATTTAGACAAGGAGTGGGAAATAGAAGCTGAGTCAGAAATTTTTAAATTTAACGAATTAAATTACAGGTATATAAACTATGTAAGAGTGTAAAGTCAGGGCTTGGCCCTGACTTTGGCAATTAACTGTTTATGTTGAATATTTGATAAACTGTGGTATATTATAATTAATAATTATACAGATATGAAAGGACGATAAAAATGAGGATTGGGCTAGATGTAGGCTCAACAACCTTGAAATCAGTGGTTATTGACAATAATGACAAGGTCATATTTAAATCCTATGAAAGGCATTATTCAAAAATCACCGAAAAGACTGTTGAACTGTTAAAAAAAATAGTAGATGAATGTAAGCCAAATGATTATGTATACCTTGCTATATCAGGCTCTGCAGGTATGGGACTAGCTAATAGATGCGAAATCCCCTTTGTACAGGAGGTGTATGCCACTCGGGTGGCAGTGGGAAAATTAATTCCCGATACAGATGTGGTTATTGAATTAGGTGGAGAGGATGCAAAAATCCTATTCCTAACCAATGGACTTGAAGTTCGCATGAATGGCTCCTGTGCAGGAGGTACAGGTGCCTTTATAGACCAGATGGCTACTCTTTTAAATATAGATCCAGGCGAAATGAACGAACTGGCAAAAGAACACGAAAAGGTATATACCATAGCATCTAGATGCGGAGTATTCGCCAAATCTGATGTACAACCCCTTTTAAATCAAGGAGCTAAAAAGACGGATGTTTCCGCCAGTATTTTCTATGCTGTGGTAAATCAAACTATTGCTGGCCTGGCCCAAGGAAGGGAACTAAAAGGGAAAATCGTATATCTTGGAGGCCCCCTTACATTCCTTTCAGAGCTAAGGCGAAGTTTTGACG
Source organism: Tissierellaceae bacterium (assembly GCA_023229175.1). Lineage (GTDB taxonomy): Bacteria > Bacillota > Clostridia > Tissierellales > Tissierellaceae > JAAYFT01. Next base: position 9,664 of record JALNZV010000027.1, on the reverse strand, counting down.
ATATACTAAAAACTGAGGGGATTTGCCCCGAGGACTCCTTGAATTTCGTGGCCTTAGGCGCTGCTTATATGCCTGAGAGCCAAAAACTCAACTTAAAATCTGTAATCGATAGAATCGAAAATTACTCTGGCAAGGGCGAATTTGTATCCAGTTCCTCCCTATTTGCCAATAAAGAAGAATACAACGAATTTATAAAAAGACATGAAAAGGGAAAAGTACTATATGGCAATCCAGATGAATATAATGGAATAGCATACCTTGGCATAGATGCAGGTTCTACCACGGTAAAGGCTGCAATCATAGACCAGGGAGAAAATATCTTGTACTCCAAGTACCTGCCCAATAGCGGCAATCCTGTATCTATTATAAAGGATTTCTTGTTGGAGTTTTATGACAAATATCCCCATATTTCCATAAGGTCCAGTGCCGTAACAGGATATGGAGAAGAAATCATCAAAAATGCCTTCCAAATAGATTATGGCATAGTAGAGACAATTGCCCACTTTACGGCAGCCAAGAAGTTCAAACCAGATGTAGATTTTATAATAGATATCGGCGGTCAAGATATTAAATGCTTTAAAATTCGAAATGGAGTCATAGACAATATATTTTTGAATGAAGCATGTTCTTCTGGATGCGGTTCATTTTTACAAACCTTTGCAGGGGCCTTGGACTATGGCATAGAAGACTTTGCAAATCTAGGCATATACGCCGATAGCCCGGTGGACTTAGGCTCTCGATGTACTGTATTTATGAATTCATCTGTAAAGCAGGCACAAAAAGACGGTGCAACCATAGAAGATATATCGGCAGGACTTTCATCCTCCGTAGTTAAAAATGCCCTGTATAAGGTAATCCGCGCTACTAACCCTGAAGACTTGGGAGAAAACATTGTGGTTCAAGGGGGGACATTTTTAAATGACGCCGTCCTCAGATCCTTTGAGATGGAAATCGGCAGAAATGTTGTCAGACCAAATATTTCAGGACTCATGGGAGCATACGGTGCCGCATTGTATTCTAAAAATAGTGGAGGAGATAAGAGCTCAATATTAACAAAGGACGATTTACAATCCTTTTATCACGAGACAAAGGCCACTATATGCAAACTGTGCAACAATCACTGCAGCCTTACTATTAATACTTTTGACAACAATAGAAAGTTTATTAGTGGCAATCGCTGTGAGAAGCCCTTAGCCAAAAAGACTGGTAAGAAACAGCTAAGTCTTTACGATTATAAATTGAAACTATTGGATACTTACAAGCCTGTAAAAGGGCATAGAGGAAAAATAGGCATACCAATGGCTTTAAATATGTATGAGATGCTGCCCTTCTGGCATAGATTTTTTACAGAGTTGGGATTTGAGGTCATTCAGTCCCCAGGCTCCAACAGGAAACTATATCTAAAGGGACAACATACTATTCCATCGGATACAGTATGCTATCCGGCAAAACTAGTCCATGGACATATAGAGGCATTGCTAGATGAGGATTTAGATGCAATATTCTATCCTTCCATGAGTTACAACTTTGATGAAGGATTGGGAGACAATCATTACAATTGCCCTGTAGTTGCATATTATCCCGAGGTTATTGCAGCTAACGTAGAAAGGACGAGAGAAACAAAATTCATCTACGACCATATCGGACTTCATAGGCCAAAAGACTTTATAAAAAAGATTCATGGAGTTTTGTCTAAGTATTTTATGGGTATAAATATAAGTGAAATCAAAATTGCAACAGAAAAGGCATTTGAAGAGCACTATTCTTTCTTAGAAAAAATAAAGATAATGGGAAAGCACTATATGGATTATGCCCATAAGCACAATTTGCCCATCATTGTATTGGCAGGGAGGCCATATCATATAGACCCAGAAATTAACAACGGCATCGACAAGCTCATATGCCAATTGGGGGCTGTCGTAGTGTCTGAGGACTCCATAGGCGAAGATTTGCCAGAAGTCCATACAGATGTGCTAAATCAATGGACATACCATGCAAGGCTTTATTCAGTAGCTAAATACATTGGAGACAAGCCCAATATGAATTTAGTTCAGTTAGTGTCCTTTGGATGTGGAATAGATGCCATAACCACCGATGAAGTAAGGGAAATCCTAGAAGAAGAGGATAAAATATATACTCAAATTAAAATCGATGAAATTACTAATCTCGGTGCAGTAAAAATAAGACTACGAAGCCTTATGGAAGCATTGAATCAGGGAAAGGAGTCTGAAACAAATGTATAAGGATTGCACTATTTTAATTCCCGACATGTGCACAATACATTTCTCCTTATTTAAAAGCATCTTTGAAGAGCATGGATACAATGTAGAGATACTGAGAAATGAAGGTCCCTCCGTAGTAGATGAAGGACTTAAATACGTTCACAACGATACATGTTATCCTGCACTTTTAGTTACAGGTCAAATGATAGACACCTTAAAGAAAGGGAATTACGATCTCGATAAGGTCGCCTTGATGATGAGCCAAACAGGTGGAGGTTGCCGTGCCTCAAACTATATATTTCTAATAAAAAAGGCAATGAAAAAAGTAGGCTTTGGTCAAGTACCAGTTATAGCCTTTGACCTAGGTAGCTTAGGAAGAGGTGGAGGATTTAAGCTGACACTGCCCATGATCAACAAGCTGCTGATTGCCGTCACATATGGGGATGCTTTGATGCTGCTCAACAACCAGGTTCTTCCTTATGAAGTAAACAAAGGAGACAGTCAGAGCCTAGTTGACCATTGGATAGATAAGCTGGGAAATCAATTTTTGCAGGGAAAAGGTTATGGACTTAAAGATATAAGAAACAATCTAAAGGAAATAGTAAAATCCTTTGAAAAGGTTCCTAGGCTCAACGAGGTAAAAATAAAGGTTGGAGTCGTGGGAGAGATTTATGTCAAGTATTCAAAGCTAGCTAACAACCATTTAGAGGAATTTTTAATTGGTGAAGGCTGCGAAGTCATGGTCCCTGGACTTATGAGTTTTGTCATGTATACTGTAAACAACAGCGTAGAAGATGTTGATATATATGGAGGTTCAAAGATTAAAAAAGTCATAGCAGCATCCATATTAAAATACCTAGATATGTATGAGGAAATGATAATCAGTGCAGTTGAAAAGTATAGCAAATTCACACCTCCTTCTTCATTTATGCACCTTAGAACCCTTACAGAGGGCGTCATAGACAGGGGAGTAAAAATGGGTGAAGGATGGGTTCTAACGGCGGAGATGATCGACCTCATTCAAAATGGATATGAAAATATAGTTAGTGCACAGCCCTTTGGTTGTTTACCTAACCACATAGTAGCTAAGGGAATGATGAAAAAGGTAAAGGAATTGTATCCTGCAGCTAATATCGTACCCATAGACTACGACCCTAGTGCCACTAAAGTAAATCAAGAAAATAGAATCAAACTTATGTTGGCAGTTGCTAGGGAAAATCTAGATATTAAAATAATGGATTCTTCCGATGGAAAAAAACATTCCGACCTAAAAGAGTATTTGCCAAAGCTAGGTCTGAAAACTGAAAAAAGCTTGAAATAATAAAACACAGGTCCAAGACCTGTGTTTTTATAAATTATCCTTTTATAGACTTTGTCCTCCGTAGGGCCATAAATAGTGCTACAGATGTGACAGCTCCCAATAGTCCTTGCATTATGTTTCCAGGAACTGAAGCCAAGGCTGCCTTTGCACCGTACATAAAAATCTCTGCAAAGTAATATCCCATTGCCATCCATAGGCCCCCTATGGTAGTTGCTATTATTGGTTTACTGCTTCCCAATTTAGTATCTAGTATAATTCCTGCGATATATCCTTCTAATCCTTTGACCACAAATGTTATTGGAGCGTAATGGGTATAACCTAAAAGTACATCAGCCAAGGCAGATCCCAATCCCCCAACTATAAAACCACCTTTTCTACCTAGTAACATAGCAGCTAAAAATACTACCATATCGCCTAAATTAAGATACCCATTGGTACCAATGGTCGGTATATGAATCACCATTGTCATTACAGTAGTTAATGCCATAAGCACCGCATACCTAGTAATAGTTCTGGTACTCATTCCCTTCATAATATCCACTCCTCTCTATGTATGGGTACATTTGTTTAAATCCAGTTAGTGTATCTACATTTAGAATAACACTTACTAAGTGTTATTGCAATACCCAATTGGAAAATAGAGAGAAATTTTATTTTATTCTTCAAATCCTTCCCTGTGATGCAAGCCTATGAGATTTGTAACTGGAACTGTAAATATTATTCCAGTACCAGGCTTTTTCAATTCTCCTGCCTCTACCATGGCATCCATTATTTTTTTGTACTTATCCAATTCAGTTAAAATCAAAATCATTTCTTTTGTGGATTCAATATGAATATTTAAAAATTTCTTTGCTTCCGTCTCCCCTGTTCCTCTGCCGTAGAACATGGTGGCACCCCGTGCCCCTGCTTTTTTCGCCTCTTCTACTACCTTATCAGCTCTTCCCCTTTCTACTATGGCTACTATACACTTTACCTCAAACATATCTTTACCTCCTAAAACTTAGTCAATATACCTAAAGTCAATACGGAAATCATAGCACCTATGGAAGTAAGCCCCACTATGCCAAATCCCGATAACAGGGGATCCGCACCTTCAATTATCGAAGCCAGTCCCACGGCTAACAGCATATTCAGTGGAATATTTACAGGTCCCGTAGTTGCACTAGCAGAATCCATGGCAATGGAGCCAAAGGGCTCAGGTGCGAAAAATGCCAGTGTAAGGACTATAATTAATAAAGGCACAATAATTTTTATATAAGGTATATTCATAAGTATCTTAAATATTCCGATTCCCATTCCAAGGCCAAAGCCAATAGCCACAGCGTGAATTAATAGCTTATGAGGTATAGCCCCGACAGATACTTCTTCCACCTGAAGTGCCAAAACCCGAAGGGCAGGCTCTACCAAGGTGCCAAAATATCCGATGACAAATGTAACTAATACTATTAGCCACTTTTTCTCTACGATTACCAAATTATTTCCAACAGACTCCCCAAGGGGTATTAAACTCATATTAGCTCCCACTAAAAAGAAGTGTAAGCCTAGTACTGCCATTACAAATCCCATTACAAATTCCTTGACATTGCCTATGGGTTTTTTCAAGACCAAGAGCTGAAATGCTGCCAACAATGCCGTTAAAGGCAAAATCGATTTCATAGTATCCCAAAGGCCGCCTAAGGACGATATTAATTTCACCATGCATCTCTCCTCAATGTAGTATTTGTCCTGTAATTAATTATATATACCCATTATACATCATATTAATAATTTAAATTGTGTATATATAATTTAATTCTTTTAGTGTATAATGTATTTACAAAGTTAGGAGGTGCTGTATGGAGAAAGAAAAATATATTCCAGAAGTCAAAACTAGGCTCAGATCTAGGATTATAGAGGTGCCCCATGTGATATATAGGGCTAGTGGCATTAAGATTCTAGGTACTAGGATTAAATCACTGCTATTTACTACTGATGTCGCAATCATAAAAAATGCTAATGCTAATTCCATTATAGCAGTATATCCATTTACCCCTCAGCTATCTATTACCCAAGCAATCCTCGAAGTTGCACCAGTCCCTGTATTTGTCGGTGTAGGTGGTGGCCTAACTACAGGAAGGCGTTCCACAGATATTGCCCTTCAAGCAGAACTTATGGGGGCCTATGGAGTAGTTGTCAATGCTCCTATTGCCAACGAAGCAATAGAAGAAATGAAGGAACGAATCGATATTCCAATCATAGCTACAGTAGTGTCAGAATGCGACGACTACAGAGGCAAATTAAAGGCGGGTGCAAGTATATTTAATGTTTCAGGCGGTGCCAAAACGGCATCTTTAGTCAAGATGATAAGGGATGAATTTGGAAAGGAGCTTCCAATCATTGCAACGGGAGGCCCAACTGACAAATCTATTTTAGAGACCATAGAGGCTGGAGCCAACGCCATAACATATACTCCGCCTACTAGTGCAGAAATCTTTGCTGGAGTTATGGAAAAATACAGAGATGACATGAGAAATAAATAAAGAGGACGATATCGTCCTCTTTATTTTATTCTATTTTATTAAATTATCTTATACTTTCTCCCTTGCAAAGAAGTCTTTAGTCTCTTTAATTACGACTCCTGATAACAAGGCAACACCTATTAAGTTTGGAATAGCCATTAAACCATTTAGGGTATCAGCTATATCCCAGATAGCTTCAAGACCGCCAATAGCACCTATTACAACAAAAGGTATAAATAATAGTCTATAAGCTAAGTTGACCTTAGGTCCAAATAGGTATTCTGCGGCTCTCTCTCCATAGTATTCCCAACCTAAAATAGTAGAGAATGCGAATAGTAATACTCCAATGGAAACGATGTATCCGCCGAATGTGGGTATAACTGTATCAAAAGCTGTCATGGTTAATTCAGCACCTGATAAACCTGTTTCCCAAACACCAGTTAGTATTATTGCCAAAGCAGTAATACTAGCTATGATTATGGTGTCTATAAATACTTCAAATACTCCCCAAAGACCTTGTCTCACTGGGCTGTCTGTAGTAGCAGCGGCGTGAGCTATAGGAGCACTACCAAGACCAGCTTCGTTTGTAAATACTCCACGGGCAAAACCAAATCTCATGGCCTTTGCCATAGTTGCACCTGCAAATCCACCAAATGCTGCTTTGCCAGTGAATGCAGAGGAAATGATTAACTTAAGAGCTGCTGGTACTGCACCGATGTTTGCAACTATAATTGCTAGACCGCCTAAAATATAAAATGCTGCCATAAATGGTACAAGCACTTCTGTAACTTGTGCAATTCTCTTTATTCCACCGACAATTACTATACCAGAGGCTACGGCAACTACAAGTCCTGTAACTAGTGGTGGGATGTTAAATGAAATGTCAAGAGCTGTTGCAATAGAATTTGACTGAGTCATATTGCCTATACCAAATGCTGCAAGTGCTGCAAAGAATGCAAATACATAGGCTAACCATTTTTGATTTAGGCCGTTGGCAATATAGTACATGGGACCACCGACGAATCTGCCGTCTTCAGTCTTTTCCCTATATTTGATGGCCAATACGACTTCACCAAATTTTGTAGTCATACCGACAACTGCTGCAATCCACATCCAGAATACTGCTCCTGGACCACCTGATGCGATGGCTGTGGCAACACCTGCGATATTACCAGTACCTACAGTAGCTGCTAAGGCTGTGGAAACTGCCTGGAAGGCTGTAACTTCACCTTCACCCTTTTGTTCCTTTGAAAACATCTTCATTAATGTGTTTTTTAGTACATAGCCTATTTTGGTAATAGCGAAGAAATTAGTGCGTAAGGTTAAGTAAACCCCAGTACCGATTAATAGAACTAGCATAGGTGGACCCCACACAAAACTATTAACCGAACTATTTAATTCCAATAACTTATCCATAATTCTCCTCCTTTTTATTGAATTGACTTCATTATAAGTGAGAGGACTCGATAAAATTCAAAATGCTTCAAGAATGTTTTCTGAATATTATTAATCGTTAATATTTTCTCAATCATCTATGAATATTTTCACAATAAATGTATATGCCTGTGATGAACTTTTTCATATTAATGGATCCTTTTTCTTGAGATTTCCCCCGAATATAGTCCATTTCTCTCTTTACCTGCTCAAAATTAAACAAAGTATTTGAATATTCGACAAATGTTTCATTCATATAATCCTCGATGCCTAAACTGGCTATATTCATTAAAGCTATGTTTATAGCCCTTCTCATCTTCTGCTCCATGGCTCTGGGATTGTCCGTAAACTTCGAGCAAATGTCCCTTATGGTCATATATCCAACATTCACCTTATTTTCTACTATATATTTCACCACCATTAATATATCCTTGCTGCCCTTTTCTCCTACGATACCTAGTCTTAAAAGGATATTTTTGACATCTGCTTCACAATCCTTGGGTGCCACGGTTTCTGTAGGATAATGGGTAATGTCGTCAAATAATTGACGTACTTCTCCTATCTTTTTTTCCAAATATACCTTGTCTTTTATCTTTTTTACTACGGATTTTACCTCAAAATCGTTGATAGGTTTGTAAATATAGAACTCAATTCCATATCTATATGCCTCCTCTACGATTTCTTTTGAAACAATATCAGATATAATTAATATCTTAGATTTAATTCGCCTTTTCATTAAATCGTCGATTAAGTCAAATCCCTTTTGTTCATCTCCCAGTAAGTCGAAAATTAATAAATCCGGGACTATATCGGCTATTTCTTCTAGTGCCTCGTCAGTTCCCCCCGATTCCCCTGCCAAAGACCCTAGGTTGTTGCTAAGTATAACTCTTTTTAAAGCATTTCTATCCTTAGAATTTCTGTCTAATATATAAATTTTCATAGAACACCTCCGCTTTAAGCATTTATCTCGTCTTTAGGCTTCAAAAAGCTCCATTTTGTCTCCGATGTGATTACTGAAAATAGAATTGCCAATGAACCAATAAAATATTTTGTAGTCAAAGCTTCCTTCAATATTATAATGGCCAAAGTGCTGCCAAAAACTGACTCAAGACTTAATATAATTGCAGTATGGGTGGAGCTTGTATATTTTTGTGCAACTGTTTGTATAAGAAATGCAAACATCGTACCAAGTAAGGCCATATACAATATTGGCATTACAGTATTTGCCTTTAAATTGAAATCAGTACCTTCAAATGTCAATGCAAATACAAGGGAAAGAGCTGCCGCTGTGGCCATTTGCACTACTGCCAATACATAAGGGTCTGATTCCTTGGCGAAGTACCCTATAGCAGCAATCTGTGATGCATACATAACTGCACAAATTAAAGTAAGTAAATCCCCTATATTTATGGAGAAATCCCTATTAAAGCTAAGTATCCCTATGCCTACGAAACACATAAAGGCAGCGATTAAATCGAATTTATCAGGGACCTTCTTTGATATGGCCCAATATATAAACGGTACCATTACCACATTAGCTGCAGTTATAAATGCCACTTTTCCTGCCTCCGAGTATTGCAGCCCAAAGGTTTGTGTTGCAAAGCCTGCGAATAAAAATACTCCAATTATCATTCCCGCTTTTATGTCTTTTTTTGTCGCTGACCTGACTTTTTTAAATAGTATGGCTCCTAAAATTAAGGCAGCTATGGCGAATCTAAAAAATAGCAGGTAATATGGGCCTATGTGATCTAAAGCATTTTTAGTCACTATAAATCCCCCACCCCATATTACAGCTACTGAAAGTAATGCCAAATCAGCCACAGTTGATCGTTTAAGTTTCATATAATCCCTACCTTTCAATATCATAATAAGATTATATCATAAATTCCTTATAACAAAATAGGGTAAAGAAGTATCTTGAGTTTTCCTTCTATTGACAAGCTGTAAATTATAATATAAAATCAATTGTAAACTAAAATAAAATATATAGTTGACAATGGAGGTAAATATGAAACTAACAACTAAAGAAATGACTTATGTATCGTTGTTTGCAGGGCTTACTGCCGTAGGGGCATTTATTAGCATTCCCCTAGGTGAAGTACCAATAACCCTTCAAACTCTATTCGTTCTCTTATCAGGGCTTATCTTGGGCCCAAAACTCGGGTTTTTATCCCAGTTGGTCTACTTAG
>JALNZV010000026.1 GCA_023229175.1 Tissierellaceae bacterium | reverse complement strand
GACTCTGACTTTCTTCACATTGACCCCTAGGCTCTTGCTCTCCTCGTCACTGAGGGACAGTATGTTAATCTGCCATCTAAGGAGAAATAAGGTAATTATCCCCATGGAGAAAAAAGGCAATATGGGCAGTAGTTTATCCGATGTAACTCCTGCAAAGGAGCCCATGGACCAAAACTCTATGGCCGCCAATTGCCTCTCTGGATCTGCAAAAAACTTCAGCAGCATAATGGCCCCTTGAGTAATGGAGCCTATAATAATCCCCGCCAATACTATGGTAGAAATGCCCCTGTCCCTTGACATATTTGTGAGGGCAATAGCAGTAAAAACTGCTATTAACCCTCCAAGGAATGCACTTATGCCTATGGCGTATATGCTGCCTGATAAAAATATTATGGCTGTGGCTGCCCCCAAATTTGCCCCTGAAGACACCCCCATAATATCTGGTGTTGCTAGTGGATTTTTAAATATACTTTGGTATATGCTGCCCGATATACTTAGTCCCATTCCAGCTAATATTACCATTATTGTCCTAGAAAGCCTAAGGTGAAAGAATACCATCTTCGTCAAATCATCTACTTTTTTACCTGAGACGATTCTTGCAATATCTCCTAGGGAAATATGGTATCTACCTACGGATATGGACAATACAAAGGCTATCATTAGCAAGACAAGGGCAATTATATATTGATAAAAATCTCTTTTAAGTTTCATTGCTAATTTAACATCTCTCGTTCAATGGTTGTATTGTAGAATTCCCCGTAAAATTCCACTACGTCATCTATAAACTCTTCGTAGTCGTAGTCTTTAGGGTGTAATATGCTGCTCAACCACATTGTACCCAATATGCTTGAAGGCACAGGAGAATCCCACAACTCTATGGTGCTAGGCATGACATAAACTTCATTGTCCCTTATGGCAGCTATACTGGTTAACTTGCTGTCTTCCAATACGTCTTCCTTTGAATACTTTGCCCCTGGTGCTATGACTAGGATGTCTGGGTTATACGATATAAGCTGTTCATGGGATATGACAGCCCAATAGGTATCGTCTATATCTGCTGCGTTCTCTCCCCCTGCTGTTTCAATCATGTAATTTTGGTACATTCTTTTTGTAGCAGTAGATAGAACGTCGCTGTTTCCTCCAAAGTAAATTCTATTTTTATTCCCTTCATTGGCATCTGCTATTTCTCGAACCTTCTGGGTTTTCTCGTCGTAATATGCCATTAGCCTCTCTGCCTTTTCCTCTGTACCTGTAGCCTTGCCAATGAATTCTAATGTTTCTTTTAATAAATCCATATCTTCAGGATTTATACCTATGACATTTACACCCATGTCTTCCAACGTATTTATGGAATCCTGCAATCTAATAGGCAATATAACTAAATCAGGTTGTAATGCCAAGGTCCCCTCTAAGTCAAAATCCTTTGCTGTGCCTACGCTGGGCAAGTCTAAAAATGCTGGAGCTGCCAACTCGTATATTGGCCTTGTACTGGCATTGGCCTCCACTCCTACTACTTTGTCTTTTAGGCCCAAGGCTATGAGCATTGAAGTGGATATATAATACCCGCTTACTATTCGCTCTACTCCCTCGTCAAAGGTTACCTGTCTTCCTAAGTGATCTTTTATGGTAATACTGTTTAGACCTTGGTTCTGTACTTCTACTTGCTTTATATTTTCTTCGTCAGGGGCTATGTTTTCATTTTTGCAGCCTACCATTGCAAATAGGATTACAAAAATTAATCCAAATGCTAATATTCGCTTAACTAGTTTTGTAGAATACATGTTGTTCCTCCTCTTCAGGTTTTTGTAAATATTATACTACATATTCCCTAAAAAGAACATGGACTATATCCACAATCTTGACATTCTGAGCAACCGCCACTGTGGATTAATGTCCCTCCGCACATTGGGCAAGTTTCAGGGTCTTCCTTTAACTGCTGTGCTGCCAATTCGTTGATTTCATTCCTTAGCCTATCTATTTTTTCTACCCTAGTTTCCTGTGATTTATCTGTAATCAAAATACCTGCTCTTGCACATCCATCTCTGTAAATTGTGACACCTTTTATTCCCTTTTCCCAAGCGTAAAGGTATAGGTCTTCTACCTCTTCTACTGTGAATTCATTGGGTACATTTACTGTTGAAGATATGCTAGCGTCAATATATTGCTGCCATGCAGACTGCACATCTATTCTATCTTTATAGTTTAGATTTGACGTGGTGATAAAAAAGTCAGGTAAATCATCTTCCTTAGAGATATTATTTATATCCATATACTCTTTGACAATAGGCGTAAATACTTTGTAGTAAGTATCTATATGGTGCAATGACTCGGACTTTCTGGTGTATGATATTTGGAATATAGGCTCTACTCCATTGCTGCAACCTATTAGCGTAGAGATGCTTCCCGTTGGCGGTATGGTCAGAAGTTGACTGTTTCTTAGGCCATGCTCCTCTATAAGTGCCATGACCTCCTCGTTGGCATTGGATAGAAGAAATGGGGATTTAAGCACTTTTTCTTTATTGTACCTTGGAAACGATCCGTATTCTGCTGCCAATAAGGCAGACTGCTTCAGTGCCTCATTTACCATGGTATGACCTATTTTGTGGATTAAAGATATGGACTCTTTGTCGCCGTATTTAACTCCCATTTTTATAAACATATCTGCCAAGCCCATGATACCTAGGCCGATTTGTCTGTATTCCTTAGACATTTCCCTTTGCTGTTCTAGGGGGTGCAATTCCATATTCTCATCAAGGACCTGGTTTAAATATATGACTCCTTCCCTTACCATATCACCAAATTTCTCGTATTCAAAATAGGCAAATTTAGTAAAGGGATTCTTTACGAATTCAGATAAATTGATTGAAGACAAATTGCAGCTGCCAAAGGCAGGCAAGGTTTCCTCTGCACATGGGTTTACTCCCGCAAATTCAAAGGTTTCATCTTCGCTCATGAGATGCCAGCTATTTATACGATTCGTATAAAGCACCCCTGGCTCCGCCATATTCCAATTGTTTGTTGCTATTTTCCTAAATAATTCCCTGGCCCTTACGGTCTTTGACATTTCTTCCCCTGTGGATTCTACTTTAAAATAAAGATTATATTCCCCGTCATTTTGTATTGCCTCTATGAAATCGTCGTCTATATTGACTGAAATATTGGCATAGTTGACCTTTTTCAAGTCGTTCTTCACATCTATAAAATCTTCTATATCTGGATGGCTTATGTCCATATTTAACATCAAGGCCCCTCGCCTTCCCCTCATACCTATTAACCCCGTTACCATTGAAAATAGGTCCATGAAGGATACTGCCCCAGTGGTGGTTACAGCTGCATTGTTGACCTTGGACCCCTTTGGCCTCAATTGTGTAATGCTAAGTCCCACTCCACCTCCATAAGAATAGGTCCTGGCTAAATGCTTTGCAGTGTCGAATATGGACTCGATGTTGTCTTCTACCTTTGGGAGAACATAGCAATTGGACAAAGTGATTTTCCTTCCCAATTTGTCTAGGCCCCTGCCTGCTAAAATACGACCTGCCGGCATAAGTTTTTTGTCCTTTATGGCCTTTTTTATTAGGTTGTTTCCCCCACTTACCCTATCTAGAAAGTTGTCAAAGCTTTCGTAGTCAAAGCGATACTTTTTCTCGTAAATATCCCTTTGCAAATCGGTCATTATCCATCCTTGTTCCCTGAGCCTTGTTCTTTCTTCCCTGTAGATAATGTAGAGTTTTGCCACATCTGGCCTAGTTTTCATCAGTTCTATTTCTACAAAGTCTTGTATTTTTTCTATATTTACGACTTCCAAATCCTTAAATTCTACATAGGCCTTGCTGGCAATCTCCTTTGCCAATTCCTCATCGACACCTATGTCCGACTCTGCCATTGCCTTTTTTACTGCATTTTCAATTTTCTCCTCTTCAAAAGCGACAACATCGCCATTTCGTTTTTCTACGTTTAACATTTTATCCCCCTCTTTATGTATTGGCGTAAAAATCCCCTATCTAAGGATAGTGGATTTCAACAACGTTACTATATATAGTATGTATTTTATGTATTACCTACTACATATACTAATATATCAGAGAAAATATTAAAAATCAAATTAAGATAAATTAACATATTAATTTCAGTAAGGGACTAAAGACCTACAAAAAAGGAACCCTTAGGTTCCTTACATCAGCTCCCATATGTTGTTTGTAAACTCTACAGGGTCTTCTATGGGAAGTCCCTCAATTAATAGGGCTTGATTATATAGTAGATTTGTGTATAATTTTATCTTTTCTTTGTCGTTTTTATAAGATTCTTTTAGCTTGTTAAACACATTATGGTGAATGTTTATTTCCAGCACCTTCTCTGCATTTACCTCTTGGGCATCTGGCATTTGACTTAAAATCTTTTCCATTTCAATGGATAAGTCTCCCTTTGCTGTCAAGCAAACTGGATGGTTCTTTAATCTCTTAGATGGCTGAATATCCACTGCTTTATCTTTTAGAATTTCCTTCATATATTCAAACAAGTCTTTGTTTTCTTCTGTCTCCTTTTCACCGTCTTTTTCCTCTGTTTCTATGCCTAAATCCCCGGTGGAGACGGATTTAAATTCATTGTCCTTGTACTGCATCAATACTTTTATGGCAAATTCGTCTATGTCATCTGTCAGGTATAGGATTTCATATCCCTTGTCTTTTACCAGCTCTGTCTGAGGTAATTTATCTACTCTGTCAATGGATTCTCCAGCTGCGTAGTAAATGTATTTTTGGCCTTCTGCCATTCTCCCTACGTATTCTTCCAATGTGACCATGGACTTTTCCTTTGAAGAATAGAACAATAAAAGATCTTGCAATACTTCTTTGTGCATTCCAAAGTCGTTATAAACTCCGAATTTTAACTGTCTGCCAAACTGTTCGAAAAACAAATTGTATTTTTCCCTGTCATTTTTCAATAGGCTAGTCAATTCACTTTTTATCTTGTCTTCAATCTTTTTTCCTATGAGCTGCAATTGCCTTGTATGCTGAAGCATTTCCCTAGAGATATTTAAGGAAAGGTCCTCTGAGTCAACTACTCCTTTTACGAAGCTAAAGTAGTCCGGCAAAAGGTCAGGAGATTTTTCCATTATAAGTACTCCCGATGAATAAAGTTCCAAACCCTTTTCGTATTCCTTCGTATAGAAGTCATAGGGGGTTTTACTTGGTATATACAGTATGGCATTGTACCTTAGGGCCCCTTCTATGCTCATGTGTATGGATTTCAATGGTTTATCAAATCCAAAATGCTTCTCGGAATAGAAGTTTTCATAGTCCTCATCTGTCAGTTCGTTTTTATTTCTCCTCCAAATGGGTATCATAGTATTTACTGTCTCTACCTCTACATAATCTTCGTATTCATCTGTGGATCCCTCTTTAAGCCTGCTCTTTTTTATGTCCATTTTAATGGGGTATCTGATGAAATCGGAGTACTTCTTTACAATGGACCTTAGCCTATAGTCTTCTAAAAATTGATCGTAGTCTTCCTCCTCTGTACTTTCCTTAATCTTTAGGATTATTTCTGTTCCATAATCGTCTTTATTATACTCTGCTATGGTATAACCCTCTGCTCCTTCAGATTCCCATTTATACGATTCACCCGAGCCATAGGCCTTAGATATTACAGTTACCTTATCTGCCACCATGAAGGCAGAATAAAAACCCACGCCAAATTGGCCGATTATGTCAAATCCATCTTTTAATTCATTTTCCTCCTTAAATGCAAAGGAACCTGACTGGGCTATGACCCCCAAATTTTCCTCCAATTCTTCTTTTGTCATTCCTATGCCCTTATCTATTACTTTCAACATTCTATTGTCTTTATCTACTTCAATCTTTATATGGTAGTCTTCCTTGTCAAATCTAATGTTTTCGTCTGTAAGTGCCTTGTAGTAGATTTTGTCTATGGCATCGGAACCGTTGGAAATCAATTCCCTTAAAAATATTTCCTTGTGGGTATAGATGGAATTAATCATCAAATCCAACAAGCGCTTCGATTCAGCTTTAAATTGTTTCTTTTCCATAATATCTTCCCTTCTTTATTATTCAAATTTATTAGCACTCTATGTCATAGAGTGCTAATAAGAAAAATGTACCATATTTGATTTTCTTTGTCAAGAAGTCCTAGCTATTTTTCATTTCTCAGCCTTTCAAATAGAATGTTTTGCTCTAAGTCTATATGGGCATAGAGCTCAGACTCCAGTTCCCCGAGTTTTCTGTAAGTAGTTTCATAGGTCTGGCAGCTGCTAGGCGGAAGCTCGTAGCTATTTGTCACTTCCCTTAGTTCTTTTAGGATATTTATGGACTCTAAATTATCCCTTTCTGCACGTTTTATTTCTTCCAATAGGCTGATGAGAAGTTCCTCGGAGGGTTCTTTTTCATAATCCCTTATCATGTGAAATAATGCCCTTTCCTCTTTAATAATATGGGATTCCAAAGTAGTCTTTAGGCAGCCAAATAGCTTATGTACTCTCTCTAAAACTTCACCGCTGTCAAAAAAGTGAACCTTAAAAATAGTGAAACCTAACCTCTCTATTTCGGGCAATTCCCTCTTTAAATAAGCGTGATGTTTTTTTAATAGGGTCTCAATAATCTCAGAATAACTTGCATTTTCCCAATTTGCCATTGAAGAACACCTCCTTCCAATCTAAATGTCTCTTTATAATGATACCCTAATGTTTTTAACTTACTCTACTTCTTAAATTTTTCGCAAAATTTTGTGGACTAAAAAAACCCGCACCTTACGGTACGGGTTTTAAATTAATTAGTCTTCAAATGCTTCGCTGACTTTCCACTCTTTCCACACATTACCCACTAGATGTGGTCCTGGTTTTAATGTAGTCTTTCCTGGTTTCCATCCTGAAGGTGTCACTTCTGCTCCTTCAGTAGCTCTAACTAATTGGAACGCCTTGACTTGTCTGATACTTTCTTCAACATTTCTACCAACTGGAGGCGTAAGAACTTCAAATCCTTGTATTATTCCGTCTGGATCTATGATAAATCTGCCTCTAGTCTCTACTCCACTTTCCTCATCATAGATTCCGTATAGTTTTCCTATGCTGCCATCTTGGTCTGATAACATTGGATATGGAATATCCTTGCCTATCATCTTAGATAGTTCGTTGTCATTCCAAATCTTGTGTACGAAAACAGAATCCACACTTACTGACAATACTTCTACACCTAGTTCTTGTAACTCTGGAAACTTTTCAGCAACTGCTGATACTTCAGTGGCTCAGACGAAAGTGAAATCGCCTGGATAGAAACATAATAATACCCATTTTCCTTTGTAATCTTCCAAATTCACATTGACAAAATCGCCTTTATGAAATGCTGGTGCTGAAAATAATGGTGCTGGTTTACCTACTTTAATCATTACCTGTTCCTCCTCATTCTCCATCATATTATTTTCTACTATTTCTTCCTTGGTTTGTTGGACCTTTGTTAATTTTGGCCTATTGCAGCCAACCTTAATTTTTTCGCCCATGTACTCCCCCCTGTTCTTTGTAGAATGTATTCATTACATATATGGTACCACATCATATAAGAATGTCAAGATAAAATAAAAATGATGTTATATGACTTTTCTTTCATATAAGCTTGACAATAATGCCACTTCCTAATATAATTAGCTCAAAGTGAAATATAATGTAAAGGTGAGGATATTATGGATTCGCAAATGATTGCAGAGCAATTGTTAAATCACGGAATAAAACCCTCTTACCCTAGGCTGCAAATATATAAATATCTATATATGAAGCGAAACCATCCAACAGTGGATATTATTTACAATAGTCTAGTCAAAGAAATGCCAACGCTGTCAAAGACCACAGTGTATAATACATTAAATCTTTTTATAGATGCTCATCTGGTGACCTCATTGAACTTGGATGAAAACGAAAAGAGATACGAGATTATTATTCACGACCACTCCCATTTTAAATGCGAGAACTGCGGCAATATTTACGACATCCCCTATGAAAATATTCAGCTGTTGCCAGAGGGGTTTGAAGATTTCCAAGTAAACGAAGTACAAATATTTTTAGGGGGAATATGTCCCCATTGTAAAAAATAGATAGGCTAGACCTATCTATTTTATTTGGAGTTATTGGAATTTATCGTTTTATTGTTTTCCTAGCCTTAAGTATATTATCTATTATTTCTTTTGTAAAATCAAGGTAAATTATCTAAATTTCGACAATCTTTTAATTTATACCAACTTCAAAACTCCTAAAATCATTAGGAGCACTCCTATTAGCCAAGACAAATCTAAATTTATCTTTTCTGCAAATCTTTTTCCAAGTCCCAGGCCAATTTTAATGGACGCCATACCTATTAATAGGGATAAAAAAATTGCTTGAACAAAATTAATCCCTCCTAGACTGCTTCCAAAGCCCACAGCCAGAGAATCCAAAGAAAGAGCAACTGCCAAATATAGGGCCTCTTTATAATCCAGTATCTTGGAGTCGTTTAAATCTGCTTTTGTGCCATCTACATAAATATCTATTATAAACCAAAAATCAAATAGCTTGATCTTTACCTTTTCATTATTTCTTAGCTTTGCCTTTAAATAAGATTTGATTATGCTCTCCAATAGATAGTAAACCCCCAGTATAAACAATATGGCGAAACTCAATATTGAAGTAATGCACTGGGGAAAAATTTTTCGTATTTGAGAACCTAATAATATAGCTGCACCTAGGAATATGGAACAAATCGTATTTAGTATGACTACGGATAAAAATGGTATCTTTATCTTGTTTGTTCCATAGGCCAGGCTGACTACAAAGGCGTCTAAAGACAGTGATAATGCTAATATTAGGCTTTCCATATAAACACCTCTCTATTATATAAACTATTAACATTTTATTCAGAGAGGTGTTATCTGTTACATTTAGTTGTCCTCGTGGTGGTGATTGTCATTGCAGGGTTCGCTGCTTTTCTCCAGTTCCCCTTTTAGGAACGAGACAACAGCTGACTTTGCATCTCCACTTACTCCCACTACGACTTCTATTCCGTTTTCGTTAAATATGTTTATTGCACTACTGCCCATGCTGCCCGATATAATCACTTCGACTCCCATTTCCTTGAGAAAAGTTGGAAGATAGCCAGGCTTGTGGCCTGGATTTGGTATGGACTCACTTTTAATTATTAGCTCTTCTTCTGTATCAAAAATATTGAAATTGGCACAGTATCCAAAATGCTCAGTTATATTTTCTCCTTCGCTGGCTACAGCTATTTTAGGCATAATAATCCTCCTTCTAAATTTTAATCGATTTAAAGGACCAGTTCTCTATCCTCATCCAGTAGTATTTTTACCGTCTTTTCATACACTTCAGCAGCTGCCCTGCCAGATGGGCAATCCACATCTACTATGGTATTTCCGCTGTTTATGGCCTTTACCGCTTCAGGGTCAAAGGGGATTTTCCCCACTAAGGCAAGACCCTTTTCCTTACAGTATTCCTCAATTTTTCTCGTGTTTTCCAGATTTGTATCGTATTTATTCACACATATGGCAGTTTTCGTTCCAAATCTTGATGCCGTCTTTACTATCCTTTCCATATCGCTTATTCCCGATATGGAAGGCTCTGCCACCACTAAAACCATATCTACTCCGCTGAGGGAGGCTATGACGGGGCATCCAATTCCAGGAGAACCGTCTATAATAGCCATCTCCACATCTTTAACCTCTGCCGCCATTTGTTTTTTTACCTCCGTAACTAAAAGCCCCGATGTTCCCTCACCCATTTTTAAATGGGCTGTGGAAAATACCTTTCCCTGGTTTTTATATAAGGCTAACTCCCCCGCTACAGTTGGCTCCATAGTTATGGCATCTGAAGGGCATACCAATTCACATACTGCACAGCCCTCGCAGGCAAAGGAATCCACCTTATATACTTGGTCTACATAAATTGCATCAAATCTACAGCTCTGCCTGCATAAATCGCAGTTAATACATAGATTAGGATCTATTACTGCCTTTGGCAATGCGTAGTAGTCACTTCTTTCGGGCACTACTTCTTGATCTGTAATGAGGTGCAAGTTTGGCGCATCTACGTCACAATCTGCATAGGCTTTTGCATCGGATAGTTTAATAAATGCACTGGCAATTGTCGTCTTTCCCGTACCGCCTTTTCCGCTAAGGATTAATAGTTGTTTCATGGTGCACCTCCTTTTTTACTGTATCTAAAAGGGTGGTAAATAATTCTTTATACTTTTCGCTTTTTCTCACGGCAATTTCAGCATTGGAATTTAATGTGCCTAAATGGTTGTCAAAAGGTATTTTACCTAGTATATTTATATTCCTTTCAATGCAGAACTGCTCCGCTGGGTTTTCTCCTTCTAATGACTTATTTAAGACCACGCCAAAGGGTTTATTAAATAGTTTAACCAATTCGTAAACCATATTGAGGTTGTGGACCCCAAATACCGTTGGTTCCGCAACCAATATGCAATAGTCTGTGTCCTTTATAGTTTCCATGACAGTACAGGCACTGCCAGGAGGACTGTCTATTAAAATTACATCTTCCTCGGCAGATTTGCCTTCCTCCAGCAACCTCTGGATTATGGGAATACCCGAAGGCTGACCTGGGTTCAATATACCAGTATATACGTGGACGCCCTCTGACTTGCCCATTTGCACCTTGCCTATGGACTTATCTATTTCGGTTAAAGCATCTACAGGACATACCATCATACATCCTCCGCAGGAATGGCAAATATCGTCAAATACTATTAACTTATCCCTCGTATAGGCCAAGGCATTAAATCTGCAAAATTCAACACATTTTTTACAGCCATTGCAAAGTTCGTTGTCGACTTCAGGTATCTTTACTGTGACATCTTCCTCTACCACATCTGTAGGCTTAAAAAACAAATGTCCATTGGGCTCTTCTACGTCACAATCTATATAGGTAGAATTTTTCGCTGCAGCAGCCAGATTTACTGAGACCAAAGTCTTCCCTGTGCCCCCCTTGCCGCTTAGCACTGCTATTTTCATTTTAATGGCCTCCGTGATCGTGAAATCCGTCGTGAATTTCATCGAGGGTCTGGAGCTCTCCTGCTATATAGGCGTCAATACTTTCCATTATGGATTTTGATGTGGTTTTATATATTTCTATATTGGCTGATTTTAACGTATTAGCAGCATTTTCTCCACATTGAGGTGTCAATAATACGGCTGCATCTGAATCTATAACCGTTTGGGCTGCCTTGACTCCTGCCCCTCCCGAGCTCATGGCTGCATTGTTTTCTATAAATTCACTTTCTTTAGTTTCAGTATCGTATACTAAAAAATATGGACTTCGTCCAAAGGACGTTCCCACATTGGTTGCTATGTCTTTTTTGCCTACGGGCATTGCTATTTTCATAAGTCTCCTCCATTCAATTGATGATTATCTTATCTAAGGGTTTCCCCTGTTGTGAAATCTCATACCTCTCCTGTGTCTACGGCAGCCTGGCCCACAGCCATTTCCAAAGCCTTCGCCTAGGCCTTCACACAGTTTGTACTCTCCTCCTTCTATGTGGAGTATCTTACATTCTACTAGGGACCTAGCAAGTTTTTTTCTGGCTTCTTTATATATACCTTGGACGGTGGTACGGGCAATGTCCATTTGTTTTGCACATTCTTCCTGAGTAAAACCCTCTAAATCGATTAACCTTATGGTTTCGTATTCATCTACTGTCATATTGATTAACCTTTTTCCGTCGGCTGATTGATCCAAAGGGCCAAATCTATTGCTTTCTGGCAATCCACAAACTCTTCTCCATTTCATTGGTCTGGGCATGTCTTGTATCACCTCCATAACTCTGTGCCATCGGGGACGGTTCTCGGTGGCACATTTTTAATCAGAAAAAACCGGAGCGTCCCCCGGTCAATTCTACATATATTCTATTTTATAGGTCTTCTAGTTGTTTTTCAATATAATCTAATTGATCTTTTAATATTTCTTTTTGTTCTTCCAGTAGTTCCTTATCTGTTCTGGAATAATATGGATCAGCGTAATATCCTGGACCATAACCTGGGCCATATCCTGCACCATATCCTGGGCCGAATCCTCGTCCCCTTCCAAATCCCATTCTAGGACCATAAGCTCTAGCACAGTAGCCCATTCCTCTTCCAGTCATTGGACCATAACCCATTGGGCCTCTACCGTCTCCTCTTGGCATGATTTCACCTCCTATAAGTTAATGACATATGTCCCTTTCAATTAATATTATACTCTGTTTGTGACATATGTCAATAACTTTCCAAAATTTAATTTTTTATTTTGTCGAATATATTATATTATAAAGATTTAACCTTTGTGTTCTATTTATTGTTATTTTGTCATTTATTTTGTCGAATGCATGTTTATTTCAAACCTATGTATGATATAATATCATTCATATACAGTGTATTTGTGTCTGGAGGTGGGTTTTTTGAAACATAGGCGAATATCCCTTGTTTCTGCCATGGTATCTATTATTTTTATTTTGAATATTATGGTTATAGGCATCGTCGCCATAAACGGCATGTCGTCCTATAAAAATATGGCAAAAAAACAAAGTGAAAAGCTTCTGACCCTTATATTTAGTCATACAGAGGATTATCTTGACAGTCTTTTAAAGGATGCTTCCAATTTCAATAGGTTTCTTAGGGATCAAATTACATATAATAATTCTTTTTCAGATGAAGACCTTAGCTCCATCGAGCAACATATACATTATATCATAGAAAATGCTAAGAAAAGGCATCCACAGCTTAGTGCCATTGGGTATGGGGATGAACAAGGAAGGTTTATTGGCTTTAGAATAAATCCAGACCACACTACTAATCTGATGCTAAAGGACAAGAGGACAAATGACAATTTAATTATTTACTCTTCAGACTCTGTAAATTCCGACGAAAATGCTGTCTTTGAAGATTATACAATTCAAGACAGGCCCTGGTATGCCCCTGTAAAGAAAAGTCCAGTGACCCAATGGTCCGATGTTTACGTAAATTACGACGAATTAATGGACCTCACTATTACTGTCATGAGCCCAATATTTCACCAAGACGATTTTGTAGGAATAGTTACCTCCGACGTATCTTTAAATGTCCTAGATGATTTTCTGAAAAACGACGAGTCTATTGCCGCAGGAATTGTGTATATTATAGATAAAGATGACAATATATTGGCTCATTCCAGTGAAGAAAGCCACTATTATATTATACAGGGAGATATACCATCTTATGCACCTTTAAGTGCTCTCAACGTGGACAACCCCGTTATATCTGCTAGTATAATGAACATAATAGACGAAAATATCCACAACTCCACCTTTACATTTAAGCTGGATAAAAGTGAATATTTTGGATACATCGGCGAGCTGAATAAATCCATGGATTTAGGTCTTCGCTCTGTAATCGTCATACCCGAGGACGATATTATGACCGATGTAAAAACTCAGCAATTTCATTCTTTAGTAGGTATCTTTACCTCCATTACATTGACTATAATATTGGGGCTTTGGCTGCTCAGCATCATAATAAAGCCCATAAACAAAGTCACAGGTCTTGCCAAGGCACTATCCAACAGCGATTTTTCTGTCACCATCGACAAGGAAAGTCTCTATATCAGCGAGACTTACGAATTGGTAAATGCTTTTAACCATATGACAACTGAATTGAAAAAGGCTTTTTCCATAGTTAGGGAAAATGAACATTTACTAGAGGCCAAGGTAAATGAAAAAACTGCAGAACTGGAAAAAACCTATAATCAGCTTTTAGAAAAAGAAAAATTGGCATCCCTTGGAAGTTTAGTGGCGGGAATCTCCCACGAGATAAACACTCCCCTTGGTATAGCTGTATCAGCTTGTTCATATTTAATGGACCAAAATGAAAAGTTGGTGGAAAATTTAAGGGACGGGGCACTGACAAAGGCCAATTTCCTCGGATTTTTGGAAAACTCCAAAGAAAGCCTGGACATTATGAGCGTAAACCTTAATAGAGCTGCTGAGCTAATTAGCAATTTTAAGCAGATTTCCGTCGATCAGTCAACTTCCATAGCTACTGGATTTTTCCTCGGCGAATATTTGGAATCTATTTTCCTCACCTTAAAACACGAATACAAAAATAAGGACTTTAAATATAATATAAATTGTCACGATAAATTAGAAATATTTAGTTCCCCTGGGGCCATCTCCCACATATTTACAAACTTGATTATGAATTCCCTAAAGCACGGATTTAAACCTGATACTACCTTAATTATAAATATAGATGTTAAAGATAAAGGCGACAATATCTTCATAAAGTTTAGGGACAACGGAAGTGGCATTCCCAATAAGGATTTAAAACATATTTTTGACCCCTTTTTCACTACTAAGCGAAATGAAGGGGGCAGCGGCTTAGGATTGAGTATTGTATACAATACCGTCACTAGCACATTAGGTGGAAATATCACATGTGGCAGCAAATTAGATGTTGGCACATGGTTTACAATTATATTGCCAAAATCAATATGAAAGGGTGATACTATTGAAGAAATTGGATTTTGATGAGATGAAATTGGATTTTCTCGAAGAAGATGCAGAAGAGTATATCGTAAATAAGGCACCTCCATATAAGGTACTTATTGCCGATGACGATGAAGAAGTACACAAAGTGTCCAGGCTAATGCTCAAGGATTTTGAATTTGAGGGAAGGGGGGTTGAAATCCTTCATGCCTACTCTGGCGAAGAAACCTTGAAAATTTGCAAAGAGAACCTAGATATTGCCATATTGTTTTTAGATGTGGTCATGGAAAGCAGTCACAGCGGTCTTAAGGTGGTGGAAACTTTGCGAAAGGATTATAAAAATACCTTAATTCGAATAATACTCAGGACGGGTCAACCTGGTGAAGCTCCTGAAGACGAGATCATTAAAAAGTACGACATAAATGACTATAGATTGAAAACAGAGTTAACCATGAGAAGGTTCCATACTACTTTATATACTACTCTAAGAAATTACAGGGATTTAGTATACATCGAAAAGCATAGAAAAGGGCTGCAAAAAATCATAGAAGCAGCTTCCAGATTATTTGCCCACAACTCCCAAGAGGACTTTTTGCGGAGCATATTAGAAGAAATGTCAAGCTTTCAGCAGGATAATTATCCCATGGTTTACATCAGAGAAAATAGTCTAAAACCTTCAAATGGATTTGCTTCAGTAAGTCAGAAGAATCAACATATTGTAGTCACTGCTACTGGAAAATACAGGCCATATGTGGGAAAATACATAGATAAGTTGCCTAATTACGAGGAAATACGCCAAGTCATCGAACAGTTCGGCAAGGACCATAATTCTGTCTTTCATCTCAATAGCGGGTTCATTGTCAAGAGTCCAGGACCTTCTAGCACAAATAACTTTATTTTTATTGAGGGTGCTCAGGAAGATTTTGACTTTGACTTAATTGAATTTTTCTTAGCTAATTTTTCTACGGCTTTGGACAATTATCTGACGGCCTTAAATTAATGGATTTACCCATGGGAAACTTGGGTATTATAGTAAAGGACGTTGATAAATATATAATATAGGAGGAAGATGTAAATGGATGTAAATGAAAAAGTACTAGCTGCCTTAAAGAGTGAGGGAAAGCCCATGAGAAGCGGCGAACTAGTTGAACAAACTGGATTAGATAAAAAGGATGTGGATAAGGCCATCAAAAACCTTAAGAAAGATGGCGTTATTGATTCTCCAAAGAGATGCTACTATGCCCTAGCCAGTGAACCTACAGAAGAATAGACTCAAAAAATGCTGCAATGTCAATTGCAGCATTTTTTATAACATTTCTATATCATTTTTTCCCTGAGATTTTGATTTGTACATAGCTTCATCGGCCCGATTCAATGCATCGACAAAACTGATGTCGTCTTCCCTAAAATATGAAATTCCCATGGAAATAGTAGCACCTATCTGCTCTGCTCCCAAATCCACCTTTGCCTCAGATACTGCTTCCAATATCTTTCTTGAAAATGGCCTTACGGAGTTTTTTTCCAAGTCTTTAAGTATTCCAATAAATTCGTCTCCACCCCAGCGAAACAGCGTATCTCCCTTGCGAATATTCTTTTTCACCATATCCACTTTTTGTTTCAGCACCTGATCCCCTGCAAAATGGCCATAGGAGTCGTTTATATCCTTCAGGTTATCTATATCAAACATCATAATAGCAGGTGATACTCCCTTTATCTTAAATTCACTAAAGGCATCGGTCAGCATCTTTTCGCCATATCTTCTGCTTCCTATTTTTGTCAGAGAGTCGTATTGAGCCTCTCTCACAGCCCTCCTTAAGGAATAATGTCTATCCTCTAGGCTCATCAATACATCTTTGGCAAATCTCACTATATAAAAATATATTATGGCTATGAAGGAAAATAGAATTAAAAGCCCAATAGCAAATAGCTTCATATCTATTTGTCTAATAGGGGCAAACAGTATATCCTCATTTACCTTAGAGTAATAGTAAAAGCCGTCTTGTATGCCCATTGCCCGATAATAGTATCCGCCACTTATAAAGGAAATAGCGTCGTCCTCTCTTTTGACGATATTACCATTGGAGAGCAAAGTCTCAATTTCACCGTCGTCTAAAAGCCCTAATTTCACCGTATCAGTACATAATTTGTGAATCTGTCCTGTAAAGTCGTAAATTAAACTATCGTATCCCAATATCACATCACCATTTTGTATAGGCGATTTTACCATAAAGTACACATTGTCATCCATTTTACATATTTCAGATTCTATGAAGTTTCCTTCCAATAGGTGGTTTTCCATATCGCAGTCATAATTCAGTCCCTTAGCTGAATCATACCTAGCTACCAGCTCTCCGTCAACTGTCCTGTCTGCTCTAAGCAAATGCTCCAATATTCTAGCACCGTCTTCGTATTTTGGCTGGGTGTATCCCTTTAACTCCTGAAAATCCATGAGTCCCGACTTGTAATCTACTATGGCATTTTTTATCATTGTCCTGCTTAGGAGACTCTTTGCCCCCTCCAATGCCCTTTGTATGTCATTTTGAAGGGAAGTGTGTTTTACAATAAATGATTGATTAAAGTTCTCCATTATGCTCTTTTCAAGGCTCCTGCTAAGGGGCAAATATATTAAAGAATATATTGCAAATACGCCTACGAAAATAATTAGGAAAAAAATAATACTTACTCTTTTTACAAATATCTCTACTAATTTAGTCCGGTTGCCCGTCTCCTGTGGGGTATCTGTATGTATTCCCATAGAATCACTCTCCTGTGCACTAAAAATATTTGCATTAAAGCAATATGTTGCGCCTTAATAGATTAAATTTCTAAACTAAATTTAGAAATTTAATCTTAGGCTATTAGCATACATTGAATATTGATTAATTTATACCCTACAGAAATAGGACTAAACTACTATTTTTATTATTAGTTAATATATTCTATATTTCCCTCTCTAACACACACTGGGTCTTGATTTGCTCTACTAATGACTGTAGGGCATTTATAACATTGGGTCTAATGTCCCCCCCAACTAAAACATACATAATATCATCTCCAAGGGAAAGCCTTCCTTCATTGAGCCATACCTTGATATAGTATATTCCCGGTAATTTATAAGCATCTTCTATGGCAATTTGAACCTTTTCGTTATCGTAGCTAAACTCCATTCCCTTTACTGATGTCCCTTTATCTATGCCCTCTCTAACCAAATCCCTAGGGGTCTGTCTGACAACTCCATTGTGAAATAGGTACATGCCCACTTCGGCAGCCTTAGGGTCTTTTTTAGCCTCTTCCATCCATTTATCCATGGATGGAGGTATTTTAGCAGTCATATTGTCACCTCCCTTAAAACGCAGGACTACTGGCCCAACTGTATTCATCTATTAAAAATTGTCTAACTTTATCGCTGGTTATATGCTTAATTAATGCATTTATTTTTTCGCCGTCTTTGTTGTCATCTCTAGCTACTAAGGATATGGCATACCCCTCCGTTATTTGGTCCTGCATCTCTACGTATAACCTTTCCTCATCGCCGACTAATTCTAAGCTCTTTGCATAAGTCGGGTACATCACTGCCAATCCTGTTTCTGTATATCTTTGTGCTAAGCTAGTCAAAGGCACTTGATCGTCCAATATGAGGCCCTTTGGATTGTCCTCTATATCTTCGAGGGATAAACTTACTGTTTTTCCATCCTTAAATGTTAAAAGACCTGCCTGCCCCAATAAATATAGAGCCCTGCTTAAGTTAGTCCCATCGTCTGGCAATGTTATGCTACTGCCATTTGGAAGTTCCTCTAAAGTAGCATAATCCTTGGAGTATAATGCATATGTGGCGTGGTAAATAGGCTGCACAGTGACTAAATCTGCGTCATTGGCATCGTTAAAGGATTGAAGAAAATAGTCGTGCTGAATCATATTTGCATCTAATTCTTCGTTCTTTAAAAGGTTATTGGGCGTTTGGTAGTCAGAAAATTCGTGGATATTTAATGTATAACCTTCCTCCTTTAAATCATCTTGAACTAAAAGAAGTATGTCTTTCATTGGGTAAAAGGAAACCCCCACATTTATTTCATTGTTCTCCTGAGGTGCAGTCCCACATGAGGTCAGTGAAATAACAAGAAATAAAGCCGTCAGTACTAATATAAATCTTTTCATCTTTTACATCTCCTTATCTTTTGTCTATTTTTTTGGCAACAACATTGCCAGTAGTTTGAATAAATTGAACGATTAAAATCATCATTACAATTATAATCCACATTAATTTGTAGTTAAAATTGTAATAGCCTTCGCTTATGGCCAAATACCCCAATCCTCCGCCACCAATTATGCCCATTACTGTAGAATAGGACAGCAGGCTAATGCTCGTAGAAGTAAAGCTCAAGACTAAACCAGAGCGTGCCTCCCTCAATAAAAAGTATATAAAATACTGCAATGTGTTGGAACCCAAGGCATAGGATGTTTCGTAGATACTTTTATCTACATCCAGTAAATCCTTTTCCGTAAAACGTGAAAATGTGGCTATTCCTATGAAGCTAAGGGGAATTTTTGAAGCGTTTACGCCAAAGCCTGTCCCCAGTATAACCCTGTTTAGGGGAATAATAACTATTATAAACAGGATAAATGGTATGGATCTGGTGATATTTATTAAACCGGAAACTACAAAGTAAACTGCCTTGTTTTTGAAAATGCCCTGGGAACCTGTGATAAATAAAACAAATCCTAAAATCAGACCCAATATAAGGGACACTGCCATTGCAGTAAACATCATGTCAACTGTTTCATATAGGGAACGAAATATATCGACCTCGAATAATCTAAATGTATCCATATATTGATTAATCATAGAGCAAAGCCTCCCTGTAGGAAAGGGGCATTAAATCCTTTGTATCTAGGGAAATTATATCCCTTACTTTGCCCTTCTCTAAAATTGCTACTCTATTGCATAGGGATTTAATAACCGATATATCGTGGGACACCAATACTATGGTAGTGTCAAATTTGTCATTGATTTCCTTCAGCAATTTTAATATTTCATAGCTCATCTTGTGGTCTAAAGCCGATGTTGGCTCGTCACAAAATACGACCTTTGGACTAGTCATCAAGGTACGAGCAATGGCAACCCTTTGTTTCTCCCCTCCTGACAAATTTCTAATATAGGACTCTTCAAAATTAGACAGCCCAACGAATGATAGGAGGTTTTTTGCTTTGTCTAAATTGTCCTTCTTGCTTCCTCTTCGAAGTCGTGTAGGCAAAAGCACATTGTCTAGGACGTTTAAATTGCCAAGTAAATTAAAATCTTGAAATATCATAGAGGTATCCTTGACAAGTCTATATTTTGTTTTTTCATCTAGTTTTTCACCCATTAAAAATATATTACCTTCATCTGGTGCCATGAAACCGTTCATTAGCCTAAGTATGGTAGACTTGCCACTGCCAGTTTCTCCAACCAATCCAAATATATCTCCCTTTTCAACTTGTAGACTGATATCTTCTATTATTTTAGTTTCCTTTCCATTGATTGTAAACTTTTTTGATATATGCTCCAATTTTATCATGACTTCCCCCAATTTGCTAAATGTAAGGTCTATTATAACAAAAGTTGACACGGTTTGAAACATGATTTTTAATTTACCTTTTTTGTTGAACTAGGTCGATTATTATAATATAGTAAATATAGAGAATCTATCTCAGGTTTGGAGGAAGCATTATGAAATTCATAGAGGAGGCCCAAGAGGGAATCTTGTCTTTTTTTAACTATCCATATATAAACAAAGAGTTACTTAGCCAGATAAAGGGCCCCATAATTCTCCATATCAGCGATACACCTTTGAGCAGCTATAATTATATTTTTAGACTAATAAATATTCTAAAGCCGAAATATATTATACATACAGGAGATATGGTGGATAATGTAAAACTGGAAATTAGAAGGAATAGGCTGGATTGTTACCGCCAAGGAATTGAAAGGCTTACAGAAGGCCTGGAAAATAATAGCCCTTCAAAGATTTTTTATGTAATGGGAAACCACGACCATTTGAAAACTGTTAAGAGGACCACAAAGAAGGGTATAATTCTACCGGAGGGTTCTTTGGAATTAGACGACTTTCATCTGAATGTCAGCCATTATTTTAAGGAATTTCCTTATAAGGCCGATTTCAATCTGTATGGCCATAGCCCTGTGCCGGGGCATCACAGCGAAAATGGCATCAATGGACTTAACGGCCTTTTAAATATCAATATAATCGATTTGTCCAATGGCAATGTCTTTCATATAAAATATCCCATTGGCACCAACTCAGCTAGGGGAATGGAATTTAAAAGAATAAAACTATAAAGGAGGATGTATTATGCTTTTATTTAGGATGGGCCCACGTTATCTATTCATTAGAAGTGAGGACATCGATGGAGTAGCGGACTTTTTGATATCTAATCTTAATGGGCAATTAACCGATTTTGAAAGTGGAATGGCTAATGCTTCAGAATACAGTACTATTTGCTTTATAACAGATACCTATCCTGAAAAAACATATATTGAAGACGCCAAGAAAATAGTTCTAGTTCACGACGGTTCTTCCGTTATTCTGTCTACGATTTTAAACAATCAGGCTTGCAGTCTCCTTAGTAGAGTGGATTATGGCCCAACTTCTATACTTATGCGGATTCCAGGAGATGAAGATAAGCTTGTCACCAGGCTCCAGGAAATATTCCATGGCGTTGTAGTAGATTGGGCTGAAGGCATTGGTGTCGGCGAAAAGGACGATACTATCATATCTTTTACAAATAGGGAACTTAGACATACCGTCTCTGAATTGAAAAAACCTAAACTCCTAATAGAACAGCCTGCAAGGTTAGTTAAAGATAAATTGAGATTGGAAGGTTTTAGGCTGATTACCCAGAGCTTAGAGGAAAGCCAATGGTATGAACTAAGAATAAATATATACGATTCCTATGGAAGATACGAAGACCACTATAATAGGCTGATATTTATATTATCAAAATTGGAAGTTGGCATGATATTGGGAGAAAGCTGGACAAAGGACTACGCAGTTATGCTATATTCTGTCCTAGTTTATCAGGTTAGGCTCTATACGTTTTTAAAGCCTTTGGAGGTTAAAAAGATTTTAGTAGCCTTGGAATATACCATCGACGGCCAAAGGATAATAGATTTTGACTTATATTACAAAAATAAGAAGGTATACTGGAATGAAGTAAGAAGCCCAAAAAATAGAAAAACTAAGGCGGAAGATTCAAAGATATATAGAAAAGACCTATATGGAAAACTCAGCCCTGAAAGCGTAAAAACCTTGGAGAACATGGAAAAGGCCATATTAAAGAGATAAATAAGCCTCTATCTAGCTATGGTAATGCTACAGCTAAGTGGACAAGTAGGATGAGGGGCTGGGACCAAATAGTAGGTCAACTCCAGATATTTTTTGAAGAAATCCTAGAAAGCTAAAAAAATATGGGTTTGTGGATAATTCAAAATCAAATTACCCACAAGCCCCACATTTATACGGCTAGATATTATATTCCAAAATATTAGCTGCAAAATCTTGACAGCTTAATTAAATTGTGTAAAATTTAGATAAACACATAACTTAAGCTTACAAACTTATCTTTTAAAATTAATAGATAAAATAGTTTTAAATTTCATCAAAAATCCTTTACTTGGATGGATGGAACACAAACTATTTCACACTACCCAAACTATTTTATACTACTGTTATATTTCCCTTTGTATATTTTCAATTTCTTCTACAGGTAATTTTGTGTATTTGGCTACTAAGGCCACTTCCATACCGTCCTTTAATAGCTCTCTAGCCATTTCCTTAGCCTTCTTCAACTCTCCTTCTGTTCTACCCTCTGCTCTACCCTCTGCTCTACCTTCTGCTCTACCTTCTGCTCTTCCCTTTGACTCTGCATATTTTATCCTTGAGATTTCATCTAGTCTTGCCTTTTCCCTTGCATAGTATTTCTGCCTTAATAATTCGTCTCCACTTATCTTTTCTAACATTTCTTTGGCCATTTTTATTGTTTCACTCCTTTCAACAAGTTTTTCTAGAAGGGTTTCTGCCCCTTCCTTTCCCGTTTTCTTTATGAAAGTTAACCAAAGCTCTACTTCTTCTAATTCCTTTCCATTTGATTCCCATTCTATAAGATTCTCAAATTTCTTTAACTCTATATAGTGTATTTCTAAATCTTCTGTTAGATTAAATCCTTCTTCTATTTCTCTTATTTTATATATGGTATGGTACTTTTCTGTTTCATGGATTAGATTAAAGTCTA